>JAEWAF010000030.1 GCA_023391815.1 Pseudomonadota bacterium
AGGGATGGGACCAACGGGCCGAGCGATAGCGAAGGCAGTAGGGGAGCGCGGTGCCGGGACGAGGTAGGTCGCTCCCGGCGACGCGGACCACCAACGCTCCGCCTCCGCTCCGAGGACGACGCGGAAACAGATTGCCTGGCGATGCGACCACCAACGCTCCGCCTCCGCTCCGAGGACGACGCGGAAACAGATTGCCCGGCGACGCAGACCACCAACGCTCCGTCTCCGCTCCGAGGACGACGCGGAAACAGACAGCCCGGCGATGCGGACCGCCGGCGCCGAGTCCGATGCCATCCTCAATTAGCCGCACCGCCGCCCAAGACATCGCGCAACTCTTCGGCCGAGAGCGCCCGACTGGAAACCACCCGACTCCCTTCGAGCACGCACAGGAAATTACGTTCCGGCCCATCTCCAGGCTTGGCCACGAAAGGTTTAGCGACGCCGCCGATCAAATGCTCCTGCCTGGAGCGCTGATCGATCGTGACATCAAAGCGATATCGAAGCTCGAAGACGCGCGTATCGAGCAGATGCTTCTGACAAAACAGCTGCGGGCAAATCCGGGCCGCGTTCTCGTCTTCGATCGGATCGCAGCCCTTTACCACAACCGCTTTCTTCGAGCGTAACAGCTCCGGCTCGCTCAGATTGCCGAGCAGCCAGAACAGCCCGGACAGCGCGATTCCGAAGACCCCGGCGAAGATGGCAAGGCGTAGCGGCAACATGGTGCCGCGAACTTTACCCGCGCCAGCCCGGCTTCACCATCAACATGTGCACGTCACCTAGCTGCCGCTCCGCGAACCCGCCTTCGCAATAGCAGAGATAGTAGTCCCACAGCCTAATGAACTCCTCCGGATAGCCGAGTGCGCGCACCTTGCCGATGCTCGCGAAGAAGTTCTCCCGCCACAGATGGAGAGTGGTGGCGTAGTGCGGGCCGATGTCTTCGAGGTGAGAAACCTTCATGTCCGTCGAGCGCGTCACCGCGTCCGTGATGGCCGTGACGCAGGGGATGAAGCTGCCGGGGAATACGAAGCGCTGGATGAAATCCACGCTTTTCAACGCATCGTTATAGATCTGATCCTGGATCGTGATCGCCTGGATCAGCATGGCGCCGTCCGGCTTGAGCAGCGAGGCGCATTTGGCGATGTAAGTGTCCAGGAACTGGTGTCCGACGGCTTCGATCATCTCGATCGACACCAGCTTGTCGTATTGCCCCGTCAGATCGCGGTAATCATCCAACCGCAAATCGATCCGATCGCTCAACCCCTCGGCGGCGACGCGCTCCTTCGCGAGCGCATATTGCTCCTTGGAGATCGTCGTCGTCGTGACACGGCAGCCGTACTTCTTCGCAGCGTAGATCGCCAAGCCGCCCCAGCCAGTACCGATCTCCATCAAATGATCCGTGGGCTTCAATTGCAGCTTCCGACAGACCGCCTCGAACTTGGCGAGCGACGCTTCCTTCAGCGTCGCTTCCGGCGCCTCGAAGATGCCGCACGAATACGCCATCGTGTCGTCGAGGAACAGTTGGAAGAACTCGTTGCCGAGGTCGTAGTGGGCCGCGATGTTCTTGCGGCTGCCGTCCTTCGAGTTGCGATTCATCCAGTGGAAGATCCGACGCAGCGGCGAGGTCAGGAACGCGAGGCCGCCTTCCATGGTTTGCATGATCTCTCGATTCAGGACCATGATGCGCACGAGCGAAACCAGATCGTCACTGCGCCAGTGGCCGTGAATATAAGCTTCGCCCGCGCCGGTCGTGCCGCCGAACGCGGCGTCGGCCCAGAATTGTGGGTGGACGACTTCCACCGTCGCGGACAGCGAGCACTCCGGCGTGTGCTTGCCGAAGCGATGCACCTCGCCATTGTCGACCACGGCGATCTCGCCGTGCTTCAGATGTTTCAATTGGCCGAGCAGCGCAGTGCGGCCGGTTCGTTGCAGCCACGAGTCGCTGGCGACCAGCGCGGGCGTATCGGGGAGGATCGACGGTCTTGCTGTTGTCATGGCGTCACGGTCCACTTCGGATGAGTGAAGAACGGCGTGCGTCGGAACCACAGGCGCAGGGCCTGCCAGTAAATCGCACCGGAAACCTGGGCGGTCATGAGCGGATATCGACACAGCGCTCGCGTTAGCGAGGCGCTGGAGATTTCCTCTCGTTGCAGCGTCAGCGTGGCGTCGAACACCCGGCGGGTGTGTCCCTCTTTGTGCTGCAAGTTGTCCATGTGAATGCGCAATTGCTCGCCCGGCACGCTCAGGCGCCAGTCGTAGCTCATGTCCATGGGCCAGAACGGCGACACGTGAAACGCCTTGCCGAACTCGAAACGCATGACCGTGTCGTTGCGCGTCGCCGACGAGACGGGCAGCACGTAGGCGTGGCGCTCCTTCCAAGGCGTGTTGGTGATTTCAGCGAGAACGGTTTGAACATGCGTGCCGCTGCTGTCGTAGCAGTAATAGAACGACACGGGGTTGAAGATGTAGCCGAAGTAACGCAGGTGCGTGAGCATGCGAATCGGCCCGTCGGGCCGGCGGCCGGTTTGCGCCGTCACGGTGCGGCGGACGGCTTCGTCGAGGCTCAGTTCGCCGCCCACATCATCCACACCATCATTGAGTGTCTGGTGATAATCGGAACGTTTGAACCGCGCCAGCGCCGGGCCGCGAGCCGACCAGCACCAGTACTCATCGAACAGCTGGGGCAGTTCGGCCAGGTCCAGATACATCATGAACAGCGCATAGCGGAACTGATGCCCGGCCGGCTCGTGCCGGCGGTGACGAACCCAACCGTTATAGATACAACTTTCCATGGAGGTCTCGCGTCTGTTGGACCGCCATCACGCAACGCTTGCCGCAGGCGGCGGGGCAGTTTCGCCGCGCGACGTGAGGTCCCATTGGAAATGCTCCAGCGCGCGCATGGCCGTCACGACGCCATCTTCGTGGAACCCATAACGCCAATAAGCCCCGCAGTAGTACGTGCGGCGAGCGCCATTCACTTCGCGATGGCGCGCTTGAGCAGCCACGCCTTGGGGCAGATAAACCGGATGGTGATAAGCGATGCGCTGAATGATCTTGCTCGGGTCGATCGCGTCCGCATGATTCAGGGTCACCAGGAACTTCGTCGGCGCATCCAGCGACTGCAGGACGTTCATGTCGTAGGTCAGCGCGACCGGCTGCTGTGGATTCTTCAGCGCGTGATAATTCCAAGCGGCGCGTGCCAGAGGTCGGCGAGGCAGTAACGAGGTGTCCGTGTGCAGGATCGCTTCGTTGGCGGCGTACGGAAATGCTTTCAACACTTCTCGTTCGGCCGGTGTCGGGTCGCTCAACAGATCGAGCGCCTGATCGCTGTGGCAGGCGATGAAAAGGTGATCGAAGCGATATACGTCGCCCCGGTTCGTGCAGACCTCGACGTCGTTTGGCCGCCGACGCACGCTTTCAATCGGCGTCGACAACTTCACGTCGGCCTGCATCGACGCAATCAACTTGCGCACGTATTCGCGCGACCCGCCTTTGACCGCCTGCCACTGCGGGCGGTTGTCGATGTTCAGAAAGCCGTGGCGTTCGAAGAAGTCCACGAAGAAGCGCGCCGGGAACGACAGCATCGCATCGGCCTCGGCGGACCAGATCGCGCGGCCCATGGGCAGGATGTAACGCTCGGCGAACGATTCGGAATAACCGTGGGCGCGCAGATATTCGCCTAGGGTCAGCTTGTCGTCGTGGGTCTTCAGCAGCGCGCGCGATTCACGATTGAAGCGCAGGATGTCGTAGATCATGCGCAGGAACGACGGACTCACGAGGTTCGAGCGCTGCGCGAACAATGCATTCAACGAGGTGCCGTTGTACTCCAGCCCGGTGCGCTCGCAGCGCAGGCTGAAGCTCATGTTCGAGGGCTGCCACTGCACGCCCAGCTCGCGCAACATCGCGATGAAGTTCGGGTAGGTCCAGTCGTTGAAGACGATGAACCCGGTGTCGACGGCATAGCGTTTGCCTTGCCAGTCGACGTCGAGGGTGTTGGTGTGGCCGCCGGGATAGTGGCCCGCTTCGAATACGGTGACGTCGTGCTGCCGGCTCAGCCGCCAGGCCGCATAAAGCCCTGCGATTCCCGCGCCGATGACTCCGATGCGCATGCTGATTCCCTGCCCGTAACGATGTGGATGCTTGTTGTTAGTGAGCTGGCGATCGACGGGTGCGCGCGTCGCGCACTTCGCGAGGCACGGGCTTGAGATCCCAGACGATCCCGAACAGCGCGAGCACGCGCAGCCCGTAGTACGTCAGGTCGATCTCCCACCAATAAAAACCTTGTCGCGTCGACACCGGGTAATGATGGTGGTTGTTGTGCCAGCCTTCGCCGAACGTGAGCAGTGCCAGCCACAGGTTGTTGCGGCTGTCGTCGCTGGTCTCGTAACGGCGCTTGCCGAAGCGATGACACAGCGAGTTGATGGTGTAGGTCGCGTGATAAGTCACGACCGTCGACACGAAGAAGCCCCACACCAGCATCTGCCAGCGATTCGTGTGCAGGCTGGGCGCGTAGTGCTCGAACAGCGCGCCGAGGCCGAACAGCCCGACCGCGAGCGCGACCGGCACCAGGATGTCGAAGCGATCCAACAGTTTCAGCTCGGGGAATTTCAGCAGGTCGCGGACGCGGGACAGGTCGGGTTGGAAGTGACGACGTGACAGGAACCAGCCCAGGTGGCTCCAGAGAAAGCCGCGCTGGACCGGCGAGTGAACATCGTGCTCGGTGTCCGAGAACGCGTGGTGATGACGGTGGTGCGCAGCCCACCAGATCGGGCCGCGCTGCACGGCTGAGGCGCCGAGCAGAGCGAACACGAACTGGCCGGCGCGCGAAGTCTTGAACGAGCGATGTGAGAAGTAACGATGATAGAACCCGGTGATCGCGAACATGCGGATCACGTACATGCCGACAGCGAAGCCGGCCGCGATCGGGCTCACGCCGACGAACAGCACCGCCACGCAGGCGATGTGCATGCCGATGAAGGGAATGACGCGCAACCAGTCGATGTCATCGATCCTGGCCGAATCGAAATTGGCCAACCCGGCGCCCGCGTCGAGCCAGCGGCTCAAGCTGGTCCACAGCGTTTTTTCTTTCTTGTCGAAAGCGGCCGTGGCACTGGCGAGGCGCGCGTCGGAAGTCACGACTTCCGACGGCCTCGGCGGTGCGGTTTCAGGGTGGGTGCTCATGCTCATGCGTCCTCGTGACGGATTTCGCAGGAGCGGCAAGCTACGGATTCAAATCGTTAATTCATTAACGCAGTTGGGAATAAACCTGAAGCGCGCGCTTGCGGGATTCCCCCAAATCGACGCACGGGCGGGGATACGTTTTGTCCAGTTCGACGCCCGCTTGCTGTAAAACAGCCGCCGGTGCGGCCCACGGTTGATGGATCCAGCGATCCGGCAGCCGCGCGAGCTCGGGAATCCAAAGGCGGATGTAGCCGCGCAGTGGATCGAAGCGCTTCGCCTGTAGCACCGGATTGAAGATGCGGTAGTAGGGCGCCGCGTCGGCGCCGCAGCCCGCGACCCATTGCCAGCCGAGCGTGTTGTTCGCCAGATCCGCGTCGACGAGCGTGTCCCAGAACCAGCGCGCGCCTTGCAGCCAATGAATCTGCAGGTTCTTGGTCAGCAGGGATGCAGTGATCATTCGAACACGGTTGTGCATCCAGCCGGTGCGCCACAGTTCGCGCATGCCGGCATCGACCAGCGGAATGCCGGTGAGGCCGCGTTGCCAGGCTCGCAGGTCGGAAGGGCTGCGTCGCCATTTCTGTTTGGCGAAGCGCGGGTCCAGCGGCGCGTCGGTCGTCGCGGGAAAATGAAACAGCAGGTGATGCGCGAACTCGCGCCAGCCGATCTGTCGCAGATAGCTGTCCGTCGCTTTCGCCTGGGCCGCGCCGCCGTTCGAATGTCGGAGCATGGCGACAATCTGCCGCGGCCCGATTTCACCGAAATGCAGATGAGGCGAGAGGCGCGAGGTCTCGGCGCGGTCGGGCCGATCCCGTCCGGTCGGATAACGGGCGATCTGCTTGCCGAACTGTTCGAGCTGCTTGCATGCACCGATTTCGCCCGGCATCCAGGTTTCCGCCAGACCTTGATCCCAAGGGATCGTGGGCAGCAGTCCGAGGTCGTCGATAGAGATGCGCGACAGACCGCGCGGCACTGGCGGTAGCTTGCGGGGCGCCTTGCTCGGCGGCGGCAAGGTCGGCAGCAGCTTTTCCACCGTGCGCCAGAACGGGGTGAACACACGATAGGGCAGGTTCTGCCCGTTCAACACCGTGCCCGGTTCGAACAACAACGCTGCATTGCTCTGCTCGATTGACACGCCGTCATGGCCCAGCGCCGCCGCGACCTCGGCGTCGCGCTTCAGTGCCGCCGGTTCGTAAAGCTTGTTCCAGCACACCAGCGTCGCGCCGGTTTTGCGGATGAGATCGCGCAGTGCCGAGAGCGAATCGCTTCGGCGCACGATGAGCTGGCTGCCGATTTTGCGCAGGCCGGCGTCCAGAGCGACCAGGCTGTGATGCAGCCACCAGCGACTGGCCGCGCCCGGGGCCCACGGCTGTTCCTCTTCCGGTGAATAGACGAAGACAGGCACCACGCGCTCGGCGTGTTCGAGGGCATGAAGGAGCGCGGGATTGTCCGTGAGGCGCAGATCGCGCCTGAACCAGACGAGGGCAGTACTGACCGAGGCGGCTCGGTGCGCGTTCACGAGGCCGCGCTTATCGCTGTGCGATGGAGAAGGTTTCGGATCGACCGCGCCGCGTTATACCGGGCGCGGTCGAGAAAAAGACCGTGGCAGGGGAGAGGGAAGCAGGTATCGGAACGCTCAGGCGTCGTCCCGATCGTTGTAATCGTCATCGTCGTCGTCGAGGTCTTCGTCCTCGTCGTCGTCCCAATCGTCGTCGTCCTCGTCCCAATCGTCCTCGTCGTCTTCCTCTTCTTCTTCCTCTTCTTCCTCGTCATCGCTGGCCCAGCCTTCGGGCTCCTCGGCCTGCTCCAGATCGAGCTCATGCCAGGTATCGAGGTCGATCTCCTCGATATCGCCGTTCTCGTACTGGACTTCGACCAACTCCTGGTCGGGATCCACGGACAGGACCTTGAAGACCTCGTTCTCTTCGAGATCCTCATACCATTTTCCCTGGACCGGGTCGTAATCTCTGGCCACGCACACACCTCAAACGACGAGAACCGGTGTATTCACCGGCGGCGGAATATTAGGGGCATTCTCCAAGACTGCCAAGTGAGTGAAACAGCGCGGCGCGGTCTTTCATGGGCGGATGGACGGGGGTTCGGCCGGTGCCTACACTGCCGCGCCCTTACATTCTCCATGCCATGACAGCCATAACGCGAGCACAGACATCCGCCCAGCCGCTAATGCAGGCACGGCGTATCGTCATCAAGGTCGGCTCGGCCCTGCTGGCCGATCCCGCCAGCGGCTCGGTCAAACGAGACTGGCTGGAAACCCTGGCGGCCGATATCGGCGCATTGCGCGCGCGGGGGCAGGAGGTGCTGCTGGTGTCCTCGGGCGCGATCGCGCTGGGTCGCCGGCAACTCGGACTCGCTCCAGGCAAGCTGAAACTGGACGAGAAGCAGGCGGCGGCGGCGGTGGGCCAGATCCGCCTGGCGCACGCGTGGACCGAAGTGCTCGAGCATCACGGGTTGAGCGTCGCGCAGATTCTGCTCACTCCCGGCGATACGGAGCAGCGTCGTCGGTACCTGAATGCGCGCAACACGCTGCGCACTTTGTTGAAGCTCGGCTCGGTGCCGGTCATCAACGAGAACGACACCGTCGCTACCGCCGAGATACGTTATGGTGACAACGACCGGTTGGCGGCGCGCGTCGCGCAGATGATCAGCGCGGATTGCCTGATTCTGTTGTCGGACGTCGACGGCCTGTACACGGCCGATCCCACGCGCGATCCCAATGCGCAATTCATTCCCGAAGTGCGCGCGATCACGCCCGAAATCCAAGCCATGGCGGGCGGATCGGCCTCCGCGGTCGGCACCGGCGGCATGGCGACGAAAATCACCGCGGCGAAAATCGCCGTCGGTGCAGGCTGTCATATGTGCGTGGCGCTCGGCAGAGAGTTGCATCCGGTAAAACGGATTGAAGAAGGCGCACGTTGCAGCTGGTTCTATCCGTCGGCGAGTCCGTCGACCATGCGCAAGCAATGGATCGCGGGTACGTTGCAACCTGCGGGTGAGCTTTATGTAGACGAAGGCGCGGCCGCTGCTCTCAGTCGAGGCAAGAGCCTGTTGCCCGCGGGCGTGACGCGCATCGTCGGTCCGTTCCAGCGCGGAGACGCGCTCATCGTGCGAGACGCCGCGGGTAACGAAATCGCACGCGGTCTCGTCGCGTATTCGAGCACCGACGCCGAGCGATTGCTCGGACACAAATCCAGCGAGATCGAAACGCTGCTCGGATTCCACGGCCGAGATGAGATGATTCATCGCGACGATTTAGTCCTGACAAACTAGAGCGGGTTTCGCCCGGCTGACTCGCTGCGGGGCTTTGTTAGTATCGGCCGCTTGGACATTCGTCCATCAGCGGATATGCAAGTCTTACAAGAACCTTCCCTGCGCCGGAATCGCGCGCTGGTCGCCACGATTGCGCTCAGCTTTTTGCTGCTGCTGGGTTCGGCCGGGTTGACGTTTCATGTGTCGCGACAAGGCGTCACCGCGGACGAACTGGTCGTGCAGACCATGGAAGTGCAGCGAGCGCTCAATAAGACATTGCTCACGCTCGGCGGCGCCGAGTCGGGACTGCGCGGTTTTCTCCTCACCGGCAACGAAGATTTTCTCAAACCTCATCAGGAAGCGGGCGAACTGCTGCCCGAGCAGTTGGCCACGTTGCGCGCGCTGGTTGCGGACAATCCTCCCCAGCTCGCCAATGTCGAAGCATTCGCGCCGTTGATTCAGCAGCGGCTGGCCAGCATCGATGC
This sequence comes from Pseudomonadota bacterium, assembly GCA_023391815.1. GTDB lineage: Bacteria > Pseudomonadota > Gammaproteobacteria > Steroidobacterales > Steroidobacteraceae > Steroidobacter. The sequence continues at coordinate 8,928 of JAEWAF010000030.1, forward strand.
GGCGCTCGCCGCGCATCGTGACGGCCGTCGTGCCGACGCGATCGCTGCGCTTCAGCGCTCCGGCTTGCCGACGATGAATGACATTCGGACGCGCATCGAGGCGGCCACGGAATTTGAACAGCAGCGGCTGGTCGCACGTCAGCGCTCGGCCGCCGACCTCCGGGAACACTTCACCAGTGCGGTCCTCGTGATGCTGCTCGCATGCGGCATGCTCGCGTTATTCGCGCTCATCAGCGTGCGTCGGTACCTGGCGGCGGTTCACGAAAGTCGGTTGCGACTCGCCTCTCACAATGCCGAGCTGGAAGAGCGAGTGAATGCTCGGACCGAGGAGCTGGCGAGAACCGCCGAAGCAGCGAACCGCGAGCGCACCCGAGCCGAATCGTTGTTGACCGACGTCAATCATCGCGTCGGTAACAATCTCGCGCTGGTGTCATCGTTCCTGACGATGCAACAGAAGGCCGTGAAGAATCCCGATGCGGCTCGTGCCTTGAACGCCGCCCGCATGCGCGTGCAGGCGATCGCGTCGGCTCATCGCAAGCTGCGCCTCGGGGCGGACTTTGCGACGGTCAAGGTCAATGAGGTGCTCGGCGCGGTGCTCGATGACATCAGTGCCGGGCTGCCGCCGGGAGATTTGATCCGCATCCAGTGTCAGGTGCAGCCGCTGGAAATCAACGCGCGCGACGCGGTGTCGCTCGGCGTGTTGACCAGCGAGTTGGTGATGAATGCGGTCAAGCACGCGTTCGCGCCCGGCGAGCCGGGCGAAGTGAGCGTGGTCCTCGAGCATGGCGCGGATCGAGTCGCGGTCCTGGAAGTGTCGGACGACGGGATGGGCTGGCACGACAAACATTCCCAAGAAACCGGCGGCCTCGGCGCGAGGATCATCGACATGGTCTCGCGGCAGTTTGGCGGGCAGCCGGAGCGTTCTGCTCGATTTCACGAAAGCGCGGCTGCGCCGGAGCGTCGACCGGGTACGCGCATCCGGGTGAACCTCTCCAAGCTCGAGGTGCTACCCGTCTCCTGAACCCGGATCGATCAGTGAGTCACGTCGCGCCGGTTGACCGGGATGTCGACGTAACGGTGCGCCGGAGCGTCGCTGGCCGGGAAGGTTTCTTTCAACGACTCATCGATCATGTTCTCGTCGGCCGCGACCGGATTGCGGATCCGATAGCGCCGGGCGATGCCCTTGATCGCCGGCATCGCGATCAACGCCAGTGCACCCACCAGCAGGATCGACTCCACGGTATCGAGGGCCGAGCGCCGGCGAGGCACGTAATCTTCATCATCTTCATCGTAGCGCTCGTAGTCGCGCATGAGCGTTCTCCTTTGTCTCCTAGCGAGACGCTCCGGTCGCGGACGCGGTTCCGTCAGGGCACTCGGGGCGGCACGATGGGATGCGAGCTGGACAGGCCGCCGTCCACCGCGAAGGCCTGACCGTTGACGTAGGACGCCGCGTCCGACGCCAGGAACAGCGCCATGCGCGCGATCTCGATGGGCGCGCCAGCGCGGCGCAGCGGATTGAGTTGACCGATCTTGTTATCGGTGCCGCGCGCCCGGGCCTGATCGAAGATGGGTCGGGTCATGCCGGTCTCGATCAAGCCAGGACAAATGGCATTGATACGTACGCCGCTGCCGGACAGCTGATAGGCCGTCGTCTGCACCAGGCTGATGACGCCCGCCTTGCTGGCGCTGTACGGCGTGCCGCCTGCGCCCGAGCGCAAGCCAGCCACCGAGGCGGTACAGATGATCGAGCCCCGCTTGCGCGGTGTCATGACTCGTGCCGCATGCTTCACGGCGAGGAACGTGCCGATCAGATTGATGGTCAGCACTTGCATCCAATGCTCGGGCGTCTGTTCGTTGAGCGGCACGAGGCCGCCGCTGATCCCGGCATTGGCGTAGCACACATCGAGCGCGCCGTACTCGCGAACCGCCGCGTCGATGGCGCCGGCGATGTTCGCTTCCTCGGACGAGTCGCTGACGATGGCGGTGGCGCGACCGTGGTCCTTGCGGATAGTGGATACGGTGTCTTCCACTTCAGCCGCGCGATCCAATGCCACGACCGCTGCGCCCGCCTGTGCGAACACGATGGCGCTGGCGCGGCCGATGCCGCTCGCGGCGCCGGTGACCAGCGCGACCTTGCCCTTGAGCTGACCTTCTACGGCGGGATCGGGCATCTGCATGGTTGTCACACTGCCTGAGAATTGTTTTTCGCAGATCGGAACGCGTTGTATCGAGACAGGCGTCGAGTGTGTCCGTGAGTCTGAATTTATGCAATGCCGCCGCGGCGCCGCTGTCGGCGCCCATCACGCTGTGGCATTGTGCCGCCCCTCCGCACGGATGAAGCCGCGATGAATCCGACCTCGCCTGAAACATTGCTCGAGCAGGAATTCGGCCTGATCGCCGACCTGATCCGCGCGTATGCCCGGGAGCGACCCCAGCATCCGGCGCTGATCGATGAACACCGCGGCGTCGGTTATGGCGAGCTGGATGAATCGATGGATCGAGTCGCCATTGCCTTGCAACGTGATCGCGTCGGCAGCGGCGAGGCGGTGGCGATTTGTGCTGCCTCGTGCGTGGAGTATGGCGTCGTGTTTCTGGGCGCTTTACGCGCGGGTGTCGCCGTCGCGCCGTTGTCCCCGTCATCGACGCCGGAATCGCTGGTCACCATGCTTGCCGACAGCGGCGCGAAGATTCTGTTTCTGGATGAGAGCGTCGCGACCGCGCTGGCGACCGTCGCTTTGCCGGCCAATTTGCAGTTGGTTCGTCTGGATCGTGCGCCGGGGGTGAGATCGCTCGATGCCTGGCTCGCTCCCGCGGGTGGCGTGCCGGTGCCTGTGACGATCGCGCCCGACGCGCCGTTCAACATCATCTATTCCTCCGGCACGACCGGTACGCCGAAAGGGATCGTGCAACCTCACAGCATGCGGTGGGCGCATGTTCGTCGCGCTCGCAACTTCGGTTACGACCGCGAGGCGGTCACGATCTGCTCCACGCCGCTGTATTCCAATACCACGCTGGTCTCCTTCTTTCCCGCCATCGCCGGCGGGGGTTCAGTCGTCTTGATGGCCAAGTTCGACGCCGGCAAGTTCCTCGAACTGTCACAGCGGCACAAAGTGACGCACGCCATGCTGGTGCCGGTTCAGTATCGACGATTGATGGATCGACCCGATTTCGAGCGCTTCGATCTGAGCAGCTATCGCATGAAGTTCTGTACCAGCGCGCCGTTCGCCGCCTCGCTGAAGGCGGACATTCTGCGTCGCTGGCCGGGCGGCTTGATCGAGTACTACGGCATGACCGAAGGCGGCGGCACGTGCGTGCTCCAGGCGCACTTGTTTCCGGACAAGTTGCACACCGTCGGGCAGCCGGCGCCGGGTCATGACATCCGCCTGATCGACGAGCAGGGCAAGGAAGTGCGGCCGGGGGAGATCGGCGAGGTGGTCGGCCGCTCGGGCGCCATGATGAACGGCTATTTCAATCAGCCCGGCAAGACCGCCGAAGCCGAGTGGTATGACGCCGCCGGCCATCGTTTCATCCGCACCGGCGATGTCGGACGCTTCGATGCGGACGGCTTCCTGACCCTGATGGATCGCCGCAAGGACATGATCATTTCCGGCGGCTTCAATATTTATCCGAGCGATCTGGAAGCGGTGCTGTTTCAGCATCCGGCCGTGCGCGATGGCGCGGTCGTCGGTGTGCCGTCGAAGGAATGGGGCGAGACGCCGGTCGCGTTCGTCGTGCTACGTCCGGAGGCGACGGCGAGTGCCGACGAAATCAAACAATGGGTCAACGAGCGCCTCGGCAAGACGCAGCGTCTGGCCGCCGTCCGGCTGGCGGCCGAGTTGCCTCGAAATGCGATCGGCAAGGTGCTCAAGCGCGAGCTGCGTGATCAGTACTCCGCCGCTTAGAAGCCGCCGAAGAACGACTGCACTTTAGCGAGACAGAACGGCGGGACCAGCGTGGCGTGATACACGTCCGCCACGGCCTGCGCGCCGCCGTCGGTCGCGCCGCCCGCGATCGCGGCGGCGATCACAGCTTCCTTCGCGGCATTGAAACCGAGCTTGATCGTCGTGTCTTCACCGCCGAGCGTCGGATCCTCATCCACGTCGAGCACGTGAATCGGCGTCGTCACGCCGGCGGCCCGCCAATACCGCTGCATCAGATCCGTGTTGAGGTAGAGCACGGTCGGGTCATCGTGCCCGCCGCATAGCTGCACCGGAGAGGTCGGGCTCCAGTTGCGCAGATCGTTGGCCTTGAGCGCGACACGCAATGGATGTGCCGGCGCGGCCGGCGGCAAACCATCGGTGAAGGCGGGGAATCCGCCATCGGGATGCGCCAGCGAATCCTGCAGATAGCTCGCGCGGTACGCATTCGTGATCAGATTTTCGGTGCCGAAGCCTCGCGCGAAGACCGGCGCCAGATCCGTTGGCGTGGTTGCAGGAGTGAAGGCGGCGTAAGAGGGATCCGGTGGCGTGCTGTTGAATAACTGATCTTGCGGCAACAGCCCTTGAGCGAAAACCTGCGAGCGTGGGACCGTGGTCGGGAACAGCGTGTCGATAGTAGGTGCATATCGAGCCTCGAACGCCTCGGTCGGGGTCGAATAGATGTTGCCGTAGATGCGCTGATACGCGGTCATGAGCCAGCCCACCAGTGCCGGCGCGCTCCGGATCACTTGACCTTGGAAGATGGCGTCGCCAAACGCCGCTAGCGCATACGGTCCCGACATCGGCGCCGACGCTGTGACGGCTACGCCATTCGTTTGTAGCAAACGATGCGTGGCCATCGCCACGAATCCGCCCTGGGAATAGCCGGTAATGAAGAGTTTGCCGCCGTCGGTCACGGTCGGCGCGCTGCTCGTCGGGAGCGCGCTGCGAGCGGACGCCAGCGCATCGGATGTGTCCTTGGACTGCTGTTCGGCGTGCAGGAACGGATGATAAGGAAGGGTCGACGTGTCGAGGCCCGCGTAGTTCGGCGCCACGACGATATAACCTTGCGCGGCAAACGCGATCGCGATCAGCAGACCTTCGCTGTTGTCCGAATTGGAGAGGTCCGCGATGTTGAATGACTTTTCGGGCTGGGTTCCATGCGCGTACACGACAACGGGTCTCGGCCCCTGGCACGCGCTGTTCGTGCCAGTTGGCACCATCAGCGCGCCCGACGCAGTTGTCGGCTGGCGGGCCGGGTCCAGCGTGTTGTAGCGGAGCTGATAAACGTCGACACCGCAGGTCGGATCGAGAATGAAATCCACGATGCGAGTGGCGGTGGAGTTCAGGTTCACCAGGTTGAGCAGATCGGGAATCGCGAACGAGCCGATGCGCGATGGCGGATTTTCGATCAGCGTGCCGGCAGCGGGCGTCGCCGGCGGTGGCGGCTGCGCCTGGCCGGTGCCGGGGTCGCTATCGCCCGAGTTGCCATGGTCGTTGCCGCTGCACGCGGCGAGCATCAATGCACTGCCGAATACAGCCAATACTTTGCGGCCCACGGAGCTGAACGCGGTCGACATTGGATTCATCCTTACGCTGGCGTAGGCACTAATGCGTGAGAGCGGAATCTGGATCGGTCGGGGGTCCAAAATTTTCCACGGTACCCGTCCCAGGTTCGGCGTCGGGAACCTTCCGGCCGTTTGTGACTTTGATAAGGTTCGTTCTTTGGCTCGTGAGCGCGCGAATGTCCTCGAAAAAATTACCTACGGATTGGGTCGACGCTGTGTTGCATTTTTGGTTCGAGGAGCTGAGTGAGAACGACTGGTTCAATGGCAGCACCCAAGTCGATGACAAATGTCGTTCGCGATTTGGCGCCATCTACGCCGCGCTGAAAGCCGAACCGCTGCAACCGGAGGGCGCCGATGCGCGCACGTTGCTCGCCGGCGTTCTCGTGCTCGATCAATTTTCGCGCAACATGTTTCGTAAGACGCCGGAAGCGTACGCAACCGATGGTCAGGCACTGGCATTGGCGCGACATGCGGTGGCAAGCGGCAAGGATCGATCGTTGCCTCCCATGCAGCGGCACTTCATCTACATGCCCTTCATGCACAGCGAGGATGTGGCGGCACAAGCTCAATCGCTGGCGCTGTTCGAACAGCTGGGAGTTCCGGATGGCGTGAAATACGCGCGCCATCATCACGACGTGGTCGTGCGCTTTGGCCGTTTCCCACACCGCAACGCCATTCTCGGGCGCCCGTCGACGCCCGAGGAAGTGGAATTTCTGAAGACTGAGCGGCCGCTCGTCTAAATGCCGGCGGCGGCGCGTGCCTGATTGCCGGTTTCGATGTCCTCGCGCAGCGTCTTGGCCGCGAGGTAGTAATGCAGTGCCGACCACAGATTCATCATCAGCGTCACGCGGATCGACCAGCGCAGACCGTCGGCGAGCGCCAGCTTCTCGGCGACTCCCTGCGAGACGAAATATTCCCTGAACGCGTCGCTCAGTGCGCCGGTGAACATCGGGCCGAGTCCGAGCCCGATGAAGTTGAGGATCAGCAGCAGGAACGCCGACGCCAGCGCGCGCTCGCGAAGCCCGACCAATCGATGCGTGGACGCGATACTTGGCCCGAGATAGGCGGCGGCCAGCGCGATGTACAGCGTGAGTAGCAACAACGCGACGACCGTGTTATCCAGCGCATACACGACCTGGCCGAACGGCACCACGATGATGAGCGTGATCGCCGGAATCCATACATACCAGCGCGGGTCTTGCGTGCGAGCGTAATAACGATCGCACCACAGGCCGCCCAGATACGTTCCGGACAATCCGCCCAACGCAACCACGATGGCAAGCCAGGCACCGACGTCGCCGAGACTCATGCCGTGACTGCGCATGAAGAACGGCGAATAGAACGAGCTCAATCCGTAGCTGACAAACGCATGCAGACCGGCAGCGAGCGACAGATGGCGGAAAGATTTCTTCGCCCACAGATTGCCCATCACTTGCCTGAACGGCGGCGGCTCGGCGATGACCACCGGAGTGGGTTCGGAGAAGCCGCGCGGCGGCTCTTTCACGGTGAACTTCAGAATGAGAGCGACGATCAGCCCCGGCAAGCCGACCGTGAAGAAGGCCGCACGCCAGCCATATTCGTGCGCGACCAGCCCGCCGACCAGGAAGCCGAGCGCACTGCCGCCATAGACGCCCATCGAATAAATCGACAGCGCCGTGGCGCGCTTCTTCGGCTCGACGTAGTCGCTGATGATCGAGTACGCCGACGGACTGCAACCGGCCTCGCCGATTCCGACACCGATGCGCGCGAACAGCAGATGCCAGAAATTCTTCGCCATGCCGCAAAACACCGTGAACGCGCTCCAGATCACGATGGACGCGGTGATGATGTTGACCCGATTGCGCGTGTCGGCCATGCGCGCGATGGGGATACCGAGCGTCGAATAGAAGGCGGCGAACGCCAGGCCGCTCAGCATGCCGAGCTGCCAGTCGTGCAGGTCGAATTCCTGCTTGATGGGCTCGAGCACGATCGACAGGATCTGCCGGTCGACGTAGTTGAACACGTAGATGACGAACAGCAGCCAGACGACGTAGTTGCGGTAGGCGTTGCTGGCGGTGAATGCCCCGCTCGTGGCCGTGCCGCTCGCGCCGACGGCTCGGTCGGCGACCGATCGTGCCTCTACTGCCATCGTCATCCCCCTGGTCTCGTGTCGGGTCATTGTGTCATCGCATGAGACGTTTGACAGCGCGCCGGGAGGTCAAGAAATGACCATGACTGGCCCGATGAAAGCGTGTGGGGCCCTCGGGTTTCGCGGTGTAGAAGCAGGGCGGGCGGTTGACACTTCTTTACCCGGGCAGGGTGCCGCTAGAATGAACTCATGAACGCTCCCATTGTGAAACCCGAAGGCGACGCCGCCGCGGTTGCTGAAGTGATGCAGGGCCTGGGCCGCGCCGCCAAGAGCGCCGCCAAGGCGCTGGCCCAGGCGAGGACTGACGCCAAGAACGCTGCCTTGAAAGCCGCAGCCGCCGCAATCCGCGAGCGACGGTCCGAGTTGCTGGCCGCCAATCGAGCTGACGTCGAGCAGGCCAAGCAGCGCGGCATCTCGTCGTCGCTGCTCGATCGTCTGGTCTTGAACGAGCAACGCATCGAAGCCATGGCCCGCGGCATCGAGGAGATCGTCGCTCTGCCGGATCCCATCGGCACCGTCATCACCAGCTGGACTCGTCCGAACGGTTTGAAGATCGAGCGCGTGCGTGTGCCGCTTGGCGTCGTCGGCATCATTTATGAGAGCCGTCCCAACGTCACCGCCGATGCGGGCGCCCTTTGTTTGAAGTCGGGTAATGCCGTGATCCTGCGCGGCGGCAGTGAGAGCAATCGCTCGATCAAAGCAATTCACGAATGTCTGGCGGCGGGGCTGCGCGCTGTCGGCCTGCCCGAGGCGGCCATTCAAGTTGTGCCGACGACCGATCGCGCGGCAGTGGGTTACATGCTGTCGAGCATGACCGAGTTCATCAACGTGGTCGTGCCTCGGGGCGGTCGCAGTCTGGTGGAACGAGTGCAGAAGGAAGCGCGCGTGCCTGTCATCGGGCATCTCGATGGCAACTGTCACGTGTATGTGGATCGCGATGCGAACGTGGACATGGCTCGCGAAGTGGTGCTCAACGCGAAGCTTCGTCGCACAGGCGTTTGCGGGGCTGCGGAGACGGTGTTGTTCGATCGCGCCGGTAATGCCGCTTCGACCGTGCTGAAGTCACTGCTCGATGCGGGCTGCGAAGTGCGTGGGGACGAAACGTTACAGCGTCTCGACGCGCGCATTAAGCCTGCGGTCGAGGCGGACTGGAGCACCGAATATCTCGAGCCCATCATCGCGGCGAAGGTCGTCGATGGCGTCGACGCGGCCATCGCGCACATTGCGAAATACGGGTCGGCCCACACCGAATCCATCGTCACGGCCAATCAAGCCACGGCCGAGCGTTTCCTCGGCGGCGTCGACAGCGCCATCGTTTTGCATAACGCCTCGACTCAGTTCGCCGACGGCGGCGAATTCGGCATGGGCGCGGAGATCGGCATATCGACCGATAAATTCCATGCACGCGGTCCGGTCGGTGTCGAGCAGCTCACCAGCTACAAGTATGTGGTGCGCGGCTCCGGTCAAATCCGGCCCTGACGTATACTTTCGCTCAAATTCGTTCCGGGCCCGTTCGTATGTTGCAGCTATTCGCGCTGATCGTTGTCGTGTGTCTCAGTTTCGGCGCTCCGCCGGCGTTCGGCGCCGGCAATCTCGACGCCGCGGCGCTGGCCGCCGCCGTTGAAAAAGGCCGCACCGATCAGCTCGACGTGCTCGCGCCCAAAGCTTTCGCCGCCGCCGTGCAGGCGAGCCAGAACGCCAGCAAGGAAGCTGAACGAGGCCGCGGCACTGAAAAAATTGCAGCTCGCGTGCAGGAAGGCGAAGCGGCGCTGGAGAAGGCGCGCACGGCCGCGGCGAACGCTCGGCAGTCGTTGGCGGGTGTCATCAAGACTCGTGAAGATGCATTGGTTGCCGAAGCGCCCAAGTACGCCGGCGAGGCCTGGACCAAAGCCAACGATCGGTTCGTGCAAGCCATGCGCGAAAACGAGAGCGGCGACCTGGCGAGCGCCCAAAAGCGGGCGGCCGAGGCCGAGGTCTTATTGCGCGATGTGGAGTTGATCGGCATCAAGGGCGGCATTCTCAACGAGGCGCGCAATCTGATCGCGCAGGCCGATGCCGCGAAGGTGGAGCGTTACGCGCCCCGCACGCTGCAATCGGCGAAACGTCATCTCACCGAGGCGGAGCAGGAGATTCAGCGCAATCGTTACGACGTGACTCAGCCTCGCAAGCTCGCCGCGCAGGCTCGCTACGACGCGCGACATGCGATGTATCTGGCTCAGCAGGTCCAGCGAGTGATGCAACAGGAGAAAGAGGATCAGTCCGGCGTCGAGGCGCTGATCCTGTCGTGGGAAGAGCCGCTCCAACGCATCGCCGACGACATGGAGCTGGACATTCGTTTCGACGAAGGTCACCAGGCGCCGATGAAGGAGCTGGGCGAATACGCTCAGCAGCAGACGCAGGAAGTGCGTCGCTTGAAGCAGGAGCTGCAGGATCGCGAAGAGCAGATCGCGGCGCTGAATAACCAGTTGAAGCGCGTCGAGTCGCGCCTGGGCGGCGAGTCGCAGGAGCGCATCGCGCTTCAGCGTCAGGTCGATGCTCAGGCGCAGCTACGGGCCAATATCGCGGCTATCGAAGCTTCGTTCACGGCCGATGAGGCGCGGGTGTATCGACAGGGCGAAGATGTCGTGGTGTCATTGTTGGGGATCAATTTCCCGTCCGGCCGTAGCACCATCGACGGCAGCAGCGCGGCGCTGATGAAGAAGGTTCAACAGGCGCTGGCGCGGTTTCCGGATGCGAGCATCGTCGTCGAAGGTCACACCGATGCCAACGGCAGTGACTCGGCGAATTTGATCCTGTCGCAGGATCGTGCGGACGCGGTCAAGCAGTATCTGGTGAGTCAGCTTGGCGCGAACGCGGAGAAAGTCAGCTCGATCGGTTATGGCGAGGCGCGCCCGGTCGCGACGAATGAGACGGCCGCGGGTCGTGCGCGCAATCGGCGCATCGACCTGGTGATTCACGTGCAGGGCAGCGGCTGATCAGTGATCGTGCGCATGAGGGGGCTCATGCGTATGGTCGTGGCCCGGAACGGCGCAGCGCTCGCAGTTCACCCAGCCTGAGTCGCCGTTGATGTAGTGCTCCTTCTTCCAGATGGGCACTCGGTGTTTCACTTCATCGATGATGTAACGGCACGCCGCGAAGGCTTCGGCGCGGTGCTTCGAGCTCACGCCGACCCAGACGGCGACGTCGCCGATCGCGAGTGAGCCGACCCGGTGAACGCAGGCGGCTTTGAGCACGCCGAACCGAGCGATGGCTTCGTTGACGATGCGCTCGCCTTCCTTGTTCGCCAGCGCTTCGAAGGCTTCGTATTCCAGGCGGGTGACCGCTTGCCCTTCATTGTGATTTCTCACCCAGCCTTCGAAGGATGCATAGCCGCCAGCCGCATCGTCGGCGAGCTCGCGACGGTAATCGTCGAGGGTGAGCGGGGTGGTGCTGAAGGAAAAGGGTTTCATCCGCCTGCCACCGGGGGTATGAAGACGACCGTGTCGCCGTGACGCAGTGGCGTCTGCCAATCGCTGAATTCGGAGTTGAGGGCGACTTTCAGTTGATTTGGCGCCAATTGAAACGGATGGCGACGACGCAGTTCCTCGTAGAGCTCGGCGGGCGTTGCGGCCGTGGTGTCCAATGTTTCTTCGCTGCGGCCGGCCTGTTCGCGGAGGATGGCGTAGTACTGGACGCGGAGGGTGCGCGAGGTACTGCCGGCCTTCGCTCCTAACGCAGCAACATCAGACATTTGAACCTCGCCGTGCTGGCTCGGAGAAGAGGCCGGGCCGCCGAAGGCGGCGACGGCTGATCGGTATTCGTCGGAGGTGTTCACGTTATCGAGGGCGCGCGCATCGGGTAGATCGAGCAGCAACGCGTCGGCGTTGATCAGGAACTTGCGTGGGCACTGCTTCCCGGCGGCGACGTAAGCGAGCACGGGCTCGCGAGCGGCGGGTTCCCAGATCGCGCACAGGGGCTCGGGCAACCCGTCGTGGTTGCTCTTGAATGCCGTCGCGACCTTGCGTGGGTCGCGATGCTCGACCAAGTAACGCAGCGTCTGCTCATTCAAAAACGGCAGGTCGCACGCGACCACGAGCCAGGCCGCCTTGGGATGAGCATGCAGCGCCGCTGAAATCCCGGCGATCGGCCCGATTCCCGGCTGACGATCCACGATCTGCGGCAGGCCGGCTCGCGTCGGCTCCTCGCGCTGATCCGGCCGCACGGAAACAAACGTCGCCGCGCACACGTGCGACAACAAATGAAACGTCCAGGACAACTGCGACTGGCCGTGATATTCGATCGCCGCCTTGTCCCGCTGCATGCGAGTGCTGGCGCCGCCGGCCAGCACCAGGCCGAACAAAGGTGCATCAGCCGACATCGCTCTTGCCTCCACGCTTCTCGATCAGCCGCGTCTCCGCGATCACGATGTCGTGCGACAGCGCCTTGCACATGTCGTAAATCGTGAGCGCCGCGACGCTCGCGCCAGTCAGCGCCTCCATCTCGACACCGGTCTTGTGATGGACCGACACGGTACAGCGAACGATCGCATCGTCACCGTCCATCTCGATCGCCACAGTGCACTTCTCGATACCGAGCGGATGACAGAACGGAATCAAATCGTGCGTCCGCTTCGCCGCCATCGTGCCCGCGATGATCGCCGTCTGAAACACCGGCCCCTTCGGCGTATTGAACTGCTGTGAGCGCAGCGCTTCAGCGACATCCGCTGGAAAGCGCACGCGCGTTTGCGCCGTGGCCGTGCGCTTGGTCACGGCTTTATCGCTCACGTCGACCATGGTCGGTCGCGAGCCTGCGTCGATATGAGTGAAGGTCGCCATCCGATCAGCCACCGATGTAATACATCTCGATCTTGCGCAACGGCTGCTCGCCGTTCTTGAGCGAGGAGCGGATCTCGCTGTAACGATCGCCGCGCTTCAGCCAGGTGTTCGAAATCAACTCGCTCAGCTCCGCATCGGACGCTCCTTCGCGCATGGGCGCGCGCAGGTCGAGACCGGAGCGGGCAAACAAACAAGTGTAGAACACGCCTTCGGAGGACAACCGCGCTCGCGTGCAATCGCCGCAGAACGGGTTGGTGATCGAGGAAATGAACCCGACCTCGCCGAGGCCGTCATCGAACGCATACCGTTCGGCGACTTCGCCGCGATAGTTCGGATCGACCGGATGCAACGGCCAGCGCTGACCGATGCGCTCTACCAGCTCGCGCGAGGGCACGACCCGATCCAGGCTCCAGTGATTTCGATTGCCCACGTCCATATATTCGATGAAGCGAACGATCACACCGGTGCCGCGAAAGCGTTCGATCAAATCGAGCGCCGTGTGATCGTTCAATCCGCGCTCGATCACCGAATTGATCTTGATCGGCGCGAGCCCCGCTTCCTGCGCGGCGCGGATGCCGTCGAGCACTCGATCCAGCTCGCCCATGCCGCCGCTCATCTGCTTGAAGATCGCGGGATCGGTGGTGTCGAGACTGACGGTGATCCGATGCAGGCCGTTGGCTTTCAACTCGACCGCGTGCTGAGCGAGCAAGACGCCGTTGGTCGTCAACGCGACATCCTGCACGCCTTCGATGGCGGTGAGATCGCCGATCAGATCGGCGAGATTCGAGCGCAGCAGCGGCTCGCCGCCGGTCAGGCGGACTTTCTTTACGCCCATGTCGACGAACAAGCGGGTCAGTCGCGTGATTTCTTCGAACGACAGCCGCTCGTTCGATTTCAGGAAACGATAGTTCTCATGAAACGTTTCCTTCGGCATGCAATACGGGCAGCGGAAATTGCAGCGATCCATCACCGAGATCCGCAAGTCGTGCAGCGGCCGGCCCAGCAGGTCGTGCGGGCGGTGCTTCACGGGCAGGTCTGTGACGGTGGATGGCATTCGGCTACCAGCGATAAAGAGGCAAGGACGCGTCTTCCATAACGACTCGCGGACCCGGTGGCAATTCCACGAAGCCTGCGGTGCCGACCAATGACGTGAAATCGCCGGAACCCCGCGTCGGATGCGGCAAAGCGCATTGCCCCGCGACCGTTTGTGTGAGCTCCACGGGCAAAAAAACCGCGAGCGACGGCTTCACTTCGTAGCTTTGGGCAAGTGAGATGGTTTCAACCGGCGTCGCCGTGGCGCCCTGCGCCGCCTGCAATCCAGGGAGCACATACCTCGTCAGGCAAACCAGCGTGGACACTGGATTGCCGGGCAATGCGTACACCGTCTGTCCGTCGCGACCTACGCCGAACCATAGCGGCTTGCCGGGGCGCTGCGCGACCTTGTGGAAGATCATCCGCACGCCCAGTTCCTGCAACACCTGCGGAACGTAATCGAACCGGCCCATCGAGACGCCGCCGCTCAGAATCATCACGTCATTGGATGCGAGCAGTGCGCCCAGACGTTCGCGCAACTTCGGCAGGTCGTCGGGCACATGATCGTGTGAAAGCGCCGAGTATCCATGCCGTTGCAACGAGGCGAGCACGGCGTACACGTTGGAACGTGAGATCTGCCAATCCTGCAACGGCTGGCCGGGTTCGACGAGCTCATTGCCGGTCGAGACGACAACGATGCGAGGAGATCGGGCGACCAGTGCATGCGTTTGCCCGTTCGAGGCGATCACCGCCACTTCGGCGGGACCGAGCTGGCAGCCCGAAGCTAACAACAGATCGCCACGACGCGAGTCGATGCCGCGGTTGTGGATGTTGAGATTGCGCACTGGAGCGGGAGCGTCATCGCGCAGTTGAGCGACGCCCTCGCTCACTTCGATGTTCTCCACCGGAACGACGCAATCGCAGCCGATCGGCAGCATCGCGCCAGTCATCACTTCGATGCAGTCGTCGGGTTCGCGCAAAGTCAGCGGCGCGGCGCCGGCGGCTTGAGTGCCAGCGATACGGAAACTACTGCGACCGCCCTGCCAGGTCGCGAACGAGAAGGCGATGCCGTCCATCGTGACGCGATCGAACGGCGGCTGATCGCGCGTCGACGTGATCGACTCGCGCAGGATCGCGCCCGACATTTCGGTCAGGGGCAACTGCACGGCCGGCAGCAGCGTCGCATGCTGACGAATCGCGGCTTCGGCTTCGGCGGGTGACAGGAGTCGGCTGGACACCGGGAAAGTGTGTCACGAGCCACCGGGGCGCGCTATATCCGGTGGGAAATGGCGCACGATTGGGCAAGATCGAGGCAGTCGCAGGTTAGGACCGATCGCACGACCGGCGGGGCAGGAGCCCCGATCCGGAGTGATCGCAATAGCAAAGACACGCGAAGCGGACACCGGGTCCATGGATCCACATCCGCGCGTAAGCAGGGAAACTGGTCCGTAGCCTCCCCATGGAGCGGCTGATACGCTCCATTCCCTGGCCGTTGGCCTGCCTCGCCGATGGCACATCAATCCAGCGGCGCCACAGGCGCCCGGCTCGTCGAAATCGATCAGGCGTCCTGCCCGGGATGTGCTGGGTGAGCGCGGATGTCTTTTCGAGGCGACTCAACGTCGCCTTGAACCGCGCGAACGCCGGTACACGGATGTACCGGCTGGGCAAGGATCCGAGGACGGCTGCCTGAGATGTCCTTGTCCAGGCAGTCCACTCGCCCTCAGATGAAACCTGTCTTAGCCGCGGGCCTTGAACACACGCACCTGCTCGTTGAACAGCTTGGCCTTGGCCTGCAGCTCGTCGATGGCGGCGTTGTGCTTCTTGGTCTGCATGGTCTTCAGCTGCATCAGCTGAGCCGTGCCGGCGGCCTTGCTCTTGGTCTCTTCTTCCAGGCAGGCGCCGAACGCGTTCACTTCGTCGTTATAGGCTTTGAAAGCCTGCATGGCCGCGACCATTTCCGCTTCGGAAGCGGTCTTGCCGTCGGGAATGGAAGCCGGGGCCTTCGGGAAGGCGCATTCGGCCTGGGCGGTAGCCACGCCAAAGGCGAGGGCAAAGGCAGCGCCGATGGTGAGCAACTTGCGATTCATTTCTATCTCCAGCTGATCCGTGAGCATGAGCCGATGTAACGGCGGACACAGCGGGCATCGGCGCTGGGGACGTGCGCTTGAGGGTCGATGCGTCAGTACCTCGTACAACTGCGACGGCGGTCGCACTGATCCGAGGGGTTTGATTGAAAACGTGAAATGGGTCGCCGGGCGGCGAGCGGGGCCGGCTCGTGCAAAGCCCCAATGCGGCGATCGGGGGTTAACGGTGGGCAGTTCGCGAGGGCACGGCGCTTTCACATAAAGCGCCGTGCCCGGATCACGAAATCAGCTCTTCTTTTCGCGCGCCTTGAACACTTTCACCTGCTCGTTGAAGCGCGCGGCGGTCGATTCCAGCTCCTCGACGGCGGCGTTGTGACGCTTGGTGTGAATGGCCTTGATCTGCTCGACCTGATCGGCCGGCGCGTCGGGGCCGGCAGCCTCGATGCGAGTGTTCATTTCGGATTCCAGGCAGTTCAAATAGGTCGTGACCTGGGCGTTGTATTCCTTGATCGCCTTCATGCCGACGACCATTTGGTCCTGGGTCGCGGTGGCGCCGTCGGGCAGGCCGGTCGGGGCCTTGGGATACGAGCACTCGGCGCTGGCAGCGCCGGCCACGAGGCTGGCCAGCAGCGCTACGGTGATGATGGTTTTGTTCATGACGATCCTCTAGCGGTTCCGAGTCAGCGTCGAATCTGACTGACGGCGGCCATCTTACGGCGCGCGCGCGCCGCTTGGCTATGCTCAAAACGTCGACGGCGCTTCGGCCCACTTATACTGTCGCGATGATGCTCACCGCCGCCGAGGTGGACGCCGTCCGCCTGAGCCTGTCGATCGCCCTGCGCAGCGTGCTTTTCAGCCTGCCGCTGGCGATCCTCGTGGCGTGGCTGCTGACGCGGCGAAAGTTGCGGGGCCGATTGCTGCTCGATGCATTCGTGCATTTGCCGTTGGTGCTGCCGCCCGTCGTGGTCGGCTACGTGCTGTTGCTGTTGTTTGGAATGCGCGGACCCATCGGCGGCTGGCTATACGCGCACTTCGGCATCCAGCTCGTTTTCACCAGCGCGGGTGCGGCGCTCGCCACCGCGGTCATGAGTTTTCCGTTGATGGTGCGAGCCATTCGCATCTCATTGGAAGGCGTCGATGTGGGCTTGGAAGATGCGGCGCGCACCCTCGGCGCGGGCGCGTGGGATCGCTTCTTCACGGTGACGTTACCGCTGATGTTGCCCGGCATTCTGGCGGGCGCGGTCACTGCGTTTTCGGCGGGGCTCGGAGAGTTCGGCGCCGTCATCACCTTCGTTTCAAACATTCCCGGCGAGACGCGCACGTTACCGCTGGCGCTCTACACCGCATTGCAGACGCCCGGAGGCGATGCCATCGCGGCGCGTCTGGCGATCGTTTCGTTCACGCTCGGGTTGCTTGGATTGATCGCGGCTGAATTCATCGCTCGGCGTGTGCGCCGGATGTTGGGAAGGTAGCGCGCCGCATGTTCAGTATTCGCGCCAAGAAGCGCCGCGATGGCTTTGTGCTCGATGTCGAGATCGAGGTTTCTTCGCCCGGCGTTGTCGCGTTATTCGGCCGCTCGGGCTGCGGCAAGACGACGCTGGCGAACATCATCGCCGGCCTGCTGCCCGCCGACGATGCTCACATCGTGATCGACGGCGTCGCGCTCGAACAGAATGGCAAGTCGCTGCAGGCAGAACATCGACGGATCGGTTACGTGTTCCAGGACGCGCGATTGTTTCCTCACCTGGATGTGATGGGGAATCTGCGCTACGGCGAGAAGCGCGCGAATCGCTTCGTGCCGAACTTGCAAGGAGTGCGGGTGAATCCGCCCCCGGATATGCCACGCATTACGCTCGACGTGGTCGCGCCGTTGCTCGGACTCGAGCCGTTGTTGTCGCGGCGAGTTCATCAGCTCTCGGGCGGTGAACGTCAGCGGGTTGCGCTGGGGCGTGCGTTGTTGTCGGGGCCTCGCGTTTTGATTCTCGATGAGCCGCTGGCATCGCTCGATGCCGCGCGCCGGGAAGAAGTGCTGCCATACCTGGAAAAGCTGCGTGACGAGCTCGCGATTCCCATGATCTATGTGAGCCATCAGTTTGAAGAAGTGCTGCGGCTCGCGACGCACGTGGTGCTGATGGATAAAGGCAAGGTGTTGTCGCAGGGCTCGCTGGATGAATTGAGTTTGCATCCGGAGCTGCGTGCCATCGTGGGGCCGGAGGCGGTGGGTGCTGTGATTCACGGCACCGTTGAGTCGGTGGATGGCGGCACCGGCCTTGCAAACATTCGGGTCGGTACGAACGTGCTGCAAATCAACTTACGAGGGGCGCGGGTTGGTGCTCACGTGCGTGCGCAATTGCTGGCGCGAGATATCATTCTCGCGACCAGTCGGCCCGACCATCTCAGCGTTCGTAACACCATGACCGGAACGATCGCGCGGATCGTGCCGGATGATGAAGAGACGGAGCTGGTCTACGTCGATATCGGTGGCGCGTCGATTCTGTCGCGCGTCACGCGAGCCGCATCGGTCGCGCTTGGTCTGCGCGCCGGTCTGCCGGTGTGGGCGTTGGTGAAGTCGGTGTCGATTCGCGGACACGCATTTCTGGAAGGGCTGCCCCGACAGCTTCCCGCGACCTAGGGTAGTGGGATGTTATCGAGATGTCGGCGAGAGAATCGTGAAGCCGGCCTTGGTGAAGATCGCACGAGCCGCGTCACTTCGCAGGAAGTTCAGGAATGAATTAGTTGCCGGCGATGCGCTGGTCGTTGCCGCCGCCGGATAAGTGATGGGCGGGTGTGACGACTCCGGAAACACATCGACCACGCGAACTTGCGGCTCGACCGCCGCATCCGTCGCATACACGATGCCGAGCGGCGCTTCGCCCCGCGCCACGTACATCAACGCGACCCGCACATTGTCCGCTCGCACGAGCCGTCGCTCGATCGCCGACCACAGATCAAGATTGCCGAGCGCGGTCTTCGCGTATTTGCCGACCGGCACCGAGTCTGGGTCGCCGGTGGAGAGCCGGCCGTTCGGCCCGAGCGCTTCCAGCAGCGGCGCGCCTTTCTGAAGCTTCAAGGCGGCTTTGCTGTCCTTCGGCGCGATGAGCACCAGCCGATTGCCGAGCAGGTCGGTGCGCGTGTCGGTCTTGATCAGCTTGTGCTCCTGCAGGTAGTTCATCCAATCCTGGTCGGCGGACAAGAACGCGTCGGCTCGCGCGCCCGACTCGATCTGCTTGGCCAGCGCCGAGCTGGCGGCGAACGAGAACTTCACCGGCACCTTGGATTGTTGGGTGTAGAGCGGCCCGATCTGCTGTAAGACGTCAGTGAGCGACGCCGCCGCGAACACGAGCAAGGGCTCGCCCTGAGCTTCGGCCGCCGTCGCCGACCGGGTCAGCAGCAGGGCTGCGATGAGAAATTGCGCAAAGCTGCGCGTCAGGAACTGGATCATGCCGATACCTCGATTGCGGCCGGCGCTTGGATCGTAGCCGGGGCTGCGTTACTTTCGGGTGTCGCCCGCGGAGACAGACGATGAGCAGGCTCAAGATCACATTGCGTGTGGATTTCGATTCCGACCATGCCATCGGGCCGGGCAAGGTGGCGTTGCTCGAGAAGATGCGCGACTCCGGCTCGCTCTCGCAGGCGGCTCGCGATCTGGACATGAGCTATCGCCGCGCCTGGCAGTTGCTGGCCAGTCTCAATCAAACCTTTCGCGAACCGCTCGTGCTCACGGCGACTGGCGGAACAGGCGGCGGCGGAACGACGCTCACTGAATTCGGCGAAGCCATTGTCACCGCCTATCGCCAATTCGAAAAAGAAACCAACGCCCGCGCCGAGAAATACTTCGGCCCCATGCTCAAGACCGTGAGCACTCAGCGCGAGGGCGCGCGTCGTTCCATCACTCGCACGCAGCGCTCGCCCGCCACGGCTGCGGCGAAGCGAGCGGCGCGTTGATGGAGCTGCTTTCATCGATCGACAATCCAGCTTGATGACGGGCGACTGCGCGATATCCGTGAGGATATAACGAGGGCAGGGTGCGGCGCTATGTCCGATCCTGCATTTCGGTGCGCTTGGCTGCGGGGGCGAGCTGCGGGATTGAGATCTCGCGTACGGTTGCAACTCCGAAATACGACAATCCCGGTGATGGACGCCGATTCAACCGATCTGCAATGCTGTTCACAGTTCGCTCGAGCGAACATGAGGAGATGCAACGAGCCTTGGGTGGGTCGAGCGCCACGTCGCGCGTGAATCAATCTTTATGCGCCACATCCGATCGGATGTTTGTTATCTCTCAGCTTTGGAGGATCAGGAGATCATTCCGCATTGGGTGCGCGCACTGTAAAAAGCAGCCATTTCCAGAGCATCGTCACCGGCTTCGCTGCTTCGTTCTGCTGCCATCATTTCCAATGTATGCGGCAAGTTCGTTCGGCGTTCCCTTCGGAAAGGCCGCCTTGAGATGTTCGAGGAATGCCGAGACTCGGGCGCTCAACAACCGTCGCGATGGATAAAGCGCCCACAAGGCGATTTCGGACCCGGCGATCTCGCCCCACAGCACCAGCCTGCCTGCTTCGAGATCGCCAGTGACGAGCGAAATGGGCAGGCGGCCGATGCCTGCGCCCGTACGCACGGCATCTCGCACCATGATCATCGATGACAGCCGGAGGATTGGATCGACATGGATTCGCGACTTGCCGGCCGCCGTTTCCAATTCCCAAACTGTCGCTTGGTCCCCCACTGAGCGTACGACAGCAGGTACCACTTTGTTCTTCGCCGGTCGCTCGATCGTCGGACTCGCCACAACCACGAGTCGATCGCGCAGAAAGGCGCGCCCGACGAGTGTTTCATCCGGTTTCGGATTCACCCGGATCGCCAGGTCGTAGCCTTCTTCAACCATATCGACGGGCCGATCTTCGGACGTGACTTCGAGTCGGACCTGCGGATGCTTGACGGCGAACTCAGCGGCGAGCTTGCCCATCGCGATCTGGCAGAAGAGCAGCGGCGCGCTGACACGAAGCGTTCCTCGCGGTGTATTTCCGCCGGACGCAATCGCTGCGGAGGTTTCCTCCAGCTCGGTCAGTAACGATCCGGTCCGATCATGAAGCGCCTTTCCCTCTTGGGTCAGCGTCAACGTCCGAGCGCCGCGTTCGAACAAACGCAAGCCGAGGCTGTTCTCGAGCTCCGAGACCCTCCGTGAAAGCGTCGCCTTCGGCCGGCCCGTGATTCTGGCGGCGCGGCCAAATCCCCCATGTCGTGCAACGAGGTTGAAGTCCGCGAGAGCGAGCAAATCCATGTGTTCCACCAGTGAGACGAGCTGTCCAACTATAGGGGCTTACGTCCCGCCTGTGAATCACCAATCATCTCCTCACGCCCATCACACAACCAGGAGCGATTGCCATGACCATTCTCGTTACCGGTGCCACCGGAACTGTCGGCCGCCAAGTCGTCGAACAACTCGTGAAGCGCGACGCGAACGTGCGCGCGCTCGTCCGAAACCCGGCAAAGGCCGAGTTTCCTGACGCGGTCCACGTCGTGCAGGGCGATCTGCTCGATGTCGACTCGTTGCGTGCCGCGTTCGATGGTGTTTCCACGTTGTTTTTGTTGAACGCAGTGGTGCCCGATGAATTCACGCAGGCACTCGTCGCGCTCAACGTCGCCCGCGAAGCAGGCATCAAGCGGATCGTCTATCTCTCGGTGATTCACAGCGACGTCTACGTGAACGTACCGCACTTCGCCGGCAAGTATGGCGTCGAGCGCATGATCGAACGGCTCGCCTTCAGCGCCACGATTCTTCGGCCCGCCTATTTCATGGGCAATGACCTCACGATCAAGGACGTCGTGTTCAACTACGGCGTGTATCCGATGCCTATCGGCAGCAAGGGCCTCGCGATGATCGATGCGCGCGATGTCGGTGAGATCGCAGCGATCGAGCTGATCCGCCGCGAGCAGGCTGCCGACACACTTCCGCTCAGCCGTATCAACCTCGTCGGTCCGGACGTCCTCACGGGAGCCGATGTCGCAGCGACCTGGTCGGAGGTTCTGCATCGCCCAGTCGCATACGGCGGCGATGACGCCCGCGGATTCGAGCAGAACCTCAGGAAGTTCATGCCCGCGTGGATGGCCTACGACATGCGAATGATGAGCGAACGTTTCCTCAGCGACGGAATGATTCCCGAAGCGGGCGATCTCGAGCGCTTGACCGCGCTACTCGGACGTCCGCTGCGCTCGTATCGAAACTTCGCTGCCGAAGTCGCCGGCGCGGTCTGAGGCTCATCGGCCTTTTGAGCGAGGCGGGGGACGGCGGGAACTTGGAGAATGCGCCGCTGGATCGGCAGCTGGCGGGCTTATGCGTACGACCTTTGGGCAAACCTCGGCGTTCCGAACGGCAACTTACGCGTTCACCCTCGGCGCATTGTTTCTATCGGTCCCTGCGGCCATGGCGGCACGTCGTCCCTGCGATTGCGACAATCTCGAACAGATCGAGGAACACATCGCCCAGCAGGAATTTCTCCGCAAGCTGTTCCAGCAATGGGCGGAGTACATGCCGAGCTCGCTGCGCACGCCGGCCGACGTGCGCCAGCGGGCCAATACGCTGTTTCATCTCACCTTCTATGGCGTGCCCACCGAAGTGCCTCATGGCACCGGGTCCGGTGCCGGCGCCGCGTTCGGAACATTGTTGGATCCGGATGAGCACTGCCCGCTCGTCAAATACCTGTACGACGAGAAGGGCAATGCGGTCGTCCGGGAAACGGAGCGATCCCGCGAGGAGCACCGGAATCCGCCGGAACTGGAGCACGCATGGGAACGCATCACCGAACGGCAATACCCGAGCAGCGAATGCGCGGCGATCGTGAAATTCACGCTTGCGCACGAACACCATCATCAAGACACCTGCCGGAGCAGCAATACGCCGAAGTCCAGCTGGGACAATGCGCTGTTCTTCGTCAAGGACGATCGGGACGCGTACCAGGCCGGTCTCGAGATTCTTTACGCCGAGCGTGCTCGATTGAAGCGTCAGTGCGAGAAGCAACCGCCGCGTGACGGGCGCTGGCGCGGCACGCTCGAGTACGCGTACGTCTATCACACGTTCAGTTCCGAATTCATGGAGAAGGGTTCGAGCAACGTGTATCTCGACGCCACGGGCGAGGCGCAAAGAGGCGAGCGCAAATCCGTGCGCGCCCGGGCGATCGTCGACGCGCCCTCGGGTGGCGGAAACATCAAAATGCCCTATCGGGCTTCACGCCAGGAAGCGTGGTTCAACAAAGTTTTGTGGCAGATGGATGGCGAATGCGGTTGGTATAAAAAAACCGACTGGAAGTTCGACGCCGGCAGCGAGACGCGCTCGGAAGCCAACATCAGCGGCACGGCCGACGGCGTCCTGCAGATCGATGAACAGGGAGGCACCGTGTACATCGACTATAGCGTGCCCGAGATGCCCGAAGGCACGCATACCCGACACGACTGGACCAAGCCGCAGGGTACTTGTTCGGAACGGACCGACCAGCAGACCGACACGACGCAGGGGCGCGTGCAGCGCATGCCGGGCATCAGCGTAACGATGAAGGCACCCATCGATCCGACGCATCCAAACGATATCGAAGTCGTCCGGATCGAATCCGACGGCACCGGCAAGGGCCAGCGCTACTGGGCGTTGCGGCTGCATCGCGAATCTGCGGAGTGATGTCATGAGCAGCACTCGCATCTACGCACTTACTTGGTTCTCCCTTGCGGTCCTCACTGCTTGTGGCAGAGGCGAAGCGCCGCCGGTCGAGCACAGCAGTGCCCGCTCCACGGCCGCCGAGACGCCTTCGAATCAAACGTTCGATACGTCAAGCGTCGCCACCAAGGAAATCCATCTCGCCGAAGAAATCGTCGATCCGGATGCGAACGAGCCGCTCGCCTCGGACGATGAGGACGCGGTCGATGCTCCTGCGGCCACGCCGACGGACGCTTATATGCTCGCCAACTCACCCGGCGAAGTGACGTTTCGGACGGAGCAAACGTCCAGCCTGAGAGCGACCGACGCTCAGGCCACGTTGGCCCTGGAAATCGCACGTCACAATCGAAAAGCTAGCCAGCAGGCCGCGTCAGGCGCATCGCAGCCGGCAGCGCCTGAAGCCACAGCCGCAACGGACAACGCACCATCCGCGCCCATCCCTCAGGACAGCAAGCCGGCGCCGCCGCCAGTCGCTCCCGTCGACGAAAAGAAAATTCTCGCGGATCCGTCCGGCCAATGGGCGTCAAGCGCCGTGGCGAGCTCGACGTACGCACAAACAACCGGCGAGAAAGCCGGCTACTCCCCGTGGCAAGTGACCGGCACGCCGAACGTTGCACGCTACTCCGACAATCCAGCGGCGTGGACCACCAAGTCCGGCGACTCCAAGGTGCCCGAATGGTTGGAAGTGAAATTCGCCAAAGCGGTCCACGCGACCGGCTTGCGCATCCGCCAAACCGCCGCACCGGGCGCAATCAGCAAGCTCGAGCTGATCGATGCCGACGGCGGCAGCCACGAAATCTGGAGCGGCACCGACACCACGCCTTATGAGAAGAATGCCATCGGCTGGTTCGTCCAAGAGTTTCCTAAAACATCCTTTCTCGTGAAAGGCGCTCGCATCACATTGGAAACGGCCCGCGTTTGGGGATGGAACGAGATCGACGCCGTGCAATTGGTTGGTGAGCCTTAGGCCGACGGTGACGGGTACCTCATGACGACTGACAGCGGGGCGCTGTATAAGGTCGCCGACCAGAGTCGACCCTGACGCGACGTTCACATTGAGGGAGTCCTGCCGGTGATACAGCTCGCTAGACAAGAGCACGCAATAGCGGCGCCGGCGGTGGAGAATGGAATCGGACTCGGCCGCCGGGGAATGGCCATTGTGGGAGCATGGATGCTGGTGGCGATGCTCTTCGCCAGCCAGGCCTGGGTTGCCGCGGAGGTGCGCGGCGAACCGTTGACGTTGGCACGTGCGAGTGCCATCTGGCTCGTTTGGGCTGCGGTTTGGGCTGCCCTCACGCCGATCGCGCTCCGGATCGAGGCGCGGTTCCCGCTCCAGCGACCGCTCATCCTTGCCTCGCTTGTGGTACACAGTGTCGCTTCGGCGATCTGCGCGCTGATCAATCTGGCGCTGTTTGCGCTGGCGGCGCCTGTCATCGGTGCGACACAGGTCGAACCCACCTGGCTCGGCACTTTCAGCCGGCTGCTGGGCACGACGTTTCTACTGAACCTCCCGGTCTATTGGCTGATCATCGTCGCGGCCCATGTGGAGCGACTCGTGCGTCGGCGACTCCGTCTCGAAGCACAGCTGGCCGATGCCCGCCTGCAGACACTGCGCTCCCAGCTGCAGCCGCACTTTCTCTTCAACGCCCTCAATACGATTTCGGTGCTGATGCACGAGAATGTCGACGCAGCGGATCGGATCCTGCTCCAGCTCAGCGCGTTACTGCGTCGCTCGCTCGATAGCACCGAGGCGCACGAGGTGACCCTAGGCGAAGAGATCGGCTTTCTCGAGCGCTATTTCGAGATCGAGCAGGCCCGCTTCGGCGAGCGTCTGAGCTATCGGATCCTCATTCCTGATCAGGTGCTCGAAGCGCGGGTTCCGAACCTGATCCTCCAACCCCTGGTCGAGAACGCGCTTCGCCATGGACTGGCCACGCGCGCTGGACCGGGGCGAGTGGAAATCAAAGCGGACCGGCAGGCCGATTCGCTTCTACTATGCGTTGTCGATGACGGCCGAGGTCTACCTCCGGCGACAACCGAACGCGTCGGCCTGACGAACACCAGGGCGCGGTTGCGCTTGCTGTATGGGGACAGGCAACGCCTCGACGTGCGAAATTCCGACGACGGCGGCGTCATCGCCGAGATCGAGCTACCTTGGCGCACTGTCGCATGACCATCCGCGTACTGATCGTTGACGATGAACCGGTCGCGCGCCGTGGGATCTTGCGGCTGTTGCGGCAGGAGCCGGACATCGAAGTCGTCGAAGAGTGCGGTGACGGTGAGGCTGCCATCTCGGCGATCAGTGCGCTTTCGCCTGATCTCGTCTTCCTCGATGTGCAGATGCCCGAGCTCGACGGATTCGCTGTCATTGAAGCCATCGGCGGCAACCGCATGCCGGCGGTCGTGTTCGTGACCGCATTCGATCAACACGCCGTGCGAGCTTTCGATGCTCAAGCGGTCGATTACGTGCTGAAGCCAATCGACCCGGAACGCTTTCGCCGTGCAGTCCAACGCGCCCGTTCCCACCTCGCCCATCCCGATGACGGATTCGTCCGTCGCGTTTCCGAGGTTTTGAAATCGATCGATCGAGGTGCGCTTCAGCGTTATCCCTCGCGACTCGCCATCCGTTCCGAGGGGCGCGTTCGATTGCTCGACATCGGCGAGGTCGATCGCATCGTCGCCGCGGGAAATTACGTTGAGATCCACACAGGCGCAAAACAACACCTGCTGCGCGAGACGATGACCAGCATCGAGTCCCGCCTGGACCCACAACGCTTCATCCGAGTATCGCGGGCGGCAATCATCAGCATTGCTCAGATTCGCGAAGTGCAGCCACTCTTCAACGGCGACTTTGTCGTTCTCCTGAAGAATGGCGCGCAGGTGAACGGCAGCCGCCGCTATCGGGCGGCGCTCGACGTGTTGCTTCGCTGAGCGCCGTTTCGCATCCGAGCGCGCATTTGCGCCGATGCACGGCACGTCTCGTCACTCCGCAACCTCCACTCGTCCCAGCCCTGCGTCCGCCTGAAACCGAGTCGACGCGAGCGACCGTGCGATCACTCAACATCCGCGACACGCACTACCGCGTTTCGGAGCTGATCATGAAAACAGGCATCATCCTGCTGTCCGCAGTGGCATTCATCGGCGTTCTTGCTGGTGTAGATCCGTGGGGCGTCCAAGCGTCCGACGGCGTTCGCGCCGAGTCTCTGGAGCTCAACAAGTCGGTCACCCGCAGAGTGTACGAGGAAGGTCTCAATCAGGGTCGATTCGAAGTGCCCTACAGTGCGGACTTCGTTGGCCACGGTGGCAGGGCAACCTTCACGCATGCTGATGGCATGGCCGAAGCGAGGGGATGGCGCGCGGCGTTTCCGGATCTAAAGATCACGGTTGATAAGCAGGTTGCCGAGCAAGATTTGGTGGCCGTGCGCTGGACGGCGCGGGGGACCAACACGGGCACCGGCAATGGCATTCCGGCGACCGGTCGTGAAGTCCAAATGGCGGGCACGACGCTGTTTCGAATGGCCGATGGGCGAATCGCCGAAGAATGGACGTGCGCCGACTCGCTTGGGTTGATGAGACAACTAGGCCTGTTGGCGACACCAGCAGCGGCGCCGGCGACCGACGGCAGCTCTCCCGCTGGAGCTCACTGATCCAGGCCGACGAAAGCCGTGCTTTCGTGATCGTCGATCTCAGCCGCCGGCGCCCAAGCCGGCTGGCTCTGTTCCGAAAGGTCTGTTACCCAGGCCGATGGCTCAGGGAGGAACTCGACGTTTCCGCGGAAACGTCGCAGCCCTCTGCCGCGTCACTCGACGGCAGAGGGCGTTGCTAACGCTGATCCGTTAGACGCAATACACAGCCGTTGGCTCCCTCACTCCGTGATACGGCGGATAGTCGCCCGGATCGCCTTGCGTTCGTTCGTTTCCTGATGCTCCGCCGTCTCGTTGCCGGATCGCGTCGATCAGCGATTGCGGCACGGGCAGATTGTGGCCCGGGCGATGTGTTGTTTATATAACAACAGTAGAGGTTGTTCTAATTTCTTTGTTAACTTGCGCGCGGCAAATGCGCGCAGGATTCCGCGCGAGCCAAGGCCAGTGCTAAGCGCCGCGGTGCGCGGAATGCTGAGGCGCGAAACGAAGCGAGCATCCGATTGCGCGCGGATTCTCACACTATTGAGGTGTCAAACATGCTTTCACGACCATTCTCTTTTTACCTAACCCTTTTGCTGACCCTGACACCCATTTGGGTCCTACTCAGGGGCTTTGCACATTTCACCTTCCCGTCGAGTGCTGCGGTTCTGCTGCCAATCGTCGTGGCCCTTTCGATTGTCTCGACATCTTCACGATTTCATAGCCGTTGACCGAGCATCGCATTCCATCGGAGGTGGCTAGGGCGCTTCGATGTGGCACTTTCACATGCTTCGTTTTGAGTCGAGAGCAGGCACGTCAGCTTGACATCAAAGGGGACAGATCTATTTTCACGCACGCGAGCGCCTTCTATGGTGGTTGCAGAGTCGCAACCGCTGAGCAGTGGTTTGGGTCGAATTTAACACTCGACGTTTCCGCAGAAATTTTCGCCGCCCTCGGCCGCCTCACTCGACGGCAGAGGGCTTGCGAACGCTACTTCGTTAAACGCAATACACCGCCATCGGCTCTCTGACTCCCTGATATGGCGGAGGGTCGCCCGGATACCCGGCCGCCGCCTCGTTTCCTGATGCCCCACCGTCGCGTTGCCGGAACACGTCGATCAGTGGCTGGAGCTTGGTTAGATCTAACTGTTCCGCCGCGTCGTTGATCCACTTCCCGATCGCTTGCGCAACGTCTGCGTGCATCACGGAGTCGGCGTCGTCCGCGTACAGCAGTACTTCGGATAAGCAGCGGAGCATCGCGCGGCCTTCCAGGAGTTGGGTTCGCACGGCCTCGATTGCTGCTTCCAGCGTTGTCGGCGGCGGTGGGCGTTTTCCGAGGGTTTCGCCGCGCAGTGGCGCGGCGTCCAATGCCGTGAGGGCGGTGGGTGTGTCGACCGCGCGGTTGGGTTGATTGCGACGTCCGCGGGTGGGGTTGGCGGTATCATCTTTTGTAGCCATGTCATCCTCCAGATTAGGGTGGCTTGGTTAGGCGTTCGGCGGTGTTACAGCACCGTCGGGCGCCGCTCTTTCTCACATTGAATAGTCTCTATGCGAATGAGTTGTGGGGCCGCTCGAAAAGTTGAGGAGAGGTTTCGGGCGGTGGTCGGTGTGCTCGGGTTCCGAGCACGGACGGATCGTAGCTCGGACGAGACCAACTGTATATAAGAACAGGCGAAGTGCTTTCTAACTTCTTATTCGTTTGCGCGGCAAGTGCGCGCAAAACCCCGCGCGGTGCAAGCCACCGGAAAGCACCGCGGCGCGTGGAGAGTTGAGGAGCGAAACGAGCGCGTGTGCTGGACGAGGCTGCTTTTGGCCAGAAGCGGATATGATTCGCTACATTAGGTACTACGTTCGAATGCTAGCGATAGTGCCCAGGCCATCTTCTAATAGCTTGTCTGGGTCGCCCGGAAGTCGGACTTGACCTAGAACCTTCGATAGTACATCTGCAGTAACGAGGAGCACTTGGTGTTTGTGTAGTTCAGCTTCCGAGATCGCAATCTGATCTCTGGGTTGTGCGCAAACAAGTAAACCATAGATTAGATGTCCATGGCCGCTGGCCTGTAACGCCTTGCTGATCGTGCCGCGTCTGTCAATCAATTTGCCGAGTTTTTGATGGAAGTCGGCGATGCGTGTAGTGCACTCCACAAGCAGCAATCGCCCAGCGGGAGTGGCTACGATCAGATCTGGAGCGTCTCGCTCAAGCATTACGGCTGGTGCAAACCCTAACAAGAACAGCACGGCCGCTATTCCCAACTCAAAGCGTGTGGCATCTGAAGTCTGTGAAATGGCCTGCTTCAGCATCCTAAGGTCTTTGTCGAAGAGTTGTGTTGCAAGCAGACGGTGATTAAGCGACTTTTCCGGATCCAGAAGCCACTGACGCCTAATGGTTACATCGCCCAAGGTCAGCATAATCAAAGCGCTGTCCATATTTTCCGCATCAAGTTGCACCACGCCGATTTTCAAACCCTCGGGTGATGAATGCCACTCAAGTTCTGATGCAACTTGACGACGCGCAGATATTCCCTTGCCGGGAAAGCCACGCACCGCCACCTTAAGCGAGCTGCTAGCAAAGCATTCGATTGCGCGGACAGCGATTGTCAAGCGCCCGTCGCGTAGCGCGCATCTCTCGAATAAGAGGTCTACAGGAGGCAGAATTTGAATGGATATTGAGGGCCCCGACCCCGAAAGTTGCCGGTCATTGAGTCCGAGCCAACCACAGACATCCGCCAAACCATCAAACGGAGGCTCAGCGCATCGAAGTGAGGCATCGAGCAAGGCCATATCGGGCGTTGCTGGTCGGCTGTCCCGATTTCCGGAAATCTGAAGGTTCAGGGTTGAGTACCAACTCTCCGAGTGCATCCCTTCTGAGTAAAAGGAATGTGAGCGCACATCAGCCATTCTGAAAACTTCGGACTCATATCGGATACAACCTTGAATCGCTAACTCAAGGTGATTTGCTATTTCAGTGGCTGTCGTCCGAGCAATCTGATGCTGGCCTACGGAAATTAAATCCGTCTCGATGCGGAAGTTCGACTCCGTTTGCGGTGGCAATGGACTGAGGCCGATCATCGCTTCCCACAGTTGTGGGGCTTCAAGATCGAGCCTTTGCACGTATCTGATATCTATGGAGTAGCCGTCACAGATCCATTCCTTTGATCTCTGGATAAATTTTTTCTCCACGTTGTGCATGTGATTTTCGTCTGGAGAGAGCAGCTTCGGGATCAATCTCGACGAGGTGCCAGACCAGCTCGGTTGGCACCGCCGCGCTTAGCCAATCAATTCGAACGAGGTAAGAGGGCAACCCCGCTCATAGCGGACATGATCCATAAGCGGGCATTTGGACTCCTTCACGACTTGAAATCGATAATGATTAGCACGCTTCGTGCCGTGTCATAGAGGATCGTCATCGCATATACAAAGAGTCCGCATGCACAGGACCCAAAGAAGAGCTCTACATTGGGAATAGTGTTCAAGTGGGCGGACTGAGACAGCGTCAGGGTGAGTATGGCAAGTGCGATCAGCACGATCTGTTCGCGAACGGCGAGGAGCATTTGACTTCGTGTTCTCGCAAAGGCATCAGCTTGTCCGTGCTTTTCTACCAGGTCGCGAATCTTGGTCAAGACGATGCCCATAGTAGCGGAGTTAACGGCCAATAACGCAACCAACAGATTGATTAGGTTCCCCTGCAAGAAGATCGTGAAGTATTGGCTGTCAAGCCAGTTCTGGATCACCTGCGCTAGAAACCCTGCGCCTAGCGAAACAAACGTGGTTCCGATGACTTGACGAATCATTGGCGGAATAGCTCCTTCAAGAGCTGAGATACGACTTCGGGCGGGCCCTCCAGTACGGCCTCGTCAATTGTCAGCTCTTTTACGCTGCGCGATGTGTGAATCTTCTTTTTCACACCGGCTAGCCGGATCGCGATGTCACCTCCGCCGGCGCTGCTGTAATTGACCAGGCCAGCAACAACCGGATCCGTACGCTCGATCTTTAGGGCCGAACTTGGGTCGGATTCTATAGAGACTCCTGTTTGCACTGCATTAGTCCGTTTTGCGAATTCCTTCAGATCTTCCGGAAGGTCTCTGGAAATGTTCGCCATGTTGGGCGTGACAAGTTCAAAGGTGATCTGTGTGATCTTTCCTTTGTGGCGGTCGACGATATCCCAAAAGGCTTGCTTCTCGACAATGGGCTCCCAGAGAACTGTTAACTGGAGGTGGGCCAATGTAGGTGCAAGAGATTCGAACAGAAGCCTGACAACTGCTGTCGTGTCTTGGAATGCCATTGTCCGATGCTGTACGGCGACGAGTTGCTGTTCGGGGTCATTCCAGATTGCCACGAGGATCCGGGGCCAGTTGTCAATGACTTCGGTTTTGAAGTCGCGAGTCTCATGTTGGAGCGAGCGGTTGGCAGCCATCCGGTATAGGAAAAAGCTGCCGCTCTCGATCAGTAGTTCAACGGTGATCTCGTATCGCCTACTTCGGAGCGTCGCTGGGGACCGGAGAGCCTCTGCGAAAATTTCATTTTTTCGTGCAATCACTTCCTCGATTGACTTCGCACCGTACAGATCGCCTTGGAAGAAGCGGTCCTTTGGTAGTAGCTGATATCGGTAGAGATGGAATCTCGCTGCTGTTTGCGGCATCGAACGTCCCATGCGGATGCTGCTCGCTTTCTTTTGATGGCTATGCAAGCACTAGCAGCCGCAGGCGGCTTCCGCCTGCGGATAGTTAACAAATACCCTAATATGCAACGTGGACGCAAGTTGGAGAAATTCAGTCGGCACGTAGCCAACCGAATGTTAGGGATACCCCCAGATGCGTAGTCATGGATTGTGATTGGGTCCTAGGCCGCTAACTCTTTGTTTCTGGGTAGATCGATGGCTCGCGGAACGAAGAATCTAACTCGACGTTTCCGCAGAAACGTCCCAAGCAGTCATATCCTTCCGCTAGATCGCGACGGGCAGCGCTCAACGCCGGCTCGTCATCGCCTGATCCCGAACCTCTTCTTACACCCCCGGCAGCTTCAGCGCCTCCGCAATCCGCTCCCAGGGCACGAGCTTGAAGTTCTGCGGCGCCGAGGGATTCGTGTTCTTCCCATCCTGTGCAACGAACACACCGTGCGGGAACGCGGAGCCGAGCGAAGCGCTGGTTACATCGATGCCATCCGTATCGCTTGTGCCGTCGATGCCCGCCCCGCTCAGGACGATCGCGAACTTGCCGATAAATTTGTTATCACCCTCACGCTGATAGACGTTGTAATCGTTCGATCCCTGGCTCGACACGATGACGTACCCGCTCTCACCCGGACCGTAGAAGATCGTCACACCTTCGGCGTCAGCAGTCAGATGGCCGCCGGCGGCGGTGTCGACCGAAGTGCGCGCATCAGCACCATTCGGCGCGGCGGAATAGCGCCACAACCCGACATCCTCTTCAGCGACATACAACGCGCCGGTGCCGTCATCCGCCGCACATCCTTCCGCCTGCGAGCCGACGCCGAATTCGCGAACCAACCGAGCGCCGACCTTCTCGCCGCGTGCTTCGAGTTGCCATTGTTTAAAATGACCGGTGTCGCCATCGTTGGCGAACACGAAGTACTCGCCGGCAGCGCTGCGATACATACAAAGCCCGTAAGGATCAGCCATGCCGGTGGCAACCTTTCCATCCGCGACATTGCTCAGCCGGCCATTAGCATCGACCGCATACAACGCCAACGTTTTATCGGTGCGATTCGTGGCTGCAACGATGGCGATCTCCTGGCCCCCAAGTGCGAAGCCATAACGAAGATCGACGTTATTCAACCGCCCATCCGACAGCGTCTGCACGCGCTTGCCGGATAGGTCGTAAACATCGAGCCCGTTCTTCTTATCCGTGCCGATGATGAGGCTGCGAGCAGGATCGGTCGGATGCACCCAGATCGCCGGGTCGTCCGCGGCATCGTTGGCGCTGGCGACCGGCTCGGTCTCGACTGAAGCGAACACAGGTTTCGCGGATTTCGACGGCAACGCATCGCCCTGCGTGAGACCGCAGCCGCTGAGCAGGGCAACCGAGAACAGGGAAGGAACGAGACGTCGCATTCGAGTACTCCGCCGACGAGTCATGCGCCGGTGTTGAAGATGATGATTCTAGGGAGCCAACGTTAATGTTCTTCGCGAATGGGCCCACTCTATAGAGCACGGCCTGACAGATGCCTGTCAGGCGCCGTCAGCGGGATATCAGGTTCGTAACGTGGCCGTCATCAAGCTTCAGCGAATCGGCAGTTCACGCGCCTTTTGCACCGTGCGAAGCGCGAAGCTCGAATGCACGCGAGCGACGCCGGGAAGGCGGGTGAGGTGCTTGCTGTGGAGGCGCTCGAAGTCGGCGGTATCGGCGACGACGACGCGGACGAAGAAGTCGTAGTCGCCGGTCATCAAGTAGCACTCCATCACCTCGGGGATCTTGCGCACGGCCTCCTCGAATTTGCGCAGGTCGGTTTCGTCCTGCCGATCGAGCGTGATGTTGACGAACACGTTCACCGGGCAGCCGACCTTCTGCTGGCTGATCAGGGCCGTGTAGCCCTCGATCACGCCGGATTCCTCGAGCTGGCGGATGCGCCGCAGGCATGCGGATTCCGACAGATTCACGCGCTCGGCTAGCGAGCTGTTCGGGATGCGGCCTTCGTGCTGGAGCGCCTGGAGGATGGCGCGGTCGAAGCGATCGAATTTCATGACGCAAGAATCCGTCGAGATTCTGGAGGACAGGCGCAGATTCTGCCACAAAGCGGTTGGAAAGCGCCTGAATGCGGCAGCTTCGTGCGCCGGCGCAAGCCTAAATTTTTCTCAACGTCCGTTCAGCGAGGTGTTATGCGTATCGGCGTCCCGAAAGAGATCAAGAATCACGAGTATCGCGTCGGTCTGGTGCCCGCGGGCGTCCGCGAGCTGGTGGCGTCGGGCCACCAAGTACTCGTGCAGAGTACGGCCGGTGCGGGAATCGGGGTGGACGACGCCGCGTATGTCGCGGCGGGCGCGAAGATCGTCGGGACGGCCAAGGAAGTATTTGACGCGGCGGAGATGGTCGTGAAGGTGAAGGAGCCGCAGCTGGTCGAGTGTCAGATGCTGCGTCCGGGCCAGGTACTGTTCACCTATCTGCATCTCGCCGCCGACCTCGCGCAGGCCAATGCGTTGATGGCGTCGGGCGCGACGGCTATTGCATATGAAACAGTTACTGCGCCCAACGGCTCGTTGCCGCTGCTCACGCCGATGAGTGAGGTGGCGGGTCGCATGTCGGTTCAGGTCGGCGCCACTTCGTTGCAGAAGGCGAATGGTGGTCTGGGTGTGTTGCTCGGTGGCGTGCCGGGCACGGCGCCCGCGAAAGTGGTGGTGCTCGGCGGTGGTGTGTCGGGCACGGCCGCAGCGGAGATCGCTGTCGGCATGCGTGCCGATGTGACGGTGGTCGATCGTTCGTTGAAGCGGTTGCGCGAGCTCGACGCGTTGTTCGCGGGCCGCTTGAAGACGGTGGCTTCGACGGCCGAAGCGATCGAATCGTTGGTGACTCAAGCCGATCTCGTCATCGGCGCCGTGCTGGTGGTGGGCGCAGCCGCGCCGAAGCTGGTGACGCGCGAGATGGTGAGCAAGATGAAGAAGGGCGCGGTGATGGTGGATATTTCCATCGACCAGGGTGGCTGCTTCGAAACCAGCAGGCCGACCACGCACGCCGAGCCGACGTTCGTCGTCGATGGCGTCGTTCACTACTGCGTGACCAATATGCCGGGTGCCGTGCCGCGCACGTCGACTTTCGCGTTGACGAACGCAACGTTGCCGTATGTGAAACAACTCGCGGATCTCGGCGCGGAAAAAGCGCTCGCCGCCGATCCGCACTTAGCCGCGGGCTTGAATGTTCACGCCGGCGCCATCACCTGTGAGGCAGTGGCTCACGATTTGAAACTCGCGTATCGCCCGTATCGAGTCGCCGCTTGAGGACAGTACTTTTGAACAAGTGTCGATGCGACCTGAAGATGGTTTCATAGCCACCGTCGCCTTGAACCCAATCCCCCTGTTGAGCCCGCCCGCATGGCGGGCTTTTTTTTGCGCCTATCGAGCCGCGCCACGCAGTTCCATCACGCGCTGGCGCAGGTCGTGGATCTCAGCCTGTTCGGGCGGGACCGGTGCGCCGACCTTGAGCGTGATCTTGGCCAGGAACCGGCGCGGCCAGCGTTGCCAGACTCGTTTGTATTTGCGGGAGAACATCGAATCCCAAAGTCCCGACAGCGACAGCGGCACCACCGGCACCGGTGTTTCTTTCAGAATGCGCATCATGCCGGCGCGGAACTCGCCGATCTCGCCGTCGGGGGTGAGGCGGCCTTCGGGGAAGATACAAACGAGATTGCCAGCGCGCAGCTCCGCGGCGACCAGCTCGAACGCGCGTTCGTACACCTGCGGATCTTCCTTCTGTGGCGCCACCGGAATCGCCTTCATGCCGCGGAAGATCGTGCTCAGCACCGGAATTTTGAAGATGCTGCTTTCCATGATGAAACGAATGGGTCGCGGACATGCCGCCGAGATCACGATGGCATCGGCGAAGCCGACGTGATTGCAGATCAACAGCGCCGGGCCTTCCTCGGGAATATTGTCGATGCCGCGGCGGTCGAGTCGATACACGAAGTGAATCAGCAGCCACGCGATGAAACGCAACAGGAACTCGGGGACCAAGCTGTAGATGTAGATCGCGACAAACGCGTTCAGCACGCCGGTCAACAGCAGCAGCTGAGGAATGGTCAGTCCGAAATGCAACGCGATCGCGGCGACGCCGGCAGCGACAACCATGAACACGGCATTCAGAATGCTGTTCGCACCGATGACGCGCGACATGACCTCGCGACGCGTGCGTTGTTGAACCATCGCGTACAGCGGCACGATGAACAAGCCGCCGAACAGGCCGATCAGCGCCATGTCCATCAGCACGCGCCACGAGCCCGAGGCGTGGATGAACTCGCGGGCGGACAAGTTGTTGCCAGCCATCGCAGGTGTCGCGAGATACAGATCCACCGCGAAGACGGTGAGGCCGATGGAGCCGAAGGGCACGAGACCGATTTCCACCTGCCGACCGGACAAGCGCTCGCAGAGCAATGAGCCGATGCCGACACCGGCGGAGAACATCACGAGCAGCACCGTCACGACTTCTTCGCTGCCGCCGAGCACGTCCTTGGTGTAGAGCGGCAGTTGCGCGAGCACCAGCGCGCCGTAGAACCAAAACCAGGAGATGCCGAGGATCGAAAGGAACACTGTGCGCGACTCGCCGGCGGCTCGCAGGTTTTCCCAAGTGGAGGTCCACGGGCGCCAATCGATCTTCAGCGTCGGTGCCGCCGGTTGCAGTTTCGGGATCGCGAGGCTGCTCAGAAAGCCCACCAACGCAATGGCCACGAGCGTCGTGACGATCAACGGGACGCTGCCATCGGCGGCGAGCAATCCGGCGACCAGGGTGCCGAGCACAATCGCCACGAACGTGCCCATTTCCACCATGGCGTTGCCGCCCACCAGTTCCGAGTCCCGCAGTACTTCGGGCAACAGGCCGTATTTGGCTGGCGCGAAGAAGGTGGAATGCATGCCCATGAGGAACAGGGCGCCGAGCAACAGTTCGATGTTGTGGCTCGCGAAGCCAAAGCCGGCGATGCCCATGATGGCGATTTCGGCGGCCTTGACGAACTTCAGCACCAGCGCCTTGTCGTAGCGATCCGCCAGTTGCCCGGCCATGCCGGAGAACAGCACGAACGGCAGGATGAACAGGCCGGCGGCGATGTTGGTGAGCAGCGAGGGCGCCAGCTTGGTGTAGCTCGCCGCGTGGTAGGTCGCGACGATAACCAGCGTGTTCTTGTAGACATTGTCGTTGAACGCGCCGAGCGCCTGGGCGCCGAAGAACGGCAGGAAGCGGCGTTGGACCAGCAGTTTGAATTGTGATTGTTCGGCCATTCGCTCATCCGTGGGGGCGATTTGGGCGGCATCCTACACTTTTGGGGAACTGCCGCGCCCGGCCACGGTCGAAATCCCCGACCCCTTGCTGTAACCTCGATCCCCCTGTGAGCCCACCGTAAGGTGGGCTTTTGTTTTAGGCGTCGCTTTAATCAGACGGGCACGCCCGCATAGAGGCTCGATGCCCAGCATTACACCGCTCAATAGAGCACTGATCCTGATCAATGTCGTCGTGTTCGTCCTGCAGCTGCTCACGGGCGGTCCGGGCGCGAGCGTCATCGACGCGCTGTTCGCGTTGTGGACGCCGCAGGCGAGCCAATACGGCTACCCCGACTTCCAGGTCTGGCAGTTGCTCACCTATGGCTTCCTGCATGGCGGCTGGACGCATCTGTTCTTCAACATGTTCGCGGTTTACATGTTCGGTTCGGACATCGAACGATTGTTCGGCTCGCGACGCTATCTCTTCTATTACCTCGCGTGCGTCGTTGGCGCCGCGCTCATGCATTTGATCGTCACATCGGCCTCCGGTGGAATGTCCGGTCAGGTGATCGGCGCGTCGGGCGGCGTGTTCGGTTTGCTGCTGGCGTACGGCATGGCGTTCCCGCGGCGCATGCTGATGTTGATCTTTCCACCGATCCCCATGCCCGCGTGGTTGTTCGTCACGCTGTACGGCATTTTCGAGCTGGTCATGGGCGTGACGCAGACCGCGTCGGGCATCGCTCACTTCGCGCATTTGGGCGGCATGGCCACCGGCTTCGTCATCATTCGATACTGGCAGGCGCAGCGGAGATCGCGCCGCTAATCTGACGTCGCTGTCAGTTTACGTATTGCGAACGTTTGCCTGCTGGATGACAGCGGCGCTTGCGCGTTCGCATTCGGTCACAGAGCGTTCGCGCACGCGCCATCATCAGTAAACACCTTCGCTGAACAATCCCCGCCGCGCCGGCACTTTGCCGCCGGCACATTTCATCTCCAAGAATGGTGAGGGGTTCAGCAATGACCGATCAAACTCGTGAGCCGCGCCTGGACGACGTTCGTCCGGTGGCCAATCGACGTGAATTCATTCGCAACGGTGTGGTGGGTGCCGCATCGATTTCATTCGCTGCGATGCTCGCGCGTCGCGAGGTCAGTGCGGCGGAGCTGCCGTATTCGGATGACTATGGTCCGGTTGCTCCGGTCAACGATCTCACTACCGGCTTGCCGCTGATCGCGTTGCCGGCCGGCTTCACGTATCGCAGCTATGGCTGGACCGGCCAGCCGATGGGCGACGGGCAACGCACGCCGGGCGCGCATGACGGCATGGCCGTGGTCGCGGCGAAAGGCAGCCAGATCGTGATGGTTCGCAATCATGAGCAGGGCACCGGTGGCGTCGCATTCACCGCGCCTGCTGCTTACGACCCAACCTATGCTCGCGGTGGCACGACCAACGTATTGTTTGATACCGCGACCGGCAAGTTCGTGAGCGCGTATGCGTCGCTGACCGGCACGGTGCGCAACTGCGCCGGCGGCCGCACGCCTTGGGGTTCGTGGCTGAGCTGCGAAGAAGCGGGCGATGTTTCTCCGGCCGGCGTGCGCCAGGGCTGGATTTTCGAAGTGCCGGGTTACGGCACGGCGACCGGTCAGCCGCTGCGCGCGATGGGCAAGTCGGAATGGGAAGCCGTCGCCGTCGATCCCGCGACCGGCTTCGTGTATCAGACCGAAGACGCGACGCCGAGCGCGCTCTACAAATTCGTGCCGAACCAGTACGGCAAGCTGCACCTGGGCGGCACGTTGTGGGCGCTCAAGGTGGTGGGCACGGACAACTTCAACTTCAGCGGTCTGAACAACGTGTACGTCGACTTCCCGGCCGGCACGACCTGGAACGTCGAGTGGGTGCAGGTGACGGACGTCGAAGCGATCAACGGTCGCGTTTATAACTCCGCGCCGGGCCGCGCCGCATTCGCTCGTCTCGAAGGCGCTTACTACGACAGTGGCAAGATCTATTTCGCCAGCACCAGCGGTGGCGTCGCTCGCCAGGGCCAGGTGTTCTGCTACGACCCGCGTCGTGAGACCTTGACGATCGTGTTCAACTCCGCCGGCGCCGGCGTGGGTAACAACCACGTCAACAATCCGGACAACATCGCCGTCAGCCCGCGTGGTGGCATCGTGTTGTGCGAAGACGGCGGCAACAGCATCCAGCGCCTGCGTGGTCTGACGCAGGCCGGCGGCACGTTCATCTTCGCGGAAAACCGCATGAACTTCACTGCCGCTCAGTTGCAGCAGGCCGACGCGGCGTTGAACGCCGGAGGCCAGGTCGCCGCGCTCATCCCGCCTGGCAATTACACCAACACCGAGTGGTGTGGCGGGTGCTTCTACGAGAAGTGGATGTTCGTGAACCTGCAGACGCCGGGCATCACGCTCGCCATCACCGGTCCTTGGGACAACGGCGCGCTGTAAGGAGTACCGCAATGAAAAACATCATCCGTGCGGTATGGCTGTGGGCAGTGCTGTTGTTGCCGGTGTCGTCGTTCGCTCAAGTGCTGAGCGGCGATGTGACTGGCGGCGGCACGGTCGAAGGCAGCGTCACCAGTTCCAGCGCGTGGATCGAGTCGAACGCGACCGATGGCGACCAGGTCAACTTCTGGTCGTTCACGGCGAACGCGGGCGATGTGTTGTCCATCGTCGTGCAGTCCTCGGCGATCGAGTTCGGCGTGAGTGTGTATCAGGGCGTGGTCGAACAGATGGAGCTGTTCGTTCCTGGCTTCAGCAACTACGGCGACTTCGGTGACAACATCTTTGTCGCCGGCACCAATCCCGTCACTGGCGCGATCGGCACCAGCTTGTTGAATCTGGTGTTGCCGACCAGCGGCATCTACACGATCGCCGTCGGGGGTGAGTCCGGCTTCCCGCTGGAAGGCCTCTTCGCCTATTCCATGGACGTGAGCGTCACGCCCGTGCCGCTGCCGGCCGCCTTCTGGCTGCTTGGCTCGGCGCTTGCCGGGATGGGAATTTTCAGCCGCCGTCGCGCGGCTTAGGGATATTCGTTCGGAACGGATTCCAAACAGGAAGGCCGCGCCACTCATGGCG
>JAEWAF010000037.1 GCA_023391815.1 Pseudomonadota bacterium
CGGTGGCCGAGTCACCGTGGTTGCGAACTTCCCGAGACCCCCACCTTTCCCCAGCTCGCAGATCCGCGACTCGATGCCTGTCAGTCACGCGTCTCGTTCTCGAAGATGTGCGGCTGGATGCCTGTTAGTCACGCGTCTCGCTCTCAAAGATGCGCGGCTCGATGTCTGTTAGTTACGCGTTTCGCTCTCGCAGATGCGCGACTCGATGCCTGTCAGTCACGCGTCTCGTTCTCGAAGATGTGCGGCTGGATGCCTGTTAGTCACGCGTCTCGGCTCAAAGATGCGCGGCTCGATGCCTGTTAGTTACGCGTTTCGCTCTCGCAGATGCGCGACTCGATGCCTGTTAGTCGCGCGTCGGCCCTTCTTCCATGCAAAACGGATTTAGTTCTTGGCAGCGAACGCCGGACGCGTCAGATTCTCCGGGTCGCCTCTGGTCGCGGCGACGTTGTCTTCGACGCGAATACCGCCGTACGGCTTGAACCGTTCCACCTGCTGCCAATTGATCTGCTTGCCAAGCGGCGACGTGCGCGCCTTCTCGAGCAGCTGCTCGATGAAATACAGCCCCGGCTCGATCGTGACGACGAAGCCCGGTTCCAACGTACGCGTGAGCCGCAGATAAGGATGACCTGGCGGCCGCGCCTTCTGCTTGCCGTCCGGCGTCACAGAAAAACCGGCGACATCGTGCACTTGTAATCCCAGCAAGTGACCAATGCCGTGCGGGAAGAACACGCTGCTCAATCCACTCGCCAGCGCCTCATCCGGCGCAGCCGTAATCACATTGAAGTCACGCAGGATCTTCGCGATGCGCCGATGTGCGCTGAGATGAATGTCCGCGTAGTCGACCCCAGCGCGCACTTCATTGCACAGCCCTTGCTGCTCGCCATCCATCGCCTTGATCAACGAAGCGAAATCATCGTCCTCACGCGAGTAAGTGCGCGTGACATCGGCTGCGTAGCCATGAAACTGAGCGCCCGCGTCGATCAGAAATGAACGCAGCTGCGCCGGCGCCGTGCGCTCCTGATTCTGATAGTGCAGAACCGATGCGTTGGTGTTGAGGCCGACGATGTTGGGATAGGGCAGCTCGTTCTCCGTCTGCCCGGTCGCCCGGATATAACTCATGTTGATTTCGTATTCCGAGGCGCCGGCACGAAACGCCGCTTCAGCGGCCTTGTGACCGCGCGCGGCCATCCGAGACGCACGGCGCATGCACTCGAGCTCGTACTCGGTCTTGAAAGCGCGCACGTAGTGCAACCGATGCATGAGCGGTTCCGGGTTGCGCCCGGTGAAGCCCCAATCGGTGAATTCTTCGCGCCATTCGCCGATGAAGGCGCAGCGGGTCAGGCCTGCGATGTGAGCCTTCGCTTCCGATGCTTCACGAATGATCTGAATGTCGAACTGATCGGTCCAGAACTCGTTCGGCATCTCGGGGGGCTTGTACCAATAATCGATCGGCTGCAGGAACACCAGCTGCAAGCGTTGGCCCGGTCGGTACACGATCCAGCAATCCGCCGGCTCCGCCAGCGGCGTCCACAGTCGAAAGTGCGGATTGGGCTTGAACGGGTAGGGCTGGTCATCCAGGAATTGCATGTGCGGAGCGCCGGCGTAGATCGCCAGAGCGTCGAAGCCGGTGGCGGCGAGCGCTTCGTCGGTGTGACGGCGCTGGATCTGCAAATGCGCTACGTACGAAGCTTTCAGCGAAGCTGTGGATTGAGCGTTCATGGTCAGTTCGTCACGTTGATCTCGAGCGAGCCCCATTGCGTCTGGCCGGAATGGTAGCTGGCGACACAGTGCCCTGTCGTGCCGGGGAGCATCCGACCCAGCGAGCCGGTCAGTAAGATTTGCCCGCGCTCCAGCCGCCAGCCTTGCTCGACCATTTTGTTCACGACGAACAGCGCGGCGCGCCACTGATCGCCGAGCGCGTCGGTGCCCTTGCCAGTGAACATCTCTTTGTCGTTGCACACCAGACGCACGTCGGTCGCATTCGGATCGCGTTGTTGAGGCGGCGCGAACTCGCCGACGATGTACTTCGCCGCCGCGACGTTGGTGGCGACGATGTCGATGGCGTCGAGCGATTGCGGTTGCGTGTAATCGAGATTGGGGAGCTCGATTGCCGGTGCGATGCCGTCGATGTGCGTGCGCAG
The DNA here is from genome assembly GCA_023391815.1 of Pseudomonadota bacterium. Taxonomy (GTDB): domain Bacteria; phylum Pseudomonadota; class Gammaproteobacteria; order Steroidobacterales; family Steroidobacteraceae; genus Steroidobacter. The sequence goes on from JAEWAF010000037.1 coordinate 2,142, forward strand.
CGCCGCGCTGTCGGCAAGCGGGCGATCGATCGATGTGCCGATGCGCATGGCGATTTCGACTTCGATGTAAAGACCACGCATTTCGTGCAGGCTCACTGTGCTCGTGGACTTCAGCGCGCCTTCATTGAACAGCACGCCTGCCACTGCATCGTTGGCTTTGAAGCGTGTTTGCGCGGGCGCGGACGTGAGCCCCGCTTTGAATCCCGCCGGGCTCGCGCCGTGCAATCTCTCGCGCACGGTGCGCGTTTGCACGCGATACGCGGAATCAATTGTCAATGATTCGTCAATGTTTGGTAGCGGTTGCCGCTCGCGCCACGATGTCACTATTTCGTCAACGAGCCGATGTTCTGTCGAGCTGCACGCGCCGAGCACGATACAGATCAATGACATCGACGCAAGGCTGCGCGCGGCGCTGGTGTTCATATGTATTTATGAAATGTCTGGATGCGGCGACGTGAGTGTTCGGATGTGCATGACTGTTTAAAACCAAACTGAAACATCTTAGACTGCCGCCGCCGCATGGGAAGGGTGGCGCGAGCCACTTGCTCCGTTGCCGTTCAATCAACCTACATCCACATTGGGGTGATCGTTCACATGAACACAAAGATGATCCTCGCCGCTCTGGCGTTGTCGCTGTCGCTCGCTGCTTGCGCCAAGAAGGAAGAGGCTCCGGCCGACGCCGCCGCTCCTGCCGCTGAACCGGCTCCTGCTGCTGAGGCTCCTGCCGCTGAGACGACTCCTCCGGCTGAAGGCGCTGCTCCGGCTGAAGCTCCTGCTGACGCCGCCACCGCGCCGCCGGCTGGCGAGACCACGCCGCCCCCGGCTCAGTAATCGAGCCAGGCTCGGCCATCGAGCTTGGGGACAGAACTCAACGTCTGTCCCCACCAACACCGGGCGGGCTTTCCGCCCGGTGTTGTTTTAAGGATCGCCCGGATCGAGGGCGCACGGGGATCACCGATATCGGCGGCCCCGCTTCTTCAGTATCGTACTGATGGAATAGAACCCGGAGGTGGCAAGGGACTCGCCAGCAAGCCGTGCCCGTCAGCATCCGCGATGCCTTGAATTCTCAGCGCGACCGTCAATGGATCCAGGCTCAATACCCGGAGTACCTGGAAGACCTGTCGCAAATGAGCATGAACACCGGCGTGTTCCCGGCCACCCGTGAGGTGCAGACGGAACTGATGGCCCGGTGGTTCGCCGACGACAGCTCCTATCCGCTCATCATTCTCAAGAACGAGCAGCCCGCCGGCTTCGCGCTCGTCAGTCGGCCGCCCCGGAATCGTCGCGACCAGGTCGACTTCCGCATGGCCGAGTTCTTCATCGCTCTCAAGTCACGCCGCCTCGGCATCGGCCGCGACGCCGCCCAACTCATCTTCAACCGCTTCGCGGGCAGCTGGGAGATCACCGAGTTCCAGCACAACAAGGCCGCCGTGAGCTTCTGGCGCACGATCCTCACCGAATACACCGGCGGAAAATTCCAGGAGAAGGTGGCGCACGGAGAGGTGCACCAGATGTTTGTTTCGACGAATCGGCAGCGGGTGCGGTGATAGTCGGTCGGACTGCGACGGTTTAGTCGCGACCCCTTCGCGGTGGCTCGGTCGTCGCTCGTCGTCTATCCTGACGGACGCTGGCGCAGGCATCGCGTCCAGAATCGGACCTCTAAATCGCAGTTCGGCCAGGAAGCCGTATGTCTTGGAATCTGCTGTACTACGGAAAGTTATATCCTTCGAAGAGACGGCGTATTACGACCAACGCCTTGGTGGCCTCCGCCTTGCTGGGGTCCATATCCGGTCAATAGTCGCAGCAGCAGCTAACAAACCGGCTCAGCAGCAGCGTTCGATGTAAGGACATGCAGCCGACCCGGGAAGGCTGGCCAGGGAATGAGAACATGAATCAGACACTCTTGATCTTCTCCATCGTCGCGGTCATTGGCATCGCCACGCCGGGCCCGACGGTTCTGCTCGCGCTGACGAATGGTTCACGCTACGGCGTTCGAGCTTCGGTGCCGGGAATGCTCGGGGCGGTGCTTTCCGATTTTGTCCTCATTTCGGCGGTGGCGCTCGGCCTCGGTGCGCTGTTGGCGGCCTCCGAGTTCTGGTTCTCGATAGTGAAATGGGTGGGCGTGATCTATCTCGGTTATCTTGGCCTGCGCCTGTTGCGCTCCAAAGGCACGCTTGCCCTTCCCGGGGAGGGTGACACGGCGCCGATGCCCTCGCGTGCTGCTGTCTTTCTACGCAGCTTCCTGGTGGCGGTGACCAATCCCAAAGGCTATTTGTTCTTCTCCGCATTCCTGCCGCAGTTCGTCGCGCCGGAACAGCCGCAACTGCCTCAGTACGTCGTGCTGGCCGTCACGTTTGCAGCGATCGATTTCATCGTCATGTTTGCCTACGCCCGGGCGGGAGCCGGGGCGATTCGTATGCTTCGGGCCAAAGGCGTGCTGTGGCTCGATCGCGTCTGTGGCGGCGCGCTGTTGATTCTCGCGGGCTCTCTCGCGCTCTACCGCCGGCAGGCTTGATCTTTTCGTTGAAAAAACGAAGTGGCGGTGCTCGGGAGCTTCAAGCCCGCTTGCGCATCGCCACTGGCTTCTTCTTCTCCAGAATCGGCTTCAGATACTTACCCGTGTACGAGTTCTTGACCTGAGCGATCTGCTCGGGCGTGCCGGTCGCCACGATCGTGCCGCCACCGCCGCCGCCTTCCGGTCCCAGATCAATGATCCAGTCCGCGGTCTTGATCACATCGAGGTTGTGCTCGATGACGACGATCGTGTTGCCCTCGTCGCGCAGACGATGCAACACACCGAGCAACTGCTCGATATCGAAGAAGTGCAGACCGGTGGTCGGCTCGTCCAAAATATAAAGCGTGCGGCCGGTCGAGCGCTTCGACAGCTCTTTCGCCAGCTTCACACGCTGCGCCTCACCGCCTGACAACGTCGTCGCATTCTGACCCAGGCGAATATAAGACAGGCCGACATCCATCAGGGTCTGCAGCTTCGGCGCGATCACCGGGGCGTGGCGGAAGAACTCCAGCGCGTCCTCGACGGTCATGTCGAGCACTTCGCTGATGTTCTTGCCCTTGTACCGGATCTCCAGCGTTTCGCGGTTGTACCGATGGCCTTTGCAAACATCGCACGGCACGTACACGTCGGGGAGGAAGTGCATTTCCACCTTGATGACGCCGTCGCCCTGGCAAGCCTCGCAGCGGCCGCCTTTGACATTGAAGCTGAATCGTCCCGCTTCATAGCCGCGAGCGCGGGCTTCCGGCACGCCGGCGAAGATGTCACGAATCGGCGTGAACAGGCCGGTGTAGGTGGCGGGATTCGAGCGAGGCGTGCGGCCGATGGGGCTCTGGTCGATATCGATCACACGATCGATCTCATCCAAGCCTTCCACGCCATCGCTGGGCGCCGGATCGGTGGAAGCATCGTTCAGTTGTCGCGCGACGAATTGATACAAGGTGTCATTCACGAGCGTGGACTTGCCCGAGCCGGACACGCCCGTCACGCACGTCATCACACCGAGCGGAATATCGACCGTTACACCCTTCAAGTTATTGCCGCGGGCGTTGACGATGCGCAGATGACGCTCAGCCTGCACAGGCGTACGAGCGGCCGGAATCGCAATCTCGCGCTTGCCGGACAGATACTGGCCCGTAATCGAATTGGCATCCGCCGCGATCTCCGCCGGCGTGCCTTGCGCGATGACCAAGCCGCCATGCACGCCCGCGCCGGGGCCGAGGTCGACGACGTGGTCGGCGTGACGAATCGCATCTTCGTCGTGCTCGACGACCAGCACGGTGTTTCCTAAATCGCGCAGCCGATTCAACGTCAGCAGCAGCCGATCGTTGTCGCGCTGATGCAGGCCGATCGAAGGCTCGTCGAGAATGTACATACACCCGACCAGCCCCGAGCCGATCTGACTCGCGAGCCGAATGCGTTGCGCTTCGCCGCCGGACAACGTATCGGCGCTGCGGTCCAAGGTCAGATAGTCCAGGCCCACGTCGCTCAAGAATCGCAGCCGCTCGCCGATTTCCTTGACGATCTTGCCCGCGATCTCACCGCGCCAGCCTTCGAGTTTCAGATCCGAGCTGAAGCTCAACGCGTCGGACACCGCCAGCCTGGCCAATTCAGGCAAGCTGCGCTCGGCCACGAATACATTGCGAGCCGCCCGATTCAACCGGGTGCCGCCGCAGTCGGGGCAGGGCTGATTGCTGAGATATTTGGACAGCTCCTCGCGAACCGCGACCGATTCGGTCTCGCGATAGCGCCGCTCGAGATTCGGAATCACGCCTTCCCACTTGTGAGAACGGCGCAAGGTCCCGCCCTGAGCGTTGACGTATTTGAAATCGATCTTTTCTTCGCCGCTGCCGTAGAGCACGACCTTCTTGCATTTCGCGCTCAACTCCTCCCACGGTGCCTCGACATCGAACTTGTAGTGCTTCGACAGCGATTGCATCAACGCGAAGTAATAAGCATTGCGCCGATCCCAGCCGCGAATGGCGCCGCCGGCAATGGATAGATCCGGATGATGAATCACGCGCGCCGGATCGAAGAACTGCTGCACGCCCAAGCCCGAGCAAGTGGCGCAAGCGCCGGCGGGATTGTTGAAGGAGAACAGCTTCGGTTCGAGGTCGGCGATGCTGTAACCGCAGACGGTGCAGGCGAACTTATCGGAGAACACCAGTTCTTCGCGCTTCGGATCGTCCATGAACGAAACGCGCGCGACGCCGTCAGCCATGCGCAGCGCCGTTTCAAATGATTCGGCCAGACGCTGAGCCGCGTCCGGGCGGACCTTCAAGCGGTCGACGACCGCATCGATGCTGTGCTTTTTCTTCGGATCGAGCTTGGGCACCGCGTCCAGTTCGACCACGTGACCGTCGACGCGGGCACGAACGAAGCCTTGGCCGCGCAGCTGTTCGAACACCTGTGCGTGCTCGCCTTTGCGGTCATCGATCATCGGCGCGAGCAGCAGCAGCGGCGTGCCCTCCGGCAGGCGCATCACCTGATCGACCATCTGACTGACGGTCTGCGCGGCGAGATCCACGCCGTGATCGGGGCAGCGCGGCGTGCCGACGCGCGCGAAAAGCAGACGCAGATGGTCGTAGATTTCCGTGACCGTGCCGACCGTGGATCGTGGATTGTGCGAGGTCGACTTCTGCTCGATCGCGATGGCCGGCGACAGCCCCTCGATCGAATCGATGTCGGGCTTTTCCATCATCGACAGGAATTGCCGCGCATAGGCGGACAGCGACTCGACATACCGCCGCTGGCCCTCGGCGTAGATGGTGTCGAAGGCGAGCGACGACTTACCCGAGCCGGACAAGCCCGTGAAGACGATCAGCTTGTCGCGCGGGAGCTCGAGGTCGATGTTGCGCAGATTGTGAGTGCGGGCGCCGCGGATGACGATGGAAGGCATGGCTACCGGACGTGGCGTCAAAAGGGGATCGTTCAATATACGGAGCCGGCCAGGATCGAGCAAAACCTGGTCAGCGACCGACAAGGATTGGCCGGTGCCCCGGCCCGTCGCGCCAGGCACGGGTCGCCGCCCTTGTAGCTGCGCCACGCACGAGTCGACCAATGTCCGGCGGCTGCATCAAGCACGAATCGGCCTGTCGCGGCACGCTGAATAACTGGCAGTTTCGGGGTCCCAGATTGTTCTGCGAAGGCCGCGCGGCGTGTTTACAATCCCCGCCTTCACTGAATTCGAGGTTCGCTAGTCATGGCGCGCGGTATCAATAAAGTCATTCTCGTGGGCAACTTGGGAGCCGACCCCGATACGCGCTACATGCCCAGCGGCAAGGCGGTCACCAACATCCGCATCGCTACCTCCGAGTCCTGGAAGGACAAGCAGACCGGCGACATGCAGGAGCGCACTGAATGGCACGCCGTGGTCCTCTACGACAAGCTCGGTGAGATCGCCGCGGAGTACCTGCGCAAGGGCTCGCAGGTGTACATCGAAGGCTCGCTGCGCACTCGTAAGTGGCAGGACAAGGAAGGCAAGGACCGATACACCACCGAAATCATCGGCCAGAACATGCAGATGCTCGGCGGCCGCGGCGGTGGCGGCGGCGGTGGCGGCGGTGGAGGGGGCGGCTTCGGCGGCGGCGGCGACGACGAGCAGCCGCGCCGTGCTCCATCCCGTCCTCAGCAGAGCGAGCGGTCCGCGCCCCCGCCGGCCGATGACGGCGGCGGCTTCGACGACGACATTCCGTTCTAACGGCACTGGAACGGGGCTCGACGCGCACCGCCAGGCTCTTGAATTAACAAAAGATTGCCCTGATCTCTCGGGGCCCGCCAGCCAACTGAGCTGCCGGGCCCCGAAATCCGTTCGCCGGTGGAAAACCCCCGGCGGCGCCCTTATCCTTGTCAGCCCTCACAGCCCGCGATCGTCCGCCGTTTTCACCCAATGCCTCGCGTCTTTATCCGCACCTTCGGCTGCCAGATGAATGAGTACGATTCCGCCCGCATGGTGGACGTGCTGCGCGAGTCCGGGGGCTACGAACCGACCGACGATCCGGCGCAGGCCGACCTGCTGCTGCTCAATACCTGCTCGGTGCGCGAGAAGGCGCAGGAGAAGGTGTTCTCGCAGCTCGGCGGCTGGAAGCAGCTGAAAAAGAACAACCCCGGTCTGCTGATCGGCGTGGGTGGGTGCGTGGCCAGCCAGGAAGGCGAGGGCATCACCAAGCGCGCGCCCTATGTCGATCTGGTGTTCGGCCCGCAGACCCTGCATCGCCTGCCGGACATGATCAACGAAATCCGCTCTGCCGGCCGCTCCGTGGTCGACGTGAGCTTCCCCGAGATCGAGAAGTTCGACCACCTGCCGGCGCCGCGCTCCGAAGGAGCGACCGCGTTCGTGTCCATCATGGAAGGGTGCAGTAAGTACTGCACTTTCTGCGTCGTGCCTTACACGCGCGGCGAGGAAGTGAGCCGCCCGTTCGAGTCCGTCATGCAGGAGATCCGCCAGCTCGCCGATCAGGGCGTGAAGGAAATCAATCTGCTCGGCCAGAACGTCAATGCCTATAACGGGCCGATGGACGATGGAACACCTTGCGATCTGGGCACATTGATTTATTGCGTGGCGGACGTGCCCGGCATCGAGCGCATCCGGTTCACGACGTCACATCCGGTGGAGTTCAAGGACTCGCTGATCGAGGCTTATCGCGACGTGCCGCAGCTCGCGAATTATCTGCATCTGCCGGTGCAGGCCGGCTCGGACCGCATTCTCATGGCGATGAAGCGTGGCTACACCGCGCTCGAGTACAAACAAAAGATCCGCAAGCTGCGCGCCGTGCGTCCGGACATCAGCATCTCCTCGGACTTCATCGTCGGTTTCCCCGGCGAGACCGAGAAAGATTTCGAAGCGACCATGAATCTGATCGCCGACGTCGGCTTCGATCAGTCGTTCAGCTTCATCTACAGTCGTCGCCCCGGCACGCCCGCGGCGTCGCTGCCGGACGATGTCACTCAGGAAGAGAAGCACCAGCGGCTGGAGATCCTCCAGGCCCGCATCAATCAGCAGGCGATGGAGATCAGTCGTCGCATGGTGGGCACGGTGCAGCGTGTGCTGGTCGAGCGGCCCGCGAAGAAAGACGCGCGCCAGCTCGCCGGCAAGACCGAGAACATGCGTTGGGTCAACTTCGATGGCCCGCACTCGCTGATCAATCAATTCGCCGACGTGCTGATTACCGAAGCCATGCCGAATTCGTTGCGTGGCCGACTGGTCGGCGCGGGCGAAGCCTCTTCCATCCCGGTCGCGGCGGAGCTTGCCGTGGCTGCACAGTGAGAGCGCGTGGCACGGCATTGAACGCATCCATAGCAACGCGCGAGCTCGCGTTCGAGCCAGTGGACAACGCCCGGCTCGCCAATTTCGTGGGCCCCATGGACGAGAACCTGCGTCACGTCGAGCAGCGGCTCAACGTCCAGGTCAATCGCCGGGGCGGTCACATCGAAGTGTCCGGCACACCGGCCGCGAGCAACGCGGCGGAGAAGGTGCTGCGACGTTTGTTCGAGCTGTCCTCGAAAGAAGCAATCACACCGGATCGTGTGCACTTGGCCGTGCAGGAGGCAGGGATGGAAGAATCAACGGCACCAGTACTGGTCGCGCCTCGTCCGTCGGATGAGGTGACGATTCATACGCAACGCGGCGGGATCCGCGGGCGCGGGCCGAATCAAAGACAGTATCTGCATAACATCCACACCAACGACCTGACGTTCGGCATCGGGCCGGCGGGCACCGGCAAGACCTATCTTGCCGTCGCTTGCGCGGTCGAGGCGTTGCAGACGGATCGCGTCCGTCGCATCGTGCTGGTACGTCCGGCGGTGGAAGCGGGCGAGCGCCTGGGCTTCCTGCCCGGTGACATCGGTCAGAAAGTCGATCCTTATCTACGGCCGATGTATGACGCCCTGTATGACATGATGGGCTTCGATCGCGTGGCGCGCGCCATCGAGCGGCAGGTGATCGAGATCGCGCCGCTGGCGTTCATGCGTGGCCGATCCCTTAATGACTCCTTCATCATTCTGGACGAAGCTCAGAACACCTCGGTCGAGCAGATGAAGATGTTTCTGACGCGCATGGGCTTCGGTTCCAAGGCGGTCGTGACCGGCGATATCACTCAGACCGATCTGCCCAAGCAGCAGCTGTCCGGTCTGCGGCACGTCATGAATGTTTTACCGGGCGTCGACGGCGTCGCCTTCAGCCACTTCACTTCGCGTGACGTGGTCCGGCATCCGCTGGTCCAGCGGATCGTGCAGGCGTACGAACAGAAGCAGGCGGCAGCCCCCGACCGGCCTGGAGGCGACGGAGCTTGAAATTGGCCGTGACCGTGCAAGTGGCAAGTTCGCGTCGCGGCGTACCGCATGCCCGAAGTTTCAACCGGTGGGCGCAGGCTGCCTGCGCCCCCTATCTGCCACGTTCCAGCAAAGAGCTGGCACTCACCATTCGAGTGGTCGGCGCCGCCGAAAGCCGCCGGCTCAACCGCACCTGGCGCGCCAAAGACAAACCCACCAATGTTTTGTCGTTTCCCGCCGCGGTGCTGGCGCCGGGCAAGAACGGCGTGCCCTCTCGATTTCCCGCCAAAGAATATTCAGAGCTCGGCGACCTCGCCATCTGCGCGCCCGTGGTGGCTCGCGAGGCGCGGGAGCAGGGCAAAACCGCGCAAGCGCATTGGGCCCACATGGTGGTGCACGGCGTACTCCACCTGCTGGGCTTCGATCATGAGAACGATCGTGACGCCGATGTGATGGAAGCCCGTGAAGCAAAGATTCTCGCGCAATTCGGATTTCACAACCCTTATGCCTGAAGAGCACAGTCACACCGGCAGTTGGCTGCGACGGATCACCGGGTCGCTGAGCGGCGAGCCGCGCGATCTGGAAGATCTCAACGAAGTGCTGGGCCAGGCGCGTGAGCGGGGCATCATCGACACCGACGCGCACGAGATGCTCGAAGGCGTGTTTCGTGTCATCGAGCTGCAGGTGCGCGACATCATGGTGCCGCGCTCGCAGATGATCATCGTCAATCGCGACGATCCGCCGGAGGAGATCCTGCCGATGGTGGTCGAGCACGGCCACTCGCGCTATCCGGTCATCGGCGAGGACCGCGATCAGGTCGCCGGCATCCTGCTCGCGAAGGACCTGCTGCGTTATTTCGCCGACGGCGCCCGAAGCAATTTCGACATCAAGGAATGTCTCCGGCCGGCGGTGTTCATTCCGGAGAGCAAGCGTCTGAACGTGCTGCTCAAGGAGTTCCGCGTCAGCCATCATCACATGGCCATCGTGGTCGATGAATACGGCGGCGTGTCGGGACTGGTGACCATCGAAGACGTGCTGGAGCAGATCGTCGGCGACATCGGCGATGAGTACGACACCGACGACGACCTGGACATCCGCAAGGAAGGCGAGCGGCAGTTCACCGTCAAGGCGCAGACGCGCATCGACGAATTCAACGGCTACTTCGGTACCGATTTCAGCGACGAGGAATTCGATACCATCGGCGGGCTGGCGATCAGCAGCCTGGGCCGGTTGCCCCGACGCGGTGAATCTTTCTCGCTCGGCGGGCTCGAATTCAAAGTACTGCGCGCCGATCGTCGCCGCCTCGACCTGCTGCGGGTGATCACGCCCCGGGACATCGAACCGACAGACGACTGACACGGCACCTCCGCCCGGCCCTGGCACGAGCGGCGTTGTCATTCGTCATTGTCATGACATCAAGCATTGCCACGCCGCGCCGGCGGGCATTGCCAGCCGACTAGTGCATTCAAGTGAACACTTCGAAGGGAGAAATGGCGGTAATGCCGCTGCTCGACACGGACCACGCGATGAGCGCGCGGGCCTTCAAGTACTACACGCATGCGTCGTTGCCGGTCGGCGCCGCGGTGTCGCTCGCGTTCGCGCCGTTCAATTTCTGGCCGCTCGCGATGATCTGCTTCGCGTTCCTGTTTCTCGCCTGGGAAGAGGCGACACCGAGACAGGCCGCCAAGCGCGGCTTCCTGTTCACCGCCGGCACCTATCTGGCCGGCACTTACTGGCTCTATCACAGCATTCACACCATCGGTCACGCGCCGATGTGGCTGACGATGTTCGTGATGTTGGCGCTGGTGGCCATCATGGCGGCGTACACGGCCTGCGTCGGTTATGCGTTGAAGCGCTGGATTCCGGCGCAGGGCTGGATTCGATGGATGCTCGTCCTGCCGGCCGCCATCGTGATTCTCGAATGGTTTCGGGGCTGGTTTCTCAGCGGGTTTCCCTGGCTCGCGCTCGGGTACACGCAAACTGATACCTGGCTCGCGGGCTTCGCGCCGGTGGGTGGTGTTTACACCGTCAGTCTGGCTGTGACTGTGTGCGCCGGTGCGCTCGCCACACTCGTGCTCGGCAACAAGAACACGAGGATCGCAGCGGCGAGCGTCATCGGCGTCGTGTGGCTCATAGGGTTGTCGATCCACAACAAAGAGTGGACCCGGAAAAGCGGCGCGCCCATCAGCGTCGCCATCGTGCAAGGCGCGGTCCCGCAGGAAATGAAATGGGAAGGCGAGCAGCGGGACAAAACCATCGCGCTGTATCGCGAGCTCACGCGCCAGCATCTGGGCACCAAGCTGATCATCTGGCCGGAAGCGGCGCTGCCCGGGCTGTCGCACGAGCTGACCGATGTGTTGAGCGAGGAGTGGACGGCGGCGCATGCCGCGGGTTCGGCCTTGGTGCTCGGTCAAGTGCGTTATGACTTCGAAGAGCAGGCGTACTACAACGCGGTGCTGGCGCTCGACAAGGAGCCGCAGTGGTACGCGAAGCATCGGCTGGTGCCGCTCACCGAGTACTTTCCCGAGCTGCCGAAGTGGCTGACTTCCTGGCTGCGGGGCATGGATCTGCCGTACAGCGGCTTCAGGGCGGGGATCGAGAATCAAGACGCGCTCGACGCCGCCGGCCAGAAGCTGGCGGTGACGATCTGTTATGAGGACGCCTATGCGTCGGATCAGCTGGAAGTCCTGAAGACCGCGACGCTGCTGGTCAATGTGACCAACGACGCCTGGTTCGGCGATTCCACCGCCGCTCATCAACATCTGCAGATCAGCCGCATGCGGGCGCTCGAAGCGGGCAGGCAGTTGCTCCGTGCGGGCAACGACGGCATCTCCGCGATCATCGCGGCCAATGGAGTCGTCGAGAAAACGTTCCCTCGCTTCAAACCCGGTGTGCTGACCGGAGAGGTGCAACCGCGCGTCGGGCTGACGCCTTACGCAATCGTCGGCAACTGGCCCGTCATCATTGTGAGTTTCCTGTTCGTGGCGGCAGGCCTGGCGCCGCGCGTCGCGCGCCGTCGCACGAAAAACTGATCCGGTCCGTGTGGCGAGCCGGCCGCGCCGCGTTGCATACATGGATGCGCGAGCTCAATTCGAGCCGCGCCTGAACCTGTCCAAGTCCTGTCGCCAGGCGCTGACTTGAGTGTAAATGCGACGCGGGCCGGGTCGCGCTGAAAACTTAATCCTCGGATGTATGGTTCGCGAGCTCGCAAGCCCTGTCGCCGGCTGCGTCCCGCCAGTATCATTGCCCGATGTGCCATTAAATGATGATGGGGACGAGTGGACAATTTTTTACAGGTCATCCTGCTCGGGATCATCGAGGGCATCACTGAGTTCCTGCCCATTTCCAGCACCGGTCATTTGTTGATCGCGCAGCATTGGTTGGGCATGCGCTCGGAGTTGTTCACGGTCGCCATTCAGGCGGGCGCGATTCTCGCGGTGGTCGTCATCTACTGGCGGCGCTTGTGGAACCTGACGATCAATTTCCAGGATCCGGTCAATCGCGACTATTTATTCAAGTTGAGCTGGGCTTTCGGCATCACCGTGGTCGGTGGTTTCGTCGCCAAGAAGCTCGGCTTGGAATTGCCCGATACGGTGGCGCCGATCGCCTGGGCGCTGATCATCGGCGGCCTCGTGATTTTCGCGGTCGAGGCTTTCGCCGAGCGGCAGCCGGTGCGTGACACGCTGACTTGGAGCGTGGCCACCTGGGTGGGCCTGGCGCAGATTCTCGCAGCGGTGTTTCCCGGGACGTCGCGTTCGGCGGCCACGATTTTCGCGGCGATGCTCGCCGGCATGACATCGCGTCCGGCCGCGGCCGAGTTCGCGTTCCTGGTCGGCATTCCGACCATGTTCGCGGCGACCGCTTACGAATTGCTGAAATTGTATGAAGACGGACAGCTTGCCAATGAGAACTTCGGCGACGTGGCGCTCGGCTTCGTGGTGTCGGCCATCGTCGCGTTCATCGCGGTGAAATGGCTGCTCCGCTACATCCAGACCCATCGTTTCACCGTGTTCGCCTGGTACCGCATCGCTCTCGGCATTGTCTTGCTGGTTGCCGTGTAAAAGGGAATGTCATGCCGAATCGCCTGACTCGCTGGATCATTATCGGGCTGGTGCTGGGCATTCTCAGCGGCTACCTGGAGTTCGCCTACTTCCCGGAGCACAGCGCGCGCTTCGCCGAAATCACGTCGCTGTTGCCGACCATCTTCCTGCGACTGATCAAGATGATCATCGCGCCGCTGGTGTTCGCGACCCTGGTGGTCGGGATCGCGAAGATGGGCGACATCGCCACGGTCGGGCGCGTCGGCGGCAAGGCGCTGGCGTGGTTCATCGGTGCGTCGTTGGTCTCGCTGACGCTGGGTCTGATCCTGGTGCAGTTGTTCGAGCCCGGCAAAGCGATGCAGTTGCCGATTCCGGAAGCCAACGCGACGTCGGGCGTGAAAGCCGATGCGTTGTCGTTGAAGATCTTCATCGAGCACAGCATTCCCACCAGCGTCATCGACGCGATGGCGCGCAACGAAATCCTGCAGCTGGTGGTGTTCTCGCTGTTCTTCGGGACGGCGATGGCGTCGCTCGGTGAGCGCAGCAAGGTGGTGATCGAAGTGCTCGACGTGGTCGCGCACATCATGCTGAAGGTCACCGGCTACGTGATGTTGTTCGCGCCCTTCGCGGTGTTCGGTGCGCTATCGAGCACCGTAGCGAAGGAAGGGCTGGGCATCATCGGTGTCTATGGATTGTTCATGGGCGAGTTCTACCTGGCCCTCGTGATACTGTGGGTGGTGCTCATCATCGCCGGCGGCGTGGTGGTCGGGCCGCGCATTCTTCACCTCATGCGCCGCGTTCGCGAGCCGGCGATTCTCGCGTTCTCCACCGCCAGTTCCGAGGCGGCGTATCCGAAGACACTGGAAGAGCTGGAGCGCTTTGGCTGTAGCAACCGCGTGGCGAGCTTCGTGCTGCCGGTGGGTTACTCGTTCAACCTCGATGGCTCGATGATGTATTGCACGTTCGCGATCATGTTCATCGCGCAGGTGTACGGCATCGAGCTGAGCATCGGGCAACAGATCGTCATGCTCGCCGTGCTGATGCTCACGTCCAAGGGCATTGCGGGCGTGCCGCGTGCGTCGCTGGTCGTCATCGCGGCGACGCTGCCTCATTTCAATATTCCCGAAGCCGGCATGTTGTTGCTGCTCGGCATCGATCACTTCCTCGACATGGGTCGTTCCGCGACCAACGTGATCGGCAACAGCGTCGCGACCGCCGTGGTCTCGAAGTGGGAAGGCGAGTTGCAGTCCAGTGTCAACGATCAGGCGCTGGCCGCGCCCGGCGGGAACCGGGCGACCTGAGCGCCCCAGAAATCCTCACACGTTTGGTCTTTTGGAGTCGGCGGCGGCGTGCTCAAATCGGGCATGCGCCCCGATCCCGATCAATTGCTGGCGGCCGTCAATGCCCAGGAAGCGCGTGACGGGCGGGGCAAGCTGCGCATCTTCTTCGGCGGTTCGGCCGGCGTCGGCAAGACGTATTCGATGCTCGAGGCCGCGCATCGGGTCCGGGAGACCGGTGCCGATCTGGTGCTCGGATACATCGAACCGCACGGGCGGGCCGAAACGGAGAAGCTGCGGGAAGGCCTGGAGCAACTGCCCACCTTACCGGTCCGTTATCGCGGCCTGGTCCGCCAGGAATTCGATCTCGACGCCGCGCTGAAACGCCGTCCCGCCATTCTCCTGGTCGACGAACTGGCGCATTCCAATCTGATCGACGGCGATCCACCGCCCCGTCACGCCAAGCGCTGGCAGGACATCGATGAGTTGCTCGATGCCGGCATTCATGTGTGGACCACGGTCAACGTCCAGCATCTGGAAAGCCTCAACGATCTGGTGGCGCAGATCACCGGCGTGCGTCAGCGCGAGACCATTCCCGACCGCATCTTCGACGAGGCCGATGAAGTCGAGCTGATCGATCTGCCGCCGGACGATTTGCTCGGACGGCTGCAGGCCGGGCTGATCTATCTGCCGGAAGAGGCGCGCACGGCGGCCGATCGTTTCTTTCGCAAGTCCAATCTGATTGCGCTCCGCGAGTTGGCGTTGCGTCGAATGGCGGATCGCGTCGACGCTTCGGCGCGAGCGACGGCGTCGCTCGATCGCGCGTCACGAGCGTGGATGGCGCGAGATCGTTTGCTCGTCGCGGTCGGGCCTGATGAGCAGGCCGAGCAGCTGGTGCGAGCAGGCAAGCGTATGGCGGACGCGCTCGACGCCGCCTGGTCGGTCGTTTACGTCGAGACACCCGAGCTGCTGCGATTGTCACAACATCAGCGCAATCGTCGCATCGATGTTCTGCGGCTCGCGGAGTCCCTGGGTGCGGAGACGGTGACGCTCGACGGTCCGACGGCCGCCGAGACCTTGATCGAATATGCGCACACTCGAAATGCCACTCGCGTGATCGTTGGAACGCCGAAACGGCGTGGCTGGCGTGCTCTGCTACGGCCGTCGACGACGACCGCCCTGGCACGCAAGGCGAAGGGCTTCGATGTGATCACGATCGCGCGCACGGATCTGTCGAAGCGAGGCGCGGTCGAGCGATCCGATGCGCCGGAAGTGGCGATGCCCGTTCACTGGGATCGCTATGCCTGGGCGCTCGTCACCACCGTGGTGTGTACGGTCGTGGGCTTCACCATGCAGTCGAGCTTCGAAGCAGCGAACATCGTGATGGTGTACGTGCTCGGTGCCACGATTGCCGGTCTTCGATTCGGTCGGGGGCCGGCGGTGCTGACGGCCATCGCCAACGTGGTCGCCTTCGACTTCTGTTTCGTGCCGCCGCACTTCACGTTTTCGGTCGCCGATGCGCAGTATGTCGTGACATTCGCTGTGATGCTGATCGTGACGTTAGTGATCGCGAACCTCATGGCGAGTGTGCGGCAACAGACTCGCGTTGCCGGCGCGCGTGAGCGTCGAACCAATCTCTTGTATGGAATGAGCCGCGAGTTGGCGGCGACGCGCGGCATCACCGAATTGGCGCGCGTTGCGGTTCGCCATGTCGCCGAAGTGTTTCAATGCCAGGCCGTGGTTCTGTTGCCCGACGCTGACGGCAAACTCAAGCAACCGCGTGACCTGCCGGAGGCGGGCTCGCTCAGAGGGGCGGACCTTTCGATTGCACAATGGGTGCTCGATCATGGGCGTCGTGCGGGACTTGGCTCCGATACATTGCCTGCCGCTCCGGCGTTGTATCTGCCGCTCGGCAGTGAACAACAGCGGCTCGGCGTGCTGGCGGTGCTGCCTCGGAACCGCCGTCGAGTCTTGTTGCCCGAACAGCGCCGCCTGTTAGAAACATTCGCGGCGCAGATCGGCCTGGCGGTGGAGCGCGGCAAACTCGCCGAAATCGCCGAATCCTCGCGTGTCGCTGCGGAGACGGAGAGTTTGCGAAATACCTTGCTCGCCTCGATCTCGCATGACTTGCGCACGCCGCTCGCGGTGATTGCCGGTGCCAGCAGCACGCTGCTGGAGCACGGCGATAATCTGGACGTGGCTGCTCGCCGGAAGCTGGCGCGGTCCATCGAAACCAAGGCGCGCGACATGACGGATCTGGTGTCCAACGTGCTGGACCTGATGCGGTTCGAATCCGGGCAGGTCGCGCTGCGCCGGGAATGGGAGACGTTGGACGATTTGTTCGGCACCGCCCTGATCCGCATGCAAGAGCGGCTCGGATCGCATGAGGTGACTTCGCGGCTGTTTTCCGATCTGCCTCCGGTCTACGTCGACGCGAGCTTGATCGTGCAGGTGTTCGTGAATCTGCTGGACAACGTCGTGAAGTACACCCCGCCCGGCACGCCGGTGACGATTTCCGCCGTCGTTCGCGACGACGAGGTGGCGGTCACGTTCGACGATGCGGGCCCCGGATTGCCGCCGGGAGAAAGCAGTCGTTTGTTCGATAAGTTTCAGCGCGGCCACGAGGAGGGCGCTACTGTCGGTGCGGGGCTCGGGCTTGCGATCTGTCGTGCCATCGTTCGCGCTCATGGCGGTGACATCACCGCCGGCGCACGACCGGGCGGCGGTGCGCGTTTCGTATTCACCTTGCCGCTGAAGGAGGGTGACGCGTGACGCAAGCTCTCCATCAGGTACTGATCGTCGAAGACGAACCTGACATCCGGGGCATTCTGCGTACGCTGTTGAAAACGGCGGGCTATCGAGTCATAGAGACCGAGACCGCGGCACGCGCGGTGGTCGAAGCACGAACTCACAAACCGGATCTGTTACTGGTGGATCTGGGCTTGCCGGATGCCGACGGGATCAAGGTCATTCGCGCTGTCCGTGAATGGTCGCCGGTTCCCGTTGTCGTTCTTTCGGCGCGGGCGATGGAGTCGCAGAAGATCGAGGCGCTCGATGCCGGTGCGGATGATTACGTTACGAAGCCTTTCAGTGCGCCCGAGCTGTTGGCACGCGTGCGCGCAGCACTGAGACGCAATGTTCGCAGCCCGGAGCAGGTGCCGAGCCTGCAAATCGGGCCGATCTCGATCGATCTCACCCGGCGGCAGGCGATGGGGTCGGACGGCGCCGTGCATTTCACGCCGTTGGAGTATCGCGTGCTGGAGAGCCTGGCGCGCCAGTCCGGCATGATCGTCACGCAACGGCAGCTCATCAACGAGGCTTGGGGACCGGACAAGGCCGGGGATACCCGAAGCCTGCGCGTTTGTATCAAGAACCTGCGCAGCAAGCTCGAGCCGGACCCTGCCCGGCCGCAATATTTGCTCACCGAGGCTGGAGTCGGTTACCGCCTGCTGCTACCAACGGATTGATGCAACCCGACCGGCCCACGGCCCTTGATACCGTGGACAGCGGGTCGCAGAGATCGGCTGCCAGGGTGTGGCTAACGGCACGACTAGATCAGCCCATTGCGGCTGGAGCCGATCGGCCCGGCGAGTGCCGGGCCCGGTTCCGTTGCCGCGGGCTGGCGATCTTCGCGCTTACATTCCCAACTCTTTCTCCAGCTCCTCGGCGCTCTTTTTCTTATCGCCGCTCTTCTGCGATTTTTTCTGCTGAGCCTTGATCGCAGCTTGCGCGGCCTCCGCCTGCTTGCGCATCGCTTCTACCGCCTTCGGGTCGCCGAACTGCTTTTGCAGATCCTCAGCTTGTTTCTGAGCTGCGTCGATCGAGGGCTGCATTCTCTGCATCGCGAGCTGCTGCTGTTTCTGGCGTACCGCTTCGGCTGAGGCATTGTCGCCAGCGACGCTGTAGTACTCAGCCGCGAGCTCAAACCGTTGCTTCGCATCCGCATCCGCCGCCAATTGCTTGGCCTGCGAACGAATCGCCGCGATCTTGCTGCCGACACCGGCTTCCGATCCCAGCACGCGATAGAAATCCATCGCATCGCCGAGCAGCTTCGGCGCGTTGAAGAACTTGTCTCGCAATAGGGTCGCGCGTTGTTCCACCAGAGACGTAACGCGAGTATTCACCGACTTGCGCAACTCCTCGTCGCCGCCATTGAGGCCCCACATGCGCATGGCCTGAATCGCATCACGCGACGTTTTCATCGGATCTTGATCCGGCCACTTCTTGGCGAACGCCACCCGGGCATCGCCGGCGCGTTGCAGAGCTGCGAAGTCGCTCGGATCATCGGGTTGCGACTGGACGAGCTGGGTGTACTCCCGCAAGAACTGCTCGTTGAACGCCGCCTTTTCTCGTTCCGCCGCGCGCTCGACGCCGCGTTTCGGCATGGCCAGCACTTCGGTCATGTACTTCGGATCGACCTTGTAGTCGCCCGTTACTTTGAGCGCGGCGGCACGGTTGCTATAGAACGCGCCTTCGCGATTCCGATAGTGCTCGAGCGCGCGTTGAAAGGCGGCGGGTGTGTCTTCGGCTCGAACGGTTTCAATGAAGACACGATCGGCGAGAGCAAAATGACCGCCGGCCTCATACAGTTGAAAGGCACGAGCGAAGTCACGGTTCTTCTCGGCGCTCTGCCCGAGCTCGAGTCCGAGCGGCGCGGCACGTCTCGCCGCATCCATTTCGTAGGGGTTCACGGGTTCGCACGCATAGCCCTGCGCAGCCTGGTAGGCGAACAACGCCTGTTCCTTCTTGCCTTCGTGCTCGAACGTTTGTGCTCTTTGGAACGCGCGCTTCTTGTCGGCGACGCCGTCGCCCGCGCAGTCCGCAAACGCGGCGCCGGCGAGCAAAGAGGCGGCCACGAGCATGGCCATCGAAAAATGTCGGGAGTTCATGATTGCACCTGGTGTGACGACGAGCGCGTGTCAACGATTGAACAGACCCTTGCCCCCGAAGCCGCCGCCGAACGACGGCATCGCCTGGTAGCCGGCAGGAGGATCGAACAGCGCCGCATCCTGCGGGCCGATGACCAGGTTCCTCAGCGTGACGGTCGTGCGGTTCTTGTCACGACCATCCTTGGAGAGCATGTCCATCTTCACCGTGATGCCATCGGCCGTGATCCACAGGAAACCGCCAGCACTGCCGTCCTTCATGATCATTTTGTATTTGGTGGCCGCGACGCCTTCGACCGTGTCGTTGCCGACTTCGGTGATCTCAACGTCGTTCGGCTGCGAGCCGCTGCGCTGCTGGGCCTGCTTGTAATCGAGCTTCTGGTACATGCGCTGCGCGGGCATGATCATCCAGCCCAGCTGCTGATCGCGGCGGAGAATCATGACGCTCTGCATGCCCTGCATCGTGGTCTCGGTGCGCTCCTTGTCCTTGGTCGCGTAGATCTTGCCTTCGAACGTGCCTTGCGACGTTTCGATGGTGCGATCCGCCGAATACTCGACAGTGGGGATGGGCAACGTCGCGGCGTCAACCGGGCTGATGCAGCCGGACAAACACAGGGCCAGGCAGCCCAGAAGGGAAACTCGCTTGAACATGAGAGAACTCCGCAGTGAACGATGGAGGCGAAGTTTCCGGAGCCGGTGAGAGTGCCGAATCGCTCGGAGGAGCTATGCCGGACGCGAGTGGGGAGCCATGCACTTCAGTGCATGTGACAAACGATCAATCGATGCCGGACCAGGGCCGCAGTTCTTCGGGTCTCTGGCGCACGTACGCGAGCACCTGGCGGCGCTTCTCCGGGCCGCGCTTGCCTTCGTCGCCGCCGGCGGTGTCGCCGAAAAACTCGGGCATGCGGTCTTCGATGCGTTCGTAAATACCGCGCCACAGTTTCTTCAATCCGTGCACTGATATATCCAGGCGTTCGGTGAGATGAGCGTCGCTGTCGTCGAACAACGCGAGCCACAACAGCCGCCGCTGTGACGCCGAGAACCGGAACAGCGGTGGATGGTGGTCGAACACATGTCGGACCGACGTGCCCGGAAGGCTGGATCGTACTTCCTCGCGCGTCACGCTGAGAAACGCCGGGCGCGCCTGTTCCGACAGAGGTTCGAGCGAGCTTTCGTCGACGTAGAGCCTGCGAACGAATCCGGCCGCCGCGATAGCCGGCGCGTCCTGCGCACTGGTCTCGAAATACATCGCTTGCAAGTTGAAGCCGCCCGCAGCCGTGCGGAACGCTTCATTGGCGATGTTGAACACGCTCTGCACGTAAGGATCGTTCAGATCCTTGCGTCGTTGCGTATAAAAATTCAGATGATTGAAGCGCCCCTGCGCGTTGATCACGCCGATCTCCGCGTCATCCAGCAATCGAAAGCGCCCGTCGAGGATGCCGGCGTAGATGCGGCGAATGACGAATGCCGACGGCTTGCTGTCCAGCCGTTCCTGTTGGATCCAGTCCTCCGGCAGGGTGAAGCCATGACCCCAGCCTTGAATGCGCTGGCCCGCGGGCAGGGCCAGATCTTCCATCACTGTCGTCGTGATGCTCGGTGCTCCGAGGATTCGTCGCCACATGTCGGGCAAGGCACGGCGCAAGTCATCGTCCAGGCCGAGCCACTCAGGCAGCAACTCCAGACACTCCGCCAGGTCGCCGGGCTGCGTCGGTCGAAACCGTAAGCGGGCGATGTGAGGAGTGCGCACGGCTCAGCCCGTATGCCAGGGCCGCAGTTCTTCCGGCCGCTGCCTGACGTACGCGAGCACCTGCCGTCGTTTCTCCGGGCCGCGCTTGCCTTCGTCGCCGCTGCCGCTGTCGCCGAAGAACTCGGGCATTCGATCTTCGATGCGCTCGTAGATGCCGCGCCAGAGTTTCTTCAGGCCGTGCACTGAGACATCGAGGAGGGGCATCAGGGCATCGTCGGAGTCATCAAACAACGCGAACCACAGTAACCGGCGTTGCGAGGCCGAGAACGTAAACATCGGCGGCTGATTCTGGAAGCAGTTGCGGGCCGGCGAGCCGGGCAACAAGCCTCTGGCCTGCTCGCGTGTCAGACCGAAGAAAGCGGGCTGATGTTCGCGTGGCAGCGTCTGCAGTGCCGCCTGATCGGCGTATTGGCGGCGGATGAAGCCGGAGGCCACTGCGACCAGATCGTTGATCTCACCCGTCTCATAGTAGACGGCGCGCAGGTTGAAGCCGTCATGAAAGGTGCGGAATGTATCGTTCGCCATGGTGATCACGTCCTGCACGTAAGGATTGGCGATGTCGTGATCGCGTTGTGAGAAGTGCAGGATCATCATGGTCAGCTCGCCGCGCGCGTTTTCGATGCCGATCTCACGATCGGTCATGGGCTTGAAGCTGCCATCCCGGAGTGCCCTGTAGATGCGGCGGGCGATGAACGCTCGCGGTTGCCCGTCCAGGTCCAACGCTCGCACCAGGCTTTGCGGCACGATGAGCGTGACACCGGCTGCCTGGATGCGCTTGCCCGGTGGCAGCGCCAGATCCTCGATCACGCCCGCGAGCAGCGAAGGCTCGTCGATGAGCCAGTCCCACACCTGCCGGATTTCCGCCACGTGCTCATCGTTCAGGCCCAGCCACGGCGGCAAAAGCTCGAAACATTCGGCGATATCACGACGCGCCACCGGGCGATGACGCAAGCGGGCGATGGCGCGGGGTGGGTCGCTGGGGGCCATGGATCTCTAGGACTTCGAACCTTGGGCTGAGTATTTGCCCCGGATTCTAGCGGATGCGCGCGCGACCAGTAGCCGCTCCTTGGTACCGGGCGGCAAATTGTCAGTGTCGCCGACAAGTCAACGGTTCGGCGACTTGTAGGCCAGGGTCGCGGTGAGGGGGCCGATGAGGGGCAACAACTCGGTGCGCTCGAAGCCGGCCGCACGACAACCGTCATCCAGCTCCGACCAGCTCAGCGCCCGATGGCGAAGGCGCTCGGCGCCCAACAGCGCGAGCAGGGCTGAGCCCCGACGCCGATCTTCGCCGCTCAGAAATTCGATGGCGATGAGGCAGCCGCCGGGCGCTAGCGCTTGATGAGCCCGCTCGAGGAGTTTCGCCCGGCCGGCTTCGTCGAAGCGCCGGAGGATCATCGGCGTCGCGATGACGTCGGCGCGAGGCAGAGAGCCATTGCTCGCACCTCGCTCGGCGGACCGGGCGACTCTCGTGCAACGCAAATGTGAATGGCGAGCGGCGATGGTTCTTGCCAGCAGGCCGCGTGGACTGCCGAGATCGAGCATCGCTCCATAGCCGGAGAAATCGAAGCGATCGGCCAGTAACAAGGCCGCGATGCTCAACAGTCCGGTGCCCGAGGGCTTCTGTGAAGCTGTCTTGGGTCGAGCGCTTTGTAACAGTACGTCGCCGAGATAGCCGGAGCTGTTCCGGTCCAGAAAATGTCCGCTCTCCCGACTGTTGACGTACACAGCGCCCGCATCGTCGCCTTCACGCTCCAGAAATCCCAGCGCCACCAGCGGCTCCAGCAAATCGGCGACCGCGCTTTGGTTCAAGCCGAGCGCACGTCGCAGCTGACGGTTCGAGCGCGGTCCTTTGCCGAGCTCGGTGAACAATCCAACTTCGACCGCCGACAACAACGTCTGCGAAGCGCGGAAGCCGAAGCCCGTCTGCAGAATATGCTCCGGGGACAACATGACCGAAGGCGATCTCATCAGTGACGCGCGTATTTCCAGGTGGCCGCCTGCACGCGCGAGCTGACGCCGAGCTTGGTCAGAATGTTCGCGACATGGCGTTTCACCGTGTGCAGACTGAGATCGAAGGCGCGGGCGATTTCCTTATTGCTGTCGCCGGCGGTGATGCGCTCGAGGATCTCCTGTTCGCGTGCCGTCAGCCGAACCGGGTTCGAGGTGGCGGACGACGGCGGCGGCGAGACACGCACGACGTTCTCGGAGGCCGGCGCCGGCATGAGTTGCAACAGCAGCGTGTTCAGGTCGTCACGGGTGGCGATCCGGGCCAGCGTGTCGCTTACCGCTTGCCGCACTGCCTCGCGGACTTGTTCGTAGATATCGGCCTGCTCGCAGCTTTCGGTATTCATTGCATGCTCCCCAGTCAGTGTTTTCGATGGGGCGCATGCTAGGCAGTCGGGTCCAGGGAAAAAATGCTCAAAAAGAGACTGCTCTAAAAGGGTACTTCCCGAAAGGGCTGTTGCTCCGAGGCCGGTCGGCTGGACCGGTAATTACTGCGGGGGTTGGGGCAATCTGCCCAAGCTCAGCGGTTGTCTGGTCCGGAAGTCTCGGGCGTATACTTCCGCTCGCGGTCATGCGTCGCCAATATCTCAAACTGCTGAGCCTCTGGATTCTCCCGCTGCTGCTGGCGCGGGCGCTGATTCCGGCTGGCTTCATGCTGTCGGTGGATGCGGGCCGGCTGCAGTTGATGTTCTGTCCGTCGGGCGTGGTGCAGGCGCTGTTCTCGCCCAAGGCGACACAACAGCAGGCCCATGCCGAACATCAGCATCATCAGGGCATGCATCATGGCGGGGCGGATCAGGCGTCGGCCTCGCATGACGATGACAATTCGCCATGTCCGTTCTCTCTGGTCGCATCGGCGACGCCTTGTGACATTCCTCATCTCGCGGGTGCGGCCGATGCGCCGCGTGACGAGCGTTTTGCATTCCTTTCCGCGCCGACCTTCCGTGTCGGCCCGATCCGCGCCGATCGAATTCGCGGACCTCCCAGCCTCGCCTGACATTGGTCACCAGTGAGGGCGCCCCGACCGTCAGGATCGCGGGCATCGCTGCTCGCTCCTGATCGTTCCGCGCCCTTGATAGCCGCGACGAAACTCGCGGCGGCGATGGTCTGGAGTCGATTTCATGGACACCCGAACTATTCTCGCGACGGCGGCACTGCTCAGTGCCGGCGCGCCTGTCTGCGCGCGCGCTCAAGGCGTCGCGACGGACAAGTTGATCGATGCAATTACAGTAACCGGTGCGCGCGAGCGGACCGGTGTGGACGTGCCCAACACGACGGCCTCGAAGACGGCCGACGAATTGCGCACGCAGAACCTTTTCAATCCGGAGGACGCGCTCAACTATCTACCCAATCTCACCATTCGTAAGCGCTACATCGGCGACCGGAACTCGCTCATCGGCGGTCGGAGCTTTTCGACGTTGCAGCCCGCTCGTGGACTGGTGTTCATGGACGGCTATCTGTTGTCGAACTTTCTCGGCCAGTACGACGCGCCGCGCTGGAATATGGTGGCGCCGGAGGAGATTCAGCGCATCGATGTGATGTATGGCCCGTACTCGGCGATCTATCCGGGCAACTCCATCGGCACCACCGTGGCCATTCGGACCCGGCGGCCTACTGACTTCACGACGAGCGTGCGAACCACGGCTTTCGGCGAGCACTTCGACGAGTACGGCATCGACGAGGACTACACGGGATACCAGGTGTCTGCGTTCCTTGGCGATCGCTTCCGGAATGATGTCTGGTTCACGCTCGCGGCAAATCGTCAGGACGCAACCGGTCATCCGATGCAGTACTACACCGTGCCAGTCGGCGCGTCCGGGCAGTTCCCCGCGGTCTCGGGTCCGTTGACGCCCGTCACTGGCGTGCGTTTCGACACGGATCCGCAGGGGCGTCGACGCGCGGTGTTCGGAGCGAACGGCGGCGCGATCGATCACACGATTCAAGATCAGGTGAAGCTGCGCGGTGGTTATGCGTTCACGGATTGGCTGGAGATCGAAGGCTTTGTCGCGCTCTGGCGCAACGACAGCGACAGCGAGAATCGAACCTTGATGCGCGACGCGGCCGGCAATGAAGTGTGGTCGGGTCGCGTGATTGCCGATGGCGTTGCTTTCGATGTTCCCAGCAATGCCTTTCTGCCGAGCACGCGGCAGGAAGAACACCGTCAATGGGGCACCACATTGCGGACCACGCGACCGGACGGTTGGAATGGCTCGCTGGTGTATTCCCGTTACGACATCCTCGAAGATTCGCTCGTCGAGGGATACCGAAACGGCACCGGTCCGACGGGTTCGCCCGATCCGACCAACACGCGTCGCGACGGCACGGGTTGGCAAACGTTCGAAGTGCAGGGCGTCTACACGCCGTTCGCCGACGACTGGACCGGCGGCCGGCACACGCTCGCGATGGGTTTTCATCGCAACGAATACGAGCTGTTCAATCCCGTTTACGACCTCACCAGCGGTGCGCAGACGCAGATCGTGTTCGGCAAGACCCGCCTGCAAGCCTGGTATTTGCAGGACGAATGGCAGGTCGCGGAGCGCTGGTCTCTTACGTTGGGCGCGCGCTATGAAGACTGGTCGGCATTCGATGGCGGTCAACGCACCAGCGCCGACCGGGAAATCTATCCCGACCGCACCGACAGCGCGCTCTCTCCCAAGGCGTCGCTGGCCTATCAGCCGAACGAGGATTGGACCTTGCGCTTGAGCGCCGGCCGTGGCGTGCGCTTCCCTACAGTGCCGGAGTTGTTTCAAGGCACGACCAGCAATGGAAACATCAACGTGAACGATCCGAATCTGCGGCCGGAGCGCTCCGACTCGGTGGACTTCACGGTCGAGCGTTGGTTTGGCTGGGGTAACTTGCGTGCTTCTTTGTTCCAGGACGACGTGCGCGACAGCATCTTCAGTCAGGTCAATGTCAACGTGACCCCGAGAGTGACGACTGTGCAGAACGTCGGCCGCGTGCGTACGCGCGGCATCGAAACGGCCTTCAGCTTCAGTCCACCGTCGCTGCGCTCATTGTCTTTCGATGGCAGTCTGGCCTACGCACAGGGCAAGATTCTTGAGAATGACAACGCTCCGGCCACGGTGGGAAAGATTTGGCCACGCGTTCCGGACTGGCGCGGCAATCTGCAGGCGGTGTGGCGACCGACGGAGCGCTGGCTGACCAGCCTCGGGCTTCGTTACTCGGGGCGCATGTATGGCACGCTCGACAATAGTGACGTCAATCCAAATACGTTCGGCGGCGTATCGCGCTTCACCATGCTGGATGCGCGGGTTGCCTACACGACGGCAAGTCACATCGAGCTGGCGCTCGGCATGGACAACCTGACCGACGAGCGCGCGTATCAATACCATCCTTATCCAGGACGCACTGCATTTGTCGAGGCGCGCTGGTCATTCGAGGGCTCGCGATGAAGTCACTCACCTCCCGCTATTCCGCAGCCGTTCGCTGGAACGCGCTATCGGCATTACTGTCTGTTGTGCTCGCCGTGCTGACTCAGCCTGCGCTCGCGGCCATGTCGCATGGTCGTGCGCTTGGCATGACCGCCGCCTTCGATCGGCAAGACCGTTTGTGGATCGTTCGCAGCGAGCCGGCCGACAAGAACGCTTACGTCGTGCTCGAGCGTTCGGACGACAACGGCAAGAGCTGGCAGCCGGCCGTTCGCGTCATCAGTAAACCGGAGCCGGTCTCGGCCGACGGTGAGAATCGTCCGAAGGTCGCGTTCGGTCCTCGCGACGAGATCTACGTTACGTGGACATCGCCGACCTCGGAAAAATTCACCGGCGATATCCGCTTCGCTCGATCCGTCGACGGCGGTAAGACCTGGTCCGCGCCGGCGGTGGTCCATCGCGATCGTCAACTCATCACGCATCGATTCGAGTCCCTGCTGGTGGATCAAACCGGCCGCGTCTGGGTGACGTGGATCGACAAGCGCGATCTCGGCATTGCACAGGCGGCGAAACGTGAGTATGCCGGCGCGGCTGTTTACTACGCGTACTCGGATGATCGTGGCGCGAGTTGGAAGGGCGATTACAAACTTGCCGACAACAGTTGCGAGTGCTGCCGGATCGCCATGACGCTCGACTCCAAAGGCCGCGCGGTCGCGATGTGGCGGCATGTGTTTCCCGGGAGCGAACGGGATCACGCGTTCGCTGTTTTGAAACCGGAGGGCGAGGGCGTCGCTGTCGAGCGTGTTACATCCGATCGATGGAAGATCGACGCTTGCCCGCATCACGGGCCGTCACTCGCGATCAGCGCGGACGGCACTCGACACGCGGTCTGGTTCAATCAAGTCAATGGTGAAGGACGAGCGTTCTACGGACGTCTGACAGGTGCTGCTCCGGTCGGCGTGCAGCCGCTGCCAATCGGAGCGATGCATGCGGACATCGCGGCGAGAGGAAACAACGTCGGCATCGTTTGGAAACGGTTCGACGGCAACGCGACTCGAGTGGAATCGTGGTTGTCCAAGGACGGCGGACGCCATTTCATGCCCGGGCCAACCTTACAAACGGACGGCGAGTCCGATCAGCCGCGCGTGCTGAGCAACGATGCGTCGATGCTGATCGTCTGGCGCAAGGCCGATGGCGTTGCCGTCGCGAATCTCGGCGACGCGAGCAGCGACGACGCGGTGAAACCGTTCAGCCGCGACACGCTGCGCAAGATCGAACAGCAACATGCCGGGGCGGCGTTCTGGGTCGTGATGTGGGATCTGGAGTGTGTTTATTGCATGAAATCGCTCGGCAACATCGCGGCCCTCCAGAAGCAGCGACCCGAACTCAAGGTGGTGACGATCTCGACCGATCCCATCACCGCCGCGTCCGACATTCGTCAACGGCTCGCGGAGCTGGGTGTGCGATCGGAGGCTTATGCCTTCTCCGCGGCGCCGGAGGAGGCGCTGCGGTTTGCGATCGATCCCGCTTGGATGGGAGAGAAGCCGCGCGCGTATCGATACACGGCGAGTGGCTCGCGAACCGCGATTTCCGGCGTGCTGACCGCCAAGGAATTGGCGGGACCGTGAACTGGGTACTGGTTCGACGGACATAATGCGACTGTAATCCCTGATTGCAACGCAGAACCTTCGCAGGCATAAGGTGCATCCCATTGTTTTCGTTGGATGGATAGCCGGCCCATGACGGCTGCAGCGAGAGGCTCGCCGACGGAGCGCTATCGGCGTGAGCGGCCGCCCGTGAGCCGTGAGTGCGGCGAAGAGCTGACTCGCATCACCGACGATATCGACGATCCCATCGTCAAACTGCGCTATTTGCAGAACGCGCTGAACGAGGAAGGCGACAAGAGCGCGCTCGTGCAGCTCGTGCCCATTCCTCCCGCGCGCCGCGCCTGGTACCGATTGAAAGGATTGCGCGCGCTCGACGCCGTAGCCGATGCGGATGAAGAAATTGCCGAACGCACGCTCGCGGCTCGACAGACGGCGCGTCGTGTTGTCGTCGGCGCGTCCGCCGCGGCGATGTTGTTTGTTCCCGTGCTCGTGGCCATCGTGGCCTGGCAAGTCAATCGATGGCGCAGCGAGCCCGAGCGCGTCGGGTCGGTCGGCTCTTCCACTGAGGCGAATGCCACTGCGATTGAATCGACCACGGCTCCGCTCGTCGTGCCGTCCACCACTCTGACCACCGCAACTCCGCCGACCGCGGAAGAGGCACCCGTCAATCAGCTGCCAGTGGCCGAATCGTTGGCCGCCGACGACGCGGGCATCGTGCCGAGCATGCTGTGGCTCGCGGATCGCGGGCCGGACTGGGAGTTGTACAGCAACGGTTTACGCATCGAAACCGCATACACCGTGAAGGGCACGCCGCGCGACTATCGCGTGCACGCTCGGGACGGTCAGCTGCTGCCGACCCGATTCAATCGGCCCATCGGCATTCTGTTTCATACATCGGAAAGCGACCTGTGGCCGCTCGAGCCCGGCTATGAGAAAGAATTACGCAAGGGCTCCGAAGCGTTGCTCCGTTTCGTGAAGCGCGAGCAGGCCTATAACTACATGATCGATCGCTTCGGTCGCGTGTATCGCATCGTCGATGACGACAGCCGTGCCAATCATGCCGGGCACGGTGTGTGGGCCCGCGGCGATGAGGTTTATCTGGATCTGAATTCGGCTTTCCTCGGGGTATCGTTCGAGTCGCGTTGGGAGGGCGGGCGCACGTTGCCCATCACTCGTGCGCAGCTGATCGCGGGCCGCAATCTCACCAATTACTTGCGGCAGCGATTCGCGATCGCGCCGGAGATGTGTGTCACGCACGGGCTGGCGAGCGTGTCGCCGAAGCGTGGCTTGATCGGCTATCACCTCGACTGGGCGCGCGGCTTTCCGTTCAAGGCGTTTGGCTTGCCGGACTTATATGCGCAGCCGCTGCCGAGCGTGGCGCTGTTCGGCTTCACTTACGACAGCGAATTTCTACGCACGATGGGTGAGCGCTGGCCGGGGCTGATCGCGGCCGAACAGCAGCTCGCCAGCGAGGCTCGCCAGCGCGCGGTCTCTCTCGATGATTTAAGGCACGAACGCCAGGCCGAATATCGGCGCTGGCGCGCGGCACTTCCGACGCCGACCGGGGATGAGCCCGGCCTGGCGAGTCGCAATCAGTAACCACCGGTTTCACAGACGGCAAAGAGGTAACGCTATGGACGATCGTAACGACCACGGCTCGGAATCGTCGGGCTCGGGCAGCCACACTGGCCAGAGCCAGAGCGGGACTCGCACGCGCATCGGCCTCGACGTGGGCACCAGCAAAGTGGTCTCCGCCCGCGGCGACAATATTTCGCCGACGACCGACTCGCAGCTCAATGCGTTCTTCGACGTGCCGTACTCGGCGTTGCACGAGCAAGGGCTGAAGGCGAATCGCACCCCGTTCTATCGCGAGGACGATCGGCTGATCGTTTATGGCGACGCTTCGGAAAAGTTCGCGCACATTTTCAACGCGAACGTGCGTCGGCCGATGGCCAAGGGCATCTTGAATCCCAACGAGCCGCAGGCCACGCATGTGCTCGAGACCGTGCTCAGCACGCTCGTGCCACAGTCGCGCAATCCGGGCGAACTGCTGGCGTTCTCGGTGCCGGCCGCAGCGCCCGAGACGGGGCATGAGCTGACCTATCACGAAGAGACCATCAAACGTTATTTGAAGGGCCGCGGTTACACGCCGCTCGCGGTGAACGAAGGACTGGCCGTGGTGCTGGCCGAACTCGCGAAGGAAGGCTTCACCGGCATCGGCATTTCGTGCGGCGGCGGCATGTGCAACGTCGCCATCTCGTACCTGTCGATTCCGTCGCTGACCATGAGCCTCGCGCACGGCGGCGACTTCATCGACGCCTCGGTCGGCGCGGTCGTCAACGAGCCGGCCACGCGTGTCAAAGCCATCAAGGAAGAGACGCTCGACCTGACCCGCGAGGGCGGCGACAAGATCGACAAGGCGCTGCATATCTATTACGACAAGCTGATCGAGCAGCTGGTCGAGGAGCTGGGCAAGGCTGTGCAAAAGACGCCGAAACTGCCACGCAACGATCAGCCCATGCCGATCGTCCTGGCGGGCGGCACCTCCAAGCCCAACGGCTTCCGGGACCGCTTCGAGAAGGCGCTGCGCCGCCGCTCGTGGCCGTTCCAGATCGGCGAGGTCCGCATGGCCAGCGATCCCCTGACCGCCACCGCCCGGGGCGCCCTGGTGGCGGCCCTGGCTGAGCGATAAGTCACAGATTTGACGCTGGATCCTAAGGAAAACCCTGAACCTGGCCGGTACTTCGCACGAAGTACCGGCCGGGTGGGTCTGAGACATTATTGCGCGGAAATTCCCGCCTGCCCCTGCTAGGATCCGAGACTCAAGTTTCCCACGGAGTACCGATGACCGCTGACGCCACCACGAACCGCGCGCCGCTGAACTGGCCCGCAATCAGCATGTTCCTGATCTCCACCATCCCGGTGGTGACAGTGCTTCCGTGGTACTGGGCCAAGTTCGGCTTCGATGCGTTCGAATGGGTGGGCTTTTTCGTGCTGTGGGCCTTGAATGGCATGTCCATCACGGCCGGCTATCACCGCCTGTGGGCGCACCGCAGTTACGAAGCTTCCAAACCCCTACAGATCTTTTACATGCTGTTCGGCGCGATGGCGCTTCAGAACAGCATTCTGGTGTGGGCGTCTTCGCACCGCGTGCACCATCGCCATGTCGACGACGTGGATCAGGACCCGTACTCGGCCAAGCGCGGCCTGTTCTTTTCGCACCTGGGCTGGATGCTGCGTAACTACGAGAGCGGCAAGCAGGACTTCCGTAACGCCAAGGATCTGGAAGCCAACCCGATCGTGCGTTTCCAGCACAAGTACTACGTGCCGATCGCCGTGGGCATGAACTTCGGCGTTCCCCTTCTGTTGGGCTGGATGCACGGAAACATCTGGGGCAGCCTGCTGCTCGGCGGCTTCCTGCGCCTGGTGGTGAGCCACCACTGCACGTTCTTCATCAACTCGCTGGCTCACTTCTGGGGCAGCCGTCCTTACACCACCGAGAACACCGCGCGTGACAACGGCATCCTGGCGCTGTTCACCTGGGGCGAGGGCTATCACAACTATCACCACCTGTTTCAGTGGGATTACCGCAATGGCATCCGCTGGTACCAGTGGGATCCGACCAAGTGGCTGATCTCCGCCGCCAAGTTCGTCGGCCTGGCTCGTTCGCTCAAGCGCGTGCCCGAGTTCCAGATTCGCCAGGCGCTCGTTGAGCGTCAGCTGCAACACGCCGAAGAGAGCCTTGGTCAGTGCCAGGATCACGGCCGCCTGGCCGCGCTCCGCCAGTCCCTCGAAGCTGAAGTCCAACACTTCAAGGAAACCCTGGGCCACTGGGCGACGCTGCAACAGAAGCGCGTCGAAGCCGCCAAGCAGGCGGTCATCGATCACATCGAGCACACCGAGTTCGCCCACCGCGTTCGCGAGCTGGAAGAATCGCTGCGTCAGCAATATCTGCGGGTGCGGTTGATCGCGGTGCAGGCGACTTGATCGGTCAGGGAAGTTGAATGGGAAAAAGGGCGCCTTCGGGCGCCCTTTCATTTCCGGCGAAGTGAAGCTATCAGTCTTCCGAGTGCCACGGCGACGGCGCTAGGTCCGCGATAGTCAGTACAGGTTCACGGGCCTCAGCGGAGGGGGGCATGCTGGCGTGTATGAGATCGCGTCTCTCAGCGCGACTCAACGGTGAGGCTGAAGCACGCTTCAGCATGTGGCGCGGCTCAGAGTCCGGTGGAATATCAGTAACGCGAGCCCTGAATGGAAACATCTCGCGCAGCCGCCCCTCCGATACCAAGTGCTGGACCTCTGCTACATCCTTCTCACTCAGCATCACCACGGCCTGCAGAACGTTCAGGACGGTGGCAGGCGCGTCCTCATCTAACCTAATGAATTCGCTCATATTTAACCGAAATCTGCCGGTTGCTGTGACCATACTACGCTCGCTGCCCCCAAGTTCCTAGCGACGAGGATTGAGACTGCGAATCAGCTTCTCAGCCGTCGGAGGACTGGCTACGAAGTATCCACCCCGATTCGCGCGACGCACGCCGCGGGGGAACGGCTGAGTTCTGGATAGCTCCGTCAAACCCTTCTTCCGATACCAATCGCGCAGCCACTGTCCGCCGGCAGGATCAGAATGAAGTCCGATTCTGCCTTCGAGTTGATCGTTCGCACTTAGCACCAGCGCATTGTCGATGAGCACCTCACCAACCGCCGGCGGATTGGAAAAGCCGAAGTGTTCGATGAGCACATTCTCGTCTGCCGCGCACATGAACCAGATGAAATAGGAACTGGCGGCGTCTTCAGCATCGAGATAGGGATAGCGCTCGATGATGATGGACATGGCCACCCGCACGAACTGGCCATGGTCAGCTTGTCCCCAAATCACCAGCGGCCGGCATGCACGGCGCTGCGAAAGTTGGGTGAGGTGACACATTGGGAGCAGTCCCATCCACGGCCAGAACCGATCCGCGCGATGCGACATGCGCAAGTGGTGCGGACCCATGCGTCGATCCCACCAAACCGCATCGCGGGCTTGCATATCGGTGATCTCGATATCTACTAGTCGAGCGTTGTCTACTTTGCCAGGAACGCGCCTGACAAAGGACAACGGCAGCGTCAGTGCCATTTGTTTGCTACTCGTAGTGTTGCTTCATAGTTACCGTACAGTCGAAGTCTAATAGGGACACGGCAACGAGAACGTCGAATATCAGGTGGCTTCACCTAAGGAAGACCTGTTCTCAGATGTTGCAAGCGCGAGCACTCTTGGCGTCACGTTATCTACGTGTTCCGCTCGTCCAGGAGACTTGGTCGGCTCGACTGCTCATCCACCGAGACGGGCTCGGCGCGTTCTTCCTTCGAAGCGATCGGGTTTTGGTTAGATTCGTTTGCCGAGCACCCTGGCCAATAACTGACCGATAAGCGACCACACCCAGGACGGGATGACGTAAAGGTGTCCCCGAATGACCGCCCAGCGCGCGCCTCGCTCGTCGCCTTTGGCGAGG
Organism: Pseudomonadota bacterium; assembly: GCA_023391815.1. GTDB lineage: Bacteria > Pseudomonadota > Gammaproteobacteria > Steroidobacterales > Steroidobacteraceae > Steroidobacter. Next base: position 35,369 of record JAEWAF010000037.1, read on the forward strand.
CACGCAAAGTACTCTTCGTGCATATCGGCCACGTGGGGAACAATGTAGCGCTTATAAGCGGCAGGCGACATGAGACGCCGCAGAAGGCCATCGTAGAACAGACGAGGTGGCAGGACTATTCGTCTAGAGTCTGTGTGATCGAGCGTCCTGCCCGCTCGCTCTCGATGCGTCACCTTGCGGAGAAGGCGTTTCAGCTCGCAGCGAAGTAGGGTCACGCTATATATCAGCAGTTCGGCTGACAGCGGTTGCACAGGTCTGGATCTAGTTACCCTGCCGACCCTCTGGAAAAGCCGCTTTCCGGATTGGATAGACTTGAGCTGCTGAATGTGGAGTCGATCCGGCGCGTCATTCCCGTCACTATCCTCGTTGTTGTCCACAAATAGATCCTCGCATCACCGCAGCAGCCAACTCGCAAGCATCGACGGCGCGCGCTCCTTCCGCCGTGATGATGTAGATCGGTCGCGGCAAGCCCGGATGCGTCGACGTCGTGTTCTTTACCCGAACGAACCCTTTTTCCTCCAAGCGACCCAACAGGACGTAGATAGACGAGCGCTTAGCTGCACCATTGGATTCGGCGACAATTTCGAGCCCGTACGCACCGGCTGGCGTGCGCTGAAGGATCTTCAGCACGTCCAGTTCGCTGCGCGTAGGCAGCAAATCAGCGCTCCCGGTCATTTTCGTTCTCCGATTGGCTCCCTGCTCTTAGTTATTATTTGATGAGTCTGACTCGGCGTCAGACTCACGAATGGGTAGATCGTCCGACCGGGCCTGGCGACCCCGAAGATCATTTCTAGACGGATGTTTTCACGCTCGCAGCCGGCGCCAGCCGATGACGACGCCGGTGATGGAGATGACGATGCCGGCCAGACTGAGGGCCCACATCACAACATCCCAGGCGGGGCGGTGAGCGAGCAAAAGGCGGAAGTCGAGGCTGTGTAGGGCGTTGAAGAGCCAGCGGTCGACGCGGTCGCTGTGGCGCAGCCAGCCGAGGACCTGCCCGGTGCGCGGGTCGACGTGGATCCAGGTGGCGTCAGCATCATTGAAGATGAAACGAAGGACCGGGAGCGGGCGGTCGACCCGGCGGGAGTACCAGTACGCGTCTTCTTGTTCGAGGCGCTGACTCTCAACGAGACGTGCATCGCTCAGCAAGCGAGGTGCGGCGGCGGTCAGCGCAGCGTCATCGAATCTATGAGGCGAGCCGGACAAAGCGTTCACCACCACAGGTTCAGTGTCACGTGACTTCAGCACGAGCAGCGGACGACCGAGCCCCCAAACAAACGATGCCTCGCGCACATTCCGATCGTTCAGCGAGCTCAAGACGTCAAGCGGCGCGGGGAACTCAGCTGTGCTGTTACCCACAAAAGCCGCATTACCGGCCGACATGCGTTTCGAATCGAAATCGCTTGCCCACGGAACCGGCGGACCCATCGACAGCCAGCCGCTGAAGATCCAAGTCACGACGAACACGCCACCGACGGTGCCGGCGAGATGATGCCAGGCCATCCATCCTCGATACGGCGTGACATCGCGGCCGCGATAACGACGACGCAATCGAAGGCGATCGATGCCGAGCCATAACCCGGTGAGCGCGACGACGATGCCGACCCCGGAAGTCCACATCACAACCTGACTCCACACCGCCGGTCGCGCACGCAAATCGCGAAAGTACAACCAGTGCAATACCGAGCCCACCCAGTTCCACGCGCGCTCGCGAGAATGGGTATCGAGCACGATCTCGCCAGTGCGTGAGGAAACATAGAGCTCCGTGCCAAGCGGATCGTTCAACGCGACCCGATGGAGCGGGCGATGTTGATTGAAACTCTGCGCGACGGACCACTGATCGCGATCGAGCGTCGTCACAGTCATCGCGTCATTCCGACCGGCTACGCGAGCAACGATGGCGCGTGCCTCAGTCGCATCGACGTTCTGAACGACACGACCATCCACCGCAGAAACGGTTAGCCGTGGAGCATCCACCGGCTGCACCCGATACACCGGCTCGCCCGCCATCATGTCCAAGCGCAGTTCACGAGGAAACGAGCCGAGTGCGAGTCCATGTAGCACGCGTTCCGGCGTGATCGCGACGCGGCTCCAGTCGATCCGCTCCTGCAATGACAGCCGCTCCTTGGCCGTCAACGCAGGAAACGCCACATACATCATCACGAGTCCGGACAGAAACCACAGTGCGAACAAAAGACACGTGGCAATGCCCAGCCAGCGATGGCCGATGATCAACCAGCGGAGCATGGCTAAAACTCGTACGTGTAGCTCACACCGTAGGTTCTCGGTACGCCGAGGCGCTCCGCGATGAAGGCGCCGGAGCCGTCGTCACGTCGAGCGGAGCTGAGGCGAGTCGCGTACTCCTCGTCGAACACGTTCTGCAAGCTCACGCCGATCCGATGGCGACGCGCAGTGTCGACGAAGTAACGCGCGGCGAGGTTGAGGGTGAAATAGTTCCCGTAGTTCTGGCGGCCGAACGAGCCCACGGATTGATAGACGTTGCCCACCCAATTGACCGTCGCGCTCGCATCCACCGGCAAGTGCGCAGGCGTGAATTGCAGCGAGCCCTTCGAGTAACTCTCCGGCACCTTCACGATCTGCAGATCGGAGCCTGCCTGTCGTGACTGAGTAAAGGTGTAGCTCAAGCTCGTTCTGAAAGCGCGCCCGAGCGGCGCGGCCACCGAAGCTTCGGCGCCACGGACTCGAACTTCGCCGGGCAGATTCTCATAGCGACCGTTCGGGAACTCATCCGTCGCGTCGCCGACATCGATGAGATTGTCGACATTGCGCGCGAAGCCGGTGAGTTGCCACGCCATCGCGGCGCCTTGACCCAGCGGGATGTTGCCGCCGATGGAAACATTCAGATTCTTGCTTTTCTCGGGCTGCAGATCCGGATTGCCAGCGTAGTCATCGATGCCGATGTAGTAGAGCTGTTCGGCACTCGGCAGCAGGAACGCCGTCGCGACCACGCCTTCGATGTACAGCGCACTGCTGAAGGTATATCGGCTGCTGACATTCCACACCGTTGCATCCTTGCCGCCGCTGCCGCGGTTGTAACGAGCGCCCGCGGCGGCTGCGACCTTCTCGAATGCATTCTCCGCCGTGCGCACTTCGCCGAACAGTGCGTGCACCGTCTCCGTCTCACCGGCGATGGGGAACACGTCGTCGCGTGCCTTGTAGTTCTGATAGTCGTAGCCGACGTGATAATCGACCAGACCGCCGGGCCGGATCTTCACGAGCGCGCTGCCGCCGTAATCACGAAAGCCCCAGTACGTGCCGGGCGCGTACGCCACGACTTCCTCGCCCGTGGCGGGATCGTTTTGAATGTTGGCGTACGTCGTGTCCCAGTCGTGCAGATACGCCTTGATCAGCAGCTGCACCTGCTCGCTGGCGTCGTAGGCGAGCTTGGCGCTGACGATGTCCTCGTCGCGATCGTTGTAGCTGCGCTTGGTTCGGACCGCGCTGTTGTTGTCGAGCGTGGCGTCGGTGTGGTGATAGAGCAGGTCGAGACGGAGCGAGTCGGTGAAGTCCAGGCCGTACTTCAGTCCGGCATTGGTCACTTCGTAGCTGCGATCGCGGTCGGTGGCGCTGGGTTCGAAGTGAGCGAACTGTCGATAGCCGTCGCCTTCGTTCTTCGAGCCGTAAACGACGAACTTGTGCCGGCCGAGGGCGCCGCGACCGAAGCCCCCGATCTGGTAGCCATCGTTGCCGTCGTAGTTCACGGCCAGACTGCCGCCGGGCTCGTCCGAAAAGCTGCGGGTGACGATGTTGATGGCGCCGGCCACGCCCTGCGTTCCGTAGAACAGGCTCTCGCCACCCTTGAGCACCTCGATCCGCTCGACCATGTTGGCCGGCAGGGTGTCGGGGCTGGTGTCGTTGAAGATGCGGTTGCTGATGCGCACGCCGTCGATCAGCCAGAGCACGTCGCCGGGTCGCGAGCCCTGCAGCGACACGTCCACATAATCGAACGGCCCGCTGCCCGGGGAGACGAACAGGCCGGGCACTTCGAACTGCAGGGCGGTGCTGACATCGACATAGCCGGCCGCGCGAACGCGGTCGGCGCTGACGTACTCCACGTCGTGGCCATAGCGGGCCAACTCCACCGGCAGCGTCTCCTCGATGCTCCGGGCCGTCACGAGGATCTCCTCGAGCGGGTCGCTGTCCTGAGCGAAGGAGGCGGTGCTAGCCAGGGTGAGCAGCGAGGCGACGAGTCGGCGATGGCGAAGCAAGGAAGTCCCCGGGGAGTGAGTCAGACTGATTCGTAACCTGCGCGTTACCGCACGGCACCGGCAGGCTCGGGCAAACTGGTGGGGACCAGACTAGTGGGCGAACGGCGCGTGCCTCCAGTAATTTACTGTTTCCAAACACGTTACTTAACGTTAAAACTACTATGATCACGGGCTGTGGGGCGGGGTTGGTGTGGCGGTCAGCATGACAGCGGTCGATGAGCTGCGGCGGCAGGCGGAGCAGTTCCGCGCCAGTGGCCTGCTCGGCAAGCCTGGGGCGTTGTCGCGCCTGTTCGACTTTCTGCTCGCACGGTCGCTGAACGGCGAGGTGCCCAAGGAGATCGAGATCGCCCTGCAGGTGTTCGGCAAGGGCGCGAACTTCGACGTGGCCCAGGACTCGGTGGTCCGCGTTTATGTCCACAAGCTGAGGCGTCGGCTGGATGAGTTCGCGGCGCGCTCTCTGACCCCGTACGACAGTCGCATCACGATTCCAAAGGGCGAATATCGGTTGGTGCTCGAGCCGTCGACGGCGGTTGCGCCGGTGCCCGAGGTGGTCGAGGCGCCGCCGGTCGAGGTGCCGACCCCTGGAGCGTCGGCACGCCGGCAGTGGTTCATCCCCGCGATCGCGGCGGTGGCCGCGTTCATCGCGGGCATCGTCCTCACTTATGTGCTCACGTCGAAGCCGCAGGATCGAGACCTGGAGGCGGTCCGTCATAGCGCGATCTGGGGGCCGCTGTTGGAGGATGACTTGCCGATCACGCTGGTGGTGGGTGACTACTTCCTGCTGGGCGAGGTCGATCAGGCGGGCAATGTCGAGCGCCTGGTGCGCGAGTTCTACATCAACTCCAATCAGGACTTCCTGGATCACCTGCAGCTCAATCCGGGGCAGTTGCGGAACTATCGGAATCTCGACCTGACGTATTTGCCGGCGGCGAGCGCGTTCGCGTTACAGGACCTGGTGCCGGTGTTGAACGCAGGCAAGCAGGTGAGAGTGACGCTGATCTCGACGCTCGATCCGAGGTTGCTCAAATCGACGCACGTGGTTTACGTGGGGTACATCAGCGGCATGGGAATGTTGGGCGACCGCGCGTTCGCGCAGTCGAGGCTGGCGCTGGGCGGATCGTTCGACGAGCTGCACGACACGCAGACAGGCACGAATTACGTCAGCACCGCGATGCCGATGGGGCCTGAGGGTGGGGCGTTCCGGGACTTCGGTTATTTCTCCACCTTTTCCGGGCCGAGTGGCAATCGGATCGTCGTTATCTCCGGGACGAGAGATAACGGGGTGATGCATGTGGCGGAGACGTTGTCACGTCGGGCCGGGGTGGAGGAGATAGTTCGTCATGCTTCGGGAGCTGCCTCGTTTGAGTCGCTCTATGAAGTCGATGGCATGGCGCGGGCTGGGTTGAATGCGCGGTTGCTGTTTGTTTCTTCCATGAAGAACGATGCGATTTGGAGTGGGGCGCCGTGAAGAGCTGCGATTAGGCATCGGTGGCATCGGATGCCTCGGTGGCTTCGGATGCGTCGGTGGCTTTGGTGGCATCGGATAGCTCGGTGGTTTGCAGCGCCAGGGGGTGGGTATCTGCTCCCGGCACCGCGCTCGCCCGTCGCGCATTGCGCT
>JAEWAF010000001.1 GCA_023391815.1 Pseudomonadota bacterium
CGCGCGAAGCGCGGCACGAGTTCATGACCGTCGAGCATCTGCTGCTCGCGATCGTGGACACGCCGAAAGTCCGGGAAATCCTCCGCGCCTGCGGCGCCGATGTTGCTCGGCTGCGCAAGGACTTGAAGGATTTCATCGATCAGACCACACCGCGGTTAAAGGATGATGACGATCGCGAAGTGCAGCCGACGCTGGGCTTCCAGCGCGTCCTGCAGCGCGCGGTGTTTCACGTCCAGTCCAGCGGCAAGAAGGAAGTGACCGCAGCCAACGTGCTCGTGGCCATTTTCAGCGAGAAGCATTCGCACGCGGCCTATCTGCTCTCCATGCAGGACGTCGCCCGCCTGGACGTCGTCAATTACATCTCCCATGGCCTCTCGAAGATCGCCGAGGACCGTCCCGACAAGGAAGAATCCTCGCCGGGCAGTGAAGCGGAGCGGGGCGAGCCCGATGGCGGCACCGCGCTCGAGAAGTTCACCACCAATTTGAACAAGCAGGCGATGGAAGGGCGCATCGATCCGTTGATCGGTCGCAAGATCGAGATCGAGCGCACTGTCGAGATCCTGTGCCGTCGTCGCAAGAACAATCCGCTGTACGTCGGCGAAGCCGGCGTCGGCAAGACCGCGATCGCCGAAGGGCTCGCGCGCATGATCATCGAGGACAAAGTCCCCGAAGTGCTCTCCGACAGCACGGTGTACTCGCTCGACATGGGTGCCCTGATCGCCGGTACCAAGTACCGCGGCGATTTCGAGAAACGCCTGAAGAGCGTGCTGAGCGAGCTGAAGAAGAATCCAGGCTCGATTCTGTTCATCGACGAGATCCATACCGTGATCGGCGCCGGTGCGGCGTCGGGCGGCGTCATGGATGCCTCCAACCTGATCAAGCCGGCGCTCGCCAACGGCGAGCTGCGCTGCATTGGTTCGACGACCTACAGCGAATACCGCGGCATCTTCGAGAAGGACCATGCGCTCGCGCGTCGCTTCCAGAAGATCGACATCGTCGAGCCGACGGTGCCGGAGACGGTCGAGATCCTGAAGGGTCTGCGCTCGCGCTTCGAAGAGCATCACAACGTGAAATATGCCGATGACGCGCTGGTGTCGGCGGCGGAGCTCGCCGCGCGTCACATCAACGATCGTCAGTTGCCCGACAAGGCCATCGACGTGATCGACGAGGCGGGCGCGCGTCTGCGCCTGAAGCCCGAAGGCGAGCGCGAGACGACCGTCACGACTCAGATGATCGAGGATGTGGTCGCGCGCATTGCACGCATCCCGCCGAAGAACGTGTCGACCTCGGACAAGGACGTGCTGAAGAACCTCGAGCGCAATCTCAAGCTCGTGATCTTCGGACAAGACCCGGCGATCGAGTCGCTGGCCTCGGCGATCAAGATGTCCCGCTCGGGCCTGGGCGATCAGCGCAAGCCGGTCGGCTCGTTCCTGTTCGCCGGTCCCACCGGCGTCGGCAAGACCGAAGTCACGCGTCAGCTCGCCATCGCGCTCGGCGTCGAGCTGATCCGCTTCGACATGTCCGAATACATGGAGCGGCACACGGTGTCGCGTCTGATCGGCGCGCCTCCGGGCTACGTCGGCTTCGACCAGGGCGGTCTGCTGACCGAGGCGATCAACAAACATCCGCACTCGGTGCTGCTGCTCGATGAGGTCGAGAAGGCGCATCCGGATGTGTTCAACCTGCTGCTGCAGGTCATGGACCACGGCACGCTCACCGACAACAACGGCCGCAAGGCGGACTTTCGGCACGTGGTCATCGTCATGACGACCAACGCCGGTGCGTTCGAGATGAATCGGCCGTCGATCGGCTTCACCCAGCAGGATCATGCGACCGACGGCATGGAAGCGATCAAGCGGATGTTCTCGCCCGAGTTCCGCAACCGTCTGGATGGCATCATCCAGTTCAACGGCCTGGATCCGCGCACCATTCAGCGCGTGGTCGACAAGTTGCTGGTGGAAGTCGAGGCCCAGCTCGAACAGAAGGGCGTGCAGCTGCATATCGACGACACGGCGCGCGAATGGATGGCGCGCAAGGGCTACGATCCGAAGATGGGCGCACGGCCCATGGCTCGTGTCATCCAGGAAGCGATCAAGCGGCCGCTCGCCGAAGAGCTGCTGTTCGGTCGGCTGGTCGGCGGCGGTCACGCCTTCGTCACGGTCGGTCCGGACGACAAGCTCAAAGTGGAAGCGCGCGCCGATACGGAGCAGGCGCTGCTGGAAGAGTCCAAATAAATCGGTGAATCGGCAGCCGGGCGGCTGCCGGTTTCTCGACAGCGGCGGCTGCGCTGTCGGAAAAGAGTCAGGTCATCGACCGCGGTACACGATGCGGCCTTTAGTCAGATCGTAGGGCGTGAGCTCCACGGTGACCGCGTCGCCAGTCAGGATGCGGATATAGTTCTTGCGCATCTTTCCGGAGATGTGCGCAATCACGGTGTGGCCGTTGTTCAGCTGCACCTTGAATGTGGTGTTCGGCAGCGTGTCGATCACACGGCCTTCCATCTGAATCGCATCTTCTTTCGACATGCACTCTCAATGACTGTCCGGCAGGGCCCGCCGGCAAGGCGCGCGAATTGTGCATAAAGGCCCTAGCCATTGCAATTGAAGGCCACTCTTACCCGTGCCAAGCGGCCTGCGCCCTCCGGGCGTCCTGCCCGGCACTGGCCAGTGTCATACGTTCGCGGGCGGTGCTTCGTTCCCGGCGGGGAGGCTGTCCTGGTTCCACAGACCTGGCTGGAACGGGGCGCTCACGTACTCCCCGAGCACTTGCGTGAACTCCAGGCGCGGGATCATCCGGGCGCCCAGGCTCATCAGGTGCGGGGTCGACATCTGACAGTCGATCATGTGGAAGCGGCGCGCAATCAGCTCCTCGCAGAGCCGCTTTAACGCGACTTTGGAGGCATCCCGCTCCACGCTGAACATCGATTCGCCGAAGAACATGCCGCCGAGCGCCACCCCGTACAGGCCGCCGACCAGCCGCTCGTCGAGCCAGGTCTCCACCGAATGCGCGAAGCCGAGCTTGTGCAGCTTGATGTACGCGGCGCGCATCTCCGGCGACAGCCAGGTCCCGCCGGGGCGCAACTCGGTGCTGCCGCAGGCACGCACCACGTCGCGAAAGGCGGTATCGATGCGGGTGACGAAGCCGCGATTACGGCTCGATTTGAGCAGGCTGCGCGACACCTTGAGCTGATCGGGCATCAGCACCGCGCGCGGATCGGGACACCACCACAGAATGGGCTGGCCGCGCGAGTACCAGGGGAAAATGCCGCGCCGATATGCGGCGAGCAGTCGCATCGGCGATAAGTCGCCGCCGGCGGCGAGCAATCCATCGGGCTCGACCAAGGCGCGATCCACCGGCGGAAAGGCGTCCGGTGAATCGTGTTCCGAAAGCCAGACAATCGAGCCGCGCATGGTTCAAGGCCCTCGGTGGTATGGCGTATGTTCCTCGACTTGCAGGATATATTGATCTATCGCCGCGCGCTCATCATTTAAATAGTGATCGATCGCCCGGCGAAAGCGCGGCTCGGCGATCCAATGCGCCGACCAGGTCTCGGTCGGCTCGAAGCCGCGCGGCACCTTGTGCTCGCCCTGGGTGCCAGGCTCGAAGTGCTTCAGCCCCTGCTCGATGCAGTACTCGATGCCCTGGTAATAACAGGTCTCGAAGTGCAGGCTGTGATAGTTCGCGGCCGCGCCCCAGTAGCGTCCATAAAGCACCTCCCCGCCGCGAAAGAAAATCGCCGTCGCGATCGGCTCGCCCCGATACTCCGCGAGCTTGATGACGACCGACTGCGGCATCACCGCCGAGACCGCCTGAAAGAACTCGACGTTCAAGTAATGCTCGTGGCCATGCGCTTCGAACGTCGCGGCGGAAAAACCGAACACGATGTCCCACAGTCGGGCATCCATCTCGCCGCCGGTGAGTGTGCGAAACGTGACACCGCCTTCGCTCACCCGCCGACGCTCGCGCAGTGCTTTCTTGCGCTTGTCGGAGCGGAACGTCGCGATGAAGTCGTCGAATGTTTGATAGCCGCGATTGTGCCAGTGGAACTGACAATCCTTGCGCCACAAGTAACCGGCCTCGCGCAAGGATGCACGGTCCTCATCGTTGAGGAACAACAGATGCGCGGAGGAGAGGTGCTCGGACTTCGCATACGTGAGCAACTCGGTGCTCAATCGTGTGCGCACCTCGGCCGATGCATCCGGCGCGAGCAGCAATCGAGGTCCCGTCGCCGGTGTGAACGGCGGCATGCTCACGAGTTTCGGGTAATAGCGCAGGCCCGCTTGATCGTAAGCGCGGGCCCAGCTCCAGTCGAACACGAACTCGCCCCACGAATGAGTTTTCCGATACAGCGGCATGGCCGCGATCAGCCGCTCGCCGTCTTCGAGCACCAGATGATTGGGCTGCCATCCGGCCGCCTGGCCGACGCAACCGGTGCGTTCGAGCGCGAGCAGAAATTCGTGCCGAACGAACGGATTGCCGCCGAGCGCCAGCGCATTCCATTGCGCGGCGGGCAGGCGATCGATGCTGGTGACGATGCGCGCTTGCAGAGAGGCTGGCATTGGCCGCGATGTTACCGATCGGCAGGGCGAGAGCGCGCGTCGGCGCGCGCCGTCAGCTTCCCGCGGGATGACCGCAGCCGCGCTTCCTGGGGACGCGCAGCTTTGCCGGCCTCAAGCCTTGAGGTTGGCTGCATCGATCTGGTCGAGATACTTGTCGGCATCGAGCGCCGCCATGCAGCCGGTGCCAGCCGAAGTGATCGCCTGGCGATACACATGATCGGCGACGTCGCCGGCCGCGAACACGCCCGGGACGCTGGTCTGCGTCGCATTGCCATTGATGCCCGACTTCACGACGAGATAGCCGCCCTTCATTTCCAGCTGGCCTTCGAAGAGCTGGGTGTTGGGCGCGTGACCGACGGCCACGAACATGCCGGTGACTTCAAGCTCCCGCTTCGGGCCGCCCGCAACCGGCGCGATACGCACGCCCGTGACGCCACTATCGTCACCGAGCACTTCATCGACGTTGTGATTCCACACGATCGACACCTTGCCGGCCTTTTCGCGTTCGAACAGATGATCCTGCAGGATCTTCTCCGAGCGCAGCTTGTCGCGACGATGGACGAGCGTCACGTGCGAGGCGATGTTCGAGAGATACAACGCTTCTTCGACCGCGGTGTTGCCGCCGCCGATGACCGCGACCTTCTGATTCTTGAAGAAGAAGCCGTCGCAGGTGGCGCACGCGGACACGCCGCGGCCCCGGAAATTCTGCTCCGATTCGAGGCCCAGGTACTTCGCGGTGGCGCCGGTCGCGATGATCAGGGCATCGCAGGTGTAAGCGCCGCGGTCGCCTTCGAGTCGGAATGGCCGTTGTGACAGATCGACGCTGTTGATGTGATCGTTCGCCACCTCGGTGTTGAAGCGCTCGGCATGCTCGCGCATGCGCTCCATGAGCTTCGGGCCGGTGAGGCCGTGCGGATCGCCGGGCCAGTTATCGACTTCGGTGGTGGTCATGAGCTGGCCACCTTCTTCGAGACCGGTCAGCAGCAGCGGCTTGCGATTGGCGCGCGCGGCGTAGACGGCCGCGGCGTAGCCGGCGGGGCCCGACCCCAGAATGATCAACCGGGAGTGGCGGGGAGTGCTCATGTATGATTCACCTTCACGATCCTTAAAGCGTCGACGCGGAAGTTCTGACAATCTGTGAGGGCGGCGGCCGCGAATAGCAACGCCGCGTTGCTCCTCCTGAGCGGCCCTCGTTCTTGCCACCCCGAGGGGTTGGCAGGGCGTGCATGGTATGAAATGCACCCGCGGCCGCCAAATAGACCGGATCAATGCCGGGTATCGACGGACACCTGCGCAGGTGCGCCACGCGGCTCCGTTCAGGGTTTGGCTTGGCCCGCCGGGGCCGGGTTAATGTATATTCGTTATCAGTGGTTTACGAAGCTTTTCTTATGCACTTGGTTGGGGTGAATCGATTTGGCCAGCAGGGCTGAGGCTCGCGACGGACTGCGCTTGGGGTCCACCGTCGTGCGGTCGTTGCGCGAAGGGGCGCTATGGGTGTTCGGCGCGCTGGCACTGATCGTGCTCGCGGCGCTGATGACCTACGACCGCCACGATCCATCGTTCGCGACGACCGGCGAGCCCGGGCCGATCGCCAACATCATCGGTCCGTTAGGCGCGCATCTTGCGGGATTGCTGGTGCTGCTGTTCGGCGCGCCCGCGTTCCTGTTTCCGGTGATGATCGGTTTTGCCGGCTGGCTGCTGTACCGGGATCGCAGTAAAGACGATGCGCAGTCGCGCGCCACGCTTGCGTTTCGCGGCCTGGGCTTTCTGCTGACGCTCGCGACCAGCTGTGGACTTGCGAGCCTGCATTTCACGATTCACAGCTATCCGGATTCGGCCGGCGGCGTGCTCGGCTCGCTGGTCGGCAACGGGCTCGGCTCGGGCTTCGGCTTTCTAGGCGGGACGCTGATTCTGCTGGCGTTGTGGCTCGCGGGCGTGTCGCTGTTCGTCGGTCATTCGTGGATCGAGGTCATGGACGTGACCGGCCGTGCGACGTTGCGGGCCTTCGAATGGTTGTCCGGCCGGCTCAGCACGGCGCGTGAGATCAAACAGGGCCGCGAGGTGAAGGAAGCGCGCAGCGAAGTCATTCGCGAAGAGAAGAAGCGCGTCGCCTCCCGGCCGCCGCCGAAGATCGAGCGCGTCGAGCAGAAAGTGGAGAAGAGCGAGCGCGTCGAGAAGGAGCGTCAGGTCGCGCTGTTCGAGGCCCCGCAGTCGAAGGAACTGCCGCCGCTGTCATTGCTCGATGATCCGCCGCCGAAACAGCAGGGATATTCGTCCGAAGCGCTGGAGGCCATGTCGCGCCTGGTCGAGCTGAAGCTGCGTGACTTCGGTGTCGAAGCCGATGTCGTGGCCGTCAATCCAGGCCCGGTGATCACGCGCTTCGAGCTGAGTCTCGGCACCGGCGTCAAAGTCAGTCAGATCACCAATCTCGCGAAGGACCTCGCTCGTGCGTTGTCTGCGATCAGCGTGCGCGTCGTGGAAGTGATTCCGGGCAAGTCGACCGTGGGCCTGGAAATTCCGAACGAGAAGCGCGAGATCGTCACGTTGGGCGAGATCATCAAGTCCAAAGCTTACGATGAGATGTCCTCGCCGCTGGCCCTCGTGCTCGGTAAGGACATCAGCGGCGGACCGGTCTGCGCGGACCTCGCTCGCATGCCGCACTTGCTCGTCGGCGGTACTACCGGTTCGGGTAAGTCGACCGCGGTCAACGCGATGGTGCTCTCGTTGCTCTACAAGGCATCGGCCGAGCACGTCCGCCTGATCATGATCGATCCGAAGATGCTGGAATTGTCGGTGTACGAAGGCATTCCGCACCTGTTGGCGCCGGTCGTCACCGATATGAAGGAAGCCGCCAACGCGCTGCGTTGGTGCGTGGCCGAGATGGAACGTCGCTATCAATTGATGGCCGCAATGGGCGTGCGAAATCTCGCCGGCTTCAATCGCAAGATCAAGGAAGCGCAGGAAGCGAAGCAGCCGATCCGTGATCCGCTGCTGATGAAGATGCTGGGCCCGGAAGGCGATCCGAACGAAGTCCCGTTCCTCGAGCCGCTGCCGTTCATCGTCGTCATCGTCGATGAGTTGGCCGACATGATGATGATCGTCGGCAAGAAGGTGGAAGAGCTGATCGCACGCCTGGCGCAAAAGGCGCGTGCCTCGGGCATTCACCTGATTCTCGCCACGCAACGTCCGTCGGTGGACGTGATCACCGGTTTGATCAAAGCAAACATTCCCACGCGTATCGCGTTCCAGGTGTCGGCGAAGGTCGACTCGCGCACGATTCTGGATCAGATGGGAGCCGAGGCATTGCTCGGTCACGGCGACATGTTGTTCCTCCAGCCGGGCACCTCGGTGCCGGTTCGCGTGCACGGCGCGTTCGTGTCGGATGCCGAAGTGCATCGCGTCGTCGGCAGCTTGAAGGGCGCCTCGCCCCCGGCCTATGTCGATGAGATCCTGAAGGGACCTTCGATGCCGATTCCGGGTCTGAAGGGCGAGGACGACGAGGGCGGGGAAGGTGGCGAGGGCTCGGATGGCGAGCAGGATCCTTTGTACGATCAGGCCGTGAAGATCGTGGTCGAATCGCGCAAGGCGTCGATCTCCGGCGTGCAGCGTCGTCTGAAGATCGGTTACAACCGCGCTGCCCGGATGATCGAGACCATGGAGGCGGCCGGCTTGGTCGGGCCGCTGCAGTCCAACGGCTCGCGTGAAGTGCTGGCGCCGCCGCCGGTCGAAGAGTAGAGCGATGAAACGTTTTTCCAGTGCAGCTCGCTTCGCGGCCGCGTTGCTCTTGACGATGGTGGCTCACGTGTCGCTCGCGGCGTCCGATCCGGCCGCGGGTCGGCAGAAGGTCGAGGGCTTCCTGCAAGGGCTGCAGTCGCTGCAGGCTCAGTTCAAACAAACGCTCAGCGATCGCAACGGCCTTACCGTCGAGCAGGCGAGCGGCACGCTTGCGATCCGCCGGCCCGATCGGTTCCGCTGGGATTATCGGGAGCCCAACGAACAGGTCATCGTCGCCGACGGCTCGCGCATCTGGCTGTACGACGCCGACCTCGAACAGGTCACCGTGCGGAAGTTGGATGACACGCTGTCGGCCACGCCCGCCATGCTGCTGAGCGGGCAGGGCAACCTGCAGGACAACTTCAGCGTGACCCAGACGGCGCAGGAGGGCAGCGTATTTTGGGTCCGCATGCAACCCAAGCGCGACGATACGGATTTCAAATGGGTGCGCCTCGGCTTCGAGGGCAACACGCTCAAGTTCATGCAGCTGGCCGACAAGCTCGGCCAGACGACCAACCTGGAATTCGCACAATTGGAACGCAATCCCGCCCTCGATCCGTCACGATTCACGTTTACTGTGCCGCCGGGTGCCGATGTGATCGGCGATACCTCGGGGAATTGATCTTCATGTTGCCATTGCGATTTCCACGGCTGTGGCTCGGCCTCGGCTGGCTCGCCGTCGTTCTCGCCATCATCGCCTGCCTGGTGCCGATGAGCGAATTGCCACAGCCGGCGAGCTTGAGCGACAAGTCCGAGCACATCCTTGGGTACCTGCTGCTCTCGTGCTGGTTTGTCGGGATCTACCCGCGAACGCGCTATTGGACGATTGCCGTGGGCCTCGGCCTCATGGGCGTGCTCATCGAATTCGCTCAGGGCGCCATGCACTATGGGCGCCAGGCCGATCCGTTGGACGTGCTCGCGAACTGCACCGGCATCCTGATCGGGCTGTTGCTCGGCCGGTGGCTGATCGGCGGCTGGGCGCAGCGGGTGGAAGCGCTGGTGGGATTCGTGATCGGGACACAGAAGTCGTGAACTTGCCGCTCGAGGAAGCCGTCGATGCGCGACCGCTCGCCGATCGCATGCGCCCGGTTTCGCTCGATGAATACATCGGACAGACGCATCTGTTCGGCCCCGGCAAGCCGCTGCGGCGCATGCTCGAAGGCGGCCATCTGCATTCGATGATTTTGTGGGGGCCGCCCGGCACCGGCAAAACCACGCTCGCACGACTCGTCGCTCAACAGTGCGATGCGCAGTTCATTGCGTTGTCGGCCGTGATGGCCGGGGTCAAAGATATTCGCGCCGCCGCCGAACAGGCACAGGAGGCGCGTCGCTCCGGCCGTCGCACCGTGTTGTTTCTCGATGAGGTGCATCGTTTCAACAAAGCCCAGCAGGATGCATTTCTGCCGTGGGTGGAAGATGGCACCTTGGTCTTCATCGGTGCGACCACCGAGAATCCCTCGTTCGAATTGAATAACGCGTTGCTCTCGCGAGCGCGCGTGTACGTGTTGCGCTCGCTGACCGAAACGGACATCCGGCAGGTGCTCGATCGCGCGCTCGCGAAACAAGCGGGCGCGGTCACCGCCGAAGAGCGTGCGTTGGAATTGATGGCAAAGGCGGCGGACGGCGATGCGCGCCGTTCGTTGAATATGCTCGAGCTGGCCATCGATCTGGCAAGCGATGGCGAACCGCCCGTGATCACCGAGGCCATCGCGAACGAAGTGGCCTCGGGCGGATTGCGACGCTTCGACAAGCAGGGCGAAGCGTTCTACGACCAGATCTCGGCGCTGCATAAGTCAGTCCGCGGCAGCGATCCGGACGCGGCGTTGTATTGGCTGTGTCGAATGCTGGATGGCGGCTGCGATCCCCGATATATCGCGCGCCGCGTCCTGCGTATGGCCTCCGAGGACATCGGGCTTGCGGATCCGCGCGGTCATACGTTGGCCCTGGAAGCCTGTGAAGTTTTCGAACGGCTCGGCTCGCCGGAAGGCGAGCTCGCCATCGCGCAGGCGGTGGTGTTTCTGGCGTGTGCGGCAAAGAGCAACGCGGTCTACAAGGCGTTCGGCGCAGCCATGCAGGACGCGAAAACCTTGGGCTCGCTCGACGTGCCACTCCATCTGCGCAATGCGCCGACCAAGCTGATGAAGTCGCTCGGTTACGGTAAAGACTATCGCTACGCCCACGATGAGCCGGAGGCGTACGCGGCCGGTGAGAACTACTTTCCCGAAGGGATGGAGCCGCGCCAGTATTACCAGCCGGTCCCGCGCGGCATGGAAATCAAGATTGCCGAGGCACTGGCCCGTCGCAAGAAGTAAGTCGGCCTCGACAGCCGCGATCCTGGCCGTGCGGCCTCGATGACGCGAGCACCGGCCGCCGGGTGGTAAACTGTTAGGATGTACATTCTATCGGTTTAAGCGGTCCGTCATGCTCGACCCCAAGCTCCTTCGTTCCGACCCCGACGCCGTCGCCGCGAACCTCGCGAAACGCGGTTTCAAGCTCGACGTGGCGCAGCTGAGCGCGCTCGAGGAGTCGCGCAAGAAATGGCAGGTGCGCGCCGATGAGCTGCGCAACGAAAAGAACGTGCACGCCAAGAGCGTCGGCAAAGCGAAGGCTCAAGGGCAGGACATCGCGCCGCTGTTGAAGCAGGTCGCAACCCTCGGCGATGAGCTCGCCGCGGCCGAAGCGGAGTTTGCCAAGGTGCAGGCGGAGCTGGAGAAGATCACGCTCGGTCTGCCGAACCTGTTGCACGAGAGCGTGCCGGTCGGTGCCGATGAAACGGCGAACGTGGAAGTGCGTCGCTGGGGCGAGCCGCGCAAGTTTCCATACAAGCCGCTCGATCATGTCGAGCTCGGCGAAAAGCTCGGCCAGATGGATTTCGCCGCCGCGGGCAAAATCTCAGGCGCGCGTTTCTCGGTGCTGACGGGGCCCCTGGCTCGACTGCATCGCGCCTTGATTCAGTTCATGCTGGATCTACATACCGGCGAGCACGGCTATCGCGAAGCCTATGTTCCTTATCTGGTGAACGCTCAATCGCTCACCGGCACCGGCCAGCTGCCGAAGTTCGAGGCGGACTTGTTCGCGATCAAGGGCGAGTCCGGGCTGTATCTGATTCCGACCGCGGAAGTGCCCGTCACGAATCTGGCTCGCGACACCATCATCGAAGCGGACGAGCTGCCGATCCGGTACGTCGCGCACACGCCGTGTTTTCGTTCCGAAGCCGGTTCGTACGGCAAGGACACGCGCGGCATGATTCGTCAGCATCAGTTCGAGAAGGTGGAGCTGGTGCATCTGTCCAGGCCGCAGGACTCCTACGCCGAACACGAGACGCTGACGCGTAACGCCGAGGAAGTACTGAAACGGTTGCAGCTGCCGTACCGAGTGATGGCGTTGTCCTCGGGCGACATCGGCTTCGGCTCGGCCAAGACTTACGACCTGGAAGTGTGGCTGCCCGGGCAGCAGGCGTATCGTGAGATTTCTTCGTGCTCGAACTTCGAGGCGTTCCAGGCGCGTCGAATGCAGGCGCGGTGGCGGAATCCGGAGACGGGTAAGCCCGAGCCGCTGCACACGCTGAACGGCTCGGGCGTGGCGGCAGGCCGTGCGCTCGTGGCCGTGCTCGAGAACTATCAGGAGCCGGATGGCAGCATCAACGTGCCGGAAGTGCTGAAGCCTTATATGGGCGGCCTCTCGGTGATTCGTCGTCCGTAATCGCCGGAGCTTGCGGCCAAACAAAAAGGGCGCTGCCAGTGGCAGCGCCCTTTGTCCTTTCAGCAGCGTCGTTTCAGACGTTCGCGATCAGTCGTCGCTCGAGGCTGCGCCCAGCAGGTGCAGCAGGCTCATGAACATGTTGTAGATGCTCACGTACAGCGTCAGCGTCGCGCGAATGTAGTTCGTCTCGCCGCCGTGAATGATGGCGCTGGTCTGATAGAGCATCATGCCGGCCATCGCGACCACGAACACGCCCGAGACGACGAGCGAGAGCGTCGAGAGATTGAAGATCATCGCGACCAGACCCAACAGGAAGGCGCCGATGATGCCGACCGTCAGGAAGCCGCCCATGAAGCTGAAGTCCTTCTCGCTCTTGATCGCATAGGCCGACAAGCCGACGAAGGTGACGGCGGTGATGCCGAGCGCCGTGGTCACGACTTGCGCGCCGTTCGGCAGGAACTTCAGATACGCGTTGACGATGGGTCCGAGCGTAAATCCGAGGAAGCCGGTCAACAGGAAGATGAACAGCAGACCCCAGGAACTGTTCTCGGTGCGCGAGACTCCGAAGAGCAGGCCGAAGTAGACGATCAGCGTGATCCACGGGTTCAGCGGAGCCAGGTTAAGCATCATGGCGACGCCCGCCGTGAGCGCGCTGAAGCCGAGCGTGGCCGCCAGCAACAGGTACGTGTTGCGAAGAACTTTATTGGTCGTCAGCGCTGAGCCGCGCGTGGTGCTTGCGACTGTGCTTGGATAAGACGCCATGACTTTGGACTCCTCCGGAATATCGTCCAGTTGGACCGCGTTCCGCCCCGCGAGTTGCAGGTCGACACGCCTCGCCCGGCATTCTACAGGGGCCGCGCGAGCACACACTATGTGATTGCAAGATTCTGAATTGCAAGGGCTTCAACCTTACCGCGCTGTCAGAAACGCTGTCATAAAGCGCGCCGCCAGGTGCTCCGGTTTCGCATTGACACCGTTGTAAACAGGCCCGTAGATTCGAGCAGGGATCGATTGCCGCCGCATCGGTTGCGGTGGCGAACCACCATTGCAACGACTGCATGGGGACCTATGCGCACGGCACGGAACCGCGACATGGCGCAGATCGTCGGCACGGCGGGGAACTTGGCGAAGTTCGGTCCGCCCCGCAGTACCCCGACACTGATTCCCCGTCCACTCCTGCAAGCTCGCATCGAGCACGGCGCGAAGGTCGTGCTGCTGCTCGCACCGGCCGGCTCGGGCAAGACGTCCTTACTTACTCAATGGCATAGCGAGATCGAGCCGAGTCGTCGCAGCGCCTGGCTGCAGTGCGAGCGGCGCGATCACGAGCCGATCGCTTTCTTTGCCGGTCTCGCCGCGAGCATCGACAGAACGCTTGATTCGACCGCCACGAACTGCATCGCGGCGAGCTGCACTGAGTGCTCCGTCGAACAGCTAACGGACGCACTGCGCGACCGTCTCGCATCGCTCGACCAATCCCTGGTCATCGTCATCGACGATCTGCAAGGGTTCGATTGCGCCGACGGAGAGCATTCGTTGCTGTCCTTGATCTTGCAGTCCTCACCGAACGTGCGCTGGGTGCTCGCGACCCGTCGCGTGCCGCGATTCGATCTGCAGCGATTGAAGCTCGACGAAGCGCTGACGACGCTGGACGCCACCGATCTTGCCTTCCAGCCGGAGCATATCTGTGAGCTCGCGTCGTTACTTCACGGGGCGCCACTGTCCTTACAGGAGGCGATCGAATGCAGTCGTCGCACCGAGGGCTGGATTGCGGGCGTGAAGCTCAGCTTACTGGCGCGCACGGCCGTCGACGGCTTGAGTCACGATGTGCGCACGTATCTGATCGCCGAAGCGTGGCAGGATTTGCCGAACCGACTACGTGAATTCCTGCTCGCGACCTGCGTTCCGGAGCGGTTCTGCGCCGAACTCGCGGTCGCATTGCTGAGAGATGACGATGCCGCCGCATTGCTCGATGAGGTGGAGGAACTGCAACTCTTCATCCGCGCGCTGGATGACAACCACTGCTGGCATCGCTATCACGCGTTGTATCGAGAGTTCCTGCTCTCACAGCTGCGTAAGCTCGGATCTGCGCGTATCGCGCAGCTGCATCGAACGTGCAGCGAATGGTTCGCCGAGCATGAGCGACCGAGCGAAGCGTTGCAGCATGCATTCGTAACTGTGGATCGGCAGTGGTGTCTTCAGGCGCTCGCATCCTGTGTGCCGGTGTGGTTGCGCACCGGTGAGTTCCCGGAAGTGTTGCAGTGGAGCGGGCGACTGACGCTGAGCGAAATCATGAGCTGCCCGGCGGTTCGCGATGCGCATTTGATGAGCCTCATCTTTCTGAGACATTTCGAGCGAGCGCGTCAGGAACTGCGAGTCGCCGAGCAACTGGCCCGTGACGAGGCGGAGCGGCGCGCGTTGCCAGCACTGCAATTGATGCTCGAAATCATGGCCGACGCTGGCGTGCGGTTCGTCGTGCCGGAGGTGGAGGCGCTCAGCATCGCCGAGAATCCGTATCTCACCGCCAATCTGTTCAACGTCGCGGCCTATCAGCTGCTCGTGGATAAGGACTTCGATGCCGCACGCCGACTCGCCCTGCGGGGGAAGGAACTATTGGAGGGAACGCCGCACCTCTACGCCTTGGCGCAGTCGGCCGTCGTGCTGATGTTGATCGATCGCGCCGAAGGTCATGCGCGAGAAGCCGCGGAAAGCTGCATGCAGCTTTATGCACGCACGCGAGGCGGGCGACGCAATCCCATCTGGGTGACAGCGACCACGGCCGCTGCTTCGGTTCACTATCACCACAATCGCTTGCAGCAGGCCGAAGCCCTGTGCAGCGAGGTCTTTCCCTCGCTTTCGATGGCGCCGTCGCTCGAGAACCTGACCGTCGCGCATCTGGTCGCCGCTCGGCTCAAATGCGCCTCCGCCAAGTATGGCGACGCGCTCCGCTTGCTCGACTATCTGCACAGCGTGCTTAAGAGCAGCAACTGTCGACGACTGCTGGCGCGCGTTTGTTTCGAAAAGGTGCGACTGTGGCTGTTACAGGAGCAGCCGGCGCGGGCACTGCGCGTCCTCGCCGAATGCGGACAATCATTTCAGATCGAGGTGAACAACCTTGCCTCCGAACAGCCGTGGGAGGAGTTTGCGCTCGCGGGCGTGGCGATCCTGATATATCGCGGCTCGTTCGATACGGCCGCGAATCAGTTGCAACGCTTGTGCGAGCGGGCGGAGGCGGCGGGCGATGTCTATGGGCGCGTGCGGCTCGAGGCGGCGCTCGCCACGTGCCACTGGCAGGCGCACGAAGAGGAGGCGTCGTTGCGCTGGATCAATCACGCCCTCACGCTCACCGAGCACCGCGGTTTCAGTCGGGCCGTGTTCGATGACGTGTTCGGCCTGCCGAAAGTGTTTGCAGCCGCGATCAAGCTCTCGCGCGTGCCGACGCTGCCCTCGGCCGAATATTTCAAACGGTTTCGCGACGTGCTCGCGTTCGATCCTTACGAAAGCAGCCCGCCCGCCGAGCCCATGCCGTTACTGACCCGGCGCGAGCTCGATCTGCTCAAGCTCCTCTCGCAGGGCTTGAGCAACAAAAGCATCAGCGAGCGAAGTCATATCACGCTGCTCACGACGAAGTGGCATCTGAAGAATGTGTTCGCGAAGCTCGGCGTGAGCACCCGCATGGAGGCCGTGTTTCGGGCGCAGGAACTGCGGCTCGTCGATGGTCGGCCGCCTTCGCTGTCGGCGCGTTGAAAACCGAAGCGGAAAAGCAGGTCGCCGCCAGGGTGGGGTGGCGGCGACCTGTTAGAAACGTCGACTAGGGAACGGCGGCAATGCGCGCGCCCGAGCCAGGTGGCACGCACGTGAAGGTAATTTCTTGTCCGGGGATGAGCGCCAGTGCCCGGAACAACGCGTCGGGCACGCCGACTCCGCTGCCTGAGGGGACAAAGGCATCCGAGGCGGCGTTGTACAGGAAGCCACGCGGTGTGCCGGCGAGCGTGAGTTTCGCGACCAGATCGCATTCGGTGACCGCGCCGCCGAGCGTCTTTGACGTGAAGGACGCGGCCGCCCGGGCTTGAAGCAGATCGATGCGTGGACCCACCGCCGCCGCATTGGTCTTCGTCAGAGTGATCTGCTGACCCACGATGGGCGCGAGATCGGACTCGAACGCGAGCATGAACTGCTCCATATCGCGCCGTGTCTGTTCGTACGTCGCCGCCGGAAAGCCGACCTCAGGCGTCGGTGCAAACAACACCGCCGAGAGGAAATGGAACACCGTGTCGATCGAGCCGTCGTGCAGATAGCCGAAGCCACGAATCTGATTGCCGGTGTTGCCGGTATCGGGCGTGGTGAAGAACGGCATGCCGGGGAAGCCGAACATGCCCACCTTGGTATAAGCATTACGCAGGTGAGGAATCTTCACGATCTGTGGCAAGCCTTCGAAGCTCGCCTGGCCGTCGGTGCCGAAGAAGCCTTGCGACGGATCGAGACGATGACAGCCTTCACACGTGAAGCCGGTCCCCGGACCTGCCGCCGGGGGCGCGCCGTCCGCACGACGCGAGCCCAGATAGAAGTCATGACCGCGCTGTTGAGCCGTCGTGAGCGAGTTATCCAGGTTGCGAATCGGATTCGGCGGCAGCTGCACCTCGAGCTGGAAGTTCGTAAAGCGCTGCAAGGTGGTGAGATCGGGCAGGGTCGAACGACCGATCAATCCATCGAAGGCCACGACGAAGTTGTTGAACGAGAGCTCCGGATCGAACGCATCGGTGCCGAAGAAGCCATGCGAGCGATCGCCGCGCCAGTGCATCGCGCCGTGATTGCGCATGCCACGCAGCGTCTGCGTCGTCATCGGGCCCTTCATCGGATGAAACTCATTCACGACGCCCGTGCCATTGATGCGCGGCTGCGTGTTGAGCGCGGCGAAGCCCAGACGAATCGGAATGGGATTGGAGGTGACGAGATCATCCGGATTGCCGAGATCCCAGGCGAGATCGTCGTTGTCGCCGAAGATGTGGCAGCTGGCGCATGCCGCCTCACCGTTGGCTGACATATCCACGGCGTCGTAGAGCAGCGGGCGTCCGGCGATGACCTGCGCCGGCTCGGGATTGAACAGGGGAAGCGCGGCAATTTCCGCCTTGGTGGTGAGATTGATGACCTTCACCGCGTTGTCGAAGCGCGTCATGACATACAGACGATTACGACTCTCATCGAGCGCCAGTCCGCTCGGTCCGCCGCCGCTGACGGGAATGTAGTTCGCGCTCGAGCTCACCGGATTGAATGTGTCCGCTTCCAGCGCCGCGGTGTCGAACACGCCGACTTTGCTCGATCCGAACGCGGCGATATACAACTTACGACCATCGCGACTGACGACCATTTCGAGCGGCGTCGACAAGCTGTGGTTCTTCACCGTCGGATCGAAGCCGGGGTCGTTGGCGAGCACGTCGTAGTTGATATGCTTGTTCAGATGGCGCGAGGCGACCGTCGTACCGGAGATCACACTGATACGCGTCTCCGCGAGGCGGCCTTGGACAGTCGACCCGCCCACCACGCCCGGGCCTTCGAAGCGCACGTTATTGATCGCTTCGGTGTTGGAAACATAGAGCTTGCCGGTACGCGGGTTCGTGACCATGTTGAACAGCGTGGTGCCGACGTGAGAGAACGCCGCCTTCTGCGTGAGCGCATTCGCATCGATCGAGAACACGTCCTGATCGGGCAGTTGAAAGCGGACCGCCGCGTCCCAGTTGCGACCGAGCTCGTCCTCCCAATGGCCGCTGGCGCGATTGAACTTCACGATCAGTCCCACCTCCGGCGCGCGCTTGCCTTCGAAGTTCGTCATCGGGCCCGGATTGCCGCCGGGCAAGGTGTTGCCGGCGAAGGTGCAGGGCGTGTTCGGATCGAAGCCGTCGCACACCATGAGCTCGAACACCGTCGTCGTCTGATTGCCGGACTTGAATGCGGCGGCATACACCGTCTTGCGATCGGGACTCACGGCGAGCGCGCGCGGCGTATCGGCGAAGAACGACAGGATCTTGAGCGGTGTGCCGCCGAAGGCCGGGCCGAGATTCGCCGGATCGAACACCCACACGTCGGCGCGGCCGACGCCAGGCGTTGTGAGCTGCGGATCGCCGGCACCGGGCACGGCGGCGATGGAGGCATCGGTGCGTTGTTGGCCGCGATGTGCCGTCGTGATGAACGCGCGACCGGTGGTGCCGGCAAAGACGATATCGCGCGGCTCATCGCCGACGAGCAACGTCCGTATCACTCGCGGCGTCCCCGACAGCGTCACGACGCTCACGCTATCGGAGAGATGATTCACTACCCAGACCTCGGTGCTGTTGCGGATCGCGACCGCGACGGGCTCGAGGCCGACCGACACTTCCGCCTGTTTGAAGATGCCGACGGGTGTGACGCTATAAATCACCAGCGTGTTGTTCGGTGTGTTGACGGCAAACAACCGGGTGCCGTCGGATGACAAGGCAAGCGGTCGGACGTGACCGCTTTCGAAGGTGATGAAGGACGGCGCTGCCTGCACCGCGGGCGCAATCATCGAAGCTAGCAATAACGCGCCGCTTGCCGCCAACCAGCGCCCGAGTCGGGCTGCTCCCGCTGAGCCTTTGAACATGGTTTTCTCCGTGGCCAGTCGATCTCTGGGTTGTGAACAGCGCGGACTGTAAACGCTCGCGGGGCGGACTCGCGCCCCTCCACGGAGGGGGGCCACCAACAATTCGTTACATCGGTGCGCGAGCTTGCGTGGCGATTCGCAACCGTGTCAGGTCTCCGTCAGGCGGAACCGGCTAGGCTCCGGGCCGACCTCGTACTCATTACTTTGCGCACGTTCATGGCTAAAAGCAGGCTCTGGTTCCAGGCCCATTGGCTGATCGGCATCACCTTCGGCGTTTTGCTCGCCGTGATGGGATTCACCGGCGCGATGATGTCTTTTCAGGATCCGATTCTGGAGGCCCTGAACGCCGACACACGCACAGTCGATGTAAACGGCGAACGGCTTTCAGTGCCGGCGCTCCTCGAACGCGCGCAAGCCGAAGCGCAACGGTTGGGTGCGAGGGTCCGAACCGTGACAGTGCCGGGCTCGGCGGAGGGCGCCGTGCGTGTAGAGTTCCTGTCCGAGCCCGACGATATCGTGCGTTTTCTCAATCCATACACGGGCGAGTGGCGCAGCGGCGGTGTGCGAGGCGAGACCTTCTTCGAAATCGTCGAAGAGGTGCATCGGGGTTTGATTACCGATCGAGTGGGCGGTCAGTATGTGGGGCGCCGCGTCGTCGACATCGCGGCGATCTTGCTGGTTGGCATGGTCGCAACGGGCCTGTATCTGCGCTGGCCGCGTCGCACGAGCAACTGGCGCGCCTGGTTCGTGATCGATCGGAAGCTGCGCGGGCGCGGCTTTCTCTATTCGATGCATGCGGTCATCGGGACTTACGTGCTGCCGCTGTTGTTACTTTCCTCGCTCACCGGTTTGTATTTCGCCTGCGCATGGTACGGAGAGCTGCTCGAGAAATTTCTCGGCGTGCCGCCTGCGATTCAAGAGAACATGACGGGCAAGCCGCTGGTTGCGCCGGATATCGAAAAGGTCTGGGCTTCGTTCGACGCGGCCACGGCGTCGCAGGCCCTGGGCGAGATCGCCGTGCGATTTCCGAAGCAGGAGGAAGAGGCGCTACAAATTCAATATCTCACGGCCGAAGCGCCGCATCCGACCGCGCTCAACACCGTGATGATCGATCCTTCAAGCTCGCAAGTCCTCTCGCACGAGCGCTATGCGCAGAAGCGGACCGGCGAGCGATTGCTCGCGAGCATGCTCTCCATTCATAAGGGCGCATACTTTGGCACCGTAGGTTCGCTTCTATTGATGCTGTCGAGCCTTGCGCTGCCGCTCTTCGTGATCACGGGCTGGATGATGTATCTGGACCGCCGTAAGGTCGAAGCGCGCGCTCGCAAGCGACAGGCAGCGAGCACGGCGGACGCCAAGGTTTAACTATCGCTCGCAGCCGGGCGCTCAGCCCGGCTCATTGCTCCAGCTCAGCTCGAAGCGCAGTCCCACCACCCAGGCATTCGCAAGACTCGAGTCGGTGCCGGGGTTGATGATGTATTGCAGGTCCGGCTGCAGCGCCAGCCACGAGCGTTGCTGCACCCGATAGGTGAGCTCGATCGCCGTCTCATGACGCTCGTGGATCGCCCCTTGCGCGGCCTGCGTACGCAGGAAAGGGTGGCCGTTGGTGATAGTGGCGAGCGCAAGGCCCAAGTGTTCCTCTCGTTCGGCCGCCGCGAGCAGGGGTCCCGACCATACGATGCCCGCACCGATGTAGCGCGAGATTTGATGGACGTCGGCGTCCGCGACACCGATGCGGAGGAAGCCTGAGAGTGAGTGCTCGCCACGTTCCAGAAACGTTCCTTCCGTGAGCGCGTACACGCCGATCGATTCGCTTCGATGCAGGACATCGTCGTCGCTGAAATCAGCCGAGCGACCGGTGTGACGCCACACACCGATGACTGCTCGACTGGCCTCCGTGGGAAGCATCGTGATTTCACCGACCAACAGCGCGCCCTCATCGTTTTCAAGATCGACGGTGGTGCGTCGTGGATGCGTCGGATCGCCGACGGTGCCTTCGAAGGCCGCGACTCGGACTTGCACGCGCTCGTTTGCATCCCAACGCATCACGGTGCCGAGCCCGGTAACTGGAAAGATCGACGGGCCGTTCTCGCCGATCTGGCTGAAGTCCGGACCGATGCCGTGCGAGCTGTTGATGAACAGCGCGCCGGTCTCGTTCACATCCACTTCGCTGTTCAGGTCGATCAGGCCGAGCTTGATTGCGCCTGACTCGAACGCACGTTCGAGCCACGCCTCGTACAAACGAGTGGCGCCGTCGGTATCGATGTTACTGACGGTCTGGATGTCACCGACGATCCGATCCGAGAGCGTGGGCCGATTGTTGTACAGCCCCGAGACGAGAAACCTCGTGCCGGTCCAGCCCCACGCGCGCTCGGCATCGAAGGTTGCGATCACGTCGATGTTGTCGAGGTAGGTTTCGTCCCGACGCACGCCGCCGCTCACGTTGCGCCAGACTTCGCCGGTGTAGGCAGCTTCGAGCAGCAGCGGCGACGTCCTATCGGGCGACTCGGCGGCCTCGACAGCCACCGGCAATCCCAATGCCGCCATCAGCGCCGGCACCCCCACAGTTCTCATGTCAGGCTCTCTT
Organism: Pseudomonadota bacterium; assembly: GCA_023391815.1. Taxonomy (GTDB): domain Bacteria; phylum Pseudomonadota; class Gammaproteobacteria; order Steroidobacterales; family Steroidobacteraceae; genus Steroidobacter. The sequence goes on from JAEWAF010000001.1 coordinate 21,236, forward strand.
TATTCCACTGAATCGTAAAAACGGCGCCGCCGTCGGCAGCGTTGTCGGCCGTGATCGTCGCGCCGTGTCGGGCGAGGATGCTTTGTGCGATGGCGAGTCCGAGGCCCGCGCCGGCACGGCCGAGCGCGGCGCCTCGCCAGAATCGTCGGAACAACAATTCCGCGTTCTCCGGGGAGAAGCCGGGGCCGCGATCGCGAACGATGAGGCGCGCGCCGGGGCCGGCGATCACGTCGATGTTTCGATCTTTCGGTGAGTACGCGATGGCATTGTCGATGAGATTGGTGAGCACGCGTGCCAGCGCTTCGGCATGACCTTTCACGCAAGTGCCCCCCTGATCGATGAGGGCGATGTCACAACCGCGTGCCACCGCGACCGGCAACATGCGTTCGACCGCATCGCGCGCAAGCATCGTGAGATCCACCGTTTGCGTGATCTGTGAATCGAGCGTGTCGGCCTGGGCCAGATCGAGCATCTGATTCACCAGCCGCGTCATGGCGGACACGTCCTCGCGCAGCGCGTTCTTCGCCGGGCCGGGATCGAGCGCCTCGATGCGCAGTTTCAAGATAGAGAGCGGGGTGCGCATTTCGTGAGCCGCATCCGCCGTGAACGATTCGAGCGTGTGCATCGCCTGTTCGAGACGATCCAGCGCGCGATTGATCGCCAGCACCAGCGCTCGAACTTCGCGAGGGGTGGCGGGCACGCTCAGTCGCGTTTCCATCCGCGAGGGATCGAGCGCATCGACCTCGGCGGCGGAAGCTGCGAGCGGGGCCAGCATCCGGCGCACGATATAAACATTCAGCACCAGCAACAGGATCGTGACCGGCGCGACCGGCACGATCACGTGCGCATACGCTTCGCGCACGAACACCAGCCAGAAGAGCGGCAACGATTCGCCGGTCACCGCCATCGTGACTCGAGTGTCGTTTCCTAAGTGACGAGCGCCATACACCACGACGGGATTGGCGTCGCGCGCAAGTTGCGTCCAGTCGTGATCGGTCAGCGAGGGCAGCGTGGCGAAGCGTGCCGGCTCGGTCGGAACGTGCTCGAAAATCACCCCGCGCTTGCTGTCCTGAACGATGAACATCCAGTCATCGGCGCCGGGCGGGGCTTCGAGCTGCGACAGACTGCGATGCGCATCGGGTGCGTTGAGCGCATCGAGGACGCGGTCCGCTTCCCACGTGAGCAGCTCGGCCGCGAGTTTCGGTCGGTTGCTCGCATAGATCGCAAGCACGCCGATGATCTCGATCGCCGTGACGAGCACAGCCGCCGCGACGAGGCGAATTGAGATCTGCCGGACGAGACTCGGACCTGCCTGCATCGTCTCAGGACTGCTGGAAGATGGCGTAACCGATCCCGTGCGCGGTTCGCACGAGGACATTGGCATCGGAGGCGGTCAGGCGCTTGCGAAGGCGGGACACGGCGCTTTCGAGTGCGTTGGGCGTCACGTCCTCGCCGAAGGAGTAGAGCGACTCCTCGAGCTGATGGCGGCGAACGACTTGCTCCGAGCGTCGCAGGAGTTGTTCGAGCAGGGCGACCTCACGCGGCGGCACGTCGATGCGCTGTTCGTTCACCGTGACCGTACGCGTCGTGGTATCGAGCGCGACATTGCCCAAGTGCAGAACGACCCCGAGGCTCGCACCCGGTCGACGCAGCAGCGCCCGGCACCGAGCCGCCAGCTCCGCGATCTCGAACGGCTTCACGAGGTAATCATCGGCGCCACCGTCCAGACCGATCAGGCGATCGTTGAGACCGCCGCGCGCGGTGAGAATCAGAATGGGCGTCGAATCGTTGCCCTTGCGCAGCTCGCGGACCAGCGTCATGCCATCGCCATCCGGCAGGCCCAGATCCAGCAGAATCAGGTCGTAGCTCGCGGCACTTCGCGCCGCTATCGCCTCTTTCAGCGAGCCACAGCGATCGATCGCGAAGCCCTGACGCGTCAGCCCGTCCTGCACGAGCTCGGCGAGCTGCGGATTGTCTTCAACGAGCAGCAGTCGCATGACGAAAGCAGCGGCCGGAAGATTTCGGATCGCGATTCATTCTCATCAAGGGCGCAAACACGGCGGATACGCAGCATAGGCGGTCGCGGCTGACCAAGACCTGACGTCCACTGGTGTGAGTTTCGCACCAGGCGGGGCCAACTTCGCATCTACGAGCATCGGCAGCTTGCCAACATACTTGACTCACCAACGTCGTGAGAATCCGCATGCCAATGCGCGTCAGCGTATCCGCCCTCGTGCTCGCCAGCGTTCTATCCGGTTGCTCGCGTGGCCCGCAGGCGAACGCGCCCGCAGTGGCGAACGCGAATACGCCCGACGTTCATGTGGTGTGTCCGACCCGGGCAGTCGCGGCCGACTGTGCTTTCTCCGGTGGCAGCGGCATTCAAGCGGCGATCGATGCTGCCGCGGACGGCGATACGATTCGGATTCGAGCGGGCACCTACACCGCAACCGGCGTGCGCGACGTGCCGTACAAGGTCCACACGATTCGTGGTTTTCTCGTGGTCGATGGCAAGCGGCTGAGCCTGATCGGCGAGCCCGGCGCCGTGCTCGATGGCAGCACCGGTCCGCGAACCACCGGGCTCGTGATTCATCGGGCGACCGTGGACGTGCACGGTCTCACCTTCACCGGGTTCAAGTTCGATATCGAGGAAGATGAGATCTACGAAGGTCACGGCATCTTTGCGATCGACAGTGACGTGCGGGTGCGCGATGTGACCATCGAGAAGTATCAAAAGATGGCGCTCACCGGACGCGGCCACTCCGATCTGGACGCGCACAACCTTCGCATTCTCGATGGCCACGTCGCGATCTGGCTGGATGAGCATGCTCACCTGCGTCTGTCCAACGCCGTCATTCGGGGCAACGATTCGGCCGGCGTCGCCGCGTACCACAACGCCTCGGCGCATGTGGCGAACTCGGTGTTCGACGGCAATCTCGATGACGGCCTCTATGCCGAGCAGGACGCGACCATCTACGCGACGAACTCGATCTTCGTGAATAACAAGCCATACGTCGCGAGGGCCACCGAGAACAGCAAGATCTGGGTGGGATACAGCGCGCTGTTTGGCAATGAGGCGGGGTTGTTTGCGAAGGATACGGCGGTGGTGAGGCAAGGTCAGAACGTGATCGAGGCCGATCCGAAGCTCGCCGCCGACTATCGGGTGCAGGCCGGATCGCCGCTCGAGGGGAAGGGTGACCCGGAGTTCGGGGTGCCGGCAGGCAGCGCGTCGGTCATCGGCCTGCGCTGAGGCGCGCTCGCGTAGCGGGGGATATCGGCGCGGGGTATGTCCCGATGGTAGGCTGATCCGGTCTTAGGGGCCGTCCACGGTGTGCCCGGCCTCGAGTGCATGACTTTTCAGCCCCGCAGTAATCGTCTGAGCGACTGGTTCCGCCAGTGGCGACGCCCGTTGCTCAAGTTTCTCGCCTCGCGCAGCGCCGTCCCGGCCGCCGATCTGGACGACGTAGCCCAGGAGGTCTTCCTGCGCCTCATGCGCTACTCCCGCGAAGAGTTGGTGGAGCATCCGCAGGCGTACCTCTTCAAGATCGCCTCGAACGTCGCGGCCGAACGCGCGCTCCGCATTCGTCACTCCCGACCGCACGAACCTCGCTGGCTCGATGACCTGCGGGCCGACGATCGGCCGCAGGACACGGTGGCGCGTGCTGCCGCTCAGGCAGAAATCGAGCGGGCGCTCAATACGCTCGGGCCGCGCGAGCGCGAAGTGTTGAAGCTGCAGTTCTTCGAGGGGCTCGGACATGCCGAGATCGCCGAGCGCCTCGGCACGAGCCGGCGCAACGTCAAACGTCTCGTTATCAAGAGCTATCGCAAGTTGCGCGATGAGTTGGACCCGGAGCTGTTGGAGGCCATCCATGGCGCCGATTGATCGCCGTAGTCGGGCCGCTGAAGAGGCTGGCGAGTGGCTGCTAAGCCTGCAAGCCGGGGAACTCTCTCGCGAGCAGCGTGAAGCCTTCGTCGATTGGTTGCGCGAGTCGCCCGTGCATGTGGCCGAGATGCTTCGGATGGCGAGCGTGCATGGCGTGCTCGACCAGTTCGAGCAATGGACGCGGATCGCGACGACGGGCGCCGAGGCGGATGAGGTCGTCGTGACGCTCCCTCAGGCATCGGGTAGTGAGGCGGCGCCGAAGAAACAACGTGCCGTTGCGCCCTGGCTCGCTGCGGCGGCAATCGCATGCATCGTCGTGATCGCAGGCTTCCTCGTCTCGACGCTGCGGGGCCAAGTGATTCAGACCGATCGCGGTGAGCGCCGGGAAGTGGCGCTGAGCGATGGCAGCGTGGTGCAGATCGATCCCGAGACTCGGCTTCGTGTGAAGATGGATGAGCATTCGCGCCAGATTCATCTCGAGTCAGGGCGGGCGTTGTTTCGGGTCGCGAAGAATCCCGCGCGTCCGTTCATCGTGCATGCCGATGGCACGACGGTGCGGGCCATCGGGACCGCGTTCGGCGTCGAACATCGAGACCAAGGTGTCGTCGTCACGGTCGCCGAAGGCAAAGTGTCCGTCGATGGGCCCCGCTCCGTTGACACCGGGCGAGCCTCGCCTGCACGGGAAGTCGCAACCCCCGAGCCCGCGATCGTCCTGGTCGCAAACGAACAGGTGACCTTGCAGGTCGCCGCGTCGATGCCACAGATCCACAAGGTGGACAGCGGACGTGCGCTCGCGTGGGCCGAGGGCAGGCTCATCTTCGAGGACACGCCCGTCGCCGAGGTGGTCGCACAATTCAATCGTTACAACAGCATTCAAATCCAGGTGCAGGACGCGCGTCTCGCCGCCCGGCCTATCAGCGGTGTCTTCAATGCCGCCAATCCCGAGGCATTCATCGATTTCATCCAGGCCGGCGCGGTGGTGCAGGTGAGCCGTGACAGCGGCGGTCGGATCGTCATCGCGTCACCGCCGGGGCGTTGATCGGAGTGTCCCGTTCGCTCTCACACACGGTCTTATGCCCGCCCACACATATCACTTCACAAGGGGCGGGGAGATTCGCGATGAGAGCGGCTTGCTTGTCAGTTGCACTGGCGCTGTGCGCCTCGGTCGTCCCGGCTGCCGCGCAGGCGGTCGCTCAGCACTATGACCTGAACATTCCACGGCAGTCGCTCGATACGGCGCTCAAAGAGTTCGCTCATCAGACCGGGCTGCAGGTCGCTCGTTTCAGCGACACCATCGATGGCAGCATCCTGGTCGGCCCGGTGGCGGGCGACATGTCGGTCGAGCAGGCGTTGCAGGCGCTGCTGACAGCGGGCGGACTGAGCTATCGCGTCGTGAACGAGAACACGATTGCGGTCGTAACCAGTCGGCCGAACGGGGAAGTGGCGGAACAGCCGCGTCGGACCTCGATGCGACTCGATGAGACGCGCTGGCACCTGGCACAGGCCGGCGCCTCGCCGCAATCGACCACGACTTTGGGTGCGGCACCGAGCGAACGTGAGAGCGGCGATAGCGTTGCACTGGAAGAAGTCGTAGTCACCGCGCAGAAACGTGAGCAACGCCTGATCGATGTGCCGCTCACCGTGGTCGCGCTGAGTCAGGAGACGCTCGAACGCGCAGGCATCGACACGCTGCTCGATATGTCGCACGCCGTGCCGGGGCTCGTGGTGTCCGATGCGGGCGGTGGATTCATTCGTTACTACGTGCGTGGCGTCGGCAACGTGTACGGCTCATCTTCGAGCGCGCTCGTCGGTGTGTATCTGGATGAAGCGGATGTGACCGGCAGCTCGAGCAGTCAGCTCGACCTGCGCACCAACGATATCGAGCGAGTCGAAGTGCTCAAAGGTCCGCAAGGCACGTTGTATGGCGCCGGTTCCTCGGGCGGCACGATTCGCTTCATCACGCGCGATCCGCAGCTCGATCGCTTCACGGCCTCCGGCGACCTGGATGTGTATTCGACCGAGGGTGGCGATATGAGCCAGTCGCTCTCCGCCGTGGTGAACCTGCCGGTCGTCAATGAGGTATTCGGCCTGCGCATGGTCGGCACGCTCGCCGATCTCGGCGGCTGGGTGGATCAGCCCGCGGCCGGTCGCACCAACACGAACAATCAAGCGCTGCAGGAAGTTCGGGTCAAAGGCCTGTGGCAGCCGACCGAGGAGCTGACTGTCAAGGGGCTCGTCTATCTGCACCGGAACGATGGCGACGGTATCGCAAGCAGCACGGATGAAGACTATCGGCTCGTCGCCGCGACCGACCCGATGCGACGGCTGCCGTTCGAGACGGACTTCGATATCTACAACCTCACCGCGACGTATGAATTTCCGAAGGTGAAGGTGCTGAGCAGCTCCACGTACGTGGACAATTCGGCGCGGCTCTCGCTCAGTCAGAAGTATGCGACCGAGCCTGCTCCCGCACCGCTGTTCGAAGTCCTCTCCAGCAACAATACGATCGACACTCGCGTCTTCACGCAGGAAATCCGTTTGAGCGGCGAGGCCGACCGCGTCGACTGGACCGCCGGTGTGTTCTACAAGGATGTGTCTTATCGCAATCAGAATCTGATCGAGCTGTCGCAGGGCGGGGAGTACTTCGGTTCCATTCCGCTTTTCGCCGAGGAACAGTCCAAGTCCGGGTCGTTGTTCGGCGATGTGAGCTACGCACTGACCGAGCGCGCCGAGATCGGAGCGGGCATTCGTTACTTCACGGATGATCTGCAATCCTTCGACGGCACGGACCGGCGCGATGGCAGCTTTCATTCGGTTGACCCTCGACTGTATTTCTCTTACGGATTCACGCCCGACGTGCGCGTCTATGTGAGCGCGGCCGAGGGTTTCCGCAGCGGCGGCTTCAATGCCGAGAACGGTGAGCTCACGACCTTCGATCCGGAGAAAGTGCGCTCGCATGAGCTCGGTGTGAAGGCAGCGCTGCTGGAACGTCGGATGTCGCTCGAGGCAGCGGTATTCTTGAGTGACTACGAAGACATCCAGATGTTTCGTCTCGATGCCGACAATATCGGCTCGGTCGACAACGGCGGCGACGCGCGAGTGAAGGGTATCGATATCTCGCTCGACTGGCAGATGACGGAACGGCTGCTGCTACAGCTGAGCGGTAACTTCACGGACACCGAGATCGTCGCGTTGGCACCGGGCGTGGCCGCGGTCGTCAAAGGCGATCCGGTGGATTACACGACCGATTACGCCGGCACGGTCGCGGGGACGTATAACTTCGCTTGGGCGGCCGGACTGCCTGGCTTCGTGCGAGTCGATTACAACCGACTCGGGCCGTCGCACGTGACGGATCGTTCGATTCCTGCGCCGATTCTGTACAAGTCCGACGTGAACGATCTGTTGAACGCGCGCGTCGGCTTGCAGTGGAACCGCTGGAACATCGAGCTGTACGGCGCGAATCTCACCAACGAAAATCGGCTGCAAGACCCGAACGGTGGCTTCGGCTTCGGTGCGCGCCCACGTCCACGGGTTCTCGGACTGCATCTCGGCGGCAGCTTCGAATGAAGCGCGCGTCGCGGATCCTTGCGATCGCGACGTTGAGTCTCACCGCATGGATCACAGCCCATGCGGCGGACTCACGCGCGAGTGACCCGGTCGATGCTTTGCAATGGCTCGAAGCGCCGGCGGGCGAGCGTGCACTCGCTTGGGCGCGCGAGATGACGGCGAGTTCGCGGGCGACGCTGAGCGCGTTGCCGGGCTACTCCGAGACTCTCCAGGCTCTACGACAGACGCTGCAATCGGCGACGCCCGTTGCCGACGTGGCGCTGCTCGGGCCTTATGCCGTTCGATTGCAGCGGGATGCGGCTCATCCCAGAGGGTTGTTACAGAAGGCCGATCGTCGCGGCGAGACGCTCGGCCCGTGGATCACCGTGCTCGATGTGGGCGAGTTCAGCGCTCGGGAGCACGCCGATTACGAGTTGCGCTGGAGTCCGGAGAATTGTTTGGCGCCCGCGTTCGATCGATGTTTGTTGTCGTTCGGTGTGGGCGGTGGCGATGCGGCGATCCTGCGTGAGTTCGATCTTGCGGCGGAGCGCTTCGTCGAGAACGGCTTCAGGCTGCCCGGTTCGTTGCATGTCGTCGCCTGGCTGGATCGCGACACGATCGTTGTCGGCCACGATCTCGGCGGTGCGCGCACGACTGCGGCTAAATGGCCGGCGGAGGCTCGTCTGTGGCGGCGAGGCACGGCACTCGCGGAGAGCACCCGAGTGTTCGAGGCTGCCGCGAGCGATGTGCTCTTTCAGTTGCATGGGCTTGGGAAGGGACGTGCGTTGTTATTGCAGGCCGTCGATTTCGCGAGCTTCAACCTGCACGTGATCGATGCGCGCGGCGCCATGCAGCGGTTGGCGTTGCCTTCCAAGCTCAAGATCTTCGGCTTTCAAGGCGCGACGGCGCGGCACGTCTTCGTGCAGCTGACGGAAGCGACGACCCTGGGCAAGGAGGTCGTGCCTGCTGAAACCATCTTGAGTTACGACCTCGACGCATCGGATCCCTCGCGAGGGATCGAGGTGGTATACACACCGCGCGCGGGTGAAGTGATTTCCAGCCTGGGATTTGCCACCACCCAGACCCGACTGATTCTTCCGGTGCGCTCGAAGCTCCAACTGCATCTGCTCGAAGCTCGGCACGAGTCGACGCAATGGCGCGTTCGGCCGCTCCTGAGTGCGCCGGCGGGCGTCGATGTGCGCGCGAGTGGCGATCCGACGGGCGAGGGGCTTGCGCTTGCGAAGGAAGGCTTTCTCGATCCACCCTCTAACGAACTGCTGCGTGAGGATGGAACCGTCCTTGTGCTCGACCGTGCCGATCCGATCTTCGATGCAACTCGCTTCAGTGTGCAGGTTCGCGAGGCGCGGGCGCCGGACGGTGAGCGCATCGATTATTTTTTGATCGCGCCGACGAAGCGCGCTCGCGGGCCGATACCGACGCTCATCACAGGCTATGGCGGGTTCGGCGTGTCGTTGTCGCCCGCATATCCCGGCTCCGCGCAAAGTCAGATGTATGGCGGCATCACGCTGAAGCTGTGGTTCGAACGGGGTGGGGCACTGGCGATTCCTGCGGTTCGCGGCGGCGGTGAGCGCGGCTCGGCGTGGCATCGGGCCGCGATGGGCGAGCACCGCCAGCGAGCGTTCGATGATCTTTATGCGGTCGCGACCGATCTCATTCACGCTGGCCTCACGGATTCATCTCATCTTGGCGTGTTCGGCACCTCAAACGGGGGGCTGTTGGCCGGGGTCGCGGGCCTGCAGCGGCCGGACCTGTTCAGCGCGGTGGTGAGCGATGCGCCGCTCACCGACATGCTCCGTTTCGTCGAGATGGGCATGGGCGCGGCCTGGGTCGGTGAGTATGGCGATCCGCGCGAGCCGCGAGCGGCCGCCTGGCTCAAAGCGTACTCCCCCGTGCATCGGGTCGAGGCAAACAAGAGATATCCGGCATTTCTGATCACGGTCTCGGCCTCGGACGATCGCGTCGGGCCCGGGCACGCGCGCAAGCTTGCGAAACGGTTGCGAGAGGTTGATGCCAAGGCGTTCTTCGTCGAAACCGAGGCGGGCGGACATGCGGTGAGCGATCCGCTGTTACAGCCCGAGCTGATGGCCATGCGAGTCGCGTTCCTTCTCGACCAGTTGCATGTGGGTGTCGAGGCCGATCCGTCGCAGGTGCAGCTGCGATGGAATGTGCGCATTCCACTGCGAGATGGCGTGGAACTGTCCGCCATCGCATACGTACCCAGAGAACAACAGCAGCCGAGCCCCTGCGTCTTCACGCTCACGCCGTACGTCGCACAGACCTTTCATGATCGCGGGGTGTATTTCGCGGCCCATGGCTATCCGTTTCTCTCCATCGATGTGCGCGGACGCGGGAACTCCGAGGGCGCATTTCAGCCGATGATCCAGGAAGCGCGCGATGGCTATGACATCGTCGAATGGCTCGCCAGGCAGCCATACTGCAACGGCAAGGTGGCGATGTGGGGCGGCTCGTACTCCGGTTACAACCAGTGGGCCACGGCCAAGGAATTTCCACCGCACCTTGCGACCATCGTGCCCGCGGCTGCGCCGTTCGCCGGCGTCGATTTTCCTTCTCGCAATAACATCTTCACGCCTTACGACGTGCAATGGCTCACGTACACGAGCGGTCGCACCGCCCAGGAGCGCGTCTTCGGCGATGGGAGTTTCTGGGCCGCTCAACATCGGCGCTGGTTTGAGTCCGGTCTGTCGTTGCGGGGCTTCGACACTTGGATGGGCAACCCGTCGCCCATCTTCCAGGAATGGTTGAATCATCCGCATCCGGATGCGTATTGGGATCGATACAATCCGACCGCGGCCGAGTACGCGAAGCTGCGCTTGCCGGTCCTCACGATCACGGGCAGCTACGATGCGAATCAGTACGGCGCGCTCACGCACTACCGCGAGCACCTGAAGAACACGTCGGCCGAGGGCCGAGCGGCCCACTATCTCGTGATCGGACCTTGGGATCATTCGGGGACTCGCACCCCGAAAGCAGAGTTCGGCGGGCTCTCGTTCGGTCCGGCGAGTTTGCTCGACCTGCCACAGCTGCATCTGGATTGGTATGCATGGACGATGGGGCAGGGACCGAAGCCGTCGTTCCTGAAAAAGAATGTCGCGTACTATGTGATGGGCGCCGAGACCTGGCGTTACGCCGACACGCTCGATGCAGTCACCGCCGAGCGCCGCCCGTACTATCTGGCCTCGGACGGTCGAGCGTCCGATGTATTCTCAGGCGGCGAGCTCGGTGCGGGTTCGCGGGGCGGCCCGGATCGATATGTTTACGATCCACGCGATACCGGCACGGCTGAGCTCGAGTCGGTGTCGGCGCCGGAATTCACCGATCAACGACTCGTCAACGCGCGCGGCGGAAAGCAACTCGTCTATCACACCGCGCCGTTTTCTGAAGCGACGGAGATCAGCGGGTTCTTCAAGCTGTCGGCCTGGATCGCGATCGATCAGCCCGACACCGACTTCGCCGTGAACGTTTACGAGGTCACCGCCGACGGCAGTAGCATTCTCCTATCCTCCGATATGATGCGTGCGCGCTATCGCGAGAGCTTTCGCCGACCGACGCTGATTCACACTCGCGAGCCGCTTCGATATGACTTCGAGCGCTTCTCGTTCGTCTCTCGCCAGGTGCGGACCGGCAGTCGTTTGCGGCTGGTGATCTCGCCACTCGATTCGATCTATTGGGAGAAGAATTACAACAGCGGTGGCGAGGTCGCCGCCGAGACCCGCGCGGATGCACGGCCAGTGACGGTGACCCTGTATCACGATCGGGCGCATCCGAGTGCGCTGTATGTGCCTATCGGTCAGGCGGAGGTTACGCCGGGTGCGTTTGTGAGTTGGGCGCGATCACGCGCGATTTCCTTAGAAGGCTTTCCCAAGAGCGAGGCCGAGCGTGTCGGTGCGCTCGTCGGGTCCGCGCGAATGGTTTCGCTGGGAGAGCCTGCGCATGGCGCGCATGAGCCGCTCGAGTTTCGCAATCGATTGTTTCAGTTTCTCATCGAGCAGCATGGCTTCACTGCTATCGCACTCGAATCGGGATTCAACGAGGCGCGACGGGTCAATGAGTACGTGCTCGGCGGGGAGGGCGATCCTCGGGAGATTGCGCGTGAGGGGTTGACGTGGGGCTTCGGCACGCTCGATGAGAACGTAGAGCTCTTGCGGTGGGTTCGACAATACAACTCGGCGCCGGGTCTGCAGAGGAAAGTGAGGTTCTATGGCATCGACCTGACGGGGGGTGATAGCGAGAACACCTTCGCCACGTCGCGCTTGGCGCTAGACACTTCGCTCGCTTATCTCCTTCGCGCTGCCCCGGAGCTATCCGTGCGAGCGCGCTCGGCGATCGAGCCCTTTCTGGATCGTTTCTCGCTCGGTGGCTACAAATCGTTGTCGAGCGATGAGCGGGCTCGATTGCAGTCGTCGATTGCGAATGTCATCGCGTTGCTCGAGTCGCAGCGGCACCGCCTGGTCTCGGCATCGTCGGAGGAGGAATACCAATGGGCACTTCGTAGTGCCATGGTTTCAGAGCAGTTAGAGACGTTGTTCCGTCTGTCTCCTTCGAGTCTGTCCGATGGCGTCGTCGCCGAGTTCCATCGCGCGGCGGCTGCCCGCGACGCCGCCATGGCCGATAACGCACTCTGGGCGCTACGCCGAGAGGGAACGTTCGGGCGCGTGCTGCTGTTTGCTCACAATGCGCATGTCATGAACGGGCGCCTGCGCGGCGGGCTATGGAACGTTTATCCGGAGGCACCGGCGATGATGGGGCAGCATCTGCGCGCGAAGCTGGGGAAGGACTTGGTGATCGTTGGCGCCAGTTCCGGCAACGCGGGGACGGTGGACGCCTTGCTGTCCGACCTCGGGCTGAAGCATTTCATGCTGGATCTGCGCGCGGCGCCGCGGTTCGCGAGTTCGTGGCTGCAACGGCCGCAGTCGTTAAGCGCCAACTACACCACCGAAATGGAAGCAACCCCGGGACAGGCATTCGATGCCGTCGTGTACTTCGAGACACTCCACGTCGCTCGCTAGTCGGGTACGCGGGGATGAACTGTCCCGGCGTCGGAGGATATGGCGGCTTACCTTGAAGCGGCGCGCTGACGCCTGCCGCTTGAGTCGCTTGAGGGCTGCGCGACGACAAGGCCGGGTGCTGGCGGAAGGGGTGGGATTCGAACCCACGAGACTCGTGAGAGCCTGCCGGTTTTCAAGACCGGTGCAATCGACCACTCTGCCACCCTTCCACGCATGAGGCGGCCCCGGGCGGGTCGGCCCGGGGCGCGCATCCTAGCATGGATCGAGGGTGGGACGCCCGAGGGTCAGTCCCAGCGGTCGTGGTCGCCCTTGGCGAGGCGAGGCTCGAGCTGTTTGCCGAACACCTTCGTGCCGTTGAGGTCCTTGAGTGCAACGCTGAGCACCTTGCTGTGCTCGTCGATGTCGATCTGGCCGAAGAACTGGAAGCCGCCGCTGGGCGGCGTGTTCGCGACCGGCGGGGTCTTCTGGAAGATCACTTGCGGGCCGAAGGTCTTGTCCATGGCGTTCGGGCCGAAGGTGCCGGCGTTCAGCGGGCCGGCGACGAATTCCCAGAACGGTGCGAAGTCCTGAAACACCGCCTTGTTCGGGTCGTAGTAGTGAGCCGCGCAGTAATGGATGTCCGCGGTGATCCAGACGATGTTGCGAATATCCTCACGCTTGATGAAGCGCAGCAGTTCGGCAATCTCCAACTCACGGCCCGAGGCGGGGCCGTCGTTGCCGTTCGCCGGTCCTTCCCACTTCGCGCGCCCCTGCGCATCATTGCCGTCCGGAATCTGAACACCGAGCGGCATATCGGCCGCGATGACCTTCCACGTCGTGCGCGACTGCTTCAACTTCTGCTTGAGCCACTCGATTTGCGGCTTACCGAGGAATGTCGTCTCCGCGCTCGGTTGATTCTGCAGATTGTGCGAGTTCGGGCCGCGATAGCTGCGCATGTCGAGCACGAACACGTCGAGGTCCCGACCGTACGGAATGTGACGATAGATGCGTTCTTCCTCGGCCTGGTTGTGCCAGCGCATCGGCGAATGTTCGAGGAACGCGCGCGTCGCGCGAGCGGTGAGCGTTTGAATACGCTGCTCGGTGTAGCGCGCGTCGAGCACTTTGCTGTCCGACCAGTTGTTGGTGACTTCGTGATCGTCCCACTGCCAGATCTGCGGCACTTCGGCGGAGAAGCGCTGAATGTTCGCGTCGTAACGGTTGTAGAGATGATTGCGGCGATACTCGTGCAGGGTCTCGGCGACCTTGAGCTTCTCGGGCACCTCATCGAGGAACGCGTTGGTCCAGATCAGATTGCCGGCGCTGTCGGTGACTCGCTCCACCATCGGGCCGTCGGCGTAGATGGTATCGCCGGAGTGGATGAAGAAATCCGGCCGCACCTGGCGCATGGCTTCGTAGATTTTCATGCCGCCGAAGCCGAGATCGATGCCCCAGCCCTGACCGGCCGTGTCGCCCGACCACACGAAACGAATGTCACGGCGCCGGGACGGCGGGGTGCGGAACTGGCCTACCAGCGGCTCGCTCGAGGCGCGGCCGGAATCTAGGTCCTGATAACTCACGCGCACGAACACTTCCGAATCCGCAGGCAGCTGTGTCAAATCGATGCGCGAGGTGAAGTCGGTCACCTCGAGCGCGTGCGGGCCGCGAATTTTCTTCGAGCGCTTGAACGTCTCATCCAGCGACCACTCCACGATCATACGAGCGGCGCGATCGGCCCGGCTCCAGATGATCGCGCGGTCCTCGATCACATCGCCGATCTGCAATCCCCAGTTCGCCATGGGGCGCGCCGCGTCGGAGGCGATCACGGCCGGCGCCTGCTTTGAGTACAAGATGCCGCCGATGCCCGTGAGCGTGACGCCGCCAAGCGCGGCCTGTTGCAAAAAGGATCGGCGAGACAAACGGGGATCGTCGGTGCGGTCGGTCATACCTGGCTTCCTATGACGGGGCGGGGGAGGCACTTGTCATAAGCCTAGGCAGCCAACATGTCGGTCCCGTTACGTGCAGATTGCAGCACGCAGCTCGTGCACATCCGTGTGCCCGCTGCGTTTTTAACGCGGCATCTTTACAAGGGAGCGTCGATCAGGGGTCCATGTCCGCTTCGTACGTCACGGCGAACTCGACGAATTTCGACGCCGTCGGCATGTCCTTGGCGGTGTAACGGATGGTGTGCGAGTCGAGTCGCTCGACGATGGGCAGGAAGCTGAGCATGTCGGCCTGACGATAGCTCTTGAAGCGGATGTCGAAGCGCACCGGCGTTGCGACCTTGTACGGCTTGAAGCTCTTGATCCGGCCGAGCGCCCGCTGCGTGGTGGCGCGAAGCACGTCATTCGCCTCGGCAGGTGTGAGCGTGCGGGCCGAATGGAAGCCGACCGCCCATTTGACGACCGCGCCTTCGACGTTGCCGAGCGTGCCTTGCAGCTCCTTCACGAGTTGATCATCGCCACTCACCATGATGATCGGCACGCCAAAGTGACCGGCGATTGCGGCGCTGATCTCGCCTTCGCCGACTTGTTTGTCGTTGATGCGCACATCGGCAAGGCGGGCGCTGGAGAGCGTATGCGCGCGCACGCCGTGCTCGTTATGGGTGCTGGTGTGATAGCCGAGTAGAATCGCGCCGGCGAAGCTTTCATCGATGCCTTCCATCATCATCAACGGTCGCGGCCACGAACGCACGACCGAGACCTTCTTTGGGAACTTCTCGATCAGCAGATTTTGTCCGTTACCGTGGGAATCGCTCACGACGATCTCGGTGACGCCTGACGCGAAGGCCGTCTCGATGACCGTGCTCACCTCGGCTGTCATGAATTCGCGAAAGCGCGCGTACTCGAAGCCGCTCGGGCCAAGCTGCTGCTCGCTCACGACACCGGCGACGCCTTCCATATCCGCAGAGATGTACAGCTTGAACGGCGTCTGCGCCGCGGCCAGGCCGGGCAGCAGCCCGCAGGTGAGCAGGGCGAGGACAGCGTGGAGACGAGCGCGATCTTTCATTCTTGGCACCTCGATACCGGGGTTGATTGTTGGTCGCCGGAGCCGTCGATCATAGAAGCGGGCGACGAGCACATCCTGCGATTGGCTCAGCATTTATCATGGTCGGGCCGGCCACGGGGAGATTCGTGCAACCGATGAGCCGTTCATGAAATCCGATAACATTGAGCCTATGACTGAGCTGGCCGATAACGAGACAGGCACCCGGGCGCTACGCAAGGTCGCCGCGCGCCTGATTCCCTTTCTGGGCTTGCTGTATTTCTTTGCCTTCCTGGATCGAGTGAA
This sequence comes from Pseudomonadota bacterium, assembly GCA_023391815.1. Taxonomy (GTDB): domain Bacteria; phylum Pseudomonadota; class Gammaproteobacteria; order Steroidobacterales; family Steroidobacteraceae; genus Steroidobacter. The sequence continues at coordinate 36,977 of JAEWAF010000001.1, forward strand.
CGTCGGCTTCGCCGCGCTCACCATGAACGCGGATCTGGGGATTTCGGCGGCCGCGTTCGGTATCGGCTCGGGCATTTTCTTTATCGGCTACATCCTGTGCGAGGTGCCGAGCAACGTCATGCTCGAGCGCTTCGGCGCCCGTCTGTGGATCGCGCGCATCATGATCAGCTGGGGCGTGCTCTCGGCGGCAATGGCGTTCGTGCAGGGGCCGAAGAGCTTCTACGCAGTTCGTTTCCTGCTCGGGATCGCCGAAGCGGGGTTCTTCCCCGGCATCATTTTCTATCTTACTTGCTGGTTTCCATCGCAGCACCGGGCGCGGATCATCGCGCTGTTCATGATCGCGTTGCCGTTATCGAGCGTGATCGGTGCGCCGATCTCGACGTCGCTGCTCGGGATCGAGGCGCTGGGCCTGAAAGGCTGGCAATGGATGTTTGTGCTGGAGGCGATTCCGACCATCCTTCTGGGGATCGCCGTATTCGCGGTCCTTCCCGATCGGCCCGCCGATGCCAGGTGGCTCGGCGACGATGAGAAGCGCTGGCTCCAGGATGCGTTGGCGCGCGAGCACGCCGGTGCCTCCGGTCACGATCATGCGAGCAGTTTGCGTCAGGCGCTGCTGTTGCCGCGTGTGTGGCGCAGTGGCTTGGTGTACTTCTGCATTCTCGTCGGGCTGTATGGCTTCAGCTTCTGGCTGCCGCAGATCATCGCATCCCTCGGCCAGATGACAAATGCACAGGTCGGTCTGATCACCATGATCCCGTACTCGCTCGCGTGCATCGGACTGGTGTGGTGGGGCAGGCATTCGGATGCGAGCGGGGAGCGCTCGATGCACGTCGCATTGCCCATGCTGCTTGGAGCGGCGGCGCTCGTCGTGAGCGGTTGGACGAGTGCGCCGGCGGTCGGATTCGCCGCGTTGTGTCTCGCCGCCCTCGGCATCTACTCCGGATTGCCCTCGTTCTGGGCACTCGCCAGCCGCGGCCTGCAAGGCGCCGCCGCTGCCGGCGCCATCGCACTGATCAATTCGCTCGGAAACTTCGGCGGCTTTCTGGGGCCGGCCGCCATCGGCCTTGCAAAGACCTATACCAACAGTTACGCCGCGAGCTTGCTGCTGATTGCGGTATTTCTTGCGCTCGGTGCGGCGCTGGTCCTTTGGGAACGGGCGCGGGAGCAACGTTCCATGGCGATGTTTGCTCAGCAGTGACTCGCTTCGGCCCGAACCGTCTAGGTTGCTAATGTCACCGCCGCGCCTTGCGATGCGCGCGGCTGAAGTGATATTTGTGGGCGATCGCGATCAGCAAGGAGTTTCCGTTGAGCGACCGCCGTTCGTTTTTGAGATCCGCTGTATACACTGCGGCCCTGGCCAACCTGCCCGTCATCGCCTTCGCCCAGGGCGCGCCGGCCGGCAGTGCCGCCAACAAAAAGGCCGAGGCCGATCTGAAAGCGCTCATGGATTTCGTCTATGACGAAGTGGTGATGTCCAATCCCGAAACGCGCACGACCTACGGATTGGACAAGGGAGCGCACGCGAGCGCGAAGAGTCGGTTGCAGGACCGCTCCGCGACGGGGCTCGAGCGGGACCGTAAGCTCATCCGCACCTCTTACGAGCGGTTCAAAGCGATCGATCGCAACGCCTTGTCGCCGCAGTCGAAGGCGGATTACGACGCCTTTTATTATCTCTACGGCGCAATCGTGAGCGGGTACGACCAATTCAACTACGGCACGTTCAGCTGGCCGGAGCCCTACAGCGTACATCAGCTCGGCGGCACCTACCGAAGCATGCCGGATTTCCTCCACAACCAGCATTCGATCGCCACTCGCGAGGATGCGGAAGCGTACGTGTCGCGCGTCGCCGCGTTCGCGAAAGAAATCGATCATGAGACGGATCGGCTGAAGGCCGAGTATGCAATGGGCGTGATTCCGCCGACCTTCGTCATCGATCGTACGGTCGCGCTGTTCGACGGCATGCTGGCGCAAAAGCCTGCCGACACGAAGCTCGTGACGTCGATCGACAGTCGCGCGCGGGCGAAAAATATCGCGGGCGATTGGGCCGCGAGGGTGACCAAGATCGTCGAGCAGCAGGTGCAGCCTGCGATGAAGCGGCAGCGTGATTGCATCGCTGGCATTCGCTCGCAGTCGACGACCGATGCGGGTGTGTGGAAGCTGCCGAAGGGTGAGGCGTACTACAAATATGCGTTGAAGTACGCCACGACGACTTCGCTGACTGCCGAGGAGATTCATCGGCTCGGCCTCGAGCAGATGGCGGAGCTCAGCGCACGTGCCGATCAGATCCTGAAGAGCCAGGGCATGACCCAAGGCACGGTGGGCGAGCGGCTGCGGGCGCTGGCGACGGATCAGCGCTTCATTTATCCCAACACCGACGCGGGTAAGCAGGAACTGCTCGACTATCTGAACGCCGGCATGGTCAGAATTCAGGCGGACCTGCCGAAGTACTTCGGCCGGCTGCCGAAGGCCAAGGTCGAGATTCGGCGCGTGCCGCCGGACATCGAGGCAAGTGCGACCGGCGGTTACTATCAGCCGCCTACGCTCGATGGTTCGAGGCCGGGCGCGTACTACATCAATCTGCGTGACACCGCCGAGACGCCGAAGTGGGACTTGATGACGCTGACCGCGCATGAAGCCTCGCCCGGGCATCACCATCAGATTGCGCTTGCGCAGGAGTCAACCGCGGTTCATCCGGTGCGACGCTTGTCCTGGTTTTCTGTGTACACCGAAGGCTGGGGGTTGTACGCCGAGCAGTTGGCCGATGAGATGGGCGTCTACGAGGGCGATCCGTTCGGTCAGGTCGGTTACATCAAATCCTATATGTTCCGCGCCGCTCGCCTGGTCGTGGATACGGGCCTGCATCACAAGCGCTGGACGCGAGAGCAGGGCGTCGACTACATGGTGAAAGCGCTTGGCGACCAGCCTTCAGCCATCCTGACCGAGGTCGAGCGGTACTGTGTGTGGCCGGGGCAAGCGACGAGTTACAAGATCGGCCAGACACAATGGCTCAAGCTGCGCGAGGCGGCCCGGCAGAAACTCGGCGCGCGTTTCGACATTCGCGAGTTCCACGACGTCGCGCTCGCCTCCGGGACCTTGCCACTGGCGGTGCTGGAGCAGCTCATCAATGAATGGGTGGCGAGCAAGGCCTGAAGATTCGACCGTGGCTGGCTCCGCAAACCGGAGCCAGCCGCTATCTATCCCTTGATGCACATCACCTGCTTCAGCGTGTGCACGACCTCGACCAGGTCCGACTGGTTGGCCATCACCACATCGATGTCCTTGTAAGCCGCCGGGATCTCATCGATCACGCCGCCGTCCTTGCGGCACTCCACGCCCTCGGTCTGCTTCGCCAGATCGAATCGATTGAACCGACGCTTCGCTTCGGTCCGACTCATGCGCCGACCCGCGCCATGTGAGCAGGAGCAGAACGACTCGGGATTGCCCTTGCCGCGCACGATATACGACTTCGCGCCCATGCTGCCCGGGATGATGCCGAGCTGTCCTTCTTGCGCGCTGATCGCACCCTTGCGAGTGATGAACAGCTTTTCGCCGAAGTGATGTTCCACGGCCACGTAGTTGTGGTGACAGTTGATCGCCTCGCCATCGGTTCTGAACGGTGGCAGATGCGGCGCCAGTGCATCGAGCACCAGCTTCATCATCATGCTGCGATTCAAGAGCGCATAGTCCTGCGCCCAGTCCACCGCCTCGACGTAGTCATCGAACAGCTCGGAGCCTTCGCTGAAATAGGCGAGGTCGCGATCGGGCAGATTGATCTGATGACGGCGCAAATCCTTGCGAGCCGCTTCTATGAAATAACGGCCGAACACGTTGCCGATGCCACGCGAGCCGGAATGCAACATCACCCATACGCGCTGTTCCTCATCCAGGCACAGCTCGATGAAATGATTGCCGCCGCCCAACGTGCCCAGCTGACACACCCAGGTCCGCGCGAACTGACGTTGCATCTTCATCACGCCCGGATGCTTGCCGACGATCTTATCGAGCCGATCGTCGAGCACGCGACCTTGGCGAGCATGCGAGCTGCCACGCACCTTGTCCGAGTCGTGTTGATTGAAGCCGACGGGCACGCGCGCTTCGACCGCGCTGCGTAGCTTGGCGAGGTTGTCCGGCAGATCCGTCGCGTTGAGCGTCAGGCGAACGGCATTCATACCGCAACCGATATCGACGCCGACCGCTGCAGGGATGATGGCCTGCTTCGTCGGGATCACGCTGCCCACGGTCGCGCCGATGCCGTGGTGGACATCCGGCATGGCGGCCACATGGCCGTGGACGATAGGCAACTGCGCCACGTTAAGCAGCTGCTGGATCGCGTCGTGCTCGATGTCCTTGGTGAAGACTTTCACCGGCACCCGAGCTTTGTTCAATGTGATCTGTACTGGCATGGCTTTCATCCTGAAATATAAAAGCCGTGGTCGGTGTTCCCGGCCAGGGCCAAGTCCGAGTCAAAAACAAAAACCCCTGGTCGGGATTTCCCGGCCAGGGGTTTGCGAGCGGAGCCATAAGCTGCGCACCTGACTTGGGGAGCGGGCGTGCTCCGCAAGTCATCTTGCGGATCAACGCGCGTGGTTCATGTTCGTTTCAAGATAGTTCGATGCGTGCATGTCCGACTCCAATAGACCCCCGGGGTTGAGCCGGGGGCGCGCATATTACTCGGCAGACGCGCGGTGTCAACGCCGACATTCGTGGCGGAAATTCAACCACACGTGCTTCAGCAATTGGCGTGGACGTTTTTACTTGGCCCCGTGCCGGATACGGACTGTCACCGGAGCGGACGGGAGGTGACCATTACGTTACCTCGCTCCGACTGACTTCAAAGGGCGCGGCACGCATCCTGAGCTCACTGCAACGAGCAGCGGTCCGGAGGAGCGATGGTGCCAATCTCAGTCAACCGTGATTTCGCAGTGAACGTCATCCATGCGATCGCGTTTTCACCGGCGGAGCGTCTGCGCCGCGCGCTGGCCGGGCGCTGGTCACTGCTGTTCTCTCATCCCGATGACTTCGCGATCGAGGGCTTCGAGGCCGATCGTTGGATATCGTGTTTGAACGAAGAGCTCGAGCGGCTGGACCTGGCCGTTCTGTGTATGGGTGAAAACAATCGTCGCACCTGGATCGGGCAGGTCGGTGGACGCTGCGTGCCGCCGGGCGAGGTGGATGAGCTGCTGCCCACCGAGTGGCGCGTCGGTACCCACGAACATTTTGTCACGATCTTCGATGGCGCCCTGCATGCTCGCCGCACGATCGTGTATGCGGCAGCATGGCGCCCTGCATGCTCGCCGCACGATCGTGTATGCGGCAGGCAGCGACGTGCCATCGCCTCTTGAGCTCGCGCAGACGGCGGCGGGTCTGCGCGCACGCAGCTGGCCCGCGTCGTCAGTGTGTCGGGTTCTGCAGAGCGTCTAGCTCGCCCCGAGCGCGCGCCTCTCGCCCATAGACATACTCAAAGAGCGGCGAGGCCATCAGCGTCGTGACGATCGCCATCAAGACCAGGATGGAGAACAGCGCCGGGCCGATCACGCCCGCCTGCAGGCCGATGTTGATGATGATGAGCTCCATCAATCCCCTCGCGTTCATCAGCGCGCCAATCCCGAGGGCCGTGCTGTTGTCCTGACCGCTCAATCGAGCCGCCGCCCAGCAGGCGCCAAATTTCGCGAGGATGGATGCGAGCAGGATGACGGAGGCCATCAGCAGCAACTCCACGTTGTTCACCATCGAGAGCTGCGTGTTGAGGCCGGAGTAGGTAAAGAACATCGGCAGCAGCAGGACCACCGTGAATGGCTCGAGCAGCTTGCGCAGATTGTCGGCAAGCGTGCCTCGCGGCATCACAGTGCCGAGCAGGAAGCCACCGAACACCGCATGCAGACCGATGAAGTCGGCGATATAGGCGGACAGCATGAACAACATCAGCACAATGGACAGCAGCGTTGGGCTCATGGGTTGATTGAGCGCTTGTTCGCGATCGGCCATGCGTCCGAGCGGCGCGAGCAGCTTGGGCATGATCATGAGCATGAACGTCGCAAACACCAGGCCACCCACGATGGCCGTGATGGCAACCCCGGGGCCCGCACCGAAGCTTGCGAGCACGAGCGCCAGCACGCACCACGCGGCGGCGTCGTCGATCGCGCCCGCCGAGAGCGACAGCGTCCCGAGCGAGGTGTGACTCAAGCCGCGCTCGTGAATGATTCGCGCGAGCATTGGAAACGCGGTGATCGCAATCGCCGCGCCCATGAACAGCGTGGCATCGAACCGCGTGGCATCGGCGGAAAACAAACCCGGCACGGTCATGAGCCAGGGCGTGCCGATGATGGCAATCAGGAACGGTGCCGCCATGCCGGAGATCGACACTGCCGCGGCTTTACGGAAGTTGTGACGGAAATGGTCGCTGCGGAAACCCAGTCCCACAAGAAACATGTAAAGCCCGACTCCGAGCTGCGCGCCGACATACAGCACGCCCTTGGTTTCGACCGGGAACAGGGCCTTCTGTAATTCAGGGAGGAACAGGCCGAACAGCGAAGGTCCCAAAATGACGCCCGCGATCATCTCGCCCACCACCTGCGGCTGTTTCAGATAACGGCGGCCGACCCAACCGACCACGCGACAGGTCGCCAGGATGACGAACATCTGTAGAAAGAAGACAATCGACAGCTTTGCAACCGACATGAATCCCCGTCATCTGCTCGAATGGGCCCGGCCGGTCGGCGGCCGTTGGCGATGCGGGTTTATAGAAGAGCGGGGCGGCGCCGCTCAACCGCGGTTCGATAAATTCTTGCTATGGCAGCGCAGGTCAGGCGAGCTGGCCGCCCAGGAATTGCTCGTGCGTGGGTAGATGCTCGACCATCCCGGCGATCGCCGCCTTGGCGGTGCGCAGGGTCGTTTCGATGTGGGCGTAGTCGATGTTGTCCACGCGAGAAGAGTAAGTGCGGGGCCGGATCCCCATGCCTTCGAACACGGATTGCCAGCTCGAAGCACGAAATAACTCATCGACCCCGTCGCGCATGGCGCCCTGACTCTTGAACAGTTCGATGCGTTCTTGCAGAGAGTCGGGCAGGGGCAGTCGCCGGCACGCTTGCCAGAACGGCGAGTCGTCGCGACCGGTCGCGCTGTAATGGAGCACGATGAAGTCGCGCACCTCTTCGAAGTCGGCCGTCATGCGACGGTTGTATTCGCGGATGAGTGCCGGATCGCAGTCGCGGTTCGGAAAGTAGCGCAGGAAGAAATCGATGCCGCGCGCCATCAGGTGAATGGCCGTGGCTTCGAGCGGCTCGACGAAGCCGCTCGCCAGACCGATCGATAAACAATTGTGCTTCCACAGCTCGCGTCGATGCCCGGTCGTGAAGGGAATGACACGCGGTTCATCCAGGCAGGTGCTGTCCAGATTTCGCAAGAGCGTGGATCTTGCTTCCGTGTCGCTGCAGAATCGACTGGAATAGACATAGCCCTGGCCGATACGAGACTGCAATGGAATGCGCCACATCCATCCAGACTTCTGCGCCGTGGCGCGGGTGTAAGGCACGAGCGGACCGCTGTTCTCCGTTCTGACCGCGATGGCGCGATCGCAGGGCAGATAGTCCGACCAGTCGATCGATTCGACGCCGAGCGCCTTGCCGATCAAGAGCGCGCGGGCGCCGGAGCAGTCGATATAGAAATCGCCGCGAACCTTCGTGCCGTCCGCAAGCTCGAGGTGATCGATGAAGCCATCGTCACGGCGACGGACCTCGGTGACCAAACCTTCGATGCGCTTGACGCCGCGCTCTTCGCTGAAGCGCCGCAAGTACTGCGCAACCAGATTCGCATCGACGTGCAGCGCATAGTTCGCGCCACCAATCGGCGTATTGCGCGCTCTGGACGGCGGAAAGAAACGGCCGTTCTCGGCCATGACGTTGCACGGAGAGAAATCCTGAAGCGAGGAGCTCTCGCCCAGGGCACGTGCCTTGAGCCAGCATTGATAGAAATCGTGCGTGCCGATCGGCTTGCCGATGACGCCGAAGGGATGAAAGTAAGTGTCCGTGCGCCGCTGCCAGCCCACGAACTGGATGCCCAGTTTGTAGGTCGCGTTCGTGGCACGGATGAAGGCTTTCTCATCGATGCCGAGCCGCTGAATCAAACCGACGAACGGCGGCACGGTGGACTCACCCACGCCGATCGTGCCGAGGTCCTCGGACTCCACCAGCTCGATCTCGCACAGTTCGCGCTTCAAATGATGACGAAGCATGGCCGCGGCCAGCCAGCCCGACGTGCCTCCCCCCACCACCACGATTTTGGACAACGGTTGCATCCGTCTACCAGTCCCGGTTCTCGATCATCACGCCGGGCGTCGCCGGCTCGCGTTGCGTATTGTAATTCCAATAAGCGGCGCTGCTGGCCTGTATTGCCCTTCGGAGCACGTCGATGGCCCTGTGCCGGGGGTAGCTCACCCGCCAGGCGAGCACCAAGGTGCGCTTCGGCGCCGGTTCTGTAAACGGTTTCGTCACCAATATATCGGGCGAGTAGAGCGGGGCAAGCGCCGCTGCCTGCGGCAGGATGGTCAGCCCGAGACCCGAGGCCACCATGTGGCGCAATGTTTCGAAGGTATTGCCTCGCATGGCGCCCCGGAGATTGGGTTCGGCATCCGCCGGGCGAAGCTGCGGAAACGCGGCAAGGACTTGCTCGCGGAAGCTGTGACCCTCATCGAGCAACAGCACTTCGGCGGGATCGAGGTCCGCGATATCGATGCTCGGCTTGCTCGCCAGTCGATGCCTCGCCGGCAGCATGACCGCGAGTGGCTCATCGAACAGCGGCTGCGTGACGATGTCCGGCTCGCTAAAGGGGGCGGCCACCAGCAAGACATCGAGATCGCCGTTTCGCAGCTTCGCCGCCAATGTTTGCTGAGCGGCTTCCTCGACGAAGAGGGGCATGCCGCTTGCCATTTCTCGTAGCAAGGGAATGAACTGCGGTAACAGATAGGGTCCGACCGTCGGCAGCGTGCCGAGCGCGAGCGGCCCCTGCAATTGATTGGCGTCACCGGCGGCTACGTCCTTGATCTCGGCCGTTCGCTCCAGCACCGCGCTCGCCATCGCGATGATTCGGGCACCGAGCGGGGTGACCAGCACGCCTTGTTTGGCTCGCTCGAACAAACTGACGCCGAGCTCGTCCTCGAGCTTCTTCACGGCGATACTCAAGGTCGGCTGACTGACGTTACAGCGCTCGGCGGCACGGCCGAAGTGCTGCTCCTGGCCCAAGGCGACGATGTAACGCAGTTCGGTGAGCGTCATGCGGGGATCATAGCAATCCCTGCGGCGGCTGCACCGGCCAGAAGTCAATCTGGCGTGCTGGATGTTCGTTTCGGCCGGCGCTAAAGAAACATGCCGGCAGTGGGTCGTTCAGAGCAGTGGCGCGAACACCATTCTCACCAACGCCTTCAGCTTCCGCCGCCTCGACCCCGGGACTTTCAATCCGTCCCGGTAGTGCTGGAATCCCGCCTTCACCCGATAAAGCGCGGCATCGATGTGGGCCTTCACCAGGCGGTCGTGATAAGGACCCAGATTCGCGCCGCTCACATAGGGCTCGAGCGCCTGAATGGAGCGCAGCTTGTACACGCTCATTTCGCCCACATCGCGCGAAGCGTTGGATTCATGCCGGCGCACCTCGGCGAGCACTTCGTTCGTGAACGTCACTGAGCCCTGCATGGCCGCGCGCAGCACGAAATGAGCGTCTTCGCAGAACTTCAAAGTGGGGTCGAAGCGCAGCCCATGGAGAGCGTCACGGCGGAACATCATCACCTGCGTAAAGGCGGGGAATTCACCGCAGCCGATCAGCGTGGCGAATGCCGCAGGCGAGTCGATGCGATTGGGCACTTCACGCAGTTCGGGGTAATAGGCGAACTGGTCTTTCAGCACCGTGCCGCTTGGATGTTCGAAGCGAACGAAATTCGCGAACGCGAAGACCGCCGTCGGCTCGCTCGCAAGCACGCTGTGCAGGCGTTCAACGAACGCGGGGCGCCAGCGATCGTCGGCATCCAGGAAGGTCACGAACTCGCCGCGCGCTGCCTCCAGGCCGGTGTTCCGCGCCGCTGAGACGCCGCGATTGCGCTGGCGGATGTATTCCACCTGCGGGTATCGCCCGACCACCTGCTCGGTGTCATCCGTCGACCCGTCGTCGACGACGACAATCTGATCCGGGACCCGAGTCTGGGCGAGGATGGAATCGATCGCCTCGGCGATGAACGCGCCGCAGTTGTAGGTCGGCACGACCACGCTGATCGATGCAGTGCCCGTGGGCATGGTTGGGTCCGATGTCGTTGTGTGGCCTCGGGGGATCGGCCTGCCGCTATCAGTCATACCCTCGGAATGTCCACGATGCTGGTGGGGCGGGTGAACGCAGGAATGTTTGACCCCAATGAGCCTCGAAGACAGCGAGCGAGTGCCGGCGCCAGTGGGCCGGAACCTATGGGTGTCTTGGAGACGGAAGTGGCGAAGGTGGCTCCCGGGCCGGACGCTAAACGACGCGTAACCTATTGACCCGAGAGGATTTGAGCTGGGTGTTTACCCCAGCAATAGCGTCGCATCTTAACAGTGGTCGCAAGGACGCCGCCAGCCATGGGGCGGACTGGTTGGATCATACAGATTTCTGTACGATGGCAAAATGAAAACCACGCTCGACATTGATGATGATCTCCTCGTCAAGGCGAAAGCGTTTTCGGCCCGCGAGAGGAAAAGCCTGACAGCGCTGATTGAGGAGGGCTTGCGGCTGCGCCTTCGTACCCGCAGCCATAGAGAAGCGCGATCACGGCCGCCATTGCCCATCTATCGAGGACAGAGCGGTCCTGCGAAGGGGGTAGATCCGGCGTCGAATCGCTCAATGCTAGATGCGGCGGGCGATGACGCCTGATATCAACGTGCTGGTCGCAGCATCGCGCACCGACCATCCTCATCACTCTCTCGCTCGCGACTGGCTCGAAGAGGCACTAGCAGAGTGCGAAGCAGGAGGGCGGCTCGAAGTGCTGCCCATGGTTGCTGCCGGCTTTCTGCGACTTGTCACTAATCGGCGGGTCTTTCCAGATCCCATGCCGATCGAGATCGCAATTGAGTTTCTTGATGCGATCCTCGCCACGCCGGGTGTCGAGATGCCGGACGGCGCTCGCGAGTGGCAGACACTGCGTCGTATTTGTCTTGAAGGGGAACTGGCCGGAAACGACATCCCGGATGCGTGGATCGCGGCCGCAGTGAAGGTCTTGAACAGTCGGCTCGTTACCTTTGATCGGGGCTTCCGGCGCTTGTTGAGCAACAACGAAGTGAGATTATTGACGCCGTAGTCTCTGCCACAGCCGGGCCAAGAGTGTTTTTCAGGGGAGAGGCGCCAAGTGGTCCAGGGCGCGACGGTGGCCGAACGCAGTGCCTTGCGCAAAGTCCAGCGAACTGAATCGCCAATTGCCTGCCCTACGGTTTTCCATGGAGCTCGGCAGACCCAGAGCGCGTGGCCTCACGATGATAGTTTGCAGATCGCTCGTCGCAGGCGCATTCTCAGCACCGAACGGATTTCTCCCTGACGACGAGGGCATCGTCGTAACCCCGCCTGCGTTTGCAGGTACCCTAAGCAGCTTCAGACCAGGCAGAGCTGCGCAGCCAATCAGGTTGTGGTCCTGACTCATCACTCGGGGCGCTGACGCCTTCTCCAATCCGCTGTCCAGCGGTCGTTGCCAGATTCAATGCGGCAGTCACCATCCTCCTAACTGATCTCATGTGACGCGTCAGGTTGGTTTACCATGAGAAACGTGTCGCAAGAGTATGGCCAAACAAGGTGCGGGGTGCGTAAGCGCCCAACCTCGCTTGGCGCAGGATTCGCTCGTTGCTTGGTGGGAATTGCATAACATTGTCGCGCATGAGACGTGCGAAGATTGAAACGGTGACAGTATTCAATCTTCCATCGAGTTGATGCGAGTGTAGTGGGTGACCGGCCTATGAATCTTGGTGCCCTCAACATCACCGACATGGCCGCCCTCGTCCTCCCAAGAGTCGAACTCGCCCCATGCGGATTGCAGAATGGTCTCCACTGATTTGGCGTAGTTGATTGGGGAATACTTCAGCGCATCGGCCAGCGACTTGCGAGGAGATGGGAGATACAGCACGTCATCAAGTGGTTCGAAATAGTCCTCGAAGTGATTGCGAGATACCTCATCAACATAGTCGTCATAGTTCGGCATCTCATCGCAGACAATGATTTCCGATTCAGACTGCACGAACGCTGAGAGTTCTACGGCAGTGAGTCGTCGGTGCCCTAATAGATAAACCGGCAAATCTCGTTCTGGAAGGAGGGCATGCAAATCTGCCAAGGTATCCCGATGAACTTTGAAGTCCGGGCCGATCCATTCATCCGCCCAACGAGCCCATGCATCACTGGACGCAATTGGAGCTGAGTTTTTGCGCGCCAGATCGGTGCTGTTGTGTCCGAGCAGGACTCCCACCAAGTCTGGAATGGCCCCATTCTGAATGCCTCGGTGCGTGACGATCGCGCGCGACAAGTAGGTGGTGCTGTATGCCACACGCCCCACCAAAAGTCCGGACGCCTCGCGCAGATCAACCAGGCGCTGCTTGGTCGACTCGGAGCGGTTTGGGCGCACCCTCGATAAAAGCGCGGCCGCAGGTAGCTGTTCCCAATCGTTGGGACGCACAGCTGTGGCGAAATTCTTTCCGCCAAGACTAACTCGCACTTCGATATCCAACGTTGGAGCAAGGCGTGCTACTGCCGATCCAACGGAGTCGATCGATATGTGCTTTTCTATGGCGCTGTGGCTCGCTGTCGCAGACGAGATAATAGCGAGGATGTCCTCAATTCGGTCCTCGCGCAGTTCTGGTGCGAACAAACTGGCGAAGGTGCCATCACGCAATTCCACTGAGATTCGAGTTCCAGAGCGCATGAGTTCCTCGGCTGGATCTGGCCGCCGGAGGGTGGGCCGTCCTTCCAGCCCTGAGTCAAACTCGAGCAGCCACTGGTCGCTCGCATCATCGCTTGTCTTCCTGAAGCGGCGAGTGACCACCTGCACTTTTTCACCCAGCATAAAGACAGAGAAGAAGCCGATGCCAAAGCGTCCAACGGACTTAAAACCTCGGCTCGCTAGACCCGGAAGTTCAGTAAGTAGTGTCTCGCTGCTCCAAAGAGAGTTGCCAAAATCGAGCAGAACATCCGTTAGGACGTAGCGGCTCATTCCGATTCCTGTGTCGGTTATGTGCAGCCACGTTGACGACCGGTCACGGGTCACTGAGATATCGATTCTCCCTTCGTGTGGCTCAATTCCACCCAATGCGCGCATAGCGCGTATGGCATCAGCGCCGTTCTGGATCAGTTCACGAAGGGCTAGCTTAGGGTCATCCCCATAGAGGGCTGAGCCGCCAAGCGCGCGTATTACCTTCGCAACATCACCGATTTTGGGCGCTGCATTAACCGGTTCCCATCCTGCGACTCGAACCGCGGTGGCAAATGCTTCCGGCGTAGTTGCATATTCTACCGATGCCACAGCAAACGGTGTGCGTCCTGTATCGCGCATGAGCGCCTGTGCGGCGCGAAGCTCCCCATCAATCATGCAAGCTGTTTGGTATGCGAGCCACCACGCTGCCCGCTCATTCGTGTCGAACGGGCTTCCAGACGTTAGGCGGAGTTCCCCTTGTTCGGTACGCTTTGGCTGTCCCATCTTCGCTTGGAATTTCCAGTGAGATTGGGAAATTCCTTCAGGGTTACGTAGCGCAAATAGAAACCATGGGGCTCGCTGGCCATCAATGTGAGCCGCGTCCGCAGTGCGGAGAAGAAAAGCGACTTTAAGGGCGTCGACGCTCCATGCGGCCGGTGCCAGGAACGCGGGCGCGCTGACATGGCGATTCTCTAGCTCTTGAACAACGCGATGTGGCGGCCAGTGATGACTTTCAGCGATCTCCCCGATCAGGTCGCCGTAATAGTTCCGTAGTTCAAAGTTCTCCAGGAGTTGCACTCGTTCCTTTGTGCCAGGGATCGCCCATGAAACCTTTGTCAGTTGGCGAGCCTGCTTAGCGTGTAGATGCCGTAGCACCCGGAATAGCGCCGATCGTTCCTCAGGCGAATTGCGGCTGGGCTCCGTTCCGTGAAACGAATAGGCAATGAGATCCGTCCATTCGCTAGTCTTTTTAATGCTTTCCAGTCCACCGTCATACGCACAAATCACGTGCGCCGCATCATGAAGTAAGAACGAAGCTCCCAATACGAACGCTTCGGCCGGGTTCAGTGGATAATTGGGTCCCGCGATCTCGTCGGCGACACGCCATAGGGCGTCGAGATGTGTGATGTCATGGACTGTCAGCTCGGGTAGGAGGGTGCCGATCTCGTTCACGAGTAGGGCAACATTGGCTCGGAAGCCTAGAAATGAGTTGCGAAGGATCTCGCGCCGGGGTTCCAAGTGATCTTGCTGTGCTCCGAGCGTGCGTCGCCAAAGTGCAAACTGCTCCATATCAAATTGCACGGTTCACCTGATTGGGATTTAAGTTCTTGTTGTTGAAAGAGTGCCAATAGCTGGGCGACCGGCATAATTACTGCCACTATTGGTTCGCCAAGCGCAACGGCAATATTTCTGCACCAGTCCGCAACCTGTCCAGGAAATCAGCCCAAGCTTGCATCATCTTTCTTCTCTCCCCGAGACGAGTCGCTCGGTTGTACGCGGCGCGGACCTTGTTTCGCTCGGCATGCGCCAGCTGCAGTTCGATCAGATCTGGATGCCAGCCTTGTTCGTTCAAGCAGGTCGAGGCCATCGATCGGAACCCGTGCGACACCATTTCGTCGCCCGTGTAGCCCAGTCGGCGTAATGAAGCGTTCAAAGTGTTGTTGCTGATCGGCCGGTCGCCGCCCCGAAGCGATGGAAAAAGGTAGCGACCTCCGCCTGTCAGCGGCTGCAAGCCACGGACAAGGGCGACAGCCTGGCGAGCGAGCGGAACGATGTGCGGCTCGCGCATCTTCATGCGGCTCCCAGGAATCCGCCACTCGGCAGTCTCCAAGTCGAACTCCGACCACTCGGCGGCGCGCAATTCGCCCGGCCGGACGAACACGAGGGGCAACAGCTTCAACGCGTATTCCGTAGCCGGCTGACCTTGTTAGCCATCAATGGCCCGCAGTAGCTGGCCAATCTTAACTGGTTCGGTGATGGCGGCGTGGTTGCGAACGACGACGGGCGCAAGCGCGCCACGCAAGTCGCCGGTCGGATCGCGCTCCGCGCGTCCGGTCGCGATGGCATAGCGGAAGACTTCTCCGCATTCCGCGCGCACTCGATGCGCTGTCTCATGGTTCCCGCGCTCCTCAATTCGGCGCAGTGCTGCGGGCAACTGCGGCGCCGCAATCGACGTGATCGGCTGCTTGCCGATGAAAGGAAAGGCGAACCCCTCAAAACGGCCGAGCTTCTTGGCGAACGTCCGCGCGCTGAGGCTCTTTGACTTCAGCTCAAGGTATTCGCGCGCGATCGCCTCGAACGTGTCAGACGTGGCGGCGCGCTCCGCTTTGCGCTGGCACTTGGGTCTACGCGAGCGGCGATCAGTCGTCGCGCTTCATCGCGACGCTCACGGGCGCTCCTAAGCGGCACGTCGGGGTACTGGCCGAAGCTAAGCAGCTTCTCGCGTCCATCAACGCGGTACTTCATGCGCCATAGGCGCGCGCCGTTGGGCTGCACCAGCAGATACAACCCGCCACCGTCGAATAGCTTCAAGGCTTTTTCGGGCGGTTTGAGGCCACGAATCGCCGAATCGGTCAGCGGCGGCATTTGGGGGTACCACTCCGGGCGCTGTGGGGGATACCCCAGCTGTACCCCCAAATGTGGTACGCCGTCAACGGATCGCTGAAGATGCAGGCGGATCAGGAAACGCTGGATTTATAGGCTTTTGCAGCGTTTGACGACCTTCCTTGGACCTCCTTGGATCAGGAGGTGGCTCCCCGGGCCGGACTCGAACCAGCGACCAACGGATTAACAGTCCGTCGCTCTACCACTGAGCTACCGGGGAACAGGTGGGTCAAATCGAAGGCGCGGGATTTTGCGTAATGCGGCGCGGCCGTGTCAAGGAATCGAAGCGACTTGAGTCGCAACTTTTTGAGTTGACATCCGATTCCGGAACCCGATGCCGCGTTTTCGCCGGTCTCGGCTGACAGGCACTTACGGGCCCGCGACACGCGTCGCTCGACGCGGCGCAGGGGAGTCACCTAAGTCGAAGTCGCCGGGTCGCCGGTCATCCGCGAGCCATTTCAAGTAGTAGGCCTGCTTGTGTTCGACGAAGCGCAACGCGGTCTGAAGCTCCGCGATATGCGCGAGCGTCCGCGCGTGGTGCGCATCGAGCAGCTCCAAGCGTTGGCGAATCGTCTTTTTGCCTTGGACGGCGAGGTGCGCATAGCGACGCATCTCGCGCACGGTCATCCCCGCGTAACGAAGCCGATCGAGGAACAGCAGCCAGGCAACGTGCTGCGTAACGTAGACGCGTCGCCCACTGACATCGCGTGTCACACCGGGCATCAAGCCCTGCTTTTCGTACCACCGAATCGTATGCACGCTGCGGCCGGTCTCACGAGCGAGCCGGCCGATGTGAAAGCGCGTGCCGTTCCGACTCATGCGGTTGTCGCCCAGGACGGCGGCTCGAGGACTGCGGACACGAGCTCCGTGTCGAGATACTCGGTCAGCTCCACCATCTTGCCGTCACGCATGCGAATGACCATGCAGTAAGTGTTCGCGTAGGGCTTGCCTGTTTTGGTCGTCACGTTACCGCGACTCTCCACGATGACGAACTCACCATCGGCGAGGATGCGCTTCGGCGTGTTCGTGTAGTGACTGCCGAACTGTGCGAACAACGGTGCGATCAGTCGCTGCCGTACCTCGGCCTTGCCCGTGAACGTGCCCGACCACGCGGTGGTACCGGTCATGTGCCACGTGAAGTCTTCTGCCATTGCATCGGCGAAGGGCTGGCGCTGGCCGCGGGACAGCGCCTCCATGATGCCGGTGACGATGGCTCGATTGCTCTCTGTAACGCTCGTCATAGGTCGCCTCCATGTAGGGTGCGACCCTGGTTCTAACGGCTAGAGCACGCTCTAGATCAAGCGGCTTGCGCCGCCCGCAGCGTCTTCTCCATGCGCTTCAACGATTCTTCCAGGTTCTTCATGCTGGTCGCGAACGACAAGCGCATGTGATTCGGTGCACCGAATCCGCTGCCTGGAACGACAGCGACGCCGCCCTGGACGAGCAGGTGCTCGGCGAACGCGTTGTCGTCCTTCACGCCAACGATCTTCATCGCCTTCTCCACGTGCGCGAAGGCGTAGAACGTGCCGGCGCCTTCGAGGCAGGTCACGCCTGGCAGCTTGTTCAAGCCGGCGACGACGAAATCGTGCCGCGCCTTGAACGACTTGTTCATCTCGCGCACGCAGTTCTGATCGCCATTCAGCGCGGTGATCGCGGCCTTCTGCGCGATCGATGAGGGGTTCGATGTGCTCTGACTCTGAATAGTGGACATCGCGGTCACGATCTCGATCGGTCCGCCGCAGTAACCGATGCGCCAGCCAGTCATCGCATACGCCTTCGACACACCATTGGTCGTCACGACTCGGTCGTACAGCTCGGGGCACACCTGGGCGAGGCTGACGAACGGCTCCTTGCCCCAGTAGATGTGCTCGTACATGTCATCGGTGCAGATGATGACCTGCGGGTGTTTGATGAGCACTTCTCCGAGCGCGCGCAGTTCGGCCGCGGAGTAGGCGGCACCGGTCGGGTTGCTCGGGCTGTTCAGAATGAAGAGGCGCGTTTTTGGCGTGATCGCGGCCTCCAGCTGCGCCGCGGTGAGCTTGTAACCTTGCTCAGGCCCGGCATAGGGCATGACGGGAATGCCGTCGGCGAGCAGAACCATGTCCGGATACGACACCCAATAGGGCGCCGGCACCACGACTTCGTCGCCCGGGTCAACGACCGCCAGGATCAGATTGAAGATGGTCTGTTTGGCGCCCGTGGATACGAGGATCTGATTGCGCTTGTACTCGAGCCCGTTCTCGCGCTTGAACTTCGCAATGATCGCGTCCTTCAATTCGGCGACGCCTTCGACCGGCGTGTAGCGTGTGAAGCCCTTGCGAATGGCCTCGACGCCCGAGTCCGCGATGTGGGTCGGTGTGTCGAAATCCGGCTCGCCGACGCCGAGGCTGATGATGTCCTTGCCTTCGGCTTTGAGCTGCGCGACGCGCCCCGTCAAGGCCACGGTCGGGGAGGGCTTCACACGTTGGACGCGCTTTGAAACTGCTAGACTCACGGCGACACCGAGTGACCTGAAGAAACGGAAAATCCCTGACAAGCGTCGGGACGTTTTCGTGCGATTGTAGAGCGATTCGCCGCCCGGCTCTATACGAACGGCCGCCGCCCGCACTGGAAATGCGCCGTTGCAGCCCCAAGTCTTCTTACCCTCTATGCCCGTTGCACCTCGCTCGCTGCAAACCATGACCGATAAACCGGCCCAGACCCCATTCCAGTTGAAAGGCGGTTTCAAGCCCTCGGGCGATCAGCCCGCGGCCATCGCCAAGTTGATCGAGGGGATCGAGGCGGGCCTCGCGCACCAGACGCTGCTCGGCGTGACCGGCTCGGGCAAGACCTTCACGATCGCGAACGTCATTCAGCAAATCCAGCGTCCGACGCTCGTGCTTGCACATAACAAGACGCTGGCGGCGCAGTTGTACGGCGAGTTCAAGGAATTCTTCCCGGACAACGCGGTGGAGTATTTCGTCTCGTATTACGACTACTACCAGCCCGAGGCCTATGTGCCGTCCTCGGATACGTATATCGAGAAGGACTCCTCGATCAACGAGCACATCGAACAAATGCGCTTGTCCGCGACCAAGGCGATCCTCGAGCGGCGCGACGCCATCATCGTCGCGACGGTTTCAGCGATCTACGGCCTGGGTGCGCCGGAGACGTATCTGTCGATGGTGCTGCATCTCTCGCGCGGCGAGCACATCGATCAGCGCGCGATCCTGCGTCGTTTGACCGACATGCAATACAAACGCAACGAGCTCGATCTCACGCAGGGTACGTATCGGGTGCGCGGCGATGTGATCGACATCTTCCCGGCCGAATCCGAGCGTGAAGCATTGCGCGTCGAACTCTTCGACGATGAGATCGACTCGCTGATGTTGTTCGATCCCTTGACCGGTGAGATCAAACGAAAGATTCCGCGCTATACCGTGTTCCCGGGCACGCACTATGTGACGCCACGCGATCGACTGGTGCTCGCGGTCGATCAGATTCGCGATGAGCTGCACGACCGACTCATCGAGCTGAAGAACGCGGGCAAGCTGCTCGAAGCGCAGCGGCTGGAGCAGCGCACGCGCTTCGATATCGAAATGATTCGCGAGCTCGGTTACTGCAACGGCATCGAAAACTATTCGCGGTTCCTCTCGGGGCGCGAGCCGGGCGAGCCGCCGCCGTGTTTGTTCGATTATTTGCCGCAGGATGCGCTGCTCGTCATCGACGAAAGTCATCAGACGATTCCCCAACTGGGCGCCATGTTCAAGGGCGACCGCTCGCGCAAAGAGACGTTGGTGGAATACGGCTTCCGCTTGCCGTCGGCGCTCGACAACCGGCCGCTGCGATTCGAGGAGTGGGAGCGGCTTGCGCCGCAGGCCATCTTTGTCTCGGCGACGCCGGGGCGCTATGAACTCGAGCATTCCGGCGGCGAAATCGTCGAGCAGTTGGTGCGTCCGACCGGCCTCGTCGATCCGGAAGTCGAGGTGCGGCCGGTGCGTACGCAGGTCGACGACGTGCTCTCGGAGATCAAGCTGCGGGTCGAAAAAGACGAGCGCACGTTGATCACGACGCTCACCAAGCGCATGGCGGAGGACCTCACCGAGTATCTCGATGAGCACGGCGTGAAGGTGCGCTATCTGCACTCGGACATCGACACGGTCGAGCGCATGGAGATCATTCGCGATCTGCGGCTCGGCAAGTTCGATGTGCTGGTCGGCATCAACCTGCTGCGCGAAGGTCTCGACATGCCCGAAGTGTCGCTCGTCGCCATTCTCGATGCGGACAAGGAAGGCTTCCTGCGTTCGGAGAACTCGCTGATTCAGACCATCGGTCGCGCCGCGCGCCACCTGAACGGCAAGGCGATTCTGTACGCCGACAACATCACGGGCTCGATGAAAAAGGCGCTGGACGAGACGGCACGTCGCCGCGCGAAGCAGCTCGAGTTCAACGCCGCCAACGGCATCACGCCTCGGGGTATCAAGAAGGCGGTCCAAGACATTCTGGAAGGCGCGTATTCGGATACCGATCGCGGGCCGGTCCGGAAGGTCGCCGAAACGACGCCCGACTACTCGAAGCTCACGCCCGATCAGGTCATGCGTCGGATCAAGAAGCTGGAAGCGGAGATGCTCAAGCACGCCCGGAACCTCGAGTTCGAGGAGGCGGCCAAGCTTCGCGATCAGATCTCGACCCTGCGCAAGTCGAGCCTGGGCTTGGCGACGAGCAAGGCCGGGTAGGGGAATCGAAGCGGTCTTGCTTGCCACCACTGCAACTCGCCGCTATCCTCTCGGCCCCTTTCGATCCGCCCGGATGCGCGCGTAGCTCAGCGGTAGAGCACTACCTTGACATGGTAGGGGTCACAGGTTCGATCCCTGTCGCGCGCACCAACACCCACTTCCCCTCCGGTTGCCTGCCATAACGCGGCCGGGCATACTGCGCGTCCTTTTTTTCTGCCGGTAACGGCTTGAATTCCTTCGCCTCATGCCTGTAATCACCCTGCCCGACGGCAGTCAGCGCACCTACGCAGAGCCGGTGTCGGTCGAGAAAGTCGCTGCCGATATCGGGGCGGGCCTCGCGAAGGCCGCGCTTGCGGGTAAGGTCGACGGCCGCCTGGTCGATACCTCCTATCTCATCGAGAAGGACGCGCACATCGCGATCGTCACGAGTCGCGATGCCGAAGGCATCGATGTCATTCGTCATTCGACCGCTCACCTGCTCGCGCAGGCCGTAAAGCAGCTGTTCCCCGAAGCCCAGGTCACGATCGGCCCGGTGATCGAGGACGGCTTCTATTATGACTTCGCGTATAAGCGGCCCTTCACGACCGAAGATCTGGCTGCGATCGAAACGCGCATGCATGAGCTCTCCGAGGCGGATCAGAAAGTGAGCCGTCGCGTGATGAGCCGCAACGATGCGGTGAAGTTCTTCCAGGATCAGGGTGAGATCTATAAAGCCGAGATCATCGCCAGCATTCCGGAGAAGGAAGACATCAGCCTGTACGGGCAGGGCGACTGGGTCGATCTGTGCCGCGGCCCGCACGTGCCGAGCACCGGCAAGTTGAAGGCGTTCAAGTTGATGAAGGTGGCCGGTGCCTATTGGCGCGGCGATTCACGCAACGAAATGCTCCAGCGCATCTACGGCACCGCCTGGGCCGATGAGAAGGCACTCAAGGCCTACCTCACTCGCCTGGAAGAGGCCGAGAAGCGCGATCACCGCAAGCTCGGCAAGGAACAGGATCTGTTCCACTTCCAGGAAGAAGCGCCGGGCGCCGTGTTCTGGCATCCGAAGGGCTGGACGCTGTTCCAGACACTGATCGCGTACATGCGTCAGTATCAGGGTCGCGCCGGCTGGCAGGAAGTGAGCGGGCCGGAAGTCATGGACGTGAAGTTGTGGGATGCCTCGGGTCATCTCGCGACTTTCTCCGAGAACATGTTCTTCACCGAACTGCCCGATAAGCGCAAGTTCTGCCTGAAGCCCATGAACTGCCCGGGCCACGTGCAGATCTTCAATCAAGGCCTGCGCAGTTATCGCGATCTGCCGCTGCGGTTCTGCGAGTTCGGCAAGGTGCATCGCTATGAGCCCTCGGGCGCGTTGCACGGCCTGATGCGCGTTCGCGCGTTCACGCAGGACGACGGTCACAGCTTCGTCGCACTGGATCAGCTCTTCGATGAAGCAGTGAACCTGACCAAGCTGATTCTCGGCATCTACGCCGACTTCGGCTTCACCGACGTGCGCATCAAGTTCTCGGATCGCCCGCCGAAGCGGGTCGGCTCCGATGAGGTGTGGGACAAGTCGGAAGCGGCGCTCAAACAAGCGGTTACCGCCGCGGGCCTCGAATACACGTTGAATCCGGGCGAGGGCGCGTTCTACGGGCCGAAGCTTGAATTCGTGCTTCGTGACGCCATTGGTCGGGACTGGCAGTGCGGCACCCTGCAGGTCGACTTGAACATGCCTGGCCGCTTGGGCGCGCACTACATCGGTGAAGACGGGCAAAAGCACACCCCGGTCATGCTCCATCGGGCCATGTTCGGCTCGCTCGAGCGCTTTACCGGTATTTTGATCGAGCATTTCGCGGGCAAGCTGCCGACCTGGCTCGCGCCGGTGCAGGCCGTAGTGATGAACATCACCGACGGTCAGGCCGAATACGTGCAGAGCGTCACTGAAGTCCTGAAAAATCAGGGGCTTCGCGTGACTTCAGACTTGCGCAATGAAAAAGTCGGCTTTAAGATTCGCGAACACACCCTGCAGCGGGTGCCTTACCTATTGGTAGCCGGCGACCGCGAAGCAGGTTCGAATTCTCTGGCCGTGCGCACGCGTAGTGGCAAAGATCTCGGGGCGATGCCTGTCGAGGTCTTGGCTGCGAAGCTTGCCGAGGAAGCCGCGAGCCGCGGCCGGACTAGTTTGGAGGTATAACGCATCGCTGCTCCCATAGGAAAACGCGTCCGACGCAACGAAGAAATCAACTCGCCTCAGTTGCGAGTGATCGATGCGAACGGCGAACAGATGGGCGTCATGAGCCGCTTCGACGCGCTGAGAATGGCGCAAGAGGCCGAGCTCGACCTGGTCGAGGTATCGCCGACGGCGGAGCCGCCGGTCTGCCGCATCATGGACTTTGGCAAGTACTTGTTCGAACAGAACAAGAAGGCGCACGCAGCGAAGCGCAAGCAGAAGCAGATACAGATCAAGGAAGTGAAGTTTCGCCCCGGCACCGAGGAAGGCGATTACCAGGTCAAGCTGCGTAATCTGATCCGCTTCCTGGAGGAGGGCGACAAGGCCAAGGTAACCATGCGGTTCCGTGGCCGTGAAATGGCTCATCAAGAAGTCGGCCGTGAATTACTGGGCCGGGTACAGAACGATCTGGCGCCGTACGCCACGGTCGAGCAGAACCCGCTCATGGAAGGACGGCAGATGGTGATGATGTTCGGACCTAAGAAGAAGTAGGTCGTCGAACACTTGTCAATTGCGAGGGTTCGGGCATCCTGCCACGACCTTCGCGCTGCGTCGGAAGAAATGTGATTTTTTCCTCGCAGCCGCCGCCGATGGCGGCGGGGTACATCCATGTGCCCGGCAGGAAACAAGTGGCGTAAGCCACGACAAGCGAACGGCATTGCCTCGTTGGAAGAGGCGGCGCCGTCCCGCCTGACAGGGCGAGGCCTCACGTCATGGACGAGGGCCGAGTTCCTCAAAGGCTAACAATCAGTAGAGTAGTGCAATGCCTAAGTTGAAGACCAACCGGGCAGCGGCGAAGCGTTTTCGCCAGACTGCCAAAGGGTTCAAGCGAGCCCAATCGCACCGTCGTCACATCCTCACCAAGAAGCCGAGCAAGCGTAAGCGTCAGCTGCGCGCGCCTTCGATGGTCGCGAAGCAGGATCTGGTCCGCATGGAGCAGCTGCTCCCGAACGCGAAGTGAGGAGATAAACCATGGCACGCGTTAAGAGAGGCGTCATTGCGGGCGCCCGTCACAAGAAGATCCTCAAGAAGGCGAAGGGTTATTACAACGCCCGTCGCAAAGTATTCCGCGCCGCGAAGCAGGCGGTCATCAAGGCCGGCCAGTACGCGTATCGCGATCGCAAGACCAACAAGCGCAACTTCCGTGCGCTGTGGATCACGCGCATCAACGCCGAAGCTCGTGTTCACGGCTTGTCGTACAGCAAGCTGATTGCGGGTCTGAACCTCGCGGG
Source organism: Pseudomonadota bacterium (assembly GCA_023391815.1). Lineage (GTDB taxonomy): Bacteria > Pseudomonadota > Gammaproteobacteria > Steroidobacterales > Steroidobacteraceae > Steroidobacter. The sequence goes on from JAEWAF010000001.1 coordinate 60,914, forward strand.
TCTGTCGATCGACCGCAAGGTGCTCGCCGACATCGCGATGAACGATCCGGCGGCGTTTGCAGTCATCGCGCAAAAAGCTCGGGACAGCCTGCTGAAGAAAGCGGCTTGATCCACGGGCTCCACGCTCGATAGATGTTGATTGAATCGGGCGTCCATAGTGACGCCCGATTCGTCTGTAGAACCCGGAAAACTCAAAGCCATGACCGACACCGTTACCGATCTGCCCGCGCTCATCGCGGCGTCTCGCACCGAGATCGCGGCCAGCGCCAGCATCGAGGATCTCGAGCAGGTCCGTGTTCGCTTGCTCGGCAAGAAGGGCACGGTCACGGAGCTGTTGAAGTCGCTCGGCGCGATGGATCCCGAAGCGCGTCGCACGGTCGGTGCGAAGATCAACGAAGCAAAACAAACATTGACGACGGCGCTCGAAGAGCGTCGCGCGGCGTTGGACGCGGCGAAGCTCGCCGCCCAGCTTGCAAGCGATGCGGTCGATGTGACGTTGCCCGGTCGCGGCCAGACGATTGGCGGCTTGCACCCAGTGACTCGCGTGCGTCGTCGTATCGAGCAGATCTTCCGAAACGCGGGGTTCACGATCGCCGACGGTCCGGAGATCGAGGATGACTGGCACAACTTCGGCGCGCTCAACATCCCGGAGAATCATCCGGCGCGCGCCATGCATGATACGTTCTATTTCCCGGACGGCCGTCTGCTGAGGACTCACACCTCGCCCGTGCAGGTGCGCTCGATGGAACAGCAGAAGCCGCCGATCCGCCTGATCGCGCCCGGTCGCGTGTATCGCAACGACTCGGATATGACGCACACGCCGATGTTTCATCAGGTCGAGGGCCTGGTGGTCGATGAAGGCATCACGTTCGCAAACATGAAGGCGGTGTTGCATCACTTCATGCGCGAGCTGTTCGAGAAGGACGTGAAGATGCGTCTGCGGCCGTCGTACTTTCCGTTCACGGAACCCTCCGCCGAGGTCGATATTTCCTGCGTCTCGTGCGGTGGCTCCGGCTGCCGAGTCTGCAAACAAACCGGTTGGGTGGAAGTGGCCGGCTGCGGTGTCGTGCATCCCAATGTATTGAAGGCAGTGAACATCGATTCCGAGCGTTACACCGGTTACGCGTTCGGCATGGGCATCGATCGACTGACCATGCTCCGCTACAACGTGAACGACATCCGCCTGTACTTCGAGAACGACCTGCGGTTCTTGAAGCAGTTCGCCTGAAGTTCAGCCGCCGATTGAAGCTCACGATTGAAGGTATGGGACGCGTGCGATGAAGATCAGCCTCAACTGGTTGCGTGATTGGGTGGACACCGGCGATGACGTGCCGGCGCTTGCGCACGCTTTGACGATGGCGGGCCTCGAGATCGAAGGCATCGCTGCCGCGGGCCCCTCGTTGCCGGGCGTCGTGGTCGGTGAAGTGAAGTCCGTGACCAAACATCCCGACGCCGAGAAGTTGAATGTCTGCGTCGTCTCCACGGGCAAGGAAGAGTTTCAGATCGTGTGCGGCGCGCCGAATGTGCGTGTCGGCATGAAGGCGCCGCTTGCGACGATCGGCGCGAAGTTGCCGAATGGGGTCGAGATCAAGCGCGCGAAACTGCGTGGGGTCGAGTCGGCCGGGATGTTGTGCTCGGCGCGGGAGCTCGGCATCAACGAGGAAGCGTCAGGGCTCTACGATCTACCCGCGCAGTTGGCGGCGGGCCAGGATTTGGTCGTGGCGCTCGGACTCGATGACACCATCTTCGAAGTGAATCTGACGCCCAATCGTGGAGACGCGATGAGCGTGCAGGGTATCGCTCGCGAGGCCGCGGCGGCTCGCGGCAAGCCGCTGCATCCACCGGTCATCGCGCCGGTCGCGGCTACGATCGCCGACACGTTCCCGGTTCGGATCGAGACAGCGCAGACGGCGAGCGCGCCCGTCGGCTGTTATAAATTTGTGAGCCGCGTGGTTCGCGGCATTCGTCCGAACACCCCATCGCCGTTCTGGATGCAGGAGCGTCTGCGTCGCGCGGGTCTCCGACCAATCAGCGCCGTCGTCGATATCACCAACTACGTCATGCTCGAACTCGGCGCACCGATGCATGCCTACGATCTTCGAAAGCTCAGCGGCGGCATCGTCGTGCGTTTCGCGAAGGCGAACGAGAAGCTGAAGCTTCTGGACGGCCGTGAGATCGTCCTCACGCCCGATGTGCTCGTGATCGCGGATGAGCGTTCCATCCTCGGCATGGCCGGTGTGATGGGCGGAGAAGAGTCGGGCATCGCGAACGACACGGTCGATGTGCTCTTCGAGTGCGCTTTCTTCGATCCGAACGACGTGGCCGGTCGCGGCCGTCGCTACGGCTTGATCACGGATGCCTCGCAGCGCTTTGAGCGAGGTGTAGATCCGGAGTTGCAGGAGCGTGCGATCGAGCGTGCGACGCAACTGCTGCTCGATGCCGCGGGTGGCCAAGCCGGTCCGCTCGTCGTCACTCGCGCTTCGCGCAGCTATCCGGCGCCCGCACCGATTCGGCTTCGACATAGCCGCGTGGAGCGCGTGCTCGGTGCCAAGATCGACGCATCGATCGTGAAGTCGTTACTCGAACGCTTAGGGATGACCGTGAGTGGCAGTGGCGGCGAGTGGCAGGTCACGCCGCCGACCTGGCGCTTCGACGTTCGCATCGAAGAAGACTTGATCGAAGAAGTCGCGCGTTTGCATGGCTTCGAAAACATTCCTGAAGTTGCCGAGGTCGGGACCCATACCCCGGCGGCCTGGACCGAAACCCAAGTTCGCAACGAACGTGCGAGCGATCTGCTCGTCGATCGCGGCTATCAAGAAGCGATCAATTACGCGTTCACGGATCAGGCATATCAGTCGGCCCTGTGCCCGGAACCTGCGGTTGCGTTGAGCAACGCGATCTCGGCTGAGCTTGCCGTGATGCGCGTGTCGCTGTGGCCCGGATTGCTCCAGGCGCTCGGTGCCAATCAGCGTCGGCAGCAGCCGCGCGTTCGACTGTTCGAAGTCGGCCGTCGTTACGCCGCCGATCGCGAAATCGAAGTGATCGCGGGCGTGGCGACCGGCGCCGTCCTGCCTGAGCAGTGGGGCGCGGAGGCACGCAAGGTCGACTTCTTCGACGTGAAGGGCGATGTCGAAGCACTGATCGCGCTCACGGGCGCGTCGGAAGAGTTTCGATTTGTGCCGGAGTCGCATTCGGCGCTGCATCCCGGTCAGTCCGCCCGAATCTATCGGGGCGACCGGCCCGTCGGCTGGCTGGGTGCCATTCACCCCGAGCATTCGCGCCGGCTTGATTTGACATATCCGGTGTTCGTGTTCGAGCTCGAGACCGCCGCGGGCCTGGCTGCGGTCGTGCCTGAGTTCGAGGAGATCTCCCGATACCCGGCTATCCGCCGGGATATTGCAGCGATCGTCGACGAAGCGCTCCCGGTCGAGGCGGTTCGGGCCGTGGTGCAACAGAGTGCGGGGAGCCTGTTGAAGCGCTTGACCGTGCTCTCGGTCTATCAGGGGCAGCAGTTGCAGAAAGGCAAGAAAAGCATAGCCTTAGGCCTGCAATTGCAGGATACTTCCCGCACGCTGACGGACAACGAAGCCGACGCCCTCGTGGCGCAGGTCGTCGAACAACTGGGCCGCCAGCTGAACGCCACCCTCCGGGATCAATGAGCGGGACACAGCAGCATGGCACTGACCAAAGCGGAGATCGCAGAAGCATTGTTCGACCAGCTTGGTCTCAACAAGCGCGAAGCTCGCGAGCTGGTGGACCTGTTCTTCGAGGAGCTGCGCGCGTCGCTCTCGACCGGCGAACAGGTGAAACTGTCCGGCTTCGGCAACTTCGATCTGCGCGATAAAAACCAGCGCCCCGGGCGCAATCCCAAGACCGGCGAGGAAATCCCCATCAGCGCTCGTCGCGTGGTGACCTTCCGCCCCGGCCAGAAACTGAAAGCCCGAGTCGAAGCGTATGCTGGAAGCAGGCAATAACAGCGAACTGCCGGCGATTCCCGGCAAACGCTACTTCACCATCGGCGAAGTGAGCGAGCTGTGCGGCGTGAAGCCGCACGTGCTGCGTTACTGGGAACAAGAGTTCCCGCAGCTGAAGCCTGTAAAGCGGCGGGGCAACCGGCGTTATTACCAGCGCCAGGACGTGCTCGTCATTCGACAGATCCGCTCTCTGTTGTACGAGCAGGGTTTCACGATCGGCGGTGCGCGCAATCGATTGCAAGGCGATGAGGCTCGCGATGACCTCACGCAGGCGCAGCAGATCGTCCGCCAGATTCGCGTCGAGCTTGAAGAAGTCCTGCGGATTCTGCGCCGCTGATTTCTTTCTAGTGCGCCGCGTTCTTGCGGCGCCAGAACGACTTCTTCTGAGTCGTCGACGATCATTCCTTCCCTAATGCTTCGCTTCGCGTGTGGTCTTTGCGCCAGCGCGCGCTGCCCTTCGCCGGTCGTACTGATTGCCTATTAGACGCAGTCGCGTCTTTACTTTCGTGGGCGAATTGCCACAGACCGTGCACATGTCAACGGTGGCCTCCCTTTCATTTGACTAACGTTCACTTTCGGATGTATATAACTGAACAAAGTTCATTTAGCGGCGATGCGGTGGGGGTGAGCTGCAATGAAGTTGGGCCTTGTCCGCGCGCGTGAACCGGTCACTGTCGCAAGTCCGCCGAAGCGACCTTCCTCCTGGGAGTTTGCGCTTCGCCGTTGGCTCTCGCGCCACGCGCCCGCGCGGCCGACGGAGCTCGAGGAGGTCGCAGAAGAAGTGTATGTGCGTCTATCGCGCTATACCGAAGATACATTGGTGAAGTCCCCGCAACGGTTTGTACTGCTGGTTGCGGCGAATGTGGTCGATGAGTTGCGTGGGGACTTGCAGAGCGAAGGGCCGGATCGGGAGGCGGTGATTGGTGGCGAGCGCAGTGGCGAGGGACCTGATGTTAGTAAGAAGTTAGTGAAGCAGGTGAGGAAGGCGGTGGAGCGATTGCCGGAGCGGCAGAGGCGGATGTTGTTGATGCATGTGAATGAGGGGATGACGTATCAGGAGATTGCGAAGGTGTTTGGGATGACGCCGCGGTTGGTGTTGAGGGATTTGGCGCGGGCGTATGCGGGGGTGATGGGGGAGGTGGAGGGGAGGGGGTTGGATGTGATCTCGGGACTGTAGGTCCTGGCGACTAGAAGTCGACTCCCACGGGCGCACATTGCGATGATCTTCTGATCGAAATCAGTGAAGCGATGTTCGTGCCTCTCGACGATCACCGGCTCATGAGCAGCCAGATCACGAGCTGCTTAAAAAAATCTCACCTCCACTCGCCTGGACCGCATCCGTGCGAGATCGTCTCCGACTCGCTCTGCATGAATATCCTTGACGCATGCTTCAACCAATCCACCCTAATCCGCTCCGGCGACCCCGTCGGCAATCTTTGCAGCGTCTTCGACGGCGACTCCCCAAACAACGCCTTATAGTTCCGAGCGAGCAAGCTCGGATCAAACACCCCAAATCGAGCCGCAATATGAGTCACCGTATCCACCCGCGGATGCGTCCTCATCAACGCCGCCCGAATCTCATGCAGCTGCCGAACCTTCAGTAACCGCATCGGCCCCACGCCGAAGAACTCCTGAAACATGTTGCGCAGGGCCCGCTCGCTCACTTTCGTCGCCCGGCACAGATCGTCGATGAACAGCGGCTGCCCTTGTTTCTCATCCATCAGCGCCAAAACCCGCGCAATCACTCTGGAGCGCGATAGCTGGGGTCGTCCAATCCGCTGACCTGGATCAACCGGAACGCTTTGTTCCAAGGCATAGGTGAGTGCTGAGTCGATGTCGCCGACAGCAGCGGCGCCGTCGACGGAATAAGCGCACTGGATGAGCTCCCTCACTTCATCCAGTGCTTCTTTCGAGACTCGATGCCGAACCGTCCCGTTCGAAACGCTATTCGATAGCACCGAAGCCGCGAGCGCATGATCCAAAGGCACCGCGACACTCGCCCACTGGCTCGCATCGCTCACCGACCAAACAAACGGATGGTCCTCACGCAGCACCACGAAACAATCGGGCTCGAGAAGTTGCCCGTTGACTCTGACAGTCGCCACTTGTGTCAACGGCAGATGAAACGTCAGCGTCCCGGGCTTCCCACGTCCCGCAAAGGTGAACGCCCCGCCCGCGTGCAAGTGCTGCATCGAGGCGGTCGTAAGATCGACGCCATCGATCCACCAGTGCAGGGCCGAAGGCGCCGTTCGGATGAAACACCCATCGGTGCCTCGCAGCGCTGCGGCGAACTCGTCGATATCCTGGTAGACGGTCCTGGTCACGGATGAGGGGAGAGTTAGCGGCGCAGCATGTAGAGGCCGGGAAGTTTGGTATTGCCGGGTAGGAAATACCATCACGGAAATCCCGACGGGTCCGCTCATCTTTTAAAACATATCGACGCCACCGCGGCCGCTTCAAATCGCAGGATTGCGTAACGCCTCGATCAACCCTTCCGCGTCTCGCAACCGTGCTTTCGCTTGCTGCCCGTGCGCCACATCCACCGACGCACGTCGCATCGCCGAGATCGTTTCTTCTAACCAGCGCCGCGCGAGCTTCCGGTGCTCTGGCTTCGTGAGCGGGCCGCCCTCGGCCGCGAGCCGAGCGTGCGTCTTCCCCAACTCCAAATACACGAGGCCCTCGTAATATTTCGTTTCCGGCAATTCCAGATCCGCGCTCGGCGCCTGAGTGCGTAACAACTGTTCCGCGATCGTGAGCCTCGCGAGCGCCTCGCGCGGTTCATCGATCGCAAGCAACGCCGCCGCGATCTTGGAAAGCGCATGCGCCGCCGCGATGGGCGCCTCGAAATCTCCCGCGTCCGCTACCCGAAACGTTTCGAATCGTCGATACGCTTCCTCAAACAACGGCATGGCTTCCCGCGGCTGATCTAACTTCAACCGCGCCGTGCCCAAGGCCATGGCCGTGTACGCCTGCGCCCGTGACAGATCAGTGCCGCTCGGGGCGAGGTCGGTCATGGTCCGCCACATCGACAGCGCTTGAGAGAGGCTTTCAGCGGCTTCCTCATAGCGATCGGTCCGCTCGACGAGCACGTGACCCACGCGATGGTGGCTCAAGGCGAGATTGTGATGAAGGCGGACATCGTCGGGCAGGGCGATCAGCTCCTCACGATACAGAGCCGCCGCCTGACGCATGAGCGCCAGTCCCTCATCGAGACGACCCAGCAACGCGGTGTGCCAGCCATAGGACAAGTAAGCGTTGCCGAGCGCGCGACGATCGTCCGCAGTCGCCTCCGGTGCGCTCGCAAGCGCGGCGGCGATCCGATTGATCTCGCGAAACTGCGCGTTCGCGGCATCTGGTTCGTTCGCAACCGTCAACAACTCCGCAAGCTTGCCATGCGCTCGAAGCAGATCCCGCTGCAGCTCGACGCCGCCGCCTTCATCCGCAAGCAACGATTGACGAGTGCGTATAGCCACGCGATAGCTTGCGATCGCGCCCGGGGTATCGCCCATGTTGGCATCGCCAAGGCGTCCTTGGATGTCTCCAATCTTCTCGTACGCATTGGCCAGATCCCGCCGGATCCGTGGATTGTCGCGAGTGTCTTCTTTGGCAAGCTCCGAGAGATGTTTGAGCGAGGTATCGATCAAGAGCTTCCGCGCCGTGATCGAGCCAGGGAGGTCCTCGATCGCGCCATGTACCTCCGTCATATAACTATTCGCGAACTTCCGAACGATCTCGAAGTTACGCGATGCGCGTCCGCGCTCGAGATCCGCGATGTGAGCGAGCCAAAGCGTCGTCGCAATCCCGCCCGTCATCGCGATCACAAACAACGCCATCGCCGCGGTCGCGAGCCGATTGCGAAGCACGAACTTCTTCGCCCGATAGGCGGCACTGTCGCGGTGTGCGCGAACGGGGAACCCGCGCAGATAGCTCAACAGATCTTCGGAAAGCTGCTCGACCGAACCGTATCGATCCTCCGGCGCCTTCGCGATCGCCTTCAATATGATGCTGTCGAGATCGCCTTCGAGCTGACGCGCGAACACACGATAACTCTCACCTGCTCGTTGCGCCGTTTCGCTCGGCGGCGCCGGCACGAGCTCGCACAGCTCCTTGATCTCTTCGGGCAAGAGTGCACTTCGCATGTGAAAGGGAAGGCGGCCCGCAAGCACTCGATAGAGCAGCACGCCGAGCGAATACACATCGCTTGCGGTCGTGATGGGTTCACCGAGCAGTTGCTCGGGGCTGGCATAGTCGGGCGTGAGCGCGATGTAGCCGCTCGACACACGGTCACCGCCGCCCAGCGTCACCGCGCCCCCCAACGCAGGCGCCGGGTTCAGCAACTTCGCAATCCCAAAGTCCAACAGCTTCAACACACCGCGCTCGGTGACGAGCACGTTGTTACATTTCAAGTCTCCATGAACCATCAAGTGCTGATGCACGTAGTGCACCGCCCCGCACAGTGTGCGAACCAAATCCACGCGCTCGCGGATATCGAGCTTGCGTTGCTCACAGTAAACATCGATCGGCTGGCCCTGGATGTACTCCATCACGAGATAGGGCATCCCATTCTCGGTCGTGCCGCCATCGATCAGGTGCGCGATGTGGGGATGATTCAATTGCGCGAGGATCTGTCGCTCGGCGCGGAAGCGCCGTAACAGCGACTCCGAATCGAACCCATGCCGTAAGAACTTGATCGCAACGTCCTTGCGGTACTGATTGTCGTCGCGACTGGCGCGATACACCTCGCTCATGCCGCCGCGCTCGACTTGACCCACGATGCGATACGGCCCGAAGCGCCGACCGATCCAGTCGATGGGGGGCGATACAAATCCGGCGCGTTGCGCGGCCGGCTGCTCGATGAAGCTATCGGATCGCTCGTGCGCTTTGAGCAGCGCTTCGACATCGCGACGAAGATCGACATCGTCTTCGCAGGCCCGACGGATGAACAGCTCGCGCTCGCGAATGGGGAGTTCGACGGCCGCGTTGAAGACGTCCTTGGCTCGGCGCCACTGCTCGGATCGCATCAATGATTTTTTCCAAGCTCACAGCGCAGCCACGCGCGGGCATGCATCCATTCGCGTTTGACGGTCGCGTCCGAGATGCCCATCGCGTCGGCGGTTTGTTCGATAGTCAGACCGCCGAAGTAGCGCATCTCAACGATCTGCGCCTGGCGCGGATCGATTTCCTCGAGCCGCTTCAACGCTTCATCGATCGCGGACACGTCTTCCTGGGTGTGCTCATCCAGATGTTGAAGGGCCGTGGGCGTCGTGACATCGAGCGGCATGCCATCTTCCTCCGCAGATCCCCCCGCCAAATGATCCAGGCTCAGCGCTCGGGCCCCACCGCCGCGTTTATCGGCGAGCCGCGCCCGCGCATGATCGACGAGAATCCCCCGCATGAGCCGCGAGGCGAGGGCGAAAAAATGTGAGCGGCCCTGCCAATCGACCGCTTGCTGATCGACGAGCCGTGCGAAGGCCTCGTGCACGAGGGCGGTTTTCTGGATGGTGTGATCGGCTCGTTCGCGTCGCAGATAGCCTTGCGCGAGCCTGCGCAGATCGTCGTAGAGCAGGGCGGTGAGTCGCGCCAGCGCCTGCTCATCGCCCTGATGCCATTGTACTAACAGCTGAGTGACTGGCTGAGTATCGGTAGTGTCGGTGTAGCCCATGCGGAGTATCGGCCCTGATCTCGGCGGACGGGCGGAGACTAACGTGCCAAGGGGCGGTTGAATCTTGGCAGCAAGGGCATAGGCGATTCTCCGGTGGCGTGCTAGCGCCACCGGAGCAAGAGACGCGATTTTTAGCTGCGGCCGCCGGCCTTGCGACCGACCTCGATGGTCTTGAACCCGGCCTCACCCCAGTTCATCACGAACACGCTGAAGCCTTGGCGCATGCGCATCTCGATCTGATCGGGCGTCGTGGGGATGCCGCAGGCAACCTTGAACTCCTTGCAGGCGGAGAGCACCGATTGAATCGCGCCTTCCCACGCCTGTTCGTCGACCACGCGCTTGCCATCCGCACCGGTCGTCGAGAACACCTGGCGCAACGTGCCCGCGCCCGGCCACAGCACGCCGATGCCTTTGACGGCGGCGATCTCACGCACGTGCTTCAAGCCTTCCTTGCTCTCGACCACGACCCAGTTGATCAGCTCGCCCTTAGGGTTCAGCGGCCACAGATCCGCCTTCGCTCGATATTCCTTCTCGCTCAACCCCCAATACTTCGGGGCGGAACCGACCGAGTCGGCGCGCGTGCCGCCTTGAGCGGGATAGCGCATGGCCGCGATACCGCGCTTCACTTCCTCGGGGCTTTCGACGCCGACGAACATGATGCCGCTCACGCCGAGATCGAGCTGCTGACCGATGTGTTTGGCGGCGAGCTCCGGATCCGGGGCGATCTCGTGAATCTTCACGACCATCGGATAGGCGATGTGCGGGTAGGGCGTTTTGCTCAGATGATTCTCAGCATTGAGCGCCTTGGCGAACTCGGTGAAGACGGGCAGCGTCTCCTCGTACTTGTACTCCATGCTCCCATCGAACACGAAGTCGGAGAGCTTGTAGCTCACCGTTTCCTTCGCGAGCTCCGCCGGCGACTTGTGCGGGACCGGCGCATCGGCCGGCGCGCCCGGCGGCTTGCGATTGCTCGGCGCATACAACCCCATCACGGGCTTGCCTTGCTCGATCAACCCGATCATCGGATTGAGTCGTTGTGTCGGTGCATCGGCGAGCGCCGTGCCGGCGGCGAAAGCAAGGCTCGCCAAGGAGGCGATGCGCAGGCAGTTGGACATGGCATGGGCCATCGACATGGAAGGCATGATCTGAAATTCCCCCGAGCGAACGCGCACGTTCGCGATGACATTGGTGTCGGTGTCGATGCGCACACGTGCGTGTACGCTCGTCTTCAAAGTAGCGCGTCGGCGCAATTCACTTCAACCGCTTTGCATGCGACTTCGGTGTGGCGAAAACGCACCTTGGGAGTGCGTCGCTCCGGCAGGCGCAAACTAATGTCGTCAACTTGCGCCTTCGCGCTCGATTCATGCTGCGACCCCGAGTGGCGGTACACATTATCAGTAAATTCCTGCGACCCGACGCGCGTAGGATGTCCCGCGAAATGAAGCATGTGGCGCGCCCAAGGCCCTGCCTCATCTGGTGACCTCATCATCCGCGAGCTCGCGACGGAGTCCGCCGGCGCAAACGACGCGGGAGAATAATTTTCCTAAAGGGGGAATATGACGATGAACGATCGAAGCGCAGCACGTCTGGGCGAGCGCCCGGTTTCTGGAGCGGTGAGACGCGCATTGGGACCGGCGAGCGTGACGTTGCTCGCGCTGACCAGTTTCGTTGCGATGAGCGCAATGGCGCAGGAAACCACCGAGCAGGTGGCGCAGGCCGGCCCATCGCCTCAGCCTCAAACCGACACCGGCGGCAGCTCCGCACCGGCGGGCGGCGATACGCTCGAAGCGATCACCGTGACCGGTTCGCGCATCGCGCGTGCCGACGGTTATGAAGCCCCGACGCCCGTCTCCGTGCTGGGCGCGGAAGAATTGAACAAGATGGCGACGGTGACGATCGCCGACTCCGTGAACCGCTTGCCTGCGTTCACGAACAGCCAGACCCCGCGTAATCGCTCCTCGAACATCAGCTCCGGTACCGCCGGTACGAACATCCTGAACCTGCGCGGCCTGGGTGCGAACCGCACTCTGGTGCTCCAGGACGGCAAGCGGCTCGTCGGCTCGACCATCGCCACCGGCACGCTCTCGGGCGCGGTCGACGTGAACATGATCCCGAGCGGCCTCGTTGAGCGCGTGGACGTCGTGACGGGCGGTGCGTCGGCCGTGTACGGCTCGGACGCGCTCGCGGGCGTCGTGAACTTCGTGCTCGATAAGGAGTTCACTGGCGTCAAGGGTAACGTCGACTACGGCGCGACCACCGCCGGTGATGGCGAGAACTACAAGATCACGCTCACTGCCGGCACCAAGTTCGCCGATGACCGTGGTCACCTCTTGTTCAGCGGCGAGTACTCCGATGACAAGGGCATCATCGGCAACGATCGCAGCTGGGCGGATGATTCGTTCCAGCTGATGACCAACCCGAACCGTAACCAGGCGGGCCAGCCCTCGCTGCTCACGGTCCATAACGCCGGCGTTTCGAACGGCACCTTCGGCGGCCTGACGATCGGCTGTCGAAACATCACACCGTACGTCGATCTCGTGACCGGCCAGCCCGGCAACAGGCTCACGCCGTCCCCGGGCGCGTGCGCCCTGCGTGGCACCCAGTGGGGGGCCGGCGGCAACGTGCTTCCGTTCCAGTTCGGCACTCTGGTGAGCGATCCGACCATGACGGGCGGCGACTGGAAAGCGTCGCGCGTCGATCGCGCCACGACGATCGCCCTGCCGTTGCAGCGTAAAACGTTGTTCGGCCGCGCGAGCTTCGATATCACCGACAACGTTACGACCTTCGTCGACCTGCAGTATGGCAGCACCTGGTCGCACAACGAGCAGGTCGTCCCCATCCTGAACAACGGCGGCAGCGTGTTCGTCTACCGCGACAACGCCTTCCTCGACCCGGAACTCCGCCGTGTGATGGAGGCGAACAATGTCGACGCGATCGACGTGGGTACGTTCAACGGCGACATGCACTACCTGCAGGGTATCAACGAGCGTGAGCTGAAGCGCGGTGTGCTCGGCTTCGAAGGTAACTTCGATCTCGGCGGCAAGGAATGGAACTGGGACGCTTCGTATGTCCATGGCGAGCAGAACATCGTCTCGAAGACGCCGACCAACCGCGTCAACGCGCGATACGCCGCGGCGCTCAACGCGGTCCGTGATCCGGCCACCGGCAGGATCGTTTGCGGCCCGCGTGACCAGTTCCTGAACATCATGGTCGATCCGAACTGCCGTCCTTACAACCCGATGGGCGTGGGCGTGAACACGCAGCAGTCGATCGACTACATCACCGACATGGGTTGGTCGGACATCACTCTGAAGCAGCAGGTCATTGCGGCCAGCATGAGTGGCGAGCCGTTCGACAACTGGGCGGGCCCGGTGTCTCTCGCCTTCGGTGCCGAGCATCGCAAGGAGTCCTCGGAAGGCTCGGTGAGCGCGCTGGACCAGGCGAGCGCATTCTTCGCGGGTAACTACAAGGCCACGACCGGCGAGTACACGGTGAACGAAGGCTTCGTGGAAACGGTGGTCCCGTTGCTGAAGAATGTGCCGGGCGCAGACGTGCTCGACTTCAACGGCGCGGTTCGCTACACGGACTACAGCGAGTCCGGACAGGTTACGACCTGGAAGGCCGGTTTGGTCTGGTCGCCGCTCGAAGATGCGCGCTTCCGCTTCACCAGGTCGCGCGACATTCGCGCACCGGGCTTGGGCGAGTTGTTCAACAAGGGCTCAGGTGGAACGGGTAACAACATCGACTTGGGTCTGGCGGGATCACCGACCTACTTCATGCAGAGCCAGACCCTCGGCAACCTGGGCCTGAAGCCGGAAGAAGCCGATACGACGGGTATCGGTGTGGTGTTGACGCCGCGCTTCCTGCCAGGCTTCACGATGTCTATCGACTACTACAAGATCGAGGTCGACGGCACGATCTACGTGCGCAGCACGCGCGAGATCATCGAGGGTTGCTACCAGGGCGGCGATCCGCAGCTGTGCTCGCAGATCCACCGTAATGCCGCCGGCTTCATCGACGTGGTCACCTCCTATCCGGAGAACATCGTGGGTGAGACTGCAAGCGGCATCGACGTGGACGCCACGTATCGCCTCGCGGTCGGCCCTGGCGACTTGACGTTGCGTGCGATGGGTACGTTCGTGGACAAGTTGGAGACGACCACCGCGACCGGTGCGAAGATCGACGGCAAGGGCATCAACTCGGACGATGCAGGCATTGGCCTCGGCGCCAACCTCTCGGGTCCGAAGTACCGCTACCTGCTCTCGGCCGGTTACGACTGGAATCCGGTGTCGGTGACCCTGTCGATGCGTGGCATCAGCTCGGGCAAGTACAACAATGGCTTCCTCGAGTGCGACGTGGGCAGCTGCCCGACGCTCGCCGAGGCGCAGGCCATGGGGTACAACAACACCATCAACGACAACCACATCGCTGCGGCTCACTACTTCGACTTGGGTATCAACTACAAGCTGGAGAACCTGGGCGAGCTGTACTTGGTGATCGAGAACCTCACGAACGAAGATCCGGCCAAGGTTGCGGGCGGCCGTGGCGCTGGCTTCTACCAGGGTCAGTCGAACGTGACGCTGTACGACCGCTTCGGAACCATGTTCCACGGCGGCGTGCGCTTCAAGTTCTAAGACAACAAGTAAGAAACGCGAGAGGGGCGGGCCCCATGCAGGCC
>JAEWAF010000016.1 GCA_023391815.1 Pseudomonadota bacterium
ACAACCGCTCGCGAATCCAGTCACGTGCGCAACCACGTCGGTGCGCTCACCGCCCGCGCCCAGAAATCCGAGCAGCATGACGCCCGCAATCAGCGGGCCGAGTCGCTTCGCCCAACGCAGGTTGGTGGCGGTTTCCAGCGTCCAGGAGTACGCGCTCAATATGCCGAGCGCCGCGAACACCGCGGTCGATGCGCCGATCGATCGTTGCTCCACCGGCATCCACGACGCATCGAGCGCGTTGCCCATCATCGCGCCAATCAGAATGGCACCCCAAGCGACGCCGCCGCCCACTGCGCGCGACACTAGAAAACCCAGTACCGTCCCGAAGGCGAGATTGCTGAGCAGATGGCCGACGTCGGCGTGCAGGGTCAGCGCGGTCACGACGCGCCACCATTCATGCGTCGCTGGGATCGCGCCGTTCAGCGCGCCACCCTCGAGCCAGTCGAAACCAAACAGGCCACCGCCGGCGGCATAGGCAACCGCCATCATCACCAGCGCGTACAGGATCGAGCCGGTCCAGGCGCGCGGCTTGAGTTTCGGCAGCTTGGGAATATGAACCGGCGTTCGCGTCTCCTGCGCGACCTCGGTCAGATGACGGACAGCCAGTGCCGCCGACTCCTCGGGCACGACGACCACGAACATCCCCCCGCGGACCACGGTCCAAGAATGGATGCCGACCGCCGACAGAATCAGCGTCTGCTGGTCGCAATCGGGCATTCGCAGCGAGCGAAACACCTCGATCAGATTCGGGGGCGCGTCTTCGGGGGTCATGACTGTGAGGATTTTCCGGGCCGATCGGCAGGGGTGGGGGCGCCCGACGACGATTCCAAGGCGGCCTGCCTCGGAGGTGCCTGAACTAACATCACCCTGCCCCCCGCGGCGGCTCGAGCATTGCAAACGCTGGGCGAAAACCTGTCCATCGCCCGCGTCCGGCGCCGGGAATCCCAGCGAACCTGGGCCAAGCGTCTGGGCATTTCAGTCCCCACCCTGATCCGGATGGAACGCGGCGATCCGGGTGTCAGCGCGGGCATCTACGCCACCGCGCTGTGGCTGATGGGCCGGGTGAGCGCTCTGCCGACCATTGCTGCGCCGGCCGAAGACAAGGGAGCCCTGGAAAGTGACGTGCGTAGCGCTCTCAAGCGTCGCTCCGTTCGCTCCGCCGCTTCCGTCGAAGCGCGTCTCGCTCGTGGCTCGCCACGCAAGAAACAGGACGCGGCGAGTCGCGGGTGATCGAGAGCCCCCTCTGCCGCGCTCGCCTCGGATCAAACACGTGAGCGCACGGCTCGTATCAAAAGAAATATTCGAAGATAGCGAGGCGGCCAAGTCGTGCTGAAGCATCGTCAGCGTGACCCTATCGAGTGATTCATGAACGAGTTTTAACGACCTCGTCCGGGCCGCGCGGGAACATGCCGGGGTGTGGTTCGTCCAAGTGATAGAGCCCCGGTCACAGCCAGGTGTTTCGGAGAGTGCCTATGCGCGCCCACAGGTCGAGAAATACGTTCATCGCCGCGGTCTGCGGCGGCCTGCTCTTGCCGCTGGCGGGGCACGCCGACAGTTCAGCGCCGGTTCAGGCCGGTTGGAAGACCCAGGAGATTCGTTACAGCTACACCGGTTTCACGACGGCGTACGATTGCGACGCGGCCGAGGATCGGATACGAGCGATCCTGCGAGCGCTGGGCGCGCACCAACAAACCCGAGTGATGGCGCAAGGCTGCACGATGAATCGGCCGTCCCGGAATTTCTTCATCACCATCACGACCGCGACGCCGGTGCCAGTGGCGGACCTGACGAAGACGCCGTCTCAGACCAGTCGCGATGAGTTGCTCAAGCGGCTCGGTGTGCCGGCCAGCAAGCTCGATGAAACATTCCCCGCCGAATGGAAAACAGTCGAGCTGTCCCGCGACCGCAGCCTCGATCTGGAGCCCGGCGACTGCGAGCTGATGCAAGGCCTGCGCGATCACGTGCTGCCGAAGCTGGCGGTGAAGATCCAGGCCGATCGCGTCCAGTGCATCCCGCACGAGGTGTCCTTGCAAACACCGGAGCTGAGCGTGTCCGCGCTGGTGCCGATGGCGAAGCCGGACGCGGCCGATAAAACGAAAAGCTGAAGTCACGGCTGAACAGGCTGCCGCGGGTGGTTGCCCGCGACAGCCTGATCGAGCCATCAGCTGAACAGACCGATGAGCTCTTTCTTCTGCGCAGCCGACAGCAACGGTCCGTAGCCGGCCTGGAGATTGTCCGATTGGCGATCGGGCTTGCCGGTGGCGGGAATGACCGCGGTCACCGCTTCATTGCTCAGGCAAAACTTTAGAAACATCTGCGCCCAGGAAGTTACGCCGATCTCGCGCGCCCAGCCCGGCAGCTGCTTGTCCTTCACTTGATTGAACAGCTTGCCGTCGTTGAAGTTGCGATTGGCGAGCACGGCGATGCCCAGCTCCCGAGCCATTGGAAACAGCCGCTGCTCGGCGCCGCGATTGGTGACCGAATAGTTGATTTGCAAAAAGTCCGGCTTGGTTTCCTGAACGACGTCGGCGAGCTGATCGTGGGCGGAATCCAGATAATGCGTGATACCCGTGTACTTCACCTTGCCTTGCGCCTTGAGCTCGCGCGCGAGCGCCAGCTGGGTTTTCCAGTCGCCCAGATTGTGAACCTGGAGCAGCTCCACCTTGTCGGTGCGCAACGATTTGAGCGTCTTCTGGAATTGCGCCAGGCCCTTGTCGCGACCGACCACGCCCGAGAGCTTCGTGGCAATGAATGCTTTCGGGCGCAGTTTGGCTTCGGCGAGCAAGGGTCCGAGGATGTCTTCGGCATTGCTGTAAGTCGGCGCGGTATCGATCAGCGTAGCGCCGCCATCGAAGAAGCGCTTGAGCACCTCCTTGAGCGCTTCGTATTCCGGACTGCCCGGCGTGATTTCAAAGCTGCCCGAGGTGCCCATGCCGATCGCCGGCACGGCCTCGCCGCTGGAGGGAATGGTTCGTTTCAACATCGCGCCCTCGCTTGCCGCGGCGGCCAGCGATTGCCAGGTGCCGCTCAGGAGCGAAGAACCGGCGAGCACCGCGGCGGATCGGCCTAGAAATTGGCGGCGTGTAGACATTGCACGTTCTCCTGAAGCTGGCACCCGCAAACGTTACTGAGCTTTCAGCCAGCGCGCCAGCCAGTCGCGGACCTCGTTGAAGAATTGCCGGCTGTTCTCGCCCTGCAGGATCCAGTGGTTCTCGTCCGGGAACACCAGCAGCCGGCTCTCTATCTGCTGACGTTGCAGCACGCTCCAGTATTCGAGCGTATTGTTCAGCGGCACACGGAAGTCACGTTCGCCGACGGTCACCAGCACCGGTGTCTTCCACTGCGCCGCATAGCGAATCGGATTTTGTTTGTTCCAGTCGACGCCTTGCTGCCACGGCGGGCCGCCCATGTTCTGCTCGCGCGAATAGGTGACATCGCTGGTGGCCCACTGGCTTTCGAGATTGATCAGGCCGGCGTGGCTGATCAGACAGCGATAGCGCGTCGTGCTCGCTTGCATCCAGTTCGCCAGATGGCCGCCATAACTCGCGCCGCCGGC
Source organism: Pseudomonadota bacterium (assembly GCA_023391815.1). Lineage (GTDB taxonomy): Bacteria > Pseudomonadota > Gammaproteobacteria > Steroidobacterales > Steroidobacteraceae > Steroidobacter. Next base: position 3,557 of record JAEWAF010000016.1, read on the forward strand.
GCACTGACGCGAGCCGTCGATGAACGAATAACGAGCGATTGCCTCGTCGGCGGCTTGATTGATCTCGAGCGCCGGGCCTTCCAGAGGATCGCCCTGAATGGCCCGCGAGAAGTCCGCGCCAAATCCGGTCGAGCCGGTGTAGTTGGTGAGCAGTACGACGTAGCCCGGCGCCGCAAGCAAATGATAGTTCCAACGCAGGAAGAATGTGTCGCGCCACATGCTGTGCGGACCGCCATGCATCAGCACCAGCAACGGATATTTCTTCGCCGGATCGAAGCCGGGCGGACGCACGAGCATGTTGTGAATGCGCGCGCCGCGCTTGCTGTCGAACCAGAAATGTTCCACCGGCGCCAGGTCGAGCTGCGCGATCTTGTCGGCCGTGAAGCGCGTCAGCGCCTGATGATTGCCACGCTGCAGGTCGATGCGCACGACCTCCGACGGGCTGACGGCGCTATCGAAGTTCGCGATCAGCACCGGCGCGCTGGCTCGATCCGCGCCGACCAGGTTGCCGTATCCGCCGGCCTTCACATCGAACGCGAGCTGCGCCTCGCCGCCCGTGCTCTTGCCGCGATAAATCTTCGAATGGCCCGCGTCTTCGGCGAGCAGATAGATGTCGCGGTTGTTCGGCGCGACCGAGAAATTCAACGGATCGCGCTCGCCCGGCAAAGTGATATCGGCGCGCCGCTGCAGCGACGGCCAGTCGAAGGCCGCCAGATGCGTCGGGCTGAACACCGATTTGCCCCGCACTTCTCGAAGCGCATACAAAGTACGGCCGTCGGGGCTGAATTCCGGCTCGCTCCAGCTGTCACCCCCTTTCAGATCGTCGCTACCGGTCAGGCGCTTCGGCTCGCCGCCCCGGGTGGAGACTTGCCACAACTCGGCATTCGTGTAATCGAAGGCGCCGCGGTTGGAGTTTCGCGAGGCGGAGAAGAGCAAACTTTCGCCATCGGGTGCCCAGAGCAGATCCAGCTCGCTGCCGCCCTGAGTGCTGCGGCCATCGAAGCCGGGCTGTTTGATCATCTCGGTGCCGGCGAACAGATCGCGCGCGTCGTTCGCGCCGATGGTCTGTACGAAGGCGTGCGGCTGGCGATTCTCGGCCAGCCACGTATCCCAATTGCGGATCGGGAAACTGTCGTACGCGCGAATTTTATATTTACGTGCCTTCTCTTCCGCGACGATGCGCTTGCTGTCTTCATCGCTGCGGCTCTCGGGCGGCACATCGCTCGTGAAAGCGATTTTGCGACCGTCCGGTGAGAACTTCGGCAAGCGGGCGCCGGTGCTGATCGTCGTGGCCCGCAAGGCTTCGCCGCCAGTGGCGATGTCCAGAATATAGATCTGGTTGGCTTCATCGCCCTCGCGCTTCGTGGCGAAGGCGATGCGCTTGCCGTCCGGGCTCCAGGTCATGCCGGATTCGGACGCGCGGGTTTGCGTGAGCCGGCGGGGCTGTGATTTGCCGTCGGTCGCCACCAACCACAGATCGCTCGCTTGCTGATCGTTGGCGTATGCCGGCTCGGTCACGCTGAAGATCGCGAGCTTGCCGTCCGGACTGACGGCCGGCGCACCGACTCTCGGCAACAGCCAGACATCTTCGTGGGTGATGGTGCGAAGTTCGGCGGCGTGTATCGAGACGCTCGCCAGGCCGATGGCAATCGATGCGATCGCGCGCGCTACGAAGCAAGTATTCACTAGCAGCAGCTCCCTGTGGGTTTGGGCACGGTACCGTGCGGTAACTCTCGGTCGCCGATTATTACCGATCGATGCTGCATGTGCGCAGGCATTTGTTTATTCCGGCAGTAAACGCCGTGGCCGATTGGACTCCGTTGTCACCGGCGGGTCGAATCGAGCAATATGCCGCGCGTTTAGCGGAGAGCTCGAACAGATAAGGATGACGACGGCAACATTGCCTGGCGATAACGTTGAGGCTTCATATGGATGTGCTCTTGGGGCAGTTGCGGGGCCTGAAGAAGTTGCTCCGCCGACGCGGCGCGACGCCGGAACAGGCCGAGGATCTGGTGCAGGAAGCAGTGCTCCGCCTGCATGCCTATACCCGCCAGGGCGGCCAGGTCCAGAACCAGGAAGCGTTCCTCACGCGGACCGCGCTCAATCTCGCGGTCGATCAGCATCGCCACGCCCGGCTCGACAGCTACGAGAGCGAGCCGATCGAGGAGCTGGAACTGCCGGACCTCGAGCCCACCCCGGATGAGGTTTTTGCGGCCGAGCAACGTCTGATGAGGATGCGGGATGCGCTAGATCGCGCCAACCCGAGGACACGGGAAGTTTTCTTCATGCATCGTCTGTACGGCTTCAGTCACGCCGAGATCGCGCGCCGCCTGCGCATCAGCGTGAGCGCCGTCGAGAAGCATGTCGCGAGCGCCGTCACGATTCTCGCCATCGATCGGCAACGGGAATGAGCCCCACGGAAGCGCCAACTACACAGCCCATCTCGCCGGAGCGACTCGCCGAAGCCAGTGTATGGATCGCGAAGCTGCACGGCGACGCGCGGGGTCGTGCGATCGAGGATGGTCTGCGCCGCTGGTTGCACGCGCATCCGGAGAATGCCCGCGCCTTCGAATTGGCCACCGAGGTCTGGGAAGAGTCGGAGCAGTTGCGCAGCGTCGTGCCGTTCCGGCCGCTGCGTCACGTGGAGCACCGGCCGCGTTGGGGTGCGATGGCGGCAGCGCTCGCTTGTATGGTCGCGTTGACCATCGTCGGAATCTTCTGGTTTCAAAACGTGGGTGTCGTCGCCACTGCGGTCGGGGAGCAGCGCCAGTTGGTACTCGAGGACGGCACCCGCGTTTTTCTAAATACCGATACCCGCATCGCGGTGAAGTATGACAAGCAGGCGCGCCGGGTCGAGCTGCGTCGAGGCGAGGCGTTGTTCAACGTCGCCAAGCGCAGCGATTGGCCGTTTATCGTCGTCGCGGGCGATCGTCAGGTCAAAGCGCTTGGCACTTCATTTGTCGTACGCAAGGACGTCGAGCGTCTGGCGGTCACATTGGTGGAGGGAAGCGTGCTGGTGTCCCCGGTGGTGCCGGCGCTGCCCGAGCTGATTCAGCCGACCCTCGATGCGCCCGGCGCGATCGAACAAACACCGGCGCCCGCGACTGCAGATGCACGCAACGGCGGCGGCGAATTCAAGCTGGCGGCCGGCCAGCGGCTTACGTTCGACGCCGGCTCCGCCACGAAGCTCGACACGCCGTCCATCGAGAAGACGACTGCCTGGCGTCGCGGGCAGGTCATATTGGATGACACACCGCTGCAAACCGCGGTCGTCGAGATGAACAGATATAACGAGAACAAGCTCATCGTCGCCGATCCCGACGCGGCGGCGATCCGCATCAATGGATTATTTCAAGCTGGGGACTCTCCGCATTTCGCCAAAGCCGTCGCGCAAGCGTACGGTCTCACCGTCATCGAGCGTGGCAGCGAAATAATTCTGGCTGGCAAACCTATTCAGTGAGGATTTCTGGAGGCTGCAACGTCGATTACCGATGTGTCAAAAATCCTGACAAATGTTCAGGAGCCCGGGGATTGGGGATTCATCGGTGAGGAGACCACTTTGAGCATCAACAATCGGACATTTCGTAGCAGCGCCCGCCGCGCTCACCGCGCAGCAGCACTGACAGGGAGTGTACTGGCCATTCTCGCGTCCGCGGTCAATGCGCAGGCTGTGACTGAATGGGATTTGCCTGAGCAGCCGCTGGCGAAGTCGTTGAGAGAGATCGCCGCGCAGACCGAGAGCAACATTCTTTTCGACAAGAAGCTGGTCGATGACCGGTCCGCACCGCCACTGAAGATGAAGGCCACGACCGAGCAGGCACTGAAGGAAGTGCTCGAAGGCACGGGCCTCACTTATCGTCATCTGGATGACAAGACGGTCACGATCCAGCTGGCGAGCGCAGATCCGTCGGCAACGACGAGCGGCGCTTACGGCGGGAGCAATGGCCGTATCCGGCTCGCGCAGGCCGAGACCGGCGAAGGCGCGGCACAACGCGCGCGCATGGTCGAGGGTCGGCCCTTGACCGATATCGAAGAGATCATCGTCACGGGTACGAACATTCGCGGCATCGAGAACAACACGGCGCCGGTCACCGTCTTGTCGCGTGAATATATCGACTCGACCGGCTATAGCACCGTAGCCAAGCTGCTGGAGTCGGTGACGCAGAACTTTGCATTGGCGAATCAGAGCGGTTTGAATATTCCGGGCGTCGGCGGTTCGCGCGAGCAAGGCGCGGCAATCAATCTTCGCGGCGTCGGCGAAGGCACAACCCTCGTGCTGATCAATGGCCGGCGTTTGGCGCCGGGCTTCCGTTCGGCGGCTGTCGATATCTCCGCATTACCTCTGTCAGCCGTCGAACGCGTGGAAATCCTGCCGGACGGCGCCTCGGCGTTATATGGCTCCGATGCAGTCGGCGGTGTGGTCAACTTCATCCTGAGAGACGATTTCGAAGGCGCCGAGACCCGTCTGCGCGCGGGCACGGCTGACGGTATCGACGAATACCGCGGCAGCCAGGCGGTGGGAGGTGCCTGGGATTCCGGAAACGCGCTGCTCTCGGTGGAGTACTACAAGCGTGACTTGTTGCTGGCGAGCGATCGCGATTTTGTGCCGAGCCAGTCGATCGTCGGTTCCTTGTCGCCGGAAGAAAAGAACTATTCGGCGCTGTTCACCGGTCGCCAGAGCCTCACCGGCTCGCTCAGTGTGTTTGCGGATGCGCTGTATTCCAAGCGTGAAAGTTATAACTTCGGCGGTCGCGTGACGATGAACGAGAGCACGACCTCGGACAATCCGCAGGTGGCGACGACGCTGGGCCTGGACTGGAACTTCGGTGGCGATTGGCAACTCGAAGTTTCCGGCAGCTACGCCCATAACGAGCTGGAACAGACCCAAAACGGCCGCCTGCTCACCGGCGCGGACAATACCTTCCTGTTCGATTCCGAATTCGAAATCCAGGCCGGCGAAGCCAAGATCGACGGTACATTGTTCGAGATGCCGGGTGGCCCCGTGCGCGCGGCGCTAGGTGTGGGCTATCGCTCCGAGTCGTACTCGGATCTTTCCAAACGGGCCATCGGCGGCGCCGTCAATTTCAGTGTCGATGCCGATCAGAATATCAAGAGCGCCTTCGGTGAAGTGTATGTGCCGATCTTCGGGGACGGCAATGCGGTCGAGGGAATCCGGCGTCTCGAATTGTCTCTGGCCGGTCGCTATGACGATTACTCCACGGCGGGTTCGTCCGTCGATCCTCAAGTCGGTTTGATGTACGAGCCGGTGGCCGGTTTTCGTCTGCGCGGGCGTTACGGCACCTCTTATAAGGCTCCCAATCTGGCCGACTACAACCTCGCATCCAACAGCGGGATTGCTGCATTCGCCAACATTCCTGGCGTCGGCCAGCGCTATCTGCTGCAGGTCACGGGCACCGATGTTTCCGGACTGGAGCCGCAGGAATCGGAAAGCTCCTCGTTCGGCTTCGAATTCGTTCCGCAGTCGGTCGACGGGCTGACGCTGTCCGCCAACTATTACAAGATCCGCTATTCCGGATTGATTGCGACGCCCGCGACTCCGGCGGTCATCCTGTCGAATCCCGCGGTGTATGGCGATCTGATCTTCAACGACCCGAGCGCCGATATGGTCAACCAGTTCGTTGCGATCAGCCGCTTGGGCTTGACGGGTTTCCGCGCCTTCCTGACACCTCCCACGCTGAACCCGAACTTCACCCCCGACCAGGTCGACATCATCGTCGATGCCCGGCGTCGCAACCTGAGCGTCGTCAGCACCAGCGGCATCGACCTGTCGACGCAGTATGACGTCAAAGTGGCGGGCGGCAAGTTGCTGTTGGGTGTGGGCGGCACCTACATCCTGGAGCGGGATACGCAGGTGACTCGAACGGCCAGCGAGACCGACACCGTGGATACCATCTTCAATCCGCCCAACTGGCGTGCGCGAGCGATGGTGGGCTGGCAACGGGCAGGGTTCTCCACCAATCTGTTTGTGAACCACACCGACTCATATACGGACAACCGTATCACCACGGCACCAGCCATGAGAGAAGTGGACGCTTACACGACCGTGGACCTGCGGGTCGCGTACGATTTCACCAACCGTTTCAACGATGGCTTCCTTTCGGGATTCATCGTGGCGCTGAGCGCACAAAACGCGTTGGATGAAGATCCTCCGGGCACGGCGATCTCGAGCGCCTCCAGCTTCGACGTGGGCTATGACCCCGCGAACGCGAGCCCGATTGGCCGGCTGATTGCCATCGAGTTCACCAAGACCTGGTAACCGCGGGAAAGAAGGGGCGGGGCGGAGGGGCTGTTCTTGGACAGCCCCTCGGTTTTGAACAACATGCGACCGTTGCAATGAAACGTCACGTCATTCCGCGGTGCCTCGCCCTCTTGATGACATCGCTCACGGGCGCGGCCGTCGCCAACGAAGCTCGGTTACCCTTGATCATTCCGAGCGTAACGAAGGCGGAGCCGCGTTCCATCACCATGGATGATATGACGTCTCTGCGTCGTATCGACTCGCTGAGCCTGTCGCCCGATCGGCGCCGGTACGTCATATCGGTGCGACAAGGCGACCCGACAGCGAACAATTATCGACTCGGCTGGTTTGTTGGCAACTCCTCGGGCGGTGGACTGACTGAAATCGCGGATGGTGGTGAGGCCCGGCTGGCGCAGGACGGGCCCGGTGGCAGGGTCGGCGGCTCGATCGAGAAGCACGTCGCCCGCTGGTCGCCCGATGGGCAATGGATCGCGTATCCGTCCGTGCGAAACGGCGAGTTGCAGTTGTGGCGTGCGAAAGTCGACGGAAGCCTGCAAGAGCAACTCACCCACAATGCCGCCGATGTGCAGGAATTCGCCTGGAGTGAAGATGGCAGCGCGCTGTACTTCGCGGCCGGCACCCCACGCGCTGAGATTCGCGCGCTTGACGAACAGAAGGAACGCGGCGGCTATCAATTCGATGACGATCTGAATTTCTCGGGTGACCTGCTGCTGCCCCGGCGCGAGCGAAGTTGGGATAAAGCTCGATCCGTGTGGATCGTGACTCTCGCCAATCGTCAGGAGCGCCTGGCCAGCGACGCGGAGAATGAAGCGTTCAAACTCGCCAGAGCGCGCAATGCCGGCGGTGTCGGCGCACGCACGTCGATAAGGGCCCCCCAAGATGCGATCTTCTCGGTAGATCGCGGCGATGGTGCCGCTGCCTGGCTGGCGCGCGGCGCCGATTATTCCTTTCGCGTCACCGCGACGATTTCGACAAGCGGTGCGAGTCCTGTCGCCTGTGTCGCGCAGGAATGTTCCGGGTTCATCGAGAAAATCTGGTGGCGAGGTCAAGATGTAGTGTTCTTACGCCGGGAGGGCAGCGGCGGAGGCGAGACGGGAATCTACGCTTGGTCGCCGACTCGCGATGCCGTCTCGACTGTGCTGCACACACTGGATGACTTTCTCTGGTACTGCGATCAAGCCACCGACCACTTGATCTGCGTCCGGCAGACCAAGGCGCGCCCCGCGCACGTGGTCGCGATAGATATGCGCTCAGGAAAAGTCCGTGAGCTGGCGGACGTGAACCCGGAGTTTCGCAATATCCGTCTGGGCAGGATCGAGCGATTCGAGTGGCAAACGCCGAAGTTCGCGTGGCACGAGCCGGGCCAGCCGCTGGCGGGCGCCTATCCCGAACGCACCTTCGGCTACATCCTTTATCCGCCGGATTTCAATGCCAAAAAGAAATATCCGGTCGTCATCGAACCGTACAGCGCGGTCGGCTTCGATAACGCCACGAACTACGAGCTGCCGCTGCACGTGTTCGCGGCCAGTGGGATGGTGGTGTTGAACACGACATTTCCGGCATCGATGGATAGCGGGGTCGCGCGCCGCCGGCCGGATTCCGTCAAACTGAAATATTCCGTGGACCTCGATTTTCCCCACCTCACGATGTACATGGAGTCGACCCTGCGAGCGCTCGATGTCGTCGCGTCGCGTGGGTTCCTAGATGCGCGCCGCGTTGGCATCGGCGGGGTCAGTCATGGCTCGTTCGTGCCCCTGTACATGCTGCTCAAGCACGATCGACTGGCGGCGGTGTCGATCTCCAGTCCCGGATGGGGCCAATGGGAGTATTACCAGGCCACGCGTGCTGGCAAGAAAGCCTCCGCAGCGGGCTACAGCGACTGGATGGTCAAACCCGAAGGGGCTGGCCTGGCTTTCTGGAAGCGCATCGACCTGGCCGACAACGTCGACACCATCGAGGCGCCCATTCTGATCCAGGCTGCCGCCAACGAGCTGTCGGGCCAGATCCGGCTCATGAATCACATGGCTGAGGCCGGCAAGCCCTACGATGCCTATGTATTCACCGGCGAGACGCACATCAAATGGCAGCCTGCGCATTTGCGTGCCATCGGCATTCGTAACATCGACTGGTTCCGATTCTGGCTGCAGGGCTACGAAGATCCCGATCCCGCCAAGGCCGCGCAGTATCAGCGTTGGCGGAAGTTGCGGGAACTGCAGGAGAGCGGGCGCACGAGTCTCAAGGACTCGCGTTCTGCAATCCCGCCGGCCGCGGCCGACTGATGTGCCCGGCCAGATTGCTCCACTGCTGCAGCCAGATCTCCGCGGCCAGGTAGCTCAGCATGACAGGCGCCGGAATCGTGAGCGAGGGATCGTCCGCCGCCAGGCACTCATCGAGCCTGCGGCGATCGAGATAACGTTCTTTGATCAGCAGGCCATCCAGCAGGCTCTCGCGCAGGAATGCACGGTTGCGCCTGACCAGATGCTGATAGAACGGACCGCCGGTACCTTTCACCTGACGCTTGCGGATTTGCTCCGGCAGTAAGTCCGCGAAGGCCTGTCTGGCCAGCCCGCGGCTGACGCCACCCGCCAGCATGGTATAGGTGGGAAGTCGCAGCACGCATTCCCATATCGGTTGAGAGTTCAGCGGGTCGATGTGATCGGCATGCTGTCCGCTATGAAAGACGAAGTCGTAATACGCGGACCAGGCCACGCCTCGCACGTGGTTCTGTTTGCCCGGCGGAAGTTTCGCGCGCGCGGCAAGCTCGGCGAGCGAGCTGGTGAAATGTTTTCTGGTGAGGCCGCTGGCGAGTTCCGCGTCGAGTAGCGTGGGCCGATTGAACACGCTCACCGGCGGCGCGTACGGTCGGCGCAGAATCCCATGCGACAACGTTTTGCCGAGCACGGTCCAGAGCGAGTCCCTGCTGAGGACCGATGTTTCCGCAACTTGCCGCCACAGGCCGCGTTTGCAACCGTGCAGGTACGCGTAGTCCATAGCCGGCAGCGGTTGCAGGGTGCCGAGAAACACCGAGTCGCCGGCTTGCCCGGAGAAGAACGCCTGGGTGCCGCGGGATTTCACCAACGCGAGCTCCGCATCGTTGGTTTCCATCTTGGTGAAGTACATCGCCGGGCTGGTCCTGAGCGGCACTTGCCAGAGCCGATCCATGTCCATGGACAGGTTCCGCTGTGTTTCGATCAGTTCGATATTCCAGCGCCGCGCGACCAACCGGGCGAAATGCCGCTCGTCGCCGTGTCCCACGATCGCGCGGATTTTTTCCGCGACCCGCGGGTCGATTCCCGGCGCCCGGAAACGTTCCTGATCGAAGCCTACGTCGACGGAGAGGTTCAAGTAGATCGTCGCCGGCCTGGAAGGCGCCTGCGCCAGACAACCCGCCACTATCGACGAGTCCAGCCCACCCGAGAGACGATGCGTGATGTTCCGATAGCAGCAGGCCCAGGCGTCCACCGCGTTCTGCACGGTCGAGCGCAGCCGCTTCGCCGCCGCATCGACTGGAATGAAGTCTGGCTTGCGCGCGATCGCTATTGGATCCCACACACGGCAGCGTGCAACGTTGCCTCGCGAGAACGTCAGGCGTTCTCCGGCCGGCAGCAGCTCCACGTTCTCGAGGCCAGTCTCGGCCGTGGTGAGGCTGCTATAGAACAGCCAGCGCGTGAGGTAACTTCGATTGATCGGGAAAGCCACGGGCAGCAGGCGAACGCAGTCCTCGATATGAGAACAAAAGATCTCCATGCCGGCGTGACTGACGCGATAGCACGGTAGCGTGCCGACGGGATCGCGAAACACATGATATCTGGCACGCTCGAGGTCATGAACGATGGCGAGATACGAGCCCCAATAGCGGTCGATCAGATGCTGGCCGGCGCTGCCGATGATCTTGTGAGTCTCGCTGTCGTCGAAGGACAGCGGGGGCGCTGACGAATAGTCGTCGTGGCGGCGATCGAACAGCCTGCCCAGGACGACGCCGGCTTGATTGCGCAACGGATAGACACGGGCGGCGCCGTGCCGCGTTCTAAGCTGCATTACCAGAATCCCGGTTCCCTGATAAGCCGTCGACCAATCGGTGACGGGCAGGGTCGATGTGACATTGAGATCGTCGAGTGTCCGCAGACTGCCCGGACTACGGCAGTCCCACAGCAGGGCGATATAGCGCTGCATAAGGTCCTTGTTTCTAAATGACCATGATGGGCGTGTAGCCGGCGGCCTCTTCGACGCCTTCGTTGAACGCGAGCGATCCCTCTTGTATCCAGCAGTGAGCGGCCCACGGCTCCAGCTTCACGCCGAAGACCCACGTCGGGAAGATGCGATAGCGGGCGAGAAACTCTATGAGCGCGAGCGAATCGAACAGACACAGATAGTTGAAGGGAAAAAAGGTGCGCAGCTTGTAGAAGATGGCAGTCAGTTCGCGGGCCCTGGCCACGTCGAGGAGTTGCTGGGACGAGTGCCGTGCTTTGCGCCGGGCAACGGCCGCGATCGTGTTTTCCAGTCGGCCCCATCGCAAGCGGACAGCCGCGGTAGTGCAGGCACCGAAGAATCGCCGGAAATCGGTCAATGTGACGCGCACGCCGGAGACCGCCCCGGGCTCGAGCAACTGCTCCGTTGCCAGTTCAGCCTGAGTGAGGGCGAGGCGCTTGCCGGCGCTTCGATTTGTCGTCAGCAGCCCACCTTCCAGTAATTCTCGAAGCGAGCCATCGGACATCCGGATCGGTGTGGTGGCGGCGTGCATTGATAGTTGCGCTCGCAATGCTGTCGCGGCCTCGCCGTTGACCAACGTGTAGTCGTCCTGTTTCAAATCGAGGAAAACGAAGGCATCGCCCCGGCGACAGAAATGCACGTGTGGTGGCAGCAAGTATTCGTCCATGAGAGAAGCCCACGTGTGGATCCAATGAGAAAGCGCACGGCCGCGAGGCGATGCGCCTTCCCCACCTGACTCGATATAGGCAGGCGTTATTTCTTCTTAGAAGAAGATCTGCGGCAGGCCATCCGTTTCCGGATCGCTCAGGAACTTGGTATCGCGGGTTTCGGCGGAGACTTTGCCTAGCTTGATCATGCTAATACTCCTTTGGTTCTGCTTGACTTGCCATCAGCCTGATGGCGTCGGCGAGGGTTATGGCGGGTGCTGTGAAACTCAACCCCATTTCGTGCCGCGAATTTCATCCTGGCGCTATCGGGTGGCTGCGCTGGCGACTCGCCCGCCGTGCCTCGGGGCTGCCGATCGAGTGCGGCTCGCTGTGACACGCGGAGAAATATTCGAACCGAAACTGGGCCCTTGGGGACGCGACCTGTCGCATCGATCGAATATTTCCGTATTTCGGATGCTGCATTGTCCGAGATGAGTTCGAGGGCTCGTCAACGCCCTGCGCGAGCCAGCGATGCAGGCGGTGACAGAGTTAGAGCTATTGGATCTTGCGGATGCAGCCCGGGGTGCTCCGGCCTCGTCGGCCAAAGTGATATCTTCCGGCGTCGGCACCGAGACGATCGTCCCGTGGCAAGGAGCGCCTGCATGTCAGCGGAAATCATCCAGCAGGAAGTCATCGAACAATTGCCCCCAGCGCTAGGCGCCTGGATCGCGCTGGAGCGTTTTCAGCTTCACAAGCAACATATATTTCAAAACACCGCGCGCGATCCGACGTTCGATATCCGATACTTTCCCCAGAATTGCCGCCCCTTCCTGCTGCCCTGCTACTGGGTGCCCAGAAAATGTCTCTACGTGCGTGGCGAACAGGTGCCCGCGGCCGGACAACTGCGTTTCTTTACTGGCGAGTCGGCGCACGAGCGGGTACTGTTCCCGATTCATCCGTCGGCCATCGATGGCTATCGAACGTTCCTTCGCGAAGTGGCGGCTCGCGATGCCGCCGCGGACGGGCTGCGTATCTGGGGCGTGCCGACCTCCAGTACCAGAACCCTGCTCGCATGGCCGGATGGCGACGGCCGCGGAGCGGTATTCATAAAGACATCGTTGCACTCGCCGATATTCGGCGATCGCCGCGTCTCGCGGCTGAAAGTAGGGCGTAGCATCGGGCTTTCCGAGATGGTTCGTGATTCGCGCTCGACGCTCCCCGGCTCGTTGCATTTTCTGCAAGAGGTCGTTGGGTTCTCGCCGCGCGGTGCGCCGGACAGCGGGGCGGTCATTCGCGTAGTGCCGCCAGAGATCATGGAGGGTCGCGTGCAGGTCGCGCCGTTGTTCTCGCTGCTGGGAGGGAACGAGGGGCGCCCGCCGTTGCTGCTGACGCTGCTCAAACACAGCGACATGGAGCCGGTGAGATGGGTCGAGCAGGTGCTGTGCGCTTCATTTGCGCCGTTGTGGCTGGAGATGTCCATGCGGCACGGATTGATTCTCGAGGCCCACGCGCAAGACTTGTTGCTCGGTTTGGGTGTCGACGGGCTGCCTTCCGGCCACTTCTACTACCGTGATTTCGAAGGACTGCAAGTGGATTGGGAGTTGCGTCGAGCGAACGGCTCGCCGGCACCGCATGGCATGCCGAACGCGTGGGCCTGGCGTGAGACCTACGGAACCTGGGGTTATCGTTACTGCGATTTTCCCTGGTACAAGTGGCGAATCAGCCTGTTCGACTATTTGCATTTCGTGCTGAACGAGATTGAGGTGTCGCTACGAGAGTGGCATGAGCGCGGCCTTTTGCGAGGGCCCGGGTGCGAGCACGGCGAGATCACGATGCTGTTCTCCCGGCATATGTTCGCCGCCCTGGACAAGATGTTCGGAGTGCGAAGCGAGACGCCCTACGATATCTATCGTTCGTTGAATCGCTTCATGGCACTCCTGCTCAAACACAGGCGGGCAATGATCGATCGTCAGCGTCGGAAAACAACTTAGAAAACGGTCGGCAATCCTCGTTCCTGATCCGATCACGGCATTCACTACCGGTTAGCGGCCCAATGCGGAGCGCCCGACGGCGGTCTGATTGAGGTTTTTCTCCCGCTGCCACGTCTGATTAGTAGAGCGACCGCCAGCGATGCGAACATCAGTGGAAGTAGCAAGGTCCGGCCCAATGAGCGCGGCACACGCCAGTCACCCTACCACCCCTGTTTCCACATCGAGCCTGGCCCGCAGAGTTCTCGCAAGTCTTTCCACGCCCATGCAGGAAGAGCTGTGTCGTCACGCCGAAGCGGGTGCTGTACTGTTGCGTGGGGCGCTCGAGGCATTGTTCGTGACTTGTATCGGCGGGCACCAGCCGAGACTCGAGCGGCTGCGATTCCTGTTTTTCGTGGCGCCGCTGGTGCGGCGGCTGGTGATCGGCTCGGCCAATCTGAACCAGCCGGTGCGGGGTACCGACATAACGTTCGGCGACGTGAGGTCCTGGCTCGACTGGCTCGATGCCATGGACCCGCTGTGTGCGCGGATTATCGATCTGCGCTACTTCGCGGGCGTCAGCGTCAAGGAAACCGCGCGCCTGCTGGATCTGCGCCCCAGAGCCGTGGTGCGCGAGCTGCGCTTCGCCCGGGCCTGGCTGCACATTAAAACTTGATCACGGCCGGCAGCCCGCCTTGTAATCGTCCCTATTGAGGGCCATGTAATCCCGCTCTATATCTTGACCGCTGTACTCCAGAGTACACGCGTGGGAGCGGATGCTTGCGGCGAGGGTTCTCGATCATGCTGGGCCTGCTTGGCCTGCTGCATGTCTATATCGGCGTGCGACTGTTGCCCGCTCTGTCGGTCGGGGTGCCGGGCGAGGTCGTCGGCGGGCTGTTGCTCGCGGCGTCGTGGGTGCTGATCCCGATGGGATTTTCGGCTCGTTCCCGACGCAGCAGCGATGGCGGCGCCGACACGCTGCTATGGATTGCGCTCATCGCGATGGGACTGTTCTCGTCCCTGTTCGTCTTCACTCTGTTGCGAGATTTGGTGTTGCTGATTGCGGCCTTGTTCACGGCTGCCCTGGCAACTGCACGAGTCGAAGAGATTTCCGCGTGGATCGTCGTGGCTGCGGCAGTGTTTGCGACGCTGCTTGGCTTCATCAACGCTCGTCGTGTCGCGCGAGTCGTGCACGTCGATGTGCCCATCGCCAATCTGCCGCCGGCCTTGCATGGCTTTTCGATTGCGCAGATCAGTGACATTCACGTTGGTCCGACCATCCGCCGCAGTTACGTCGAAGGCATCGTCGCGGCCGTGAATCGACTCGAAGCCGATGCGATCGCGATCACCGGCGACCTGGTCGACGGGAGCGTGCGAGAGTTGGCGTCGCATGTGGAGCCGCTCGCGCAATTGCGTGCCAGGCATGGAGCGTTCTTTGTCACGGGCAATCATGAGTATTACTCGGGAGAGCGCGCGTGGACGAGGGAACTGCGCCGTCTGGGTCTGCGCGTGCTGATGAACGAGCACGTCGTCGTCGATCACGGAGAAGCGAAGCTGGTGATCGCAGGTGTCACGGATTTCACGGCGCATCACTTCGATCCCGTCAATCGCAGCGATCCAGCCGCCGCGCTTGCGGACGCGCCATTGGATGTTGGCGCGAAGATTCTGCTCGCGCATCAGCCGCGTTCGGCGCCCGAAGCCGCGGCAGCGGGCTTCGATCTGCAACTGTCCGGGCACACGCATGGTGGACAGTTCTGGCCATGGAATTTCTTCGTGCGTTTTCAGCAGCCCTTCACCGCAGGCTTGGATCGGCTAGGCTCGCTCTGGATTTACACCAGTCGGGGCACCGGCTACTGGGGCCCGCCGCAACGGTTCGG
>JAEWAF010000025.1 GCA_023391815.1 Pseudomonadota bacterium
GCAAGTCTATTTACTCCGTCGCCCGGGCCGCGGCCGGGGGGGCGGCGCTGACGACGATTCAGATCGGACACCTCCTGTACTTCACGGGCGGCGGCGAGCCGCTCGATCGGTTCCATTACCTGCTCGCGCTGTTCGTGGCGCCGCCGGCGTTTTATTCCTTCGGACGCTGGGCCATCCTGCCGACGGAAAGTTTTCGCCCGTTGCAGCTGTTGCATTTCCTTCCGGTTCCCCTGTTGTTTCTGTTGCCGCAGAAACTTGCGCTACCCATTCTGTTCACGCTCGGTGCCGGCTATTCGGTGTGGCTGGGCAATCTGGTCTACGGCTTACGCGACCGGCGCAAACAGTTCCGTTTCGAGTTCCTGTACTTCACCGTCATGTCGGTGCTGGCGATCATCGTGCTCGGCCTCGGGTTCGCGACTCCGTATGTCGATCACGACTACTTCTATTACTTCTACAACAACGCCGTCGCCCTGGGCGTGGCCATCATGCTCGTGGCGCTGGTGGGCAATCCCAACCTCATCGGCGATCTCACCGAGGCTGCGCGTGTCAAATACGGCGCTTCGACCCTGCGCGAGGTCGACGTCGATGCCTGCCTGGCGAAGCTCGACCAGCTCATGACCGACAGCAAGGTCTATCAAAACGAGAGCTTGAGCCTGGCCTCCCTGGCCGAGGCCGTCGGGCTCTCCGGCCATCAGCTCTCCGAGCTCATCAATACCCGACTCGGCATCGGGTTCTCCCGATACGTCCGGGAGTGTCGTGTGAACGCCGCGAAGACTTTACTTATTTCCGCGCCTGGCCGGTCCATCCTGTCCATCAGCATGGACACGGGCTTTCGCTCGCAGTCCGCGTTCTATGCGGCGTTCAAGGAAACCACCGGCCAATCGCCGGGGGACTATCGCCGGAGCCAGTCCCAGACTCCGAAATGATCTTTCTGGAAGTCGTCAAGTCGTTGAATCGCAAGCCGCCGGAAAGTTTTTGATCCGCACTGATCATTGCGGAAGCCGAGCCGTCGCCGGCCGCTGGATTCTCGGGTCGTGGTCACGTTGGCCACGCCATTCGCACCCGAGACATGCTGGCTACTCACTCACCTCCGAGGCATTCGATCAAGGCTTACACCCGGCTCGGGCTGTACGTGTACGACCCGCTGATCGTGAACCTGGTCGCCCCGCGCGTCTGGGGGTGCGATCCGGACATTCTCATCGATCACTATCGTGAGCACGTTACGTCCAATCACGCCGACATCGGCGTGGGCACCGGCTTCTTTCTCGACCGCTGCGGTTTCCCGTCTGCGAACCCCAGGCTCGCGCTGATCGATCTGCAACCGAACTGCCTGGCGCATACCGCCCGGCGGCTGTCGCGCTATCGGCCGAGCACGCATCTGCGTGACGTGCTGCGCCCGATGGATGAGATTCCCGGCGGCCCGTTCGACTCGGTCGCCCTGCCCGGAATTCTCCATTGCCTGGCCGGCGACCTGTCGCTCAAGAGCCGCGTCTTCGACCACATCGCGCCACTCACCCGCCCGGGCACCAGGATCTTCGGCTACACGCTGGTTTATGACGGCGTGCCGCTCAGCGCGAGCCGTCGCCTGGTTCATCCGTTACTGAATCGGCTGCGAGTGATCGATAACGCCAACGACCGCCTCGCCGATCTGCATCGCGCGCTTGCCACCCGCTTCATCGATTGCAACGTCGACCTCGTCGGCTGCATGGCGCTGTTCAGCGCCACCGCGCCGAACGCCGCCTCCATCCGCCCATAACTGTCTCAACAGGGATCCGATCATGAGCAAACATCTGAACTACGTGTGCACTTCCGGCGACCTTTCCTGCAACGCGCAGCGCGCCTGGGAAAAAGTGTGCTTCTACGAGCACATCGCGACCCGCCCCTCGTTACTCCTGCGCACCGTCCTGCCCGTTCCCGAAAGGACCAGCGGCGCTTATCGGAAGGTGGGCGATGTGTCCCGCTGCATGTACAGCGACGGCGGCTATCTCACCAAGCAGATTCGTCAGATCGTCGCCGGCCAGCAAATCGACTTCGACATCATCGAGCAGTCGATCCGCTACGCCACCAGCATTCCTCTAAGGGGCGGCACGATCCAGATCGAGGCGCAGGATGACGGCACTTGCTCCGTTCACATGCTGACCCGCTATGAAATACACGGCTGCGCCCGTTTCATACCGCGCTTCTTCATCGAGTATGTGATTTCAGCCATGCACCGAATCGTCATCCGGGACATGCAAGCCCGGCTGGCGCCGGCCCCGGCGGCGGAATGGTCTGTTACTCGCCGCGCAGAGCAACGATAGCAGCCGTGAGATTGCGACGTGCCGGGGTTTCATATTTCGTGCGGAACGGTGCCGTGCTGTAAATGCTCGGACGCGCCAGAAACGATTCCAGAATTTCGGCCCGCTTGCGCCGGAACAGCGGCCCCGGCACCCAGCGATACTCGTCGCGGACCTCGGCTTCGAACCCGGCGTAGACATCCTGGTCTACGCCGAGTATCGACAGGTCGACATCGACCACCAACTTGGAATCGTCAAGCGTGGCCGGTGCCTCGTGGCGTGTGGCCATGATGTGAGCACGCACGCGTTCCACGCGGTCAGCACCAATGCCATGCCGATTCAGCAGCTCACACGCCAGATCGGCGCTCTTCGCTTCGTTGCTCGATGAGTACGGATCGTAAACGGCGTCATGAAACCATAGTGCCAGTTCCACTTCAGCCGGCTCGCACGCCAGCCCTGCCGCAGAGTCGAACTCGCGAAGGCAGTGCTCGATGTGAACCCCTGTGTGGTAGTGCCGATGCTTCTGCGAATAAGCATCTAACAGCTGTTCGAATGTTTCGTTGGATTCTGGCAACGCGAGGGCCGCCATCAGCCGATGCCATCTTTCTCGATTCATGCCGACAGAATGCACTTCTTCGACGCGAGCAGCCAGGCTGAGCATTTCCCTGATTTTGTCACATGGAGCCTCCGGGGCCCCGGTAACGGGGTATCTTGCTCACAAAGCGACTACAGATCGCTGACGATCAGCACCTTCGGAATTCCAACGAACGCGTGGCCAACGCGTCAGGGCGGAACGAAAACAATGACGACCCTCGTCCAGCCGCGGGTGGCGCTCGCGATCGCCACTTTGCGTTCCATGCGATGGCCGATCGGCCGCCTCGGGCCTTACTCGTGCGTGCTCGGTTTTCTATTGATCGGATCGGCGTCGCTGGCGCTGTCGAGAGCCGTGCTGATCGGGTGGCAATGGGAGCGGGTCGATGTGACCGATTCCCTGTGGAGCATGCTGCTGCAAGGACTGCGCAGCGATCTGATCACGCTGGGGTTGTTCGCCGCGCCCATTGTCGTATTGCTGCCGTTGATGCTGGTTGTGAACCGGCTGAACTGGTGGGCCCGCTTCGCCAGCGCCTGGCTGAGCTTCAGTCTGATCGTGATCCTGTTGCTGGAATTCGCGACCCCGCAGTTCCTGTACGAATACGACACCCGCCCGAATCGCCTGTTCATCGAGTACCTGGTCTACCCGCGAGAAGTTTCGGCGATGTTGTGGACCGGCTATCGCGGCACGCTGGCATTGGTGACGGTGGGCCTGGCCGCGGCCGGCTGGCTGACCGTTCGTCACTTCAACAAATATCGGGAGCGCAGCGAGCGCTGGACTGCACGCACCGTGATGCTGGTGTGGCCACTCGTGGTGATCGTGCTGTTCGTGATGATCCGCTCCAGCTTTCAACATCGGCCCGCGAATCTCGCGACCTTCGCGTTCTGCGACGACGCCATGGTCAACAGTCTCGTGACCAACTCGGCCTATTCGGTGCTCTCCGCGATGTGGGGCCTGAAGAACGAAGCCCAAAGTGAGATCTACGGCGAGATGCCGGCGAAGGAGATGATCTCGCGAGTCCGCAATGGCATGGCCGCGGGCATCGGAAGCTTCACCTCCGACGAGCTGCCGACGCTGCACAAACAGATCGCCAGCGTGCGACGCGAACGACCGCTCAACCTGGTCATCGTGCTCGAGGAGAGCCTGGGCGCGGGCTTCGTGGAGCGGCTCGGGGGCGTGCCGATCACGCCGCATCTGAGCGGGCTGGCCGATCAAGGCATCTGGTTCGAGCAACTCTACGCGACCGGCACTCGTTCGGTGAGAGGCATCGAGGCGGTGGTCGCCGGGTTCCCACCCACGCCCGCCCTCAGCGTGGTCAAGCTCGATAAGTCACAACGCGATTTCGAAACCCTCGCGTCGGTGCTGCGGCGGGCCGGCTATCGCAACGAATTCGTCTATGGCGGCGAATCGCATTTCGACAACATGCGAGGCTTCTTCCTCGGCAACGGCTTCCACGACATCGTCGATCGCAACGATATCGTCGCGCCCAAATTCGTCGGCAGCTGGGGCGCGTCCGATGAAGATCTGTTCGACAAGGCGCACGAGCGCTTGCAGTCCCTGCACGAGTCGCGGCAACCGTACTTCCTGCTCGTGTTCTCCTCGAGCAATCACACGCCGTTCGAATTCCCGGACGGACGCATCGAATTGCACGAGCAACCCAAACAGACCGTGCACAACGCCGTCAAATATGCCGATCATGCGCTCGGCGGATTCCTGAAACAGGCGCGGGCTAGCGGATATTGGCAGGATACGCTGGTCATGGTGGTGGCCGATCACGACACGCGCGTCTACGGCGATGAGCTCGTACCGGTCGACAAGTTTCATATCCCGGGCGTGATTCTCGGCGCCGACATCCAGCCTCGCCGCATCGAATCCACGGTCAGCCAGATCGATCTCGCGCCGACCTTGTTATCGCTCATGGGCATCGATAGCGAACATCCGTTCCCGGGCCGGGACCTGACCCGAACCCTCCCCGAATTCGGCAATCAGCCGCCCCTGCCGGCACCGCGCGCCATGATGCAATTCGACCAGAACTTCGCCTGGCTGCAAGACAATCGCGTGACCGTCCTGGTACCCGACGCCGACCCTCGACACTTCACCTACGATCCACGCGCCAAGTCATTGCAGCCCGCGCCATCTCAGGACCCCGAAGTGGCGCGCAATGCGCTCGCGAACGTGCTGATGCCGGCGTGGTTGTATCGAGATAGGTTGTATCGGGTCAGGTGAACGAGTTGCCGGCCAGCAGCTCGTCAGTAGATGCTGAAGCGATACAACGCGCCCACGGTCCACAGACCAATCGGCTCGCCCGCGACTTCGTATTTTGTCCACCCGAGGGTTGCACTGAACTCCTCGATCACAGCGACTTCCATGCCGGCGCCGAAGAAAACATCCGAGTCGCGGCGAGTGGCGCGATAGTCATCGCCCCACAAGTCGGTGCTGTGAGTGCTCGATTGCCAGAAATACTTGCCGCCGCGGAATTCCACCGCCACTCGCTCGTTCAACGGCACTTTGAGTTGCATCCCGACATCGATACCGCGAACAGTCTGCACACCGCTGGTTTCGGTGAATTGAAGGTCGCGTTCCCGGTCGGTGATCACCGACTCGATCTTGCCAAGATCGGTGTAGCCGACATGCACGGCCAGATAATCCGTGAAGCGGTAACCCGTGAACACCCGCCAGCCGAATCGGCTCTTGTCACCGAAGGTGGGCGACGCATCGTAGCTGACAGTGCTCAGATCGCCCGCCGGTTGCGCGGAGCCCCCGCCACCCTGCGCCCACCCGAGCTGGGAACCGAACGACCAGCGCGAGACTGTATCGTCCGCGCAGGCCGCCGCAGCCGCCAGGCAGCTGAACGGAACCAAAAGCGCACCAGACAGGACTCTGATCGAAGGCACGGCATCCACCTCCTTTGCCGGCGGCCAATCTCCCAGAACCGGCTGGCAAAGGCAACGGTCAATCGACTTCGAGCTCGATCCCCAGTTGCGCCAGCTGTGGCAAGGCTCGCTTGATCGCGAACGGGAAACGCTGATCGCCCCGGTCCACCAGCAACGAGATCGAACCGCCCTCGCCGACGATCTGCTGCAGGAACTTTTGATTTGTATCGAGCTGAAGCTCCTTGAGTCGGAACAGAATGCGAGCATCCCATTCAGTCGCGCCGACCAGCGCGAGCAACTCCTCTTTAGCTCGCCGACAGCGCCGTGAGATTCGCCGCCCCGGCGCGATATCCCTCCGTGAGCTCTCGCATCGACGCGACGGGTAACTGTGCAATCCAATAGGACTCGCTGTGCAGCCGGTGCACGCCACTCTCCGTGACCGCGCCCGCAGCGACGGTCTGGATCGGTTCGATCGCCAGCGCGCGTGTAATTTCCCGAGGGTCCATCGTTGGATGCCTGATCCGGAGGAACAGGCGTGGCTCTTGCGGGCTCTCTTTGGGCTGCGGACGCACTTTCATGGATCCTACCTACTGCTGCCAGCGACGGACCTGCACAACTACACCATTTGCGTGCCTTTTTCACTCTTTTCGGAAGAGGCGTCGCCGAGCGTCAGCGTCGTGCTTGTTGTTGCAGCTGCGGCTGATATGACTCGCGCCGAATGCCATAGACGCCCGTCGGATTGCGGATCCAGACAACGTCAGCTTGCTCGGCGATCAGGCTGCCGATCTGCTCGAGATCGAACCGTGGCACCAGGAAGGGCGATTTGAATTTCACCTTCTGCTCTTTCGCGGCGCTCTCCGCTGTGTCTCGCGCCATCATCGCGAGTATCGCTCCATAGCCAGCCTCCAGCTCCCTTTGGAGCTGCGCCTTCGCGGAATCATCCAGTGCCGCCAGCGATGCCGGCGTGAAGCGGCCCGCGAGCTGATACATATACTTGTATTGCCATTCAGCCCGGGCAGGCGCGTTCTTTCGATTGCCGGCTTTGTCCTGCGGCGATTCCACGATCAGTGCGGCGGCGATCGCCAGCACGTCGGGCTCCTGCTGCATCTTCACCACATACAAATAAGGCGTTGCCCGGGATGCCGTCCCGTTGGGCTGCTCGTGAACCACGACAGCACCGGCCGCCGCGGCCGACTTGAACGCTCCGACGGGATCCGATTCGAGTTTGCCACGCAGAACCTCGACATCCTTGAGCGTGTTCGAGTCGATCGCCTTGATGTTCGCCGCCACCCCCAGCGGCCCCAGCAGCAGCCCTACCGTCGCGCCCCCGCCACCGAAGTTCTGGAAATAGAGAACGTTCTTTTTATCGTCCAGATGCTTCGCCATGTGATTGGTCTGGTCCAGCATCGGCGTGCGCGCCAACGCCATTTCATTGCCAACCTGCCGAACCGCGATGGGCCCCTGATTCACCGGAGCCGAAGCGCACCCCGCCAGCCCCAGCACGCATACAAACGCAATCAACCGAATACCCGGAACGCGCATTCTAAGACCTCTCCCGCTATTAGAGTTTTTCCGTGCGTCGGCATGATAGTGATATCGCCGCGCCCGCGCCGCATTCAATGAATAAATAAATAATTAGAATGGCGCCTGCCCGCCGCTATCTCTTATCGGCGACGATCGAAGCTTCGCTCCCTGAACCAACGCCCGCCGTAGAACAATAAGTAAGGAAGCGGGACGTCAAGATGATACGTCAGATGTTTGCACTCACGGCGGTGCTGGTGCTGTTCGCCGCGCCGACCGCGGCGAACCGCAAGCGGCGCGTCGATTGGCGAACAAGATCATCTACAACGTCAAATAGGGAAGCACATCGTGAATCTGTGCAAATACCTGACTCTCTTGGCGCGGCCCTGATCATGCAAGGCTGCGCTTTCACCAAGGCGACGCTCGACATGAAGCCGAGCCCCCGACGTACACGTCGCGGGACCGCTCGGCGACGTCTAATCGATCGCGTTCAACAATCCGCAACTGCTCGACTCACGGCCCGACAAGGCGCGCATCGGCTGGAAGAAGAATGGCTTCGGCCAGAACACCGCGGATATCGTCACCAAGCAGCTGGTCGAGGACATCGTCGAAAGCGCGGTCGCCAAGGCTCTCACCGACACGAAGCAGACCGTCGGTAATGACGGGCCGATTCAGGTGATCGGCACGGTCGATCGCTTCTGGTTCGATCTCGACGTGAACATGTGGGTGATCAATTTCGTCGGCGACGTGCAATGCACGTTGGATTTCATCGACTCGCGGACCAAGTCGGCATCCAGGACACCCGGCAGCTCCCCGGGTGTCCATCGGGCCTAGGATCTGCTCTTCCAGACTTCATACAGATCGCCGCGCGACTCCAGACGGGCCGGCACGTGGGCGATCTTCATCGATTGCTCCGGGAAGGGCTTGGCCAGATCAGCATAGATCGCCGCGGTGGAGAGGCCGTATGGCGCGCCGTCGTCGTTCGAGTACGCGTATGTGATCTCGGCGATGCCCGCCAACCGCATCGCGGCCATGCACATCGGACAAGGATGACCGCTGGCGAACACCGCGCAGCCCGCAAGGTTCGGCGATCCGAGCTTCTGACTGGCCGCGCGAATAGCCAACAGCTCCGCGTGCGCCGTGGGATCGTTCGTAGCGATCACTTCATTGACGCCCGTCGACAGAATCTGACCGTCCTTTACGACCACCGCGCCGAACGGACGGGCTCCGCGTTCGACGTTCGCATATGCAAGCTCGAGCGCCGCACGCAGGAAGTGCTGGGGAGAATTCATAGTCGTGCCTCATCGATGACTTCAACGCATTGTAGGCGCTGCCGGTTGCTAGAGATTTCCTATCAAGCCGGCAGTCACATTGATGGCAAATCCCAGGATCGAAACATTGAAGAAAAACGACAGCCCGCTGTGCACGATGACTACCTTCCGGACCGCGCCCTGGGCGGTCGAAACGTCCGCCGTCTGGCAAGCCGCGGCGATCGTGAATGAGAAGTACGCGAAGTCCCAAAACGCCGGCGTCTGTGTGTCTGGAAAACGCAGCGGACGGGCGTCGGGTGCAGCGCTGTAGAACATGTCCGCGTAATGCAGCGTGAACATCGTGGGAATGAGCATCCACGCGTTGATCACGGTGGATGCGGCCAGCGCGATGCGGAGCGACCTTTCGGCCTTACCGGCCTCACCGTTCATTGCCAGGAAAGCTACGATCGAGACCATCGCCAGCATCGCTGCAACGACGCTGATGATCAGAATGACCGGGGCAGTTTCATCCTCGTCCTGATAACGCTCGCTGATTTGGGTGGGGCTCAGGCTCGTCATCAACCGGAACACCAGGATCAGGAACATCAGCACGCCGACATTCCAGCTCACCAGCAAACGAGTGATCGTTGCCCAATGGACCGGTAACAGGAAGAACAGGACGATGGCCGCGCCGGTCGAGAACAGCAGCCGAGAGTGTCGAGAGCCGAGCTTGGTCATTTGTGAATTATCGTCGGATGAAAGGCGACAGCACATCCTGCCGAAACAAGCGCGAGCGGATCAAGGCAGGACGACATGCGCGACTATCGGGCGTAGACTCCGCTGCGAAGGTCGGCAAGAGTGTGGGAGATTGTCATGGCACTGACTATTACCTCGCCCGCGTTCACGAACAGTGGCCCGATCGAGGCGCGTTACACCTGCGAGGGAATGGACACGTCACCCGAGCTGCAGTGGACCGGCGAACCTTCGCAGACCCGGAGTTTCGCCCTCATCGTCGATGATCCCGACGCACCCGATCCGCAGGCGCCCAAGACCACCTGGGTGCACTGGGTGGTCTATAACATTCCGGCGAAGGCGCACGACCTGCCGGAGAATTCCGGCAAGCAAGGCTTGCCGGCGGGCGCCAGGGACGGCACCAACGATTGGAAACGCGTCGGCTACGGCGGGCCTTGCCCGCCGGTCGGAACGCATCGCTATTTTTTCAAGCTCTACGCACTCGATACAGTGCTACCCGACCTCAACCGCCCGACCAAGTCGCAGCTGCTGAATGCGATGCAGGGACACGTGCTCGCCGAAGCGCAGCTCGTCGGCACGTATAAGTTGAGCCACTGAGCCGAGGCGCAGGTACATCAAGCGCCCCGAGGTTTGTATGAAAATTTCTGTCCACCCACGGACGCTTCGTACATAGCGCCGCCCTTCACGATGACGAACACGGCCATCCCCTTGTGGTATTTCCCGGCAGTAGCGGCGTCTTTCTCGCCCCCACTCGCGCTGGCAGCCGCGCCCGTCGTGCCCGCCTTAGCGCCCGCCGCCGCGGTGATCGCTACCGCGCCGACATCCGCACCGAATTCAAAGTTGCCCTTGGTGAACTCGTCGAAGGCACGCTTGTCCTCGAAAAACACGATCTGACTGTAAGCCTGGCCGCCCGCCTGGAATCCCACGCTGAGCTGGGTCACTTTGGCGTCGCCGACATAGGCCCCTTTTCGATAGACCCGACCTTCGCCGTACGCGCCGCCGACCCCAAGGCCCCCCTTGCCGATGGTTGGAAACACGGCGTAACCGTAGCTCTTGGAGAAAAAACTCGCGCTTTCGCCAGCGTTCTTGAACAAGGCGATCGTGTCGTCGAATTTATCGGCGGCGGCGACTCCTGCCCATAACATCACTGACAGTCCCAGTAGTGCAGTAACGACGCGTTGCATGGCAGCTCCCCCGACTGATCGAGTCAGCCCTTGAACGCGCCGCGTCCCGAAGTTGTTTCTGCCTCATCCGGAGGTCGGACCCACTTTGCGATCGGCGCGCAGCGGCTCCCAGATCGAGACGCCTCGCGGACGCTCCAGGAGCGAATCGAGTGCCTGGTGCCATGCCTGGCGATATGGGCGATGCAGCTGCACCTCGAGCACGTCTTCATGACTTTCCCACGTTTCGTAGAGCATGAAATGATTCTCGGCGTTCGGATCACGGTGCAAGACGGCCTCATGAAACATCGGCTCGCTGCGCATGGCGTCGAGCACGCCGTTCAGAAGCTCGAGGAAACGATTGCGCTGAACAGGCGCAACGTGAAATTCGATCAGGTACGTGACAGGCACGGCGATGCCCCGAATGTGCTCCCGTTGGAGCGAAGCGTCTAACCCTAGGGCACCGTCTCGGATCGATCAATTACTTCAGACGTAATCGCTCGGTTGCGCAAGCAAGGGGGTGAGGCCATTACTGCCGCCCGGCATGAGTCAATTCCTCAATTCTGATTCGACTGCTGCGGTTGCTCTCCAGAGTGTGAAATCGCCACCTGCGCCTGTCATTGCACCTGAATCAGGATCAAGGGCATGAAAGTGGGCCAGTGTCTGCCGAATTCGAAGCCGCGACGCCGGGGATCTCTGCTCCTGGCGGCGCTGGTGTCGCTCGCAGGCATCTGCTTCCGGCCCTCGGTGAGCGTTGCGGCCGGTTCTGAGAACCCGCTCACACAACGCCAGCCCGAAGCAGGCGCGCCGCTGTTACGTAATTACAGTCCGACCGAGTACGGCGGAGCCATCCAGAACTGGGCCGTGACTCAGGATCAGCGCGGCGTCATTTATATCGGCAACGGCGAAGACGGCATCCTGGAATACGATGGCATTCGCTGGCGACGCATTCCCACCGCCAATCGTACGACGGTGCGCTCGCTCGCCGCGGCTCCGGATGGCCGCGTGTATGTCGGCGCGGTCGGCGAGTTCGGCTACCTCGCTCCCGACACGTCGGGCCGCATGCAGTACGTCTCGCTGCTCGAGCGGCTGGAACCCAAGGACCGCGACTTCGCTGACGTGTGGCGAACGATCGTCACCGAGCGGGGCGTTTATTTCTCGACCTTCAAACGTTTGATTCGCGTCCACGGCGACGACATTCGCGTCTGGCCCGCCGAGAGCACGCTCCATCTGTCGTTCAACGTCGGGAATGAGATCTACGTGCGCGAAGCTGGCGTCGGCCTGTTGCGCCTGGAGGATGACGAGTTGCGGCTCGTGCCGGGCGGCGATCGGTTTGCAAACGAAAAGGTTTACGCGATCCTACCCTGGCCCGTGACGGTACCCTCCAGCTCACGATCGTTGCTCATCGGCACGCGTACACAAGGCTTCTTCCGCTTCGACGGCAAGAGCCTGCAACCGTGGCGGACCGATGCCGACGCCAAGCTCGCCGACGCGTTGTTTTATTGCGCGATGTGGCTGGCCGACGGCACGCTCGCGGTCGGCACCTTGCAAGGCGGCGTGCTGATCCTCAACTCGAAAGGCGAACTGCTCAGCCGGATCGACAAGTCCACCGGGCTCGCCGACGACACCGTGTTCGATATGTTTCAGGATCGCCAGGGCGGCTTGTGGCTGGGCCTGGACAACGGCCTGGCACGCGTCGACGTCTCAGCGCCGCTGACTCACTTCGGACAACGCAGTGGACTCGATGGCAGCATCATCCAGATGCATCGACATCGCGGCACGCTATACGCGGGCACCACGCAGGGTTTGTATCGATTGGTGAGGGCCGGCGAGGAGCCGGCGCATTTCGCCGCTGTCACCGAGATTCAGGGCCAGACCTGGGCGTTCCTCGACTGGGGCGACAGTTTGCTGGTTGGAAACGTTCGCGGTGTGTTTGAAGTCCGTGGCGACAAAGTGCAACTGGTGCGGCCCTCCGATCAGGCCACCTTCTCGCTGCTACCCTCGAGGCTCAATCCCGATCGCGTGTTCGTCGGCATGCACGACGGCATCGGATCGATGCGCTGGCAAGCTGACCGCTGGCTCGACGAAGGCGCGATCGCCGGCACCAGCAACGAAGTCCGCACGTTGAACGAAGAGTCGAACGGCGACCTGTGGCTAGGCACGGTGACGACGGGCGTGCTGAGACTGCGCTTCGCCGATCCGAAAGCGCATATCCGCAGCGATCTCTCACGCAAGGACTCCTATGGCGTGGAACAAGGACTGCCGCGAAGCCCCAACAACAATGTTTACCGGATCGCCGGTGGCTCGGTCTTCGCCACCACGCAGGGCATGTACCGCTACGACGAATCGCGTGATCGTTTCGAGCCGGATCCACGTTTCGACGCGCTGTTCACCGATGCCCGACGCCAGGTGGTGACGCTCAGCGAAGATCACCAGGGCAAGGTGTGGATGTACACGACCGACGACGCACGCCTGGTGCGTGAAGCAGGAGCTGCCGTTCCGATCGAAGACAGCACCTATCGCTGGGAACCCAAGCCGCTCCGACAGATCTCCGGTACGACCATGGGCTCGATCTATTCCGACGACGATGCAGTCGTCTGGCTGGGCGGAGACAACGGCGTCTATCGATACGACCCGCGAGTGCCCGCCGACTACGAGCGCCCTTTCAACGCCATCATCCGCGAAGTTGCCACACGCAGCGGACAGTTCGTGTTCGGCGGCGCCGGCACGCAACCGATTCGTCAGCTGCGATTTGCCGACAACGCGTTGCGTTTCGAATTCGCCGCGCCCAGCTTCGGCAATCGCGGCAATCGCTTTCAGGTCTTGTTGGAAGGCGTGGACGAGAATTGGTCGCCATGGAGCGCCGAATCGTACCGTGACTACACCAACATCCACGAAGGCAACTATCGCTTTCGCGTCCGCGCTATGAATGCGTTCGGCACTATGAGCCGGGAAGACAGCTACGAGTTCGAGATCCTTGCGCCCTGGTATCGAACCTGGTTCGCCTACCTTTGTTACCTGGTGGCCGCGGCCGCATTGTTTGCTGGAGTCACTCGCTGGCGCTCGGCCACGTTACGAGCTCGAAACGAAGAGCTCGCGCAATTGGTCGCCATGCGTACGGAGGAACTTTCCGGCGCCAATCGCGCCTTGCAGGAAGCCAACACTGCGCTCGCGGACCTGAGCGTCACCGACAGTCTCACGGGATTGAAGAATCGCCGGCACCTGCTCGAACACATCGACAGCGACATCGCCGCGGTGAAACGCGCTCATCAGAACCGTGCCGATGCAGCGGGCTCGACCTACGGGCTGCTGCTGGTCGTCGTGGACCTCGATCACTTCAAACAGGTGAACGATCACTACGGTCACGTCGCGGGCGACCGCGTCTTGCAACAGTTCGCGCAGATCCTGCGATCGGTGTGCCGTGGTTCAGATACCGCCGTGCGTTGGGGAGGCGAGGAATTCCTGATCGTTGCTCGCGGCGAGCACGATGCAGAAAGCGGCGCCGTGCTGGCCGAGCGGATCCGATCGTTGACAGCCTCGCACATTTTCCAGCTCGACGATGGCAAGACGTTGCGGCGAACCTGCTCAGTGGGCTTTGCCAGCTACCCGATGTTACCGACGCAGGTCGAACGCTTCTCCTGGGAAGACGCAGTTCAGCTGGCCGATCAATGCCTCTACGAAGCCAAGCGCAGCGGTCGCAATGGCTGGGTGGGCGTGCGCGGAGCTGCAGACCCGCCGACGAGCAGCGCCCTCGATGAGGACACCAAGAATCTTGCGGCCCTGGTCGAAGCCGGCATCGTGGAAGTGACTCGCACGCCGCGCTTCGATCGTCGGGCGTCGGCGTGAGTAGATCCCTTCTGAATCGTTCGTGATTGCATCCGGGCCCGCGCCGGTCCGTGCACACATCGGTCAGCCGCTGACGTATGCTATCTGCATCGACAGCCGGTGCTGAACATGCCGAACAATCTGAAAATTGCCACTGCTCAATTCGAAACTCGCAGTGGTGACAAGACTTTCAATCTGAGCGTGATCGATGAGCTATCCGCCAGGGCGGCCTCCGCAGGTGCGGACGTCATCGCTTTCCACGAGTGTTCCGTCACCGGCTACACCTTTGCTCGCTCGTTGTCGAAGGAACAGATGTGGGAGCTGGCGGAAGCTATCCCGAACGGCACGAGCACAGCTGCACTCGTCGAGATCGCGCGCCGTCACCGCATCCACGTGTTAGCAGGGTTGTTCGAGCGAGGTAACGACGGCGAGGTCTACAAGGCGCAGGTCTGCGTCGATGGGCACGGCGTGAAGGCGAAGTTTCGCAAGCTCCATCCCTTCATCAACCCGCACATCAAGCCGGGCAACGAGTACACCGTCTTCGAGCTCGGCGGCTGGAAATGCGGCATCCTGATCTGCTACGACAATAACATCATCGAGAACGTCCGCGCGACGGCGCTGCTGGGTGCGGAGATCATTTTCATGCCGCACGTCACGATGTGCACACCGTCCACGCGTCCTGGCGCCGGTTTCGTGGACCCGGCGCTGTGGGCGAATCGCGAAGTCGATCCAACCTCGCTGCGCGCCGAGTTCGACGGTCTCAAGGGTCGTGCATGGCTGATGAAATGGCTGCCGGCTCGCGCCTACGACAACGGCGTGTATGTCGTCTTCTCGAACCCGATCGGCATGGACGACGATCAGCTCAAGAACGGCTGCTCAATGATCGTCGATCCCTTCGGCGATGTCTTGGCCGAGTGCCGCGCTCTCGGCAATGACGTTGCGATTGCGACCTGTGCGCACGATAAGATCGCGAAATCGGGCGGCCATCGCTATCGCGCGGCGCGCCGGCCGGAACTGTATCGAGACATCATCGGAGCGGATCACGATTCGCGACAGCAGGTCGCGTGGATGCCAGCGCCGCCGGGGCGCTAGTTGGAATGCTCGGTTCGCGCTCCCCGATCAGCAACGGGAGCTCGGCGCTAACACCAGAATGATGGTGGCGGTAGAGGCGGTCTCGGCGGGATTCGACTGAGCTCCATCAGTTGCGCAATATCTTCGCGGCGATCGACTT
Source organism: Pseudomonadota bacterium (assembly GCA_023391815.1). Classification (GTDB taxonomy): domain Bacteria; phylum Pseudomonadota; class Gammaproteobacteria; order Steroidobacterales; family Steroidobacteraceae; genus Steroidobacter. Next base: position 15,482 of record JAEWAF010000025.1, read on the forward strand.
GATCGCCGCTTTGCTGGCGCTGGACGCCGTCACGTTGGTGAATATGACAACGCCGGTGCGTGTCCCGGGCTCGGCATAGACTGCAGTGAACACGCCGGGATCGCCGCCCCAATGATTGAAGATGGGATTCAGACCCGGCGCGCCGTCCAGATTGGATGCCATCCACCCCAGCGCTTGGCCGGTCAGCCAGTCCGGTAGCTGCGCCGATGTGCGTGACGTGAACATTTCCGCTTGCGCCGCTGCGGGCAGAATGCGATTCCCACTCGCTACGCCACCGTTCGCGCAGGCAGCAACAAATTTGGCGAGGTCACCGACCGAAGAGCGCAGCATACCGGCGGACCAGTCGGGAAATCCCACGGGTTGGGTGGCGATCAACTTGCCGTCGGCCACGTCGTACGGCACGGCGGACTCGGCCGCCGGCGTTTCCGCGATCGACCAATACGTGTGCCCCATTCCCAGCGGCGCGAAGATCTGCTCGCGCGTCAGCTCACGCATGTCCGTGCCGCCGATCCGGCTGGCTAGATGCCCGAGTAGCCCATAGCCTATGTTGCTGTAGTCCCAGGCAGCCCCCGGCGCCGCCTTCAAGAAACATCCGTCGGCGCTGTAGTAGCGACCGCCCGGCCGTAGATAGTTCTTCAGCAGATCGGCCAACTCGAGCGTCGCATCGGCTCCCGGCGAGCGAAAGTCGATCTCATAATACTTCGCATCCGAGATGCTCGAAGTGTGCGTCAGCAGGTGACGAAACGTGATTGGCGTGGCTGCTGCATGCGGATTGACGACCGCGAAATCAAGATACTTCCCGATAGGCTCATCCAGCACCGAGCGTTTTTCATGCAGCAGCTTCACCAACATTGTCGCGGTGACCAGCTTGGTGACCGAGGCAATGTGAAATACCGTGTTCGCGGTCACCGGCCGACGATGTTCCAGGTCCGCAAGGCCGTACCCGCGGGCGACCTGCACCGCGCCCGCCTTCGCGATCCCGAGCGCCAGCCCCGGAATGTTTGCTTTAGACATCTCTTGCCTCACGAAGTCGTCGAGATCGTCCGTAGCCTGTGTACCGGCTCGGCTCAACGCTGGCGCGGCCACAAGAGTGCTCGCTAGGAATGCGCGGCGGCTGATATTTGGAAGGCGGGCAGGACGAAACATCCGTGGCTCCTGTCGACGGTGCATCTGGTGAAGATTGCGTAGGCCCCTACGCTTCTGTCAACATCGAGCATGGAGGAACTCGCCATGGACTTTCCGAGAAAATCTCGCGGCGCCGCCATCGGCGCGCGCTTGCGCCGTCTGTCGGAGTTGATCGACGGCGATGCGACTCGCATATACGCGGCGCAGGGCATTCGTTTCGAACAGCGCTGGTTCGGCGTACTCAACCAGCTCGATCTCCATGGGCCGATGTCGGTGAGCGAGCTGGCGGCGACCCTGCGAATCAGTCACGCATCCATCAGCCAGACGAGACAGTCGCTCGAGAAGGCGGGCGTGCTGGCGAGCGAGCTGGACCCGGAAGATTCGCGCCGACGGCGCCTGATGCTGACCGAGAAAGGCAGAAAGCTGCTGCAGCGCTTGAAGCCGTTGTGGAAAGCGCTGGCGCAGGCAGCCAGGGAGCTGGATGCCGAGGCGGGCGACGTGGTCGCAGCGCTCGATCGGCTCGACGATGCGTTGGCACGGCGATCGCTGTTTGACCGGGTCATGCAGCGGCTGCCGCCGGAGTAATCATCAGTCCGATGATAATCGTGGGAATCGGCTGCATGACCATCGGGCAGATGGGCCCGGAGCGAAGCCTACGTGTGGCCTCAAAGTGACGATGCGATCTTCGAGCTCGATGTCGAGACAACCTTCAAGAACAAAGAAGAACTCGTCCTCTCAGAAGAACTCGTCCTCTCAGCTGGATCGCGCTCCACGAAGTTCACCAGCCAGTTCCGCTCGGACCTTGGCAACGGCGCTCTCGATCAACAAGCGAACACCGAACCATCCCCAATAGATGCGGTGGTGTGCAATCAACCCGCCCGCGACGTCGATCGCTTCCACAAGGTCGACTTGATCGCCGTCGGGAGTAGCCCGCGGGTATTCCCACACGACTTGGCGGCCATTCGCGAAGAATGTTCCAGAGCGATACCAACGGACGAGTTCGTTTGGTCGGCGCTTGCGCCCTTCTTCTAAAAATTGGCGAATCTCTGACTTCCCGCGCAACAGACCTGTCGTGTGGTTCGGCGGGATCGCAAGCGCCAACGGCGTTTCGATGACGGCGTCGTCAGCATAGAGCCGGCAAAGCGCCTCGGTGTCTCCGTCGCGTGCGAAGGCATGCCACTGCTCGTAGATGCGGAGGCAGTCGGCCAGGTTTTCGACGTCTTGCGAACTTTGCATCGTTGTGAGTCTCCTGTTCTTGACTTCAACTTACGGCTGTCTGCTCGAGGTATGCTCCCCGAGCGCTCGCGACCGGTGCTGGTTCCCGAAGGCGATCAGTCCCGCGCATGGTCGTCCAAGCCCAGCGCGTGGCGCGCGGCGAGCACGCCGAAGGTCAGAGCCGGCATGAGTGTCGCACCACCGGCCACCATGTTCGGACCGAAGCCGCAGGCTGCAGCGTTGCCGGCCGCATAGAAGCCAGGGATCGCTCGTCCATCTTTTCCAACCACCTGAGCGTGCGCCGTGGTCACCGGGCCTCCGCGGGTCCCGACGGTGCTGGCAATCACCGGCACCGCGTAGAACGGGGGGCGCTCAACGGTCCCCAAGTTCGGGTGCGGCGCTCGGGGATCACCGAAGAAACGATCGAATGCGGAATCCCCGCGCCGAAAGTCGAGATCGCAGCCCGCTCTCGCGAAGTTGTTGAACCGAGAGACGGTCGCTTCCAAACGGCGAGGATCGAGTCCGATTACTAGGGCGAGTTCGCCTAATGTTTCCGCTCGCAATAGCGATGGTCGAACGCGCTGACCTGGCAAGCGGCCGGTGAGTGGATAGCGAGCGCGAAACTGATCGTCGACGATCGCCCAAGCAGGCAAGTTCAGCGTCGTGCCCGTAACTGGATCGCGCGTTAGCAGAGCCCGGGCGGCATTGTGGGCCGCTTCGTTAACGAATCTCTCACCCCGAGCATTTACCCAAAGGCTGTGTGGCATCGCCCGCTCGGCAATCATCAAACTCGCTGTTGGCTGGCCGTCCTGCACTACCTGCCCCTCGAATCCCGGCCAGTGCCAGTGATCCCCAAGTCGCGCAAGACGGGCACCGACGGGGACGGCTAAGCGAAGATTGTCACCCATGGCCAAAGGGGGACTGACCGGCAGAAGTGAGGAAACAGATAAGTGCGTGCTGACGAGATCGCGGTCCCATTCAAAGCCGCCGCTCGCGAGGATCACGCCGGAAGAGGCATGGAACATTAGGCGCTCGCCGCTATCCCCGACCTCCGCGACCACGCCGACCACTCGGCCTCCAGCGCCCTGCACGAGTTCCATCGCGCGAGTCTGCAGTCGGAACGTCACGCCGAGATCAAGGGCTCCCCGCAGCAAGGTGGCCACGAGCGCGCGCCCGCCAGTGAGCACGCGGCGAGGTACGCGCCAGGCGATCTTTGGCACGTTTCGGATCAGCGCCTTTCGAGGCGCGCTGGGCAGCCCACTGCCGAAGATCTCGCCGAGCGTCAGGGGCACGGGGTTCACCCCTTTGCGCACGTGGCTGACCCAAGGGCCGATTCGTCGCGCCGGGATCGGGCCGGGCTCGACATGCCGGCCCGACACCATTCCCCCCTCTGCCTCAGGGAATGTATCGGGGTAAGGAAGATTTCGGAGGCGTAGAGGCGTCGCGGCTTCTAAGAACATGAGCGTTGTGCCTGCGTGGTCCACGAAACTTGCCGCGTGCGCCTCGTCGATGAAGCCACCGGCCATGGCACCAATGTAGGCGAGGGCTTTGTCACGGGAATCGAGGAAGACCTTGTCCTTGGCTTTCGGGTTGAGCGGAACCCAAAGCAGACCGCCGGAGACCGCCGCCGTTCCTCCAACTGCGCACGACTTTTCGAGAACGACTACGCGAGCGCCTGCATACCCACCGGCCACTGCGGCAGCCAAGCCCGCAGCTCCCGAGCCGATGACCACAAGATCAAACGGCTCTGCAAGGGAATTACGCGACATCATCACCTTCCATTTCCGTGGGGCCTCTCATCTATGCGGCTCGGGACTAGTGAGCCCACGCTGGCGCCGAGGTCATCCCGGTCGACGCCGATGGGTGCGCCGGAATAACGAGCCCTGTATCTGGGCGGCGCCAAGTCAAACCAGGGCGCTTGATCGGCATCGAGTGCCCAGCGCCCTCAGGAAGCGCACAAGCTGCGTTTAATACATGATGAGTGAAGCGGCCGACTACTCGCATTGGCGCACGAGAGACTGAGCGCCATAAAATGTAAGGATGCTCTGGAGTTAAGTTGCTTCTGCGTTGATCGCTTTCGTGAGATTGCTCGCGTTTGCGACTCGGGTCCGAAAGCGCTGTCAGTGTTGTGGCACCCCATGCAACGCCCCACCCCATGGTCGGGCGTTCCCCACGATTGTCACCTATCGCTTTCTATCGGTCTTACAGAAAAGCCCCCGATGAGGATTCCGGCGGGGCTATCACGAAGTTACATCTTAGCTGTGGTTGAGCCGGTCGCGGCATCGAGGTGCGCCGAGGTCACCGTTCCACCTGCGCACACCCCGACCTTTCATGACTTTTCGCGAATGTAAATCTCGCGACCGCTCCGGACGGCGCATCTGACGTTCGCAAATTGTTTGACATCGGCGGCAGGATCGCCGTCGAGCACCACCAGATCCGCGTCGAATCCCGCCTGCACACGGCCGTGGCGCGTCGCTTCTTTCCATCGAACTGCAGGAGCAGTCGTCAGCGAAGCGAGTATCTGCAACGGGGTGAGTCCTGCCTGCGCCATCAGGACGTACTCTTCCGTGGGGTCGACTTCGGCCATATATCCCACGTCCGTTCCGAACAGCACCTGACCGCCCGCATCCAAGAAACGCTTCAGTTGTCGGCTCGCTCCGGCAACGAGGTTCGCCCGAACGTCCTCTGGAACCTTGGATTTACCGAGTTCGTAATTCCACAGCTTCAATGTAGGCACGAGCGAAACATGCCGGACGATCATGTCTTCGATCAACCGGTCGCTCCATTCGAGATCGGGCGAGTCGATCGTGGTGTGAACCAGGATGTCGACACCTGCCGCGACCGCGGCCCCGGCTCCCTCGGGATCGGTAGGATGGGCCATCACCAGACCACCTCGCTTGTGTGCTTCGGTAGCAGCGGCGCGGGCAATTTCTTCCGACATGCGCTTGATCACACCGCCGCCTTGCGGTGTTGCTACAAATAGTTTGAGTGCATCTGCGCCGCGTTCGAAGTTGCTCCGAACATGCGAAAGTGCTTCCTCGGAAGTGGCAGGCTGCGGCAGCATCCTCAACAACTCCGGCGGCAGATCGCGCAAATAGAACGGCAAACCGTTGTTGGGATAAAGCGGAATTCCCGCCGTCCGGATCGCCGGGCCCTTGATATCGCCGCTCGCGATACGCTGTCGTAAGGCAACCGTATCGAAAACGTTGGAGCCCGTATCGACGACCGCCGTATAGCCGAACCGAGTCAGCATCCGGCTCAGGGGCCGCTCGATCTCTGCCGCGGGCCGTTTGCCCGCGTCCGAAAACGCGGGATCCGTGAAATGCACATGGCTGTTCTGGAACCCGGCCGTGACGACTCCACCACTGCACGCCCGGTGAACTGGGATGTTCGCAGGCTTCGTTGCGGACGCATCCCCGACGGCTTTGATCTTGCCGTCTTCTACCAGGATCCAACCATTGTCGAGCGGCCGCACGTCCGGCCCAAGATAGATCTTGGTCCCGCTAAGCAGCCAAGCATGTGGGGTGAGCGACTGGGCGTGCGATGCCCCGCTTGCGATCGCTAGAGATAAAACCAGTATCAGCCGGTGCATATGCTTGACTACCCTGTCCATGACGCAGCCGATTGTATGCTGTTCGCCCGCTGAGCGCATGCACGCGAACTGCTCGCTACATGTTGGAACCAGCGCAAGCTTATCTGGCGGAGTACCTGCAGTGTCTCGCCTCGCTATCAAACGAGACACAGGCGGCGGATTTACTTTTGCGCTCGCGATTTCTCAGGGCCCACGCGTTCACGTTCCCTTCTCCTCGCCATGGATGCACTCGTTATTTGTTCGATCCCGGGCCCTCGGGTAGCCGCTTGATCACATCAACAAAGCGATCCGCCAAGGTGTTGCCAGCGCCTCGCGGGCGCAGGATGCCCAGTTCCACGAACGCCGCCTTGCCTCGAAGCGGCCGATACTGAACTCCGGTGCGCTTCAGGTTGCGTACCGACGACGGCACCAGAGCACAGCCCATACCGCATGAAACGAGGCCGACAACGGTTTGCATCTGGCGCGCATGCTGAGTGATCCGTGGCGCGAAGCCAGCGGCGCGGCAATGACTGATGATGACGTCATGTAGCCCCGGCGCGATCTCCCTGGGTGGAATGATGAAGCTTTCCTTCGCCAAAGTGCGCAGATCGACGGCGCCATCTTTCTTCGTCGCTGCATGTCCCGACGGCGCAGCGAGCACTAGTTCTTCCCGAAGCAGATGCTCGAATTCGAGATCCGGTTCGTCCACCGGGGCGAGGGCGATGCCGAGATCCAGTCGCCCTGCATGCATCTCGCGAATCTGCGCGTCGGTTGTGAGCTCATGCAGGCACACCTCCACGAGCGGCATGCTCGCACGGAAAGTCTTCAACGCCGGCGGCAAGATGCCGTAGTCCGCGATCGATACGAAGCCGATCGACAACATACCGACTTCTCCGCTACCTGCTCGCAGCGCCTTGCTCTTCGCGTGCTCAAGTCGCGCCAGTGCCGCTCGTGCCTCGGCCAGGAATGCCAGCTGTTAGCGACACCCCGCGGTTACTGCGATCGAGCAGCGTCACCCCGATCTCCTCTTCCAAGCTCTTGATCTGTGTCGACAAGGGAGGTTGTGAGATATGCAGCCGCCGGGCTGCGCGCGAGAAGTTGCCCTCCTCGGCGACGGTGACGAAGTAGCGCAGCTGACGAAGTTCCACTATTCGCAGTCCCTATGGTGACCCGCTCGATATTGTATTGGCGGATATACCAATGCCAAGCCGAGAATCTTGCCGCCGTGGTTACCGCGACTCGTCAACCGCCCATGCCCGCCTATCGCTCTCGCACCAGCACTGCCGGCCGCAACATGGCCGGGGCCCGCTCCCTCTGGCGTGCCACCGGTATGAAAGATGAAGATTTCAACAAGCCGATCATTGCGGTAGCCAACTCGTTCACCCAGTTCGTGCCGGGTCACGTGCACCTGAAGGATCTGGGCCAACTCGTCATCGAGGAGATCGAGCGCAGCGGCGGCGTCGGCAAGGAATTCAACACCATCGCAGTCGATGACGGTATCGCCCAAGGCCACGACGGCATGCTGTACAGCCTGCCCTCGCGCGACATCATTGCGGACAGCGTCGAGTACATGTGCAACGCTCACACGGCTGACGCGCTGGTTTGCATCTCGAACTGCGACAAGATCACACCGGGCATGTTGATGGCGGCCTTGCGTCTGAACATCCCTGTGGTGTTCGTCTCGGGCGGCCCGATGGAAGCAGGCAAAACGAGGCTCGCCGGCAAAGATGTGTCGCTCGATCTCATCGACGCCATCGTGGCCGGGGCGAATGACAAGCTCTCCGACGAAGACGTGCAGAAGATCGAACGCTCCGCGTGCCCAACGTGTGGCTCGTGTTCCGGCATGTTCACGGCTAATTCGATGAACTGTCTGACCGAGGCGCTGGGCCTGTCGTTGCCCGGAAATGGCTCGCTCGTAGCCACACATGCAGATCGCGAGCGCCTTTTTCGCCAAGCCGGGCGTACGATCGTTTCGCTCGCGCGCCGGTACTATGACCAGAACGATGCAAGCGCGCTTCCGCGAAACATTGCCAACAAGGCTGCGTTCGAAAACGCCATGTCGCTGGATATCGCGATGGGCGGATCCACCAACACGGTGCTGCATGTTCTGGCCGCCGCGCGGGAAGGCGAAATAGACTTTCAGATGCGAGACATCGACCGCCTCTCCCGCAAGGTGCCGAACCTCTGCAAGGTGGCGCCTTCGAGCGGTTACCATCTCGAAGACGTACATCGAGCCGGCGGCGTGATGGCGATTCTCGGTGAACTGGAGCGGGCCGGACTGCTCGATACGTCTGTTTCTACCGCGCACGCAAAGACGTTGGCCGAAGCACTGAGCCAGTGGGACATCACGCGTACGAAGGATCCGTCAGTGGTTGAGTTCTACCGGGCTGGCCCGGCGGGCATTCGCACTCAGCAAGCGTTCTCGCAGAGCTGTCGCTATCCCGAGCTGGACACGGATCGCCGGCATGGCTGCATCCGATCGCGTGATCACGCATACAGCGCAGATGGCGGGCTTGCAATTCTCTACGGCAACCTCGCCGCGCGCGGCTGCATCGTGAAGACTGCCGGTGTCGACGAGAGCCTGCTGAAGTTCAGTGGCCCCGCAGTAGTCGTAGAGAGTCAGGATGCGGCCGTGGAGGCGATCCTCACTGGCAAGGTGAAGGCGGGCGACGTTGTCGTCATTCGCTACGAGGGTCCCCGCGGCGGCCCGGGCATGCAAGAGATGCTCTATCCCACAAGCTACCTGAAGTCGAAAGGACTCAGCAAAGCATGCGCACTGATCACGGACGGCCGCTTCTCGGGAGGCACAGCAGGTCTTTCGATCGGCCACGTGTCACCCGAAGCCGCCGAGGGCGGCAACATCGGATTGGTCGAGAGCGGGGATCTCATCATCATCGACATTCCGAACCGGAGTGTGAACTTCGATGTAAGCGACGAAGAGATTGCGCGGCGACGCGCAGCCCAATCCACGAACGGTTGGCAGCCTTCAACGCCGCGTAAGCGAAAAGTCACTGCAGCGCTGAAGGCATATGCAAAGCTCGCGACGAGCGCGGACAAAGGCGCCGTGCGCGATCTCGATCTGCTGTAGGTCGCTCGGCGCTTGAGGGCAGCTTCGATCAAGCTCGACACGAAAAAAGATGCGCGTCGTACGACGAAGCGCGCATCAGACTATCTGTTGGCGGATGACCTGCGTCGTGAACGGCAAGGAATCCTACGACGAAGTGCTATCGAACCGAAGCACCTTCAGCCCGAACTCGACTTCGAATCGCTGCTCGGGGCGTGTCACCGAAGGCGATTGCAATCCTCAATCGGCAGAACGTCGAGAGGCATCGAGCGAAGATGAAGGTGGTCTGAGCACCTCTGTGGAATGCAAGGCCAAGTTTTGGAGTACGGAGTAGCCCGCCAGTGTGTACCACCCGAAAATGACAACTGTCGCGACCCGCTGAGTGAGGCCTCGGAACTCCTGAGGCTCCAGCCCCGAAACCAGCAGCCACATGTAAGTAAGATTGAACAGGGCGACTGCCATCGCCATGTTCCGAGATCTCGCCCAATCAGACCAACCGTGGGGAATCTCAGAGGCAAAAAAGGCTGGCACGAGCACCATGAACAGCCCAAGGCCGTACAGGCCGTGCAATGGACTGCCCATCACGACGACACCGTTTGAAATCATGCTTGCGGCGAAAACCGTGGCGGCTACAGCCGTGAAACGGAAATTTCCTCCAGACAGCAGGATCAGTCCAACACCGAACAACAGAATCGAGGTCCCCGCCGCCATCGCCGCCGCTCTTTGCACGATCGCCACCGGATGATCGAGAAGAGCCACTTCGCTGATATGTTGCGAAATGGATGAGTAGCCAGGCAGGAAAAGCGCTATCAGTATCGGGAGGAGCATTGCTCCGAAAGGAATTACCAGCACTTGCCTGATAAGGATTGGCTTCAAGACTCGCTCCGACGCGTAGGAAACGAAACACCGTTCTCAGCCCGTGAGCCCGTGAGCCGACCGCGCTAGCGAAAAATGCGTCAGCCTGCGGAGACGATACGACTGGAGGCTTTGATCTCGTTGCCAAGCGCCATACAAAGTGCGAGCACCGTGCCGCCGAGGAACCAGGCGGAAATGGCGAGCTCGGCACCATCCACCCACATGCGACCTAGGACGAGGCTGCCCCACATCGCGTAGTGTCGAACGCTCAGCTGCGTTTCCGACAGCGACAGTACCGGTGTCCGCTGCAACATAACCACTACGAACGCAGCGACGGTGAACAGAGCTGACAGCGAGTCATCGCGCGTACTCAGCAACGCTGCTATCGCCAGTAACGCCGCGACAATCGATAAGGCGGCCATGAGCCTTTGACGCCACACGGCGCTGACTCCGGTGTGCCAGAGTCCGGCGAGCAACGATTCGTTGCAGATACATGCAACCAGCAGCGCAGTCAGCACACAAGGCACGCTCAGCGGGGCCGTCATGTATAGGAACAAAAGCCACGCAGTCGCCGGAAGATTGAACAGAGCCGTATTCTCCGGTGTGCGCATCAGCTGTGCGTTGGCCGGCCGCGCAAACCATGCCCAGAGCCCGCATACGGTCGAGAGCGTGACCGCAAATATCGTGACAACGCGACTATGCGGTAACAGCCCCGTTAGAAGCGCCAATCCCACCAGCATTGGAAACCATCCGAGTTGTATCGCCAGCGAGTTGTTTCCTCGCACGCGGCGCTGGAACAGGACGCGCCCCCAATCGATCACGAATAGCTTGCCGACCGTAACGAACAGCATCAGCGCCAGCGTGACAAGCAGCCCTTTGTAAAAGTATTCATTGCCTTGCGACAATCCCGCTATCGCAGCCACGAACAACCCGATGCCGCCGCAGGCAATCGCCGGACGCACGGAAACGCGCGGCTTGCTCAAATAATCCGTCCACCACTCCACCGCCGCCGCGTTCAGGCCGGCATCCACACCATAGTGATCGAAGTTCAGGATGGAGAGCAGCTCACGCACTTGGCGGTCCAGCTTCGTGGTCCAGATCCGCAATCGCCACCGCACGGGCGTCGGCGCGCAGGTCAGCGCCGCATAGGCGTCCGCCAGCGGAGAGCCGCCACGCCGTAGCTGTCCCTGAAATCTCAGTGCCGCAGCGGTATGCGCTGCCGCGGCAATCGCCGGCGGAACCCCGACGCGCTCGGCCTTGGCCTGCCAGCCGAAGCTGCTGTCGGCTAGCAGGAGCAGCGGACCGGAGCGCGGCATGCGCTCGATCAGCAGACTCGCCAGCGCTGTCTCGAAATCCATGCCTAGCGATACATCCTCGAGCGCGTCATGGCCCACGATGGAAGTAAACATCGCCTCCAGCTCCGCGTCCGGCGTGGCAGGATCGGACAACGCTTCGTTCAGCCTTCGATACGCTTCGCGCAACTGGGATGCAGCCACGCTCGATGGCGCGTCGCTATCGCTGCCGACCGTTGCTGGTCGAGCTGTCGAGCTGTGATCCGACCTACCGCTCGTACTCAACTCCGCCGTAAGTTGTACCGCTCCGTCGACCTCGCTTGCCACAGCCGGACCCTGCAGCAGCAGCTGCTGCTCGGCATCGCGCAACGCAGCTTCATAGGCGGCACGCAGATGCTGAAAGGCTTCCTGGTCATCCTCCGGATTTGTGATCTTCAGTTTCCGCGTATATGCGCGGCGAATTTGCTGGCGATCATCAGTGGGCTCGATGCCAAGGACCTGCCAGTACGAGCGACTCACAGGAAACGCTCTCCTTCGATCTGGTCCAGCCGCTCGTGCAGGTTCTTGCGGGCCGCCTCGATGTCGCGGGGATTTTGCCGCTCGAGCACGGATTCGAACTCAGCAAGCCAATGGCCGATCAGCTCGCGCTGCGGACCGAGGAACTGCTCGTAGCAGCGCGAGGCGCGTGCAAGCACTGCAAGATTTTCAGCCAGCTCGCGGGGGTGAACCTTGAGTGCGGCGAGCGCTGCACGTCGCTTTGCCAGCGCCTCCGGATCACTCTCGGAATCGTCCCCGATGATAATCAACTGGCGCATATCGCCCGTGCTGGGCACGTGCAGGTCCACCTCGAGCAGACCATTGATGTCATAGGTGAAGCGACACTCTACCGAGACCTCGTGCGCAGGCCGCGGCGGCACCGGCACTTCGATCGTGCCCAGGTGCACGTTGTCACGCACCTGCCGCGCCTCGCCCTGATAAATATTGAAGCGCACGGCTGTCTGCCGATCGGCCATAGTGACGAATGTCTTGCTGCGGCTGGCCGGAATGACCGTGTTGCGCTCGATGATCGGCGAATAGACGCCGTCACGTATGCTCCCATCCGGCCTCCTCTCCGCCGTATCCACGCCCAACGTGTACGGACATACATCCGTCAGCACGACTTCCTTCAATGCCACGTCGCGCATCTTCAACCCGGCCTGCACGGCGGCGCCTAGCGCTACTATCTCATCCGGGTTCAGTTGTGTCGCAGGGAACCGGCCGAACATGCGCGTAACTGTCTGCCGGACCAGTGGCATGCGAGTCGCGCCACCGGCGAGCACGATCGTGTCGATGCTATCGCTGCGTACACCGCTATCCCGGAGTGCCTGCAGTACTGGCTCGCGCAACCGCGCGAGTAACTTCTCCGTCAGCTTCTCCAGCTGCGCATGATCGATCTCGTACTCGTACTGCCGCCCCTGCCACACTACGTTGATCCTGGCGCTCGGGTGCGCACTCAACTGGCGGCGCGCACGCTCGCATTGAGCGCGCGCCAACTGATAAAGCACGGCTTCCTGAGTCTTGTGACTCACCCCCCATTCCGTGGCAAAACGCTGGTACAGCGCATCGACCAGCGCTTCGTTGAAGTCCTCGCCGCCGAGATGGTTGTCGCCCGTCGTAGCGCGCACTTCGATCACACCATCGTAGATCTCCAGGAGAGAGACGTCGAACGTGCCCCCACCCAGATCGAACACCAGGAATCTCGCGTCCTTCTCCAGGCGATGCATGCCGTAAGCAAGCGCCGCGGCCGTGGGCTCGTTCAACAGCCGCTCCACGCGCAATCCGGCGAGTTCGCCCGCCTTGCGGGTAGCCTTACGCTGCTTGTCGTTGAAGTACGCAGGCACGGTGATCACCGCTTCGGTGACCGACTCGCCCAGGAATGCCTCGGCATCCTCTTTGAGACTGCGCAGCACCAGCGCCGACAGCTCTTCAGGCAGGAAGACCTGCCCGCTCAGAGTGGTCGACCGCTGTGTGCCCATGTAGCGTTTGAACGCGATGGCTGTGGAGAGCGGATCGGTGATCATGCGGTCGCTCGCCGCGCGACCGACCAACACCTTGCCGTGCTCGTCGATGCTGACCGCCGAGGGCGTCAATACCTCACCCAGGCTGTTTGGAATCAATTGCGCGCGGCCATCGCGCCAGATAGCGACGGCACTGTTCGATGTGCCCAGGTCGATGCCGACAATCATGCGAAATCCGTCCCGCCCGGCTCGACAGCATCAGTGCCAAGGCTCGAGTTTTATGTCATCAAGAAGAATTGATGCTAGTTAAAGATCAGGGCGCTCTATGTTCCCTTCGCGCTGACATTATGCGGGGTCGCCGCGGGCGCTTCAAACTCGACAGGCGGATAGAACGCAACTACAGATAGCTCCGGCAATGGGAATCGGGTCCACCGTAACCACTTGCTATTCGGAGCGGATTATCAGGATCAACTACTTATCACGCTGGAAAGAGACACAGACAGCGCTCTCGCATATCGTTCTCTGGGTCGCCTGGCAGTTGTGACGCAGAACACGCTGCGGTCAATTTAAGCTTACACCGAATACTACTTCTCAGCCGAAACCACGGTAGGAGATCAGTCGGGACGCCCTCGAAAACCACCGTGGTTTCACCGTACAAATATGCAGCTTAAGCGACCCCTAGGCGTTCTCGGGAATTTCAAACGAAACCCCGCATCCTCCAATGCCGCGATATCCATTCGGATTCTTCGCCAGGTACTGCTCATGAGAGTAGCCCCGATCAAAGGAATGGATGCAGGAATCAGCTGTTTACGTTATCGAAGTCGATAGGCCGGTCGATTTCCGGTAAACGATGCCAGCAGATCTGCGAGCGTCTAATGTAGCCGCTGCGCTCGCAGTAACTGGTACCAGATCGTCGTCTGCTTCATTTGCTCATCCACGTATGCCGACTTTTCCGGTGAGGCGGCGAGAAGACTGGGATGCCACGCGCTCTGGCTCCAAGGCGCATGGGGAGTGCTGATTCCCTGAAACTGCGGGTTGCCGTAATAGACGACGGAAATCGATCGGGCCATCTCAGCACGATGCATGCCGCTGGCAATGGTGACGTCCGGCACGTCGACGTTCAGCGCCGTTAGCTTGTCGGCGGCTGCGGCGAACACTGGCTGCGACCATGGCATGGTCACATGCGTAACCCATTCGCACAGCTGCGGGCCGAAGGGTTCGTTCGCCTCAGACTTCACAACATACCCCTGGATCAGGCTGCAGGCGCGATGGGCGGGAAAACCCTGGCGCTGCTCGTTGGTGCGCGCTCGAACGGCCAGCAGCGCCCGCAAGCGGGCGCCGTCCAACTGCGCTAACACTAATATCTGGTCCTCGCCGACGGCGGAGTTGTTCCTCTGGTAGAACAGGCCCCGCCACTGTCCTTCCGGCAGCATCACCGGCACGCCCGCCAGCTTCAGCTCATCGCGGAAGCTGCCATCGACGTAGCTCTGCACGGAATCCGCCACGACGCTACCACCACTGCCCCCAGACACACTGAAAGCATTCTCTTGGTAGGCGCCTTGGAAAGATGCGAGTCGCAGGCCGGTCAGCGCCTCCAGCTTGCTGATGGCCGGCCCGTGTTCGGGCTTGCTCTCGTCATAGCTGTAGAAATATCCGGCCTTGCGTACGCAGCCCGGGCAGGAGGATGCCTTGGAAGTCTGCACGATGACAGGCACCGACGCCGGAACGCCCGCGATCTGCTGGCTGTCGTAGCCAGCCAGTACCACCTGCTGGAGATTGCTGCTGGCACCCTCGATCTTCCAAAGAACAGGTTCGTACGACATCAGTGCCAGCACCATGGGCCTGCCAGCACTCACATGCACCGTCACGCTCTGGGTCGTGTGCTGGCCGGCGTATTTGGCATGGCATTCCTGCATCGCTCGGCTGTCACCCGTCTGGCCGGTGCAATTGGCCCACCATGGCTTTTCGCTTTGCCCACGCAGTGGAGCGCCCTTGTAAACACCCACCGCGTGTAGCTCGGTGCCGGGCGGGAACTGAAATGCACTGCCGGATGCCACCGCCACGTCGAAATCCGGATCGTGCGATTCGGGCGATCCCGCCGGATTGGGTACGATAGCTGACGGAGCCTGAGCCCCAACGGACAAAGCAGCGTGCGTGGACGCTGTGGCAGATGTGGTGGGACGCAGTGGAGTCTGCGGGACAGGTGGCGTATAGCTGGCACTCACGACCGGCGCAACCGTGGAACGCAGAAACAGGAGCAACGACAGCATCGTCGCGGTGATCGTCAGCACGACCACGCAGCGCCAGCTTGGCGAGTCCTGCCACAGGCTTATATTAGCCGGCATTGCCCGCTGTTCCGCCGCCGACAGAGCGCATGGCCCGCGCCGTTATGTTGCCGTCTTCATCATAGCCGAGCTCCACAACTGTGAAGCCGCGTTTCTTCGCCTCGATGAGCGAATCCGCCAGCTGTTCTTCGATCGCGCGGGTTAGATCGCGCGCCGAACTGTTGCGGCCCAGCTTCTTGAATCGCTCCATCAAGCCGAGAATGATCTTGGGGTCGATGCCCTGGTCCGCGACCCGCAGGCCATAGCTCTGGATCATACCTTCGATCTCTAGCGCGCCGACGCGGGCAATGTCGAGACCTTGCAACGCACGGAACACGAAGACGCGGTCCAGGCGGTTCAACACCTCCGGCGCGAACTTCGCTTCACGCAATGTGTTGACTGCGGCAGCACGCATCGCGTCGGAATCGGCGGTGAACTGATTGGCGATGTCGCGCAGCCGGTCAGTGGCAGCGTTACTTGTCAGCACAAAGATCGCGCTGGTGGTGGAGATGCTCTGGCTATCGGATCGCTCGGTGATGAAGCCATCGTTCCATGCGGTGAGGAAAGCCTTCAGCACGTCTGGGTGCGCCTTCTCGATTTCGTCGAGCAGCACCACTGCATTGGGCGTGTCCTGCAGCCCGGCAGTTAGCTTGCCGTAGGAATCCGAACCTACGTAGCCCTTGGTCATGCCGAACAGCTGCGAAAGCGCATAGCTGCCCGAAGCGAACTGCGTCATGTCGAAGTGCAATAGCGGACGTTCCAGCTCCTTCGCCAACACTTTCGCCAGCAGCGTCTTGCCAGTGCCGGGTGGGCCGGCCAGCAGGAACACGCCCACCGGCTTTCCACGCTGTTCCTGTGCCAGGCGACGCCGTACCTGCGCGGCCACATCGTCGCACACCGCGTCCTGACCAACGACGCGGCGCTTTAGTGCCGCCGCGAGGCTTGCCGCATCGATGAATACGGCTTGGTCCTGTTCGGAGATGCCTTCTTCGACTGCTTTCTTGTTAGTAAGGCGGTCTAGAATGTCCATGAGTTGCTCCGATCGCAGAAAGGCGGGCAGGCGGCCACTGACGTGCGCGATGCCCAGAAGAATGAGCAGCCAACCCAGGAGGGCAGCTGCCAGCAAATACCAGCGCCAGACGTGCAGGCTGGTGAGCAAGCGAGAAATGAAATTCGACGGCCAGTGTTGCTCGGCGAACTGGTAGAGCGCCACGAGCATTGCCAGCGCGAAGAGCAGCGGAAGATTCCTCTTGAGGAAGTCCACCACGGCCAGCGCCTCAGAGCGCCACCGGCACGGTCAGGGATTCGCCGGGTGCGAGCACCGGCAGCAACAGTTCGCCCATGCCAGTCTTCAGTCCCAGCGTGATGCCGCCGCCGCCATCCACCACGCCGGTCACCACCACTGCCTTGCTGGCATCCACCGGCACCGCGACGCGGGTTTGAGCATTTGTCATTGGCACATCCATTTCGTACCCAGCCGCAGAGACATGCACGACGTCGCCGTCCTGCGAAGCGAAGTCCCAGATGTCGAGCCAGGCGAGCTGCGTTGTTTGATCGGCCGGCCGCGTCGGCTGTTTCTCCAGCTCCTGCTTGAGGATGCGCGCCTGCTCCGGCTTCAGGATCATGGACGCAAGGGCCTTATCGATATCGGCATCCACCACGCGCTCCAGCTGCACGCTGCTCGCCTTCAGGAAATTCTGAGTTAGCTCCTGGCGTCGGGCGTCACTGATGGAATCCCCGGGGGCATCTCCCCAGAAGTACGTCATACCAAAACCGGCCCCGCCGATCACCGCCAGGCTGGCCAGCACCATGGCCAGGCCGGACGCTTTCCGCCTCTTCTTAGAGCTGGCGCGCGCGACTGGGGATTGTGGTGCGGGTTCGAGATGCTTCATGCAACTTGTGTCTTCGGCCGAATGCGGATTGCCTCATTCCTGGATCGCGGGCCGGCCATAGTAAGGGCGCTGGATGGCTGAATGTTAACAACATCTCCATGCATGAAGCGTGAAGCACCGCGAAAGTGTGAAAAACTTGGCGTTGCGTCCATGACATGCTTCCACCGCCTGACGAAGATGCTGAAGGAAGTGGCCCAGCCGAGCCCTTGGCGACGCGCGTGATCCGCTCAGCTGCGGTTAAGGCGAGCGACTGAAAATCCAGCCTTCATCACCACCAGCACGGAACGAACATGAAAGGAGCCCTGGCGATCGTCATCGCCGCAACAACTCTAACCGGCTGCGCCTCCGGTGGTACTAAGCCGAGCGCGGCTGCTCGGGCTTCGAGCCCCAAGACCAGACCCGCATACTGCATGTCATACGAGAGCCACGCGTCGTGCATTGCTCGATGCGCCGACGTGACTGCAGGACCTGCCGTTTGCGGGCAGATCTGTACTCCTGGCAACGCTACTGAGCCACCGCATTGCGAGCCGGTACCGGGATGCGAAGCGATGCAGCAGGCGCAACATGCTGCCTGCGTCGGCAGCTGCGCCGTTCCTCCGACGGAATGCCAATAGGAGGATCCTGAACGCTAGGCCCGGTAAGGCGAAGACCGCGCACGCATTCGTTGCCCCGCCTCGTACAACTCGGTCATCAATCGGGAATACTCGAGATAAGCACCCAGCTTGCGCCGAAATCAGGCGATGACCCTGAACGATGTGCGGTCGCTTCTCGGCCACGCCTCTATCCAGTCGATGTTGAGCGGCAATCTCGACTACTGACTCTCGAACCTAGCCTGGATCTTCAGCCGCCGATCGCCTCAAGCGTGAGATCAGTGGAACAGTGCCGAAATCGCATCTGTACTTGGATAAAGTGACCAGCCTCATTCTTTTTGTTCGCGCTCGACCGCTGTCGTGTACGCTTTGAACCCGCCTGCTCGCTTGTCGAGCACGAATGCACCGAGCGGCACCTCTCCTTCCTCTTCGGGGCGCAGCTCGATATCGAGCATTTCTGTATGCTCGTCCGGTCGACCGAAGTTGTGGGTAAGCCGTGCAGTCACGGTGGCAGCGCCGTTGGGATTGAGCCGGTCGGCAGAATAAACATTCACGTCCACCGCGTATCTTCCGTCCGGCGCGCGGCGGAGCAGATACTCCTCCGGGCCGAAGCCGGATGTCATGTCGTTCGACAACCGCCCCCCGATGGCTGTGAGCGGATTGTTGTACATCGAGCGCTCGCCGTTTGGCTCGGTCACCCATAGATCGATGTCGGTGGCCGGCGTGTTCCATTCGATGACGACACGCAGGTCGACGTCCAGCGGCGCCACGAGTCGAGGATCCAGGCTCGTTTTCCGGACGCCGAGCTTCTGTAATCGCGGAATAAGGGCGTTCACCTCCATGAGTGAGATGAGATCGATCCCCGCGTAAGAATCATCCCACTCCGAGGAGATCACGGAGTTCAGGAGATCCACCGCACGCTGCAGATCGCGAGAAGCCTGTTTCGCTGTTGCATGTTTCGCGCGTTCGGCCAGGGCCAGCGCCAGAGCGCGCAGTGGCTGCGGACGATCGGGGACAAGCTTGATGATTTGTTCATAGAGCCAGATGGCGCGATCGAGCCGGCCATATCGCACCATGCGGTCGGCCACGATGATGAGCGTTTCATCGACCTTTGCAGGCAGTTCGAGCGCCGACAACAGCATCTCCGTGGCACGCTCGGTCTCTCCGCGCCGGTAGAACCATTCAGCGACGTCGAGATAGAACGCGGGCAGCGCGCCATGTTTCTTTTCTTCGGCTGCGAGCACACTTGCGAGCCGTCCTTTCACCGCCGCATCGAGCGCCTTGAGGTAGGGTCGATCGGGGTTCCACGGCGCCAGCTCGATGACGGAGCCGGATTGCTCGCGCCTCTTCGTCCCGGTAACGGCAACTTCTTCGAGCGCGAGAGCCGCGGCAGCGCCGGCGCCAGAGTTGCGCTCGGCCGGCCGCGGAGTGACTCGCGCGGACGGATCGAACTCTTGCTCCCACCAGCGCTTCTGCTTTTCCCATTGCTCAATGACGTTCGCCAGGTGCTGCTCGCTTCTCTTTCGCCGAGACTGCTCATCTACCTTCTTCAGTTCCTCGTATTCCGTGCGCCACTCGGCGGGCAAAGTGCCAGGAGGTTCGATACGGGCTTCAACATAATCGCCGGGACCTTCCAGCACGACAAAAGCCATGTGCGGACTCGCCACACCGAAGCGGCGGGAGATGCTGCGTAGCTCACTGCGTCGTTCCAGTGCTGCGAGTTGCGCTACCCGATCGGCCGCCCACAGCGCGCCTGCTCCCTCAAAGCGGGCCGCAGCGGGACTGACCTGATACCGACGCTCGATCACCTCCGCCCCGCTGCCAACAATGCGCACTACGATATCGCCGGCAGCTGGCGCTTCACCGACTGCCATCAGTTGACCGCGAGGCGCCGGCAGGGATGCGAAAGCCAACGGCGCGCCAGATGCATCGCGTACGTCGAGAATGACCGGCGTTTGGAACCGCAGACGAACCAGAGCATCGTCGATGGCGTTACGATCGAGACGCAGAACTGCATCGGCAGATCGCTTCATCACATGCGCGAGATAACCGATGTCCGCATCGGGCGCGCTGGTTACGGCGAACGCAGAACAGTTGGGCTTGAAGGTCTGCCGAGTGTCGATCGTTCCGACACCGTCCGAGAAAAGCAGGCAAGTGTCCGCATCGGCAACACTCGCGGCCTGCAGCACTGCGAAGCTTGTGGCACCTCGATATACGACGCTGCGAAGTCGTGCTTCAACTGCAACCGCGCTTGGAAACGATTCAACAACTGCACCTGAGCTGTTGAACAGGACCACATCGATAGTGCGGGGCCGGATCGCGTCGAGGTAGCGGGTGACGAGGCCGATCTCTGCATCCAGGTCATCATCCTTGCGAGACAGCGAACGGTCCCAATACAGCCGAACGCGTTGCGACGGCGCGCGCGGCGAGGGATCCACAGGAGCCACATCGTTCAACTGAAAGAAGCGCCGGCCGCTTTGGTGCTTGGTGATGAGTAGTGGCTGAGCAGGAGTCAGCGGCCCCAGGTGCAACTCGCCGGACAACTGCGCGTCCGTCGTCGAGGCATTTAGCAGAAAAACGTCTCCTTTCCGTTCCCACTGCGCCTGTAGTCGCGAGGGCAAACGCAACTGCGGTGGCTCGCCCATCCCCTCTACGCGCACCGTAAAGGTCACCCGGCGAACGCGCTGATCCGTCACGAGAGGCAATGTCCAACCTTTGGTCGCATGGACAGGCGCGACAAATGTCATGCGGATCGTGCGCCCGTCTTCTTCGATTGGATACACGCGCGTCGAAAACAGATTGCTTCGGGAAACCTCCGCGAGCCCCGGATCCACAGTCTGCCGAACGCGCCCCTCATAGGCCGCTCGCGCCCGTCCGGGCTGCGCCAGCACGCCGTCGATGAAGTTGTTCTGGACATTGAGCGCATAGCCAGTAACCGTCGCCAGGTCTGGTAACGCAAGGGAAAGGCTGCCCTCGAGCGTCTCGTCCGTCGGATTCTGGAAATGGATCTGCAGCGTGGTACGCGCAATTGCACCGACCACCCGGACATCCACTGTCAGTTCGCTGATCGGCAGGAAGCGCTGGTGCTCCTCGTCATCGATCCCTTGTTCGCGGGCCGCGAGCGTCGGGTTCAGGGCCGCGGGCGCGGGTTTCGGCGCGGCATTGGCGGTGCCGATGAGCATCAACAGGATGAGGGGACGAAGCCAGAAACTGGACATGAACTCTCCCTGGTGCTTCTTGTTCTCTCTGCAAACGTACCCGACGGCAGCAAGGCACTCAAGGAGATAACTTGGTCACAAACACATCGAGGCGGCTACGCGTCGTCGATGGCGGCACACGGCGAGAACGAACTAACGGAAGCAAGCACACTGGAAATGTCCAACCTGACCTTGACTCTGCACTCGGCGGCACGCTTGCACTCAAACGACGTCTTCGATATCCCGAGGACAGCGACCCTGCGTCCCTGACAATGGGCTTCTGGTTCATTCAATGGGGATTGATCACACCCCAACCAAGCAGTTCACTCTCTGCTTCGAGAGACGCCTGCCAACGATGTATCGACGCGGTTCCAGCGCGCCCCGCCGGCCAGGTTGGTCGATTTCTGTCGACCAACTATTCAGGGAGGACTATCGTTTTAAATCCACCCTAGTGGATTCCGGTAGACGCCTTAACCGCCCTTTTCTGCAGGTATTCTGACAAGCACCGCCAGCTCACGCTTTCACGCCGGCAGCATCCTCGGGAATTTCAAACGAAACCCCACATCCTCCAATCCCACAGTACCCATTCGGATTCTTCGCCAGATACTGCTGGTGATAATCCTCCGCATAATAAAACTCCGGCGCGTCCAGGATCTCCGTCGTGATCTTCCCATGCCCCGCCTTCGTCAACCGCTCCTGATACGCAGCCAAACTCTTCTCCGCCGCGGCCTTCTGCTCGGCGTCGTAGACATAGATGCCGGAGCGATACTGCGTACCGACGTCATTCCCCTGTCTCATTCCCTGCGTCGGATCGTGTGACTCCCAGAAGGTCTTCAGCAATGTTTCATAGCTGACCTTGCTCGGGTCGTAGACGACGCGGACGACTTCGTTGTGGGCGGTGTAGCCGGAGCAGACTTCTTCGTAGGTCGGGTTCGGCGTGGCGCCGGCGGCGTAGCCGACCGAGGTGCTGTAGACGCCGGGGAGTTGCCAGAACTTTCGTTCGGCGCCCCAGAAGCAGCCCAGGCCGAACAACGCGAGCTTGGTGCCGGCGGGGAACGGAGGGACGATGCGGTTGCCGTTCACGAAGTGTTTCTCGGGGACCTGTAACGGGGTGGCGCGGCCGGGAAGAATGTCGGCGGCGTCTGGCATGACGGCTTTCTTACGGAACGAGTACATACGCACCTCGGGGCAGCGGAATGCCGCTATGTTGCATGGGAATTGGAGAGCGGTATAGATGCGGCCGAAGAGCCTCGAAACAAGCTCATCGGCGCCGTGTTTTCCCGGGCCGGCTACGACGTGCCGGTGGTGGCGAATCGATAGTGTACTGATCGGGGCGCAGAGACTCGCGCTCAAGGGTTTGCCACTGAACGGGAGCGGCGATTGGACTGCCCGGTCGCGCGCGGGGTGAATACGCGCCCACCGCGGTCGTGCCGCGGCCGTTGCGCAGATAATCCAGAAAGAGCCGCCCTTTTCGAGCCGACAGCGCCGCCGAGACCGTATATCGCCGCGAATCGAGACTGGCCAGTCGTTCGGCGATCGCTCGGGAGCGTCGATGCGCGGAGTCATGTGAGATTCGCTCATCGAGCGGCACCATCACATGCACCCCCTTTCCGCCGCTGAGCTTCGGCCAGGTGTTCGCGAACCCTTCCTGCTCGAGCAACTCGCGCAGAGTGAACACGGTATCCAGCACGAAACCCCACGATACGCCACGCCCCGGGTCCAGATCGAACACCATCGTATCGGCATGCTCGATGTCATCCACGGTCGCGTTCCAGGGGTGAACCTCGACCACATCCATGTCGACCAGCCCCAGCAGCCCTTCCAGATCCTCGACCCAGACTCGCGTACCTTCGCCACCCTCCCGCTTCTGAACGGTCAACCGATGAACCGCGGCGGGAATCTCGGGCAAGGGTCCCTTATGGTAGAAGGTCGTGCCACCAACACTTCGGACCAGCTTCAAGGGTCGTCGCGCTAGATAAGGCAGTGCCGAGCGATGCACCCGGTTCCAATATTCCTTCAGCTGCGTCTGCGATGGGACGACGGCGTCAGGCAAGAGCTGCAGAATGTTTCTTTTTGGAACATACGAACTTTTCTTGCGCGGAGCCGCGACTGCCGACGCTCTGGCGCCCATCAGATCGTCGCGCACGCCTTTATAGACGGGTGCACGTAGACGACCGCCGGAGGTGAACGCGCTGTATTCCACTTCCGCTTGCACAACCGGCTCGACCCACGTCGCCTTCGGCTTGTCGACCGGGACGGACAATGGCGACGTTTTGATGATGTGAGGATCGAGTCGCTCACGCAGCCGGTACAGATCCTCGGTTTTGAACCCGGTTTGCGCCTTGCCCGCGTACAGCAGTTTGCCGTCTTCCCAGCGGCCCAGATACAGAGAAGCGATGCGACGAGGCCTGGCGCCCAGCTTCTCGACAAAAGCCACGATCGGAAACGTATCCGAGTTCTTGCACTTCTGCTTCAGCCAGGACTCCTGCTCGCCGGATCGATACGGTGCATCGAGGCGCTTGCTCACGATGCCTTCCAGTTTCATCCGGCACGCCAGTTTCAGCAGCGTCGTGGCTTCCGTATGTAAGTACTCGCTGAGGTGGACGTGCTCAGTCCCTTTTCTGAAGACCGCTTCGAGCGCGCGGCGACGGTGTCGCAGCTGCGCGGCTCGCATGTCGAACCCGTCGAGATACAACAGATCGAAGGCGTAGTAGATCATGCGATCGTGACGGCCGCTCGCAAGGTCGGCCTCCAGTAAATGGAAGTCCGGAATGCCACTGGCATCTGGAACGACGAGCTCGCCATCGATGATGGCGCTCGTCACCGGCAGCTCGGGCAGCTCTTTGGCCAGCGTCGAAAAGCGCTCCGTCCAATCGAAACCCCGCCGCGTGAACAGCTTGACCCGCTTCTGCGCGATGTGCGCTTGGAGCCGATACCCGTCGAATTTGACTTCATGTGCCCACTCTCCGGATGCCGGCGGTACGCCGATCTTCGGATGGCACGGCTCGACGAACTCGGGCATGGTCGCAGCCACGGCGCCGGGCACAGCGATTTTCCGACGGCGGGAAGGCGACATAGGGCTGGGCGAGTCAGACCTCTACACGGAAACGAACGCCTCGACTGCCTGTTCCGCCAGATCGGGCGCAAATGTCGGATCGGCGCACGCTAATTCGTCTTCACAATGCACGCATCCATCGGAACGGCAAAATGACTAACAGATGCCTCTCGAAATCCGGACTCGACCGTATGCATCGGGTGTTGTCCGCGCACGTCGAGCGCGGCCATATTCCGGGATTGGTCGCGTTGGTGAGCCGCCATGACGATGTGCACGTCGAAGTGCTTGGCCACCTGCATGCCGATGGTAGCGAGCGCATGCCGCGCGATGCGCTGTTCCGAATCGCCTCGATCACGAAGCCCGTGGTGGCGGTCGCCACGATGATCCTGATCGAGGAATGCAAACTGCGGTTGGACGACGCGATCGAACCGTGGATACCGGAACTGGCGAATCGGCGAGTCTTGAAATCCATCGCGTCCCAACTGGACGACACCGTACCTGCGCGTCGGTCGATCACTGTGCGCGATCTGCTCTCGTATCGGATGGGATTCGGCAGCGTGATGGCTATGCCGGACACGTATCCCATTCAAAAGTACATCCGCGAATATCGACTGGGTGGCGACGGCCCGCCGCATCCGGCGAAGGCGCCGACCACGGATGAATGGATTCAGCGCCTGGGCTCCTTGCCGCTCATGGCGCAGCCAGGCGAGAAATGGCTGTACAACACCAGCGGCGACGTGCTTGGGATCCTGGTCGAACGCGTCTCGGGAAAACGTCTTGGCACAGTCCTGCGCGAGCGCATCTTCGATCCGCTCGGCATGAAAGACACGGCGTTCAACGTGCCCGCGAGCGAATTCCATCGGATGCCGACCAGCTACACATTCAATCACGCTACAAACAAACTCGACGTCTACGATCCATCGGGTTCGGCAAGCTCCTGGGCGCCGCCGCCCCCAATCGAGTCCGGCGCCGGCGGTCTGGTCTCCTCTGTCGACGACTATTTCGCCTTCGCTCGGATGATGCTCAACAAAGGTCGGCTCGGTCGCCAGCGGATCCTCTCGCGCGCCAGCGTCGAGCTGATGACGTCAGATCAGCTAACACCGCAACAGCGTGAAGGCACCGAACCTTTCTTCGGCACGCATTCGAGCTGGGGCCTCGGCCTGGGCGTCTGCATTCATCGCGAGGAGATCTATCAAACACCGGGCCGGTTCGGCTGGGATGGCGGCACCGGCACGTCCGCCTATGTGGATCCGGCCGAAGGAATGATTGGAATCCTGCTGACTCAGCGCCTGATGGATTCGCCCGAACCGCCGAGAGTGTTCACTGATTTTTGGACGCAGGCGTATTCGGCGATGGAGTAGAAAAGAAAAAAGCTCCAGCAGGAACCCCTGCTGGAGCTTCAAGCAGTCTGAATCACGCGGCCGCCGCCCCCATGCCACCCATGAAGGTCAGCGAGTCGGCGGCGCGACGGCATTCACGCGGCGTGACGCCATGGAAACGTCGCAACGCGCGGAACAACGTCGAGCGGGAGTCGAAGCCGACCACCTTCACGATGTCTT
This sequence comes from Pseudomonadota bacterium, assembly GCA_023391815.1. Taxonomy (GTDB): domain Bacteria; phylum Pseudomonadota; class Gammaproteobacteria; order Steroidobacterales; family Steroidobacteraceae; genus Steroidobacter. The sequence goes on from JAEWAF010000025.1 coordinate 41,218, forward strand.
CCACCGCCATCTCGCTGCCACGGAGCAAGCGTCCAGCCACCGTCGTGCGCTTACGCTGCAAGTACTCGTGCGGCGTCACGTCGTGGATGTGCTTGAACAGTCGCAGGAAATGATGGCGCGACAGGAACGCGGCGCGTGCCATGTCACCCAGCATCAACGGCTTGTCGAAGTTCGAATGGATGAAATCGGTTGCCAGCGACACTCGTCGGAGGATTTCGCGACGCGTGGCCGCGCGACGCACCGGCACGCCCCGAGCCCGCTGCAACACGTCCCGATGACGAGCCAGCATGCGCTCGAGCAGGAACGCGAACTGTTCCTCGAACCACAGCGGATCGTTCAAGCCCATCTCGCAGTGACGACGAATGAACAGCAGCACCGGCGTCACGCCTCGATCGTGCGTCTGCAGGTGGGGAATGAAGGGCAGCGTCGCCGACGCTTGCGCTTCACCCTCGTCCAGCAACCGATCTTCCGGAGTGAGCATCGTGCCGAGCACTTCTTCCGGCATGCCCCGACGGAACAGGACCGTCAACACGTTCACCGGCTCGGCGCCACGGATACGGACCGTCGCCGGACCTGAAGGAATCGGCAGCCAGGTGTCGTCATCGACCGCGATGCGCCGGTTGTCCAGCGTGACTTCCTGCCGCCCGCCCCACGCGCTCAGCAGCGCGAAACGCTCACCGTCCAGCGTGTAATCGGCGACCTGTGTGTGCAGGCTCACCACGGTATTTTCGGAGCTGGGCTGTCGCGCCAACGCCGCACTCAGATCACCACTCACCATCTCATGGGTTCGACGGAGAATCATCCCGTTACCCCTCCCCGTTGCTTAGCAGTCAACACCGGCCGCAAGACCGGCCTTACTGGAATTCGCCCTCGGCCTCGCGACGTACGCGGCAGACTCCACCCTAAAAGCTGACACATCCTGGAAATCGGCTGAGTTGTTACCATTTCCGCGCCAATTCGCGCTGGCTACAAGCGCTTTACGATGATCTGATTGCGGCATGCGGCGAAAGGTTGCAGTTGTCGCCTGACTTCGGTCAGGCAGCGGATGAATTACGCAATGAATGAGACACCGTCGCGCACGATCAGCTCGCGAGTCGCAAGATGAGTTGATAACTGCCGCCGCCAAAAGTTGCAGGCACGCCACGACTTTTCCGCGGTTGGCCGGCCTCCAGCCTTAAAGACGAATGGCTCGCCGCCGGGAAGACATCTCGATCGAAAGAAATCGGGGCGCGGTCGGGATCATTGCGGCTGGTCGCGAGCGGGGCGGTCCGGGTAAAATCGCGCCCGCTTAGAATTTGTCCAAAGCAGAGAATCCGTCTCCACCCATGCCCATCGCTCACGAGCACAACCTCGCGCGGCCCATGCCACGCGACTGTCAGTTCGGTATCCGAGTCAAATTGCGCTCCACCGATCCATTCAAGAACCTGGTCGGCGGCGATTGGACCCGCGAGCACTGGTACGCGACGCGCGAAGAGCGCGATCGCATGCTCAAGGAAATGAGCGGCCGCTATATCTACTTCCGCCCGGGCGACCGCCCGACGCTCGAGTTCGAAAAGATCGACCGCTAGAAGGTTCGGCCGAGGAACAAGTAGAACGCCTTCTGGTGTTCCTCGGCATCGTAGCCCGTCGCGAGATAGACGGGCCCGAGCGGCGAGTCCACGCCGAAGAACACGCTGAAATCTTTACGCAGGTCTCCGAAGCTGGCCTGGCTGCTATCCAGCCAGGCATTGCCGGCCTCGAACGACAGACCGGCATAGGCGGGGAAGTTGAGCACTCCCTCGCCACCGCGTCCGACGCGGCGCTGATAAATCAGGCGCCCGATCCCAAAGTGCGGTCCCGCCAGGGCACCCGGCGCCAGGCCGGACAGATTCAGGAAGCCACCGAGCGAGTAGAAGTTCTCCGGCCGCACCAGCGCCGAGTCGGCGACGGTCCCGCCCGACAGCCACAGGATCAAGGTATGACGATCGAACGAGCGCGCCACCAGCCACGAGCTTGCGAACGCGTTCAGGTTCTCGTCCGAGCCGATACTCTCGCGCTCGCCGCGCCACTCGAATTCGAACTGCTGGCCATGACGCGGGAAAAAAATGCTGTCGAGCCGATCGTACGAAAAGCGCGCGAAGTATCCGCCGCGATCGAAGGTGTCGACGGGCAGCGTGGGGTCGCCGATCAGCACACGCGACCGGCCCGTGCCCCGCCGTATGCCGAACCGGATCTCGCCCCAGTTCGATATCTCGCGTCCCACGTCCACACCGCCCTGCAAGCTCCGCACGCGATACTCCGCGAGCAGATCCCGTCCTTCGCTGCCGAGTTGGAACACGCTGCGTTCTTCGAAGTCGATGCTGGGCGCGACGAAGTAGCGGCTCGCCAATGACAGCGGCTGATAGAACTCGGTGAAGATGCGGGGGTTGTCGCCGATCTGCAGATCGGTGAGCCATTCGGCACCCAGCGGATTGAGCTCGGTCGCAATCAGGCGGACCGCCGCGTTGTAGCGGCTGGTGCCCTCGAAGTTGTCTTCCAGGTTCAAGCCGAAGCGCACGTAGTTCGGTCCCCAGCTCTTGCGTCTCAAGTCGAGCTCGAGCCCGGCGCGCCCGTCCTCTTCGATCAGGTTGTAATCGATGGACTCGAAGCGATCCAGCGCGTACAGCGAGGACAACTGATTGCGCACCCGATCGGCATCCATGGGCTTGCCGATCAGATTGCTCATGGTCGCTTTCACCAGCGGGTCGTATTCCATCGAACGCGGATCGGCACGCACGAATTGAATGACCGGCAAGCTTGCGTCGCGCGGGTTACGCGTGGCCAGATATCTCACATAGTCATCCGGACTCAGCGAGAGCTTGTCCAACGCGGCCGTCTTCTCGCGTGCCCCGATCTCGCCAGCACGCAATGCCTGCGGTACCCGGGCAAATTCGATGGAAGCGAACCGGCCCAGCGGCGGCTCGATCACGATGTCATTCGGCCCGAGCAAAGCGCGCTGCTCACGCGTGCGGCCGCGAATCAGAATTGCGAACGCCTGGTTGGTGACTTCGAGCGGCGAGGTCAGCTCGTCGGCGGCATACAAAGGAAAACTCACATCGACGACGATCAGTACGTCGACGTTCATCGCGCGCGCGATCGAAACAGGGAGGTTTTCGGTGAGGCCGCCGTCGACCAGTAACTTGCCGTCGCGCTCGACTGGCGCGAACACGCCTGGTGCCGACATGCTTGCGCGCATTGCCGTGACCAGATCGCCGGAATCTATGACCACCGGTTCGCCCGTCTCCAGATCCGTGGCGACCGCCCGAAACGGAATCGGCAGCCGATCGAAATGCTGAATGGCGGCGACCGGCAGCGACGCTTTTCGCAGCACCTGCTCCAGCTTCTGGCCTTGAACCAGGCCCCGCGGCAACACGAACCCCTGCTCGGTCACGCCGAGCGCATATCGCACCAGGAATTCGCGATCGTCCTGCTTGCGGCGGAAGCCCAGCTCCTCACGTGGCGGGCGGTCTTTGAACGCGTCTTCCCAATTCACCGAGCGCAGCAGCTTTTCGATATCGGCGACCGGCATGCCCGACGCATACAGACCGCCGACCACGGCACCCATGCTGGTACCGGCGATGGCATCGACAGGAATACGCAGCTCGTCGAGGACCTTGAGCACACCGACGTGGGCCGCTCCCCGAGCGCCGCCGCCACTTAGCACCAGACCGACACGCGGGCGTGTCTGCTCGGTCGTTGCGGCCAGCACGGGTGAGATCGACGACGCGCCGAGAACCAGCGCGATGAACATCGCGAATAACGACGCCGGAAAACGTCGCCCGCGGCAGGCGAGATGGGCCTTCATCGGCGAAATTATAAGACAGAGCTTGTGACCCCGAACCTTGCTCGCTAGGCTTTTTGCATGACATCCGCCTGTCGCCGGTCGGCCACGCTGCCATGGATCGCCCTGATCGTCGCATGGGGTGGCGCTGTTGTGGGCCAGGCGCACGGCGCTCCTCCGCATCGGCGGCTCAACGATGACGATGCTCAATGGCAGTACTACGGCGGCGATGCCGGCGGCACTCGTCACGCGGCCTCCAGACAGATCACGCCAGCCAATGTCGAGCAGCTGGAAATCGCCTGGACCTACCGCACCGGCGAGCTCGGCGTCGGCTTCTTGCGTGCCGACAAGCTGGCGTTCGAGGCGACGCCGATTCTGGTCGACGACACGCTGTATCTGAGCACGCCGACCAACATCGTGATCGCGCTCGATGCCGCCACCGGCAAGTTTCGCTGGCGCCACGATCCGAAGACGCCGCGCCATCTGCGTTACGCCGAAGCAACGTCGCGGGGCGTTGCGTGGTGGACCGACGACTCCGCCGACGCGAGCACGCGCTGTGCCCAACGCATCTTCATCGGCACGTTGGATGCGAGGCTGATCGCGCTCGACGCGCGCAACGGCGCGCCATGCACGGATTTTGGCACCAACGGCACCGTCGATCTCACCGCCGGCGCAAGACCGACCGAGCGAGGCCAATACTTAGTTACATCGCCGCCGGCCGTCTATCGCGACCTGATCATCACGGGCTCGGCGATCGGCGACAACCGAGGCGTCGAGGTGGAGCGAGGCATCGTGCGCGCCTTCGATGCTCGCACCGGCGCGCAGCGTTGGTCATGGGATCCGATTCCCACGACCGGCACGGAAGCGACGACGCAAGGTTGGACGGAAGAATCCGCTCGACGTACCGGTGGCGGGAATGCCTGGTCGATGCTGTCGGTCGATGCGGGTCGCGGATTGATCTTCGTGCCGACCGGTTCGCCGAGCCCGGATTTCTATGGCGGGGAGCGCCCCGGCTTGAACAACTATGCGAACTCGCTGGTCGCGTTGCGTGCCGACACCGGCGAGCTGGTGTGGTATCGGCAGCTCATTCATCACGATCTGTGGGACTACGATCTCGCCGCGCAGCCCATGCTCATCGACTTCGATCGCGACGGCAAATCCATTCCCGCGGTCGTGCAAGCCACCAAGACCGGCATGTTGTTCGTGTTCGATCGTGAAACCGGCGAGCCCGTGTTCGAGATCGTGGAACGCCCGGTGCCCGCATCCACCGTGCCGGGCGAGTCCGCATCGCCGACGCAACCGTTTCCCGCGACTCCCGCACTAGTCTCGCACGCCGCGATCACGCCACAGGACGCATGGGGCCTGACGGTGATCGATCGCGCGCGCTGTCGCGATCTGATCGGCAAATATCGCTCGGAAGGATTGTTCACGCCGCCCAGTCTGCAAGGAACCATTCTCTCGCCCAGCTTCGCCGGCGGCGTGAATTGGGGCAGTCTCGCGTTCGATCACGAACGTCAGCTCATCCTGGCCGCCGTCAATCATGTGCCCATGGTCGCGACGCTGGTTCCGCGCGATCAGCTGAAACCCATGCGTGACTCCAAGAGTTATCCCGACTCTGACTTCTCGGAGCAGGTCGGCACGCCCTATGGCCTGCGCCGTGAAATGTTGGCATCGCCGCTCGGGCTGCCTTGCACAGCTCCGCCCTGGGGATCGCTCGCGGCGGTGGACTTGCGGCGTAACGCCATCCTTTGGCAAGTCGTGCTCGGTTCGACGCGTGATCGCACGCCCTGGTTTGTGCCGTCGCGCACGATCGGCATGCCAAACATGGGCGGTCCGATGGCGACCGCGGGCGGACTGGTCTTTATCGGTGCCGCCACCGACAATTATCTGCGCGCGTTCGACATTCAGACGGGGCGAGAACTCTGGAAAGGCCGGTTACCCGCAGGGGGCCAGGCCACGCCCATGAGTTACGAGCTCGGCGGGCGCCAGTATGTCGTGATTGCCGCCGGCGGCCATGGCAAGTTGAAAACCAAGCAAGGCGATTACGTCATCGCTTTCGCATTGCCGCCGGCGAGCTGACGACTCAACGAACAGGTTCATCATGATACGTGCATCGCGCCTCGGTTCCTCCGCCCTGCTGGGTTGCACGGCTCTGCTCATTACTACAGTTCATGGCGCCGAGCGCTCGAACGGCCGGGTGGAAGAAGTCGTCGTGACCGGCACGCGCGAGGCCGAACAACTGCGCGACTTCGCAGGCAGCATTTCGCTTGTGAAAGGCGACGACGTGACCATGGTCGGCTCGACGCATCACAGCGAGATCCTGAATCGCGCGCCCGGCACCATGATTCAGCGGAACAGCGGCGAAGAAAGCCTGACCGCGATCCGCTCGCCTGTGCTCAGCGGTCCGGGCTCGTGCGGCACGTTTTTGTTTCTGGAAAACAGCGTACCGATCCGTCCCACCGGCTTTTGCAATGTGAACGAGTTGTTCGAGGTCAACAGCGAGCAGGCTGGCTCGATCGAAGTGCTGCGTGGACCCGCCGGTGTGATTTACGGTTCGGGCGCGATGCACGGGGCGATCAATGTGATCCCGGCGCAGCCTGGCGCGATGCCGTCGCGAAGCCTCGCGCTCGAAGGCGGGCCGGATGAGTATTACCGCGGCAAGCTCGGCTTGAGCCACAGGAGCGATGCGACGGACATCGGCGGTGTTGTCGTCGCTTCGCATGATGGCGGCTGGCGCGACAGCTCGGGTCTCGACGAGCAGAAGTTGAATCTGGGCCTGACGCATCGTCGTGGCGATGCGCAGATGGGATTCGATCTCGCCGCCACCAATCTGAATCAGGAAACGGCGGGGTTCATCCAGGGCTTCAATTCCTATCGCAACGAAGCGATCGCCAGGTCGAATCCCAATCCGGAGGCGTACCGGGATGCGCATGCCGTGCGACTCACCGGCCGTTATGAGCAACCGCTGAGCGAGAACATGCAGCTCGCCGTGCGTCCGTATGCTCGTTACTCGCGCATGGATTTCTTGCAGCACTTCCTCATCGGCAAGCCGCTCGAAGAGAACGGCCAGGAATCGGTCGGCGTGCTGACGGCGCTCGACTTCACCGCATTCCACAACACGCGGTTCCTCACCGGTGTGGATGTTGAGCTCGCACAGGGCTTTCTGAAAGAGACGCAGGCGGGCCCTGCAACGGACGGCGCGCCCACCGCGAATGCGATTCGCCCCGCGGGCAAGCACTACGACTATCGAGTGGACAGTCGAGTTGCCGCCATTTACGGGCAGGTCGAGCAGCCCTTTGCCGAGCGCTGGAAAGCAACGGGCGGTGTGCGTTACGAATACGTCGACTACGAATATGACAACCGCATGATCGACGGCAACACCGCCGAGAGCGGCGCGACCTGCCCCGGCGGCTGTTTGTTCAACCGTCCGGCGGATCGCAGCGATGACTTCAACAATGTGACCGCGAAGCTGGGGCTCAGCTTCGAAGTCACCGACGACCATACGGTGTATCTCACCGCCACTCGCGGATATCGAGCGCCCGATACCAGCGAGTTGTATCGATTGCAGCGTCAGCAGTCGGTCGCGGATCTCGACTCGGAGCGCCTCGACAGCGTCGAGCTCGGCGGTCGCGGCTTCTTCGGACCGCTCACCTATTCGCTCGCCCTGTTCACGATGGATAAGGAGAACGTGATCTTCCGCGACTCGAACGGATTCAACGTGAGCGACGGCCGGACCGAGCACGAGGGCGTGGAATATGAGTTCTCGTGGGTGCCGCTGGAGACGGTGTCACTGACACTCGCCGGCACGTATGCGAAGCATACTTACGATTTCAATCGGGTCATCGAGCAAGGCGAGACCATCGTCGCCGGGCGCGACATCGATACCGCACCTCGTCACATCAACACCGCCCGCTTGAACTGGAGCTTCCTGCCTTCGGCCGCGGCGGAATTGGAGTGGCTCTCGGTCGGCAAGTACTTTGTCGATGCCGCGAACGCCAACGAGTATCCCGGTCACGACTTGTTGAATCTGCGCGTCAGCTGGCACGCCACCGACAACTGGCGAACCATTCTTCGTCTCAACAACGTCACTGACCGCGCCTACGCCGACCGCGCGGACTTCGCATTCGGCAACTATCGTTACTTCCCGGGCCGCGGCCGCACGCTGTTCGTCGAAGTGCGTTACGAGACGGAATAGTCGCCGAAGTTGAACAGCCGCGTCAGATCGATATGGATATCGAGTGACGGCACGACCAACGGCCCGGGCGTTTGCATCGATGTTTGTTCCACGAACGCTCCGCCATGCGGAGCGCCGTAACAATTCAGCGTCTTCACACCGACGTCCACCAGCCACGCTTCACGCACGCCGTAGGCAGCATACAGCGGCATTTTGATTTCCCGATCGTAGAGCCAGGTGCTGTCGCTCACTTCGATGACCAGGAGCACATCGCGCGCGGTCGGATGGGACTCGCTGTAACGATCGCGGCGGGGCCGGAGCAGCATGAGATCGGGCTGCGGTTCCGTGTGCCGACTCAACCGCAGCGGAGATTGTTCGAACAGCACCGCCCGATCGCCGACCGCCTTCGCCAGCTGCCGATGTAACCAGGAGACCGTGGCCGCGTGCCGACATCCTATCGGGGGCATATCGCAAATCTCTCCTTCGATCAGCTCCGTCCGCGCATCCGGCGCGAGCAGGCCGACTTCGGCCATGCGGTAGTACTGCTCGACCGAAAAACGGTACGGGCTGTGCTTCTTGTCGCTGATTGCGTTGATAGCCATGTTGGACAGACCTTATCAGCATCGCCACGGCGTGAATCGACGTTAGTGTTGGCGATTCGGCCAGAAAATCAACGACTATTCGGCCCGGAATAGTGTACGAGGGACTTTTTCTTCCGCGGCATTTCCGCGCATCCGCGCGCGCGGCAAACGCGCGCAAATAAAAAGGCCCGGTGGGAGCCGGGCCTGAGAATTCATGGCGCAACCGTGCGCGCGGTCTAGTCGAACAAGCCTGTTAAATCGACGGAGATACCGTCCAGTGATTGCACCGGAACCAGGCCAGGGTTCGTGATAGTCACGAGCTCGGCAAACTCGCCTCCGCGAGGATCACGAAAGCAATGCAGCTCTCGCTTGCGCAGATTGACGATCCAGAAATCGGAAACGCCGTGCCGTGCGTACAGCGGCGCTTTGATCTCACGGTCGTAACGCCAGGTGCTGTCGCTGACTTCGAGCACCAGTAAAATTTCCGCGGGGGTCGGATGCGAGCGGCGATAGAAATCGGCACGCGGGCGCAACAACATGAGATCGGGCTCTGGAGCGTCGTACTGACCGAGAATCAGGGTCCTCTGCGCCGAGACCATTGCGGCATCGTCAACGGCTTTCATGAAGCGGTGGATCAGCAGATCTCCAGTTCCGCCGTGTCGGCTTCCCATGGGCGGCATGTCAATGATCTCTCCATCGATCAATTCCACTCGCGCATCCGGCGCGAGCAAGCCCACCTCAGCCATGCGGTAATACTCATCGACCGTGAGCCGATGTTTCATCACTCCGCTGTCAGTCATGGCATTCATGGGTTGGTCCTGATGGAGAAGGTACCGGGTTGGGAACAGCCATTGCGGAGGAATGGTTCGGCGAACAGCGTGGAAATGCAAGCCCGGGCTCGAGAGGAATGTGCTAAGGGCCGCGCAAATAAAAAGGCCCGGTGAGAGCCGGGCCTGAGGGTCGTCAGCGCGAAGAGATCAGATGGTGCCGTTGACGATTTGATTGAAGGCGATCAAACCGTCCAGCGATGCCCCGGTGCCGAGAGCGTTGCCGAACAGGCCGTTGAACAGACCCTGCTCGCCGTGGAGTGCCATGTAATTCAGGATGACGGTCTGCACCAGCAAGTTGACGTTGTTCGCGGCAGGGCTGCTGCTCGTGACGACATCGCCGCCGGCGCTGAAGTAGCCGATCTGCTGATGGCGCGCGGCCGCCGCGGTGCCCTCGCCGATCAGCGTGGGCCGACCCTGAGGGTTATAGACGAGGAAGAACGCTGCGGCGGTCTGCTGGTTGTCGCCGGTCCACTGACCCTTGCCGCGACCGCCGACGGAATCGTCGACCATGCCGTTGGAAGACAACGAGCCGTCGCTGAAAACATAGATCATCACGGGCCGGCCGGTCTGTGCCGCATATTCCAGACAAGCGCCGATGCAACGTCCCGCCCGTAAGTCGCGAGCTTCGCCGGTGGCGCGGTCGCCGGTGTGATAGTCGAAGCCGCCCATAGAGATGGTGCCGGCGCCGGCGTTGCCGTCGATGACCAGTTTCATCACCGACGCGGTCTTCTGAAATTCGCCGTCGCCGCCGAAGTTGGCGCCGAACAGATTCGTGATGCGCGGATCGAGCGACGGATTGAGGCTGGCCGGATCGCTGAATGTTTCCACCGTGTCGGCGGTCTTGAGATAGGCGCAACGGAAGCGCTTTTCGAGCTCGGCTGCATTGGCGACGGCCGAGCCCGGATCCACATGGCCGAGCTTGGTCTCGGTGATGCGATACATGGTCTCCAGCGTGCGCACCGTGTCGCTCGCACTGAGAATGGTCGCAACGTCGCCGGTATCCACCAGGCCGGTCACATCGCTGACCCGATCGATTTTGGTCGGCCGATTGGCCGGATCGATCATCATGGCCGGCGCCATCGAGTTGCCGCCGGATTCGGAATTCTGCGAGCCGATCAAGGTCAGCAACTCGCCCTTGGCGCCTTTGCCCAGCGGCCCCGCCTTGGCGATGCCGTACATCGGGTTGTGAGGATTGTTGCCGGTGTCGTTCTCGGAACGCGCGGCGATGACCGCGCCGTTGACGAAGGCACGCGTGGCCGGAGTCGTTTTCTCCAGCATGCCGCGCAGGAACGCGCTGTCGGAATGAAACGCCAGACCGAACTCGGTGTTCACGAAGTTGGTGGTGGCGTTGTTCGGCAGCATGTTGCCCGGCAAGCCGAGCTTCGAATATCCCTGGGTGCTCAGGAAATCCATCTGGCCGCCCTGTTGCCCGACCAGCACGTTCGAGCCGGCGATGTTCGCGCCGCCCGCCAGATCGAAACAGATGAAAGGAATCTTGCCCGCGCCGCCGGTGATCTCGCATTGATTCCTGGCCACGTTCTCGAGATCGCTCGTGAGCGCTTTGGCGCGCCGCGGGCTCATCATGCCGACGGCGGCGGGAACGATCACGGTTGCCGCGCCAGTAGTGAACCCTTGCGCCAGGAAGTCGCGACGAGTCACCGGCTTCTTGTGCGAGCCATGCTTCAACGGCTCGTTCAGGCCCAGAGCGCGCTTGCGTTGTGACTTGATGATGAACATGCAATTAGCCTCTTTCGATTCGGGCCCTTACTGAACCAGCGTCGCGGCGCTGCCGAGCGTGGCACCGCAAGCGGCCTTGACCACTTCGGCCGTGCGCGCCCCGCCGCAGGTCTCGCCGCCGAGAGCCGGGACACACAGACGCTTGATCAAGCCGCCCACCGAGGTCTGCAATTCAGCCTGGCTGACCTGCGACTGCGCGTTACCCACGACCTTGGTGTGGAGCACGTTGATGAGCGCGTCGCCGTTGGCGACCAGATTGAATGCGCCCACATCCTCGGAGTTTGCGACCGTGCGAGTCGGGTTTGGATCGATCAGTTGCGCGCTCATGTTGACGCCCGTGAAGAACTGGCTGCTTTGGGTCGGGTTATCCACCAGCACATTGCAGTACTGCAGAGCCAGTTGCGCGACCGAGGTCTGATGCGAGGACAGATAAGCGGAGATGTCGTGTACCGCCGGCAGCGACTGACGCACGTTGTTGTAAGTCGCCTTGATAGCGGGCGTGTTCGGAGAGACGCCGGTGATCGAGGCCATGGTGGCGTTGATCGCGTCGAACAGCTTCACGCCGATATCGGAGCTCGCCGCGCCATCGACCGGCGGCTGCAGCAGACCCGGACTGTAGTCCGAGCACACCTTCTCGCGATTGCCCAGCTTGTTGAAGCACAGGAAGAACTGATCGAACTCCGGCCCCTGCTCGAGCGGGATGATGGTGCCCACCGAGGACAGCAACTGGCCGGTGGCGGCGGAGTACATCTGATCGTTGATGGTCAGATTCAGCAATCGATACGCCTGGCCGACCGGCGCTTCGGCGCCATTCACCCAGATCCGCATGCTGTCGAGCTGGATGCTACCCGGCATGGCGGTCGGGTCGAGGCTGATGAACTTCGGGTTGGTGAACAGGTAGCCGAAGCTGTCGTATTGAGTGGCCTCGAACAAGATGTAGGCCTTCGGCACATCGACGATGTGCGAGACGTTGAACAGCAGGAAGAACTTCTGGCCGACGCCGGCTTCGAAATTCTGCTTGATCTGTTGCAGGTTCAGCGCGCGGTTGTAGACGGCGACCAGGCGCAGCACGCCCTGCCACTGACGATCCCCGCTCGCTTCATTGCCGAGATACAAGGCAAACGTGTTGTCCCACGCTTCCAGCGAGCCGCCGCCGGCACTGTCCAGATCGCCGGTGAACTCGCCGTTGATATAGATGCGCCGACCGTTGATCGGATCGAATGTCATGACCACATGTTGTAACGAGGCCTGCAGACGTTCCGCGTCATCGTCGGTGATCAGCTTCGGCATACCGTTCGCATCGGTCTCGGAGCTGCGAGCGGCGAACTCGTAGTTGTACAGATTCTGCCCCATCGTGAAGTTGCGCACGGTCTTGCTGCCGGAGTAGCTGATGATGCGCGCGTCTTCCTGCGTGACGTTGCCCGGCACGACCCACGCTTCGATGGAGTACTCGCCGGTGGCCTTGATCAGATCGTGGAATTTGCGGCTCGGCGCGCCGAAGGTCTTGGCGCGACCGTTACGGATGTTGATACCCCAACCGCCAACCCACTCGACGCCCGGTACGGAAAGCTCCAGATCCGCCGCGGGCGAAACACCGCTGGTGTCATACGCGATGTTGCCGCTGCCGGTCTTGAACTCATACAGCGCGATCATGTTGGCTTCGTAGCGATTGCCGCCGCTCGCGACGGTGCCCTTGTACAAGGTCAGCGCCTTGCTGAGCACGGCATCGGCGGGCGTGGTGATGACCGGCAACGGATCGGCCATGGCTCGAATGGCGTTCAGCATGACCTGAGCGTCCGCCGCGCAGTCGGCGGTCCAGCAGTTGTGCTTTTCCTGCCCCAGGCGCACCACGAATCGCGACTGTTCCGGCGCGTTGACGTTCATCTTCGGAATCGCGGCCAGATAGGCCTCGTTGCTGTTGTCCGCAGCGAAGAACGGCGACTGCGCCGTGGCCGAATTGGTTTGGTGACAGCCGGAGCAATGCTGATCGAGCAGCGCGTACACGGCAGGCCAGCCGGCCGGCGGCGTCGCGTCCAGACGTTTGCCGGAGGCCGGATTGATGATTTCGGGCTCGATCAAGGTGATCTGCTTGCCACCGGTGCCGGTCGCGCCGACCCAGGCCGTGATCCAGCGGGTCAGATCGCTCGCGCAAGCAGACGGATCGCCGCGCCAGCAGTTATGACCGCCGGCAACTTTGACGACGAGCGTCGAGAGCGAGGGATTCTCGCGATTCACGATGCCAGTAGCCTGCTGATACGCCTGGTTCACATCGTCGGAGCGAGCGAACGAAGGCGACTGGCCCGTGGCGTTATGGCAGCCGCCGCAGCGATCCGTGCCCCGGATGTTGGTCCAGAATTCGTTACGAAACGCCTGAATGTCGTCATTGGCGGCGGCCGGGCCCACATAGTCCGCGCCCTTCGAAGGCGCATCCGGTACGGGGTTCTGCTCCGTCGTTGAACCGCCGCTACAGCCGGCGAGCGCCCATGCTCCGAGCGCGACCACAGCCGCAACGCGGGCGATTCTGGTACCGATGCTGAGATTGTGAGCGCGCATTTGTTTCTTGATGCTGTTGATGCTCATGAGATCACCGCGCCTCACTGGCCAGCACACTGCGCAGCCGCCTGCGCGAAGACCCGACGCAGACTGCCGTTGCCGTTCGTGATGGTGTCAGCCATGTTTTCGATCGCGGTATGGTCGGCATTGCCGCGAGGCGAGCGGAAGCACACTTTCCGGAACACCTTTTCCGCCTGGCACTCGGCGAACGCGCCGCTATACGCGAACTCCTGTCCAAGGCTCTTGGCCCCGTTTCCGTGATGGGGCGTGTTGCCCCACTTCAGCACGTTCGCGTCGTTGCGCCCGGGGAGCACCATCCGGTTGTCCCACGCATCGTCCGGCGTGACGAAGCCGGGTTTGAAGTTGTCCGAATTGATCAGGTACTTCGGCTGCACCTGGCCGGGCGTGTACACCAAGCGGCCCTGGGTCTCATCGAAGTCGTAATACGCGAACGCCTGCGCCATCGAGTCCATGACCGAGTGGCAGCCGATGCAGTTGTTATTGAAGACGCTGCTGTCGCCGCCGGGGCTGCGAGAAACGTCCTGACGAATGCGATCGGGGGGACGGGAGGTATCGTGAATCTGCTCCATGTCCCGGCACATGTGATTGAGCAGCGTGAAACGGAACATCGCGCGATTGGTGCCATCGATGAAGAACGCTTCGGAGGCAGCCCGCGAAGTGATGATGCCCGCCGTCGCCGCCGGCGGCAGACCGTTCAGGGACGACTGCGTGGTGCGCGTCAGGGTACGCAGATCGACATTGTTACTTTCGAGCGCCTCATAGTGCGCATTGCTGCTGGGCGAATACGCCGGAATACCCGAGCCGCTGCCCACATACACCACGTCTTCGAACAGCACCTGGCGGAAATCGGCGTCGTCTTTGACCAGACCGATCACGGTCGCGGTGTAATCGTTCAAGGGTGCGAAGATCGACTGATCGCGATTGGTCCAGGGCGTCGCGAAGTTCTTCAGCGTCACGGAATAGAAGTTCTTCGAATGATCGAAGCCGGGATTGATGATGTACGCGGCGGTCGCCTCGAGCTCCGGCTGCGTGCCTCCACCCACCATCGATTCGAGGCTGGTGAGCAACGCATCGGACGGCGGCGTGCCGGTGAGCCGCTCATACATGCGCAGGGCCTGGGCTCGTCCGGTCGGGGTCGCGCCCGCTTGTTGCCCGCACGCCAAAGCGGCCACTGCCACCCCCAGCGCGGCTGCTTTCGCGAGCGGCGACGTTCCATTCGTTCGTTTCATGTTGCTCATGCAGCTCATTCCCATCGCCAGACGATCTACTCTCGGCAGACTCCGGCGATCTCTTAAGGGCCACCCGCGGTATCGGTACAGAAGTCGGTTGTACCCCGACATTGCGAGCGACTATACGGTCGCCTTTTCAGCGGGTTAACTGTCTCAATCGCCATACGTCGCGCGCAGGAGACAGTGTCGAGCGCTTCGCGCGCGCGTGTAGTCTCGCCGCCACGCTGCACGCTTTCGGACGAAGCTGCGTCATTGAACTGACGCGGGCGCGACTGGAATGTGAGGTGCTTCACGCAATGCTCCGAAGCCCGGCGGAGCAGGGCGCGGATTCAGGGAATATCGCGTCCGCTTGTGACTCGCTTAACGGATCGCGAAATATGTCGCGTCGAAGATGGCGCCCCCGAAAAAACGAAGCGCCTCCCCCACAGCGAATAATTTGGCGAACACCTGGCAGTACGTTGTGAATCGATGCGAGAACCCCGGAGTAACGCTTCCATGAGTCATCAGGCGCAGCCAGACGCGTCGAATCGAGTCGCCGTGCGCAAAGGCGCCGCGGTGCTGCTCATGAGCGCGCTGGCATTGCTGTTGGGCGGCTGCGATAGCGGCAGCGGCGGCACCGATGTGACCATCGGCAGCGGCCAGAACCAGGACCCGGTGACGCTGGATTTCCCGGTGTTCTATGTGAAGCGCCCGGTCCCGGATCCGGAAGACGACGAGCTGGCCAACGCCGACGCGCGCGAGCTGCGGCGTTTCGAGGTTGGCGCCGACCTGTATATGCGCGATCGCGCCTCGACCTCCGCGCCGGAAGTGAACCTCACATCGGCCGAAACCCGGGGCCTCGGCGACATCCGCGACGTGGCCGTGAATTACGATGGCAGCAAGGTGCTGTTTTCGATGCGCGCCCGCTTCATCGAGAACGCGGACGAGGAAGATCAACCCACCTGGAACATCTGGGAATACGACGTGGCCAGCCGCGGGCTCCGCCGCGTAATCACGTCGGACATCGTGGCAGAGACCGGCCACGACATCATGCCGCACTACCTGCCGGACGGGCGCATCGTGTTCAGCTCGACCCGCCAGCAGACTTCGCGCGCCATCCTGCTCGATGAGAACAAGCCGCAGTTCGCCGCTCAGGACGAGAACGACAACGAGCCGGCTTTCGTGCTGCACGTGATGAACGCCGACGGCACCAACATCCATCAGATTTCATTCAACCAGAGCCACGATCTGGATCCCGAAGTGCTGCCCAACGGTCGGATCGTGTTCACGCGCTGGGAGCACCACATCGACGACAACCAGTTCGATCTGTACTCGATCAATCCCGACGGCTCCGATCTGCAACTGCTGTACGGCGCGAACAGCCACCAGACGGGCACGCCGAATCCGCCGCCGGCCACGACCTTGAGCACGATTCAGTTCCTGAATGCCAAGCCCATGCAGGACGGCCGCACGCTGTCGCTGGTCCGTCCCTTCCAAGGCACGGGCGAAGGCGGCGATCTGCTCCTGATCGACACTGATACATACGTCGACAACACTCGCGCAGCTTCGGCCGCGAACCTCGGCATGACCGGCCCTGCGCAAACGCGCGCGCTGCCCACCGACGTGCGTACGATTCCCGGCCCGTCGCCTGGTGGACGGTATCGCACAGCTCAGCCCCTGTATGACGGCACCGGTCGTCTGCTGGTGAGCTGGTCTCAATGCCGCCTGGTCGAGGGCACTCGCATCGTCCCCTGCACCAGCGAACGTTTGCAGAATCCGAACGCGGTGGAAGCACCGCCGCTGTATGGCATCTATCTCTACGACGTCCGTGACAATACGCAGCGCCCGATCGTCGTCCCGCAGGAAGGTTTCATCTACACCGAAGTGGTGTCGGGTTCGCAGCGCGCCTTGCCGACCGTCATCCCGGACCGCGTCGCGGGTATCGACTATCCGCAGCAGCTGCAGAACGAAGGCGTGGGCGTGCTGAACATCCGCAGCGTGTATGACATCGATGGCGTAGACACGGCGCCCGGTGGTATCGCCACAGTTCGCAATCCAGCCACTCCGGGTTATGCGACGCGCCCGGCTCGGTTCCTGCGCGTCGAGAAGGCCGTGTCCATTCCGGACAACGACACTCGCAACTTCTCGAACACGGCATTCGGCCCGAACCGCGCGCTCGGCATGCGTGAAATCCTGGGTTACGCGCCGGTCGAGCCGGATGGCTCCGTGAAAGTGAAAGTGCCGGCCAACGTCGCGATCTCGATCAGCGTGCTGGACGCGAACGGCCGCCGTCTCGGTGGCGTGCTGGGTGGCCGCCATACCAACTGGCTGCAACTTCAGCCGGGCGAGCAGCTGACGTGTAACGGCTGCCACAACGGCAATTCCACCACCCCGATGGCGCACGGTCGCAGAGGCATGACGAACTCGGCAAACCCCGGCGCACCGAGCGCGGGCGTCGCGTTCCCCGGCACGAATGCTGCTCTGTTCGCCAATGTCGTCGGCGAGACCATGGCCGAGACGCGTAACCGCGTCATGTGCGGCGGCGCTTGTGCGATGAGCGTCGACCTGGCGTTCAAGGATTACTGGCTACCGGCGGCGCCCGCGACCAACGAAGTCGACGCATGCTATGCGGCCGGCATCAACAACGTGCTGACGAACGCGTCCGATCCGACCGCGCGCTTCGCTTGCACGAACGCATTGCCGGTGGGTGCGGTGGCACCGGTTGCGCCGGCATGCCGTTCCAATCTGACGACACTGTGCCGCATCACCATCCATTACGAGCGCCACATTCATCCGCTGTGGGGCGTGGACCGCTTCGTAGATGTGGACGGTGTGCCCGGCCCGGACCTCGATCCGGTCACCATGCAGCCCATCAATCACAAGTGCACCGGCTGTCATTCGCCGGTGGACGCAGCCAACGCCGCGCGGGTGCCGGCCGGCGACCTGGACCTGAGCGATGGTCCGTCGGAAGAGCAGCCGTTGCAGTTCAACTCCTATCGCGAGCTGCTGTTCGGCGACCGCGGCCAGATCTTGAACGCGATGGGTCAGCTCGAAGATGAATGCCTGGAGTTCCAGACCGACCCCGTAACCAACGTGACCACCTGCGTTGCCTTCCGCAACGTGCCTGCTGCCATGAGCGCGAACGGGGCGGCGGCTTCGGCGCGCTTCTTCAATAAGATGGAAGGCACCGCCGGCACCGTGCCACATAGGGACTTTATGTCACGAAGTGAGTTACGCTTGCTGTCCGAATGGTTGGACATCGGCGCGCAGTACTTCAACGACCCGTTCACGGCCCCGGAGAATTGATGTCTCGGTCGCTCACGCCGCTCACGTTCCTTTGGTTGCTGTTGCTGTTCGCGGCGGGAGCCCGGGGCGCTGAAACCGGGCACAAGATCCTGATCGCCGATCCGTTCATCGAGCTGCACTCCGGCCCGGGGCGCGGCTATCCGGTATTTCATGTGGTGGAGCGCGGCCGCGAAGTGGTGCTGGTGAAGCGCCGCACCGACTGGTTTCAGCTGCGCACCGAGCAGGGCGTCGAAGGCTGGGCCTCTCGCGAGCAGATGATCGCGACGCTGGAGCCGACCGGCGAGCCGCTCGACTTGCAGGAGCCGGCGCGCGAGAACTATATGAGCCGCCGTTGGCAGGCCGGCGTCAGTGGCGGCGACTTCCAGGGCGCCAGCCTGATCTCGGTGTTCGGCGGCTATGCGTTCAGCGACAATTTGTCCATCGAGTTGACGTTCAATCACATCCTCGGCGAGTACTCCAACGGCTACAGCGCCACCATCGGCCTGATGCACCTGTTCGCCCCCGAATGGCGACTCTCGCCTTATTTCACGCTCGGCACCGGTGTGATCTACACCGATCCCAAATCGAACCTGGTGGACTCCATCGACCGCGACGATCAGATCGGCTACGTCGGTGGCGGCCTGCAGTTTTATCTGACCCGTCGTTTCATGTTGCGCTCGGAATATAGACACAACATCGTGTTCACCAGCCGCAACGACAACGAGGAAGTGGACGAATGGAAGTATCTCGGTTTCGCATTCTTTTTCTGAGCCTGCTCGCCGTCACGGTGCTGCCCGGCTGTTCCATGCTGGGCGGTCGCGGCGATGCCTCGCCGGACGCCATCGCGCCCGCCGCGAGCGCACAGCCGTTGACCGGCGAGCCGGATCAGAAGCCCATCATCGATCCGCAAGTCGAGCGCCGGGAAATCAAGCGCGCCCGCATCGATACGGAAGATTTCGAGCTGGGCGCCTATGTCGGCATCCTGAGCATCGAAGACTTCGAGAGCAACGTCGTCTCCGGCGCGCGCCTCGCTTATCACCTCACCGAAGACTTCTTCATCGAAGGCACCTATGGCCGCTCCCGCGCCGGCCGCACCAGCTACGAGAACCTCTCGGGCTCGGCCGATCTGCTCAGCAGCGACGATCGGGACTATTCGTATTACGCGCTGTCGCTCGGCTGGAACGCGCTGCCCGGCGAAATTTTCGTCGGCAAGAACCGCGCCTATAACACCGCGTTTTACCTGGTGGCCGGCATCGGCAGCACCACGTTCGCCGGCGACGATCGTTTCACCGTGAACGGCGGCTTCGGCTATCGCGTGCTGCCGGCGGACTGGATCGCCGTGCACTTCGACGTGCGCGATCACGTGTTCGATACCGACCTGCTGGGCGAGAAGAAGATCGTCAATAATCTAGAGGCGCATCTCGGTTTGTCGATTTTCTTCTGAGCGACGATACCTGCTGGACAACTGTGTCATAGAGGGCGTCGGTCATGTCGATGAGCAAATGGATTCGCGCCGCCATGCTGTGCAGCGCGCTGGTTGTTTCTTCGCTGGTAAGCGCCAGCACCAGTGTGGCGCCGACGTTCACCCTGCCGTCGCGAGCCGGCGACAACGTGTCGCTCGAGCAGCTCAAGGGCAAAGTGGTGATGTTGAATTTCTGGGCCAGCTGGTGCGGCCCGTGTCGCACGGAAATGCCGCTTCTCGAACAGATGCACAAGCGCTACAGTTCGCTCGGCTTCACCCTGGTCGGCGTGAACGTGGAAGCGAACACCGCGGATGCCGAGCGCTGGTTGAAAGACACGCCGGTGTCGTTCCCGGTGCTGTTCGATCGCGAGAGCAAGGTGAGCAAGCTGTACGACGTGAGCGCGATGCCGAGCACGGTGTTCATCGATCGCAAGGGCAACGTCCGCTACCTGCACAAGGGGTACAAGCCGGGCGATGAAAGCGAGTATCTGAATCAGATTCGCGCCTTGCTCAAAGAATGAGAGGTTCGACGTGATCAAGGGAATCGCGGTCAAGGTGGTAGCGACAGTCGCGCTGGTCTCCGGCTTATCCGCCTGCGGCAACATCGAGCCGTGGGTGAAGCCTTACGAGCGCCAGCAGCTGGCCGATCCCATCATGAACGCGAATCCCAATCCCATCTCCTCTGCTTATATGGACCACGTGTTCGAGGCTCGTGAGGGCGCGCGTGGCGCGCTCGGCGGCGGCGGCGGTGGCTGCGGCTGTAACTGAGAAGTCACATGAGCCTGGCCCGCAAGAAAGCACGAGTTCTCTGGTCGATCGTGGCAGGCGCGGCGCTCGCGCTGCCCATGGTGAGCTCGGCCGGCGTGCTGCCGGACGATCGGGTCGACGCGCTCTATCACCGTTACGAAGGCGGCGGCGTGACCATTCAAGGTCCGTCGGTGCTGGTGCGCAAGAAGATGGCGGAGAAGTACGCCGTCACCGCCAACTACTATCAGGACATGATCACCAGCGCGTCCATCGACGTCGAGGTGAGCGGCGCGAGCCAATACAAGGAAGAGCGCGATCAATACTCGCTGGGTCTGGAGTATCTGCGCGGCAAGACCACGTACAACCTGAGCTACACCAACAGCGAAGAGAACGATTACGAAGCGCAGACCGCGAGCTTCGGCCTGAGCCAGGATCTGTTCGGCGACCTGACCACGATCAGCATGGGGTTCTCGCGCGGCGCGGATAAGGTGCGCAACTCCACCGACCCGAGCTTCGAGCGCGACATCGACCGCTGGAGCTACCGCGTCGGCGTGTCGCAGATCCTCACCAAGTCGCTGATCGCTTCGATGAACCTCGAAGTGATCACGGACGAAGGCTTCCTGAACAATCCGTATCGCTCGTATCGATACATCGACCCGAACGACAACCGCCGCTTCATCCTCGCGCAGGAAATCTATCCGCGCACACGGACCAGCAATGCGGTGGCGGTGAACGGCCGTTACTTCCTGCCGTATCGAGCGGTGGTGTATGGCGGCTACCGTTTCTTCACGGACACCTGGGACATCCGGGCGGATACGTTCGAGCTCGGCTACATTCATCCCATCAAGCAGCAATTGACGCTGGAAGCGCGCGTTCGCTATTACCAGCAGGACAACGCCGAGTTCTATTCCGATCTGTTCGGTCGCGTAAACCAGCAGAACTTCATGGCGCGCGACAAGGAGCTGTCGACCTTCAACAGCATCGCGTTCCGCATCGGCGCGAGCTATGAGTTCTCGCCGACAGGGTGGAGCTTCGTGAAGAAGGGCTCGGTCAATCTGTTCTACGACCGCATCGAGTTCCAATACGACGACTTCCGCGACGCGCGCGCCTCGAAGTTGCTTCCCACCGACCCGGGCTATGCGCCTGCGGGCAGCGAGCCGCTCTACGAGTTCGGCGCGAACGTGATTCAGATGTTCGTGTCGATCTGGTTCTAACCCATCAGTGCGGCTCGCCGTTGTCACGCTGCTGCTGATTCCGGGCAGCGTGCTCGCCGGCGACGGCGTGCTCACGAACGATCCTAAGCTGCAAATCCCGACGCCTTTCGTCGTTCGCGATCAGAATCCGTTGCTGGCCGGTTTTGGATTGCCGGCGGCCATGCCGTCGCGCTTGCCCTTGCGGTTGTCAGGCGGGGTCGATCTGTATTGGGGCAGCACCGCGATCTCGCAGGCGCGAGGCGATGAAGCGCTCCTCGTCGACGCCGAGACTCGCGAAGCTCGATTGACGCTGCAGGGTTCCTTCGACGCGTTCAATAAGTCCCGACTCGGCTGGCAGCTGCAGCTTCCCTATCGTTACACCGGCGGCGGCACTCTCGATGGTTTCATCGACAGCTGGCACGACACCTTCGGCCTGCCCGGTGGCGCCCGCTCGGAGCTGCCGCGCGATCAAATCAACATCACTTACGCCCGCGGGGGCCTACGTCGGCTGGATTTCGATTCGTCCGCCAGCGGGATCGGCGATATCCAGGCGGCGATCGGCTATCAACTTCCGACCTCGGATGTATCGGCACTCACGGCATGGATGACGATCAAGCTCCCCACCGGCGACGCGGACAAACTCACCGGCAGCGGCGGGACGGATGTTTCTTTGCTGCTCGCGGGCCAGCGGCGGCTCACTCAGCGCTGGACTGTATTCGGTCAGGCTGCGGCCACCTATCTTAGCGACGGCGATTTGCTGCCCGATCAGCAACGCAGGGTCGTGTGGAGCGGCATGACGGGCGCGGCGGTCCGGGCCTGGCGTGGTCTTTCATTCAAAGCGCAGATCGACGCTCACACAGCAGCGTACGACAGTGAGCTGGATTTCCTGAGCGATGCCGTCGTGCTGACCCTCGGCGGAGATTATCTATTCGAGTCCGGGTGGCGACTCGATGTAGGCGTCAGCGAAGACATCGCGGTCGAGCATTCGCCGGACGTGGTTTTCGTGTTGGGTATCAAACAAAGCTGGTGAGCCCGATCGGAGGGCGAGGCCCTCCGGGGTGCGGCGGCTCGTCCATCTCCATGGCGCGCGCACTCCGCACTTGGAGTGATAAGCTCGGAGGGTCGGACGAACCGTGACCTCAACATTCACAATTCAGGGAAGGCAGACATGGAACAACCCAATCCGATTGTGCAGCTTCTTCCACTGCTCATTCTGTATTTGCCGCTTGGCTTCGTGGTACGACGGTTGGCCAAGGACAAGGGTCGAAATGTTCGGAAGTGGACGATTTGGGGTTTCATTCCAATCGTAAACGTGGTGTTGGCCCCCTATTTCATGGGTGCGGCCAACCTGCGTGCCGAACGGAAGCTCGACGCTCTCCTGCAAGCACAAGGCAAAGACCCTGCGTCATTCGAGTAGCCGGATCGGGCCCGCGGCATGTTGAAACTTTTCTACGTGGGATCCGAAAACAAGTAACATCCGTTCCGCGTGAGCATCATGAAAACGTCGATGCCACGAGAATCGAGTCATTGACCAGACATAAGCGCCCGCGGGTGGGTGTTGGGATCGTCCTGAATGGGGAACGGCGTGCTTGCGGCTTGCGTGCGACTCATCGGCCTGCCGGCTTTGCTGGCTCTACTTGCAGCTTGCGGAGGCGGCGGTGGAGGCAATGGAGGGAATAACGGCGGTGGCGGAAATCGTCCTCCGAACGCCGCGCCGACGATCCAGGACCAGGCGTTCTCAGGCACCGAGGACGTTACGCTGGCCGGGCAGCTTGCAGCCTCGGACCCTGGCGATACGGTCACATTCAGCCTTGTAACGAATCCAGCGCACGGCACCTTGAGCCTGACGACCGTCGGACAGTTCACATATTCGCCGGCCGCGAACTTCAACGGTGAAGATACTTTTCAGGTGCGGGTCACCGACTCCGCGAATCAGAGCGCGACTGCCACCATGCGAATCACGCTCGCCCCGGTCAACGATGCTCCCACCGCTGCGAACGATGTGTTTCAGGTCACCTCGACCGACAGGCTGACCGTTCTCACCAATGACGTCGATATCGATGGCGATGCGCTCGCGATCGAGCTTCAGGGAACACCGCTGGTAGGCACCGGCACTGTGAACGCTGATGGCACCGTTGCCCTCACGTTGCCAGCCGGTTTCAAGGGCTTCACCAAGTTCGACTACCGCGTCACGGATCCTGCGGGTGTCAGCGCGCAAGCCACTGCGCAGGTTTTCGTCGGCATCGCGCCGTTCAGCGTCATCTATCACGGCGTGCCGAACGGCGGTGGCCCGCGCGGCATTTATCTCAACGACCTGTTCACGAGTCGATTGGTGCATCCATCGGATCTGACCGGCAGCTTCGACAGTCTCACGGACAATTTGAAGGTCAGCGCCGATGGCAGCGCACTCACCTATCTTGTGAGACAGAGCGACGGGGCGACGCAGGTCTGGTACGTCGATGTCGATCAGCTCGGCGTGCAGCGCGCGGCCGTGAATCTTACCGGCTCACAACAGCCCGAAAGATTCATCATCAGCCCAAATGGCCGCTATGTGGCCACTGTAGTGCGGACACCGGGGTGGCCCGATGTGTATGAAATGATTTTGTTCGATGCACAGAGCGCTGCCCCGCCGAGCCGAATCAGCCTGGATCCATCGATCCACGTCTACAGTACGGACCCGCAGTTCAACGCAACGAGCACCGCACTGTACTACCGGGCGGGCACTCCCAATCCCACCGACACCGCCATCTACAAAGCCGATCTGAGTACGCGAGCAGTCGTGCGTGTGACGCCGGTTGTTTCCAGCGCGGTGGCCAACACGATCGGGTTCTGGGTCAGCCCGGACGAGTCGCGTATCGTGCATTTGCGCATGCTGTCGGCGAACGGCAGGGAATTGCGGGTAACGCCCGGCGGACAACCGGACGTCGAGGTCTTGTTGCACGAACCATCGCTCGCCGATCCGTTTTATCCTTCGATCGCGCCCGACTTCGACAACATCGTGATTCCCGCGCTCAGCGGTCCCGATGAAGATCGCGTCAGGCTTGGACGCATCAGTGCACCAGGAACAACCGTGCCTGCGGGTCCGGTCGAAGTCATGCGCGGCATCGATGTGTTCTCGCTTTCTGGAACACTTCGCTGGCGCCACGATGCCACCTCATTCCTCACCTGCTCGCCTGGCAACGGGAGCTTGTGTCGCGTGTATGAGATGACATTGAACGATCTCGACCACCCGCGCCTCGTGAACGCGCCCATCCTTGCATCGGAAAGCGCGACCAACGGCGCATATAGCAGCGACGGCGAGCGCATCAGCTATACCGTCGATGGCCTGTTCAAACGCGAGCTGCACGTCACCACGCCCGCCACGATGGGCATCTCCTCCACGCTCGTTTCACCGGCTGGCGTATATCTATCCGGCTTCAGGCTGGACCCGTCCGGTCGCGTCGCGACCATGCACGTCGGCGGTCAGTTTCTGCTGGTCAATCTGGACGCGCCGGATCGCACTCTGAAACTTGCGGACGAGTCTTCCGGCATCTATTACCTCGAAGCCATCGCGCCCCGCTGGCCCTAGAATCTCGCTCAGCGCTCCAGCGTCTCGCAGACGGCTTTGAGCACAGTCAAGCGCGCCAGCTTCTTGTCGTCCGCGGCGACGACATGCCACTTCGCATCCTCTGAATCGGTGCGATGAATCATCTCGGCCGCGGCCGTTTGATAGGCATCGTAGTACCGCCGGTTCGCCCAATCCTCGCGATCCACTTTGAAGCGCTTCAAGGGATCGTCGTCGCGCGCCTTGAACCGTTTCAGCTGCTCATCCTTGCTGACGGACAGCCAGAACTTCGCCACGAACAATCCGTGCTCGGTCAGCTGCCGCTCGAACTCGACGATTTCCGCATAAGCACGTTTCCAATCCGCATCGGGCGTGAGATCGCGGACGCGCTCGACCAGCACCCGCCCGTACCAGGTGCGATCGAAGATCGTGATCGAACCCTGCGCAGGAATGTGACGCCAGAAGCGCCACAGGTAGGGATACAACGACTCCTCGGGTGTAGGTGCGGACACCGGCACGACCTGATATTGACGCGCGTCCAACGCATGCACGACCCGCCGGATGGAGCCGCCCTTCCCCGCCGCGTCCATGCCTTCGAACCCCAGCACCAGGCCGTGTTTGCAGAAGCGTGACTTGCGCACCAGCCGGGCCAACCGACCCTGCAGCGTTTCGAGCTGCCGCTCGTATTCGTCATCGTCGAGTGCTCGCTGCGGCTGTGGCACGGCAAGGATTTTCATCTTGCCGGACTTCTCGCTCGGCCAGTCGTGCCGCTTCTGTTCCGCCGCCTTCAAGCCAGCCGCCATCCCGTCCCGCAGAATCCTGCCGACGGTCAGCAAGCGATAATCCTCGTCGGTGCCGTCGATCCGGTGCCACGGCGCGTCCTCGTGATCGGTGGCTTTCAGGCACGCGCGCACCACCCGATTCACTCGATGGAAATGTTTGGCCTGCCAGCGATCTTCCTTGGTCACCCGCCAGCGGGTGAGCTTGTTCGCACGCAGGTGTGCGAGCCGTCGCTGCTGGGTTTCATGATCGGTGTGCAGATAAATCTTCACGACGCGCACACCGTCGCGCACCAGCATCTTCTCGAGCTGAAGAATCCTTTCGACCGACCGCTTGTCGTGCTGTTTGGAGTTGTGGTCCTTGATAACGCCGGTGAGATACTCGCTGTACCAGCCGGCGAAGAAGAACGTCATTCGGCCGCGAGCTGGCAGCTTCTGCCAGTAGCGCCACATCGGCGGAAACTTACGATCCTCGGCGGAAGGAGCCCCGAGCGCATGCACACCGATGTGCTTGGGGTCGAGCCATTCGAGCAGCGCGTTGACGGTTTCGCTGCGGCCCGCGGCCGGAGTACCGGCAATGATAATGGCGATCGCGCACGACTTGGTCGTGTGCAGCTTCAATTGCAGGTCCAGCAGCTCATCGCGCAGGGTCGGCAGAGTTCGTTCGAAGGCCGCCTTGCTGATGCGTGGAGCTGCCATCGCCGACTACCTCTTCGTGCTTTTACCGCGCGCAGGCTTTCGAGCCGGTACCTGCTGAGTGATGCAATGGATGTTGCCGCCGCCCAGCAGGATTTCGCGCGCCTGCACGCCAATGATCCGCCGATCCGGAAAAATCTTCTGCAAGGTGCGTGTCGCGGCACCGTCCTGCTTCGGATCGAGCAGCGGCATCACGATGGTCGAGTTGCCCATATAGAAGTTGACGTATGAGCCCGCCAGGCGTTCCCCGATTTTTCGCGAGGCCGCGCCGCTATCGGCGACGTCGACATCGAGCGACTCTTGATGCGTGCGTTTCAGCGGCCCCGGCTGCTGCAGCTTGTGCACTTTCAATCGGCGGCCTTGTGCATCCCGCGCATCCATCAGCCGCTCATAAGCGTCTTGCGACACCTGGTACTGCGGATCGCGCTTGTTATCGGTCCACGTGAGAATGACTTCGCCCGGCCGCGCGAAACAACACAGGTTGTCGACATGCCCGGTGGTTTCGTCGTCGATGACGCCTTTGCCCAGCCAGATCACGCTGGTGATGCCGAGATATTCGTGCAGCAGAATCTCGAGCTGGCCCTTGTCCAGATGAGGATTCCGGTGGGGGCTGAGCAGGCACTCCTCGGTGGTCACCAATGTTCCTTCGCCATCGACATGGATGGCGCCCCCTTCCAGCACGAACGGGGCGCGATACCGATCGCAGCCTTCCATCTCGAGCACCTTGCGCGCGACCAGGTCGTCCTGATCCCAGGGGAAATACAAACCGCCGCCGATGCCGCCCCAGGCATTGAACACCCAGTCGACGCCTCGCAGCTCGCGGCGCTTGTTGACCACGAACGTCGGCCCGACATCGCGCATCCAGGCGTCGTCGCTCGACATCTCCACGACGCGAATCGCATCGGGGAGCATGGCGCGAGCCTGCAGGAACTGGGCGCGAGAGGCTCCAACAGTGACAGGTTCGCCGGTGGCGATTGCCGTAGCAACAGCGGCGAACGCCTTTTGCGCCGGCTTGGCGCCGAGCCGCCAGTTGCTCGGCCGCTCCGGCCACAGCATCCAGCAACCGTCGTGCGCCTCGAATTCGGCCGGCATGTAGAAGCCGTCGGCCGCCGGCGTGGTATCCAGTGTTTTTGTCATCCGGCGATGTTAGCCAAAGCGCCCGCCCGCGAGCGTGAGCCCGAGCATGAAAAACTCACCGACTCAGCGTGTACTCAGCGCTGCAATAGGGGCACTTGGCCCAGCCGGTCTTTTCGATGGGCAGGAACACCTTGGGATGCGAGTTCCACAGGTGCATGCCGGGCATCGGGCACGACAGGGGCAGGTCGGCCGCAG
The DNA here is from genome assembly GCA_023391815.1 of Pseudomonadota bacterium. GTDB lineage: Bacteria > Pseudomonadota > Gammaproteobacteria > Steroidobacterales > Steroidobacteraceae > Steroidobacter. Next base: position 69,159 of record JAEWAF010000025.1, read on the forward strand.
TCACGGTGTACTGGTTCTGGGCGTTGGGCTGGATCAGCTTGGCGGCAGGTTCAGTCGTCATAACGGCATCGGCACTTTCCACGAGAGGGGGCGGATTATCGCAGATCGCCCGCCTCGCGCATGACCTCTTGCCAAACTTCCACGACGCCCCGCCGCTCGGCCACGAATTCCGAGTCGCTGACCACGTTTTTGACACCGTCCAGTGCCAGCCGATGCATGCGCTGGCGGTACTTGCGGTAGGTATCGACCAGGAAATCCACGCGTGACTGCGGCACCAGGTTGCCCGAGCCCAGACTTTCGAGCTGCCGGATGTTGTCCGAGAAGGTGACGATCTCCGGGTACCGGTCCGCCCATTCGAGCATCCAGAACTGCACCAGGAATTCCAGGTCGGCGACGCCGCCGGCGTCCTGCTTCAGATCGAACTGTCCGGGCCGCGCCTTGGACAGGTTTTCCCGCATGCGTTCGCGCATCTTGCGCACCTCGTGCTTCAAGCCATCGCGGCGAACGGCGTTCCGTAGCACCTCGATACGCGCCTGCTCGAACTGCTCGCAGATCTGCGGATCGCCGGCGATCGCCCGAGCGCGCAACAGGGATTGATGCTCCCAGGTCCACGCCTCCTGGAATTCGTATTCGCGAAACGCGGCGAGAGACTGCACCAGCAAGCCTTTATTGCCACCCGGCCGCAGCCGGGTGTCGACTTCATAGAGCCGACCGGACGCCGTATGCACGGTCAACAAGTGCACGAGTCGTTGTCCGACCCGCTGGAAGAACACTGTGTTCTCCACGGACTGCGCGCCATCGGTCCGCTGCGACTCGCCGCTCGAATCATGCAGAAACACCAGATCCAGATCCGACCCGTAGCCCAGCTCCAGGCCGCCGAGCTTGCCGTAAGCCACGACGATCATGTGCGCCATATGCGATTCGCCCCGCTCGTCCACGTAACGAGGCACGCCGTGCTTCGCGGTGATCTGTGACCACGCGAGCGACAATGTTTCCTGCACGATGAGCTCGGCGATGTCGGTCAAGCGATCGCTGACCTTCATCAGCGGCAGACCGGCGGTGAGATCGGCCACAGCTACGCGGAACATCGCGGCGCTCTGGAACTGCCGCAGGATCTCCACCTGGCGCTCTGGATCTTCGTGCTGCATGCGACCGCGCGAAGAGGCGAGGTCGGCGGCGAATTGTGCCCGCGACGGCGCTTCTTCGATGAAACGTTCATCGATCAGCTCATCCAGCAACAGCGGTTGCGCGGCGATTTGATCGGCAAGGAACTGACTGCGAGCGCACAGCTCCACCAGGCGACGAAGAGCGGCGACATTCTCGGTCAGCAACGCGAGATACACGGTACGCCCACCGATCATCTCAAAGATGCGCAGGATTCTCGCAAGCGTCGTGGTCGGTGCGGCATCGGATGCGAGCATCGGCAGAATGCGCGCCAGCAGATCGCGCAACCGCCGCCGCCCTGTTTCGTCCAAGCGGCGGTAGTAGGTGCTGTTGCGCAGCTCTTCCAATCGAGCATTGATCGGCTCGGGATTCGCCACGCCGCAACTGACGATCATGCTCGCGCGCTCCGACGCGTCGACTTCCAGATCGAACGTCGAGGCGAGCGAAGATATGCCGTCAGTGCGTTCCGTCGGCCCGAACACGGTCTGCGTGAAATAGCGCTCGACCCGTTGTCGATGCGCGTTGGTCTGCGCGGCCAGCTGATCCCAACTGCCAACATTCATTGCAAATGCCAGCCGCTCGCGGCCGATCGGATCTTCGGGCAACTGATGCGTCTGCTCGTCATTCCACTGTTGCAGACGATTCTCGAGCACGCGCAGGTAGGCATACGCCGCTTCCAGGTCCCGGACCGCATCCTCGCGCAGCAGTCGCTGACCGATCAGCTGCGGCAAGATCACTCGCAATTCCTTCCCTTGCAGCCGGCGATCGCTGCCGCCGCGGATCAGCTGGAACGCCTGCACGATGAATTCGATTTCGCGAATACCGCCAGGGCCGAGCTTGACGTTGTCCTTCAATTCGCGACGCTCGACTTCGCGCGCAATCATCGCTTTCATGTCACGCAGCGATTCGAACACGCTGAAGTCGAGATAACGCCGATAAACAAACGGCCGCAGCACCTCGTCGTAGAGCGACGGGAACTGATCCTTCGCCGTCAGTGCCCGCGCTTTGACGTACGCATAGCGCTCCCAGTCGCGACCATGCTGCTGCAAGTAATGCTCGAACGACGCGAAGCTCAGCGCGAGGCGACCGCTATCGCCGAACGGTCGTAAGCGCAGATCGACTCGATAAACGAAGCCATCGACCGTCGGCGTCGCCAGCTGCTGAACGATTTTCTGGCCGAGGCGCAGGAAGAACTCGGCGTTGTCGATCGGACGCGCGCCATCGGTTTCGCCGTCCTCCGGATAGAGCAGGATCAGATCGATGTCGGAGGAATAATTCAGCTCGCCGCCGCCGAGCTTGCCCATGCCGAGAATCATCAGCGGCTGAGGTTCGCCACTCTCAGCGCCACGCGGCGTGCCGTATCGCGCGACCAGCGCGGCATACATGCGACGGTAGACGACATCGATACAAACATCGGCGAGGGTCGACAGATCGCGTAGCGTTTCCTCGAGCGTTGCCCAGCCCGCGATATCGCGCCACGCGATTCGCACCATGTGTCGCCTGCGGAAGCGACGCAGCGATTCCATCAACTCGGCTTCCGTTTCACCCCGCACGCGCGTTTCCGCTTCTTGCGCCAGCCAATCATCCGGTGCGGGCGAAAATAAATTTCCGTCGCTTACGAGATCGGCCAGCAACACAGGCGAGCGCACGCAACTGGTTGCGACGAACTCACTGCACGCCCACACACGTGGCAACGATTCGGCGACGCGCGCTTCTTCGAGAATCGAGTGCCACGCTTCGGGATTTTCTTCTCGGGCAGCGGCCAGACGCTGTTCGCTGTCAGCCAGCAGGCAGCGGGCGATGTTGGAAATCGGGGTCGTCATACCGCCAAGTGTACGGAACTTTTTCGGGTTGCCGCCAACCGGCGACATCGGCCCGTCGGTCGCGTTGAACCCTGCCCTGATTCCGCCCGTTTATATGCAGGACCGCAGGCCATGCCTGTGTAGAAGTGTAGGTAAGAATGTACGCACCAGGGACTCCGAGCAACGAGAGCTTTGCTGCTCGTGGCGGCCCGGCGATGGCCGTGATCGGTATTCACATTCTGGTCATCTACGGTCTCGCCGCGACGATGGGCGTGGTGAAGGTGCCGCAATTCGCCGCACCGATCGAAGCCGTGTTCATTCCGGAGGAAACCAAGGCCGAGCCCGATCCGCCGGTGCCGGTGAAACCGGAAATCGATCAAGTGATGCCGACCGAGACGCCGATGCCCGAGGTTCAGTTCGACGACCCGGTGGTGGCGCCGGTGGAAACGACCGCGCCGCCTTCCGAAAATGCGATCGCCGCGACTACGGCTGGAGCGGCAGCGCAGGATCTCAAGACCAGCAACCGGGTCGAGCCGAGCTATCCGCCAGCGTCGCGACGCGCCGGTGAGGAAGGCACGGTGCGCTTGAAGGTACTCGTCGACGAGAAAGGTCGTCCGAAGGATGTCGCCATCGCCACCAGCAGTGGCTTCGCGCGACTCGACCAGGCCGCGATCGAAGCAGTCCGCAAATGGCGCTTCAAATGGCGCTTCGTGGCCGCGACCGACGGCGCGACTCCGATTAGCGCCTGGACTCAGGTGGCGATCACCTTCCGGCTGACCAACGCATAAGCGTCGGCCCATTCAGCTGGCACGCAATGCAGGCCGGGCTTCGCGCCCGGCCTTTTTTGTGGTGTTTTTCGGGGGACTTCTCAGTTTCCGACGCGAGAATTTGAGGCGCATCACGCCTGCGTCGAACTCATGTCCCTAGGCTCGGTCGCAGGGATAGTGGAGCGCTAACTGTCCCCGTCCGCAGACAACGGACAGGCCAAGGCAATCGGCTGCTTCAGGTTTCGCCCTAGAGCCCGATCGCGCTTGGCATGCGACCTTCTCCAGCATCCGAGCCACGGTGGTGACCATGCGCGCGAAACTCGCCTCTCTGCCTTCTGCCAGTAACACTCGCAAGCGCGCGCTCAAGCTGGCGCTGCTGACCGGTGTCATGGCGGCGCTGGCATTGATGGGCAATCAGCGCGCGCATGCCGACATCGCTCTGTGCGCCAAAGGCAGCAAATGCGCGCCGGACCTTTCGTCGCCTGCCGAGAACCAGCATTTCTTCCGCTTCTCCACTGCGCTCGACTCATCCAATCGTCACGAATCCTTGCGACGGAGCGAAGTGACTTCGAAGGATTACGCTTCGTTCAGCGGCGTCGGCGTGATCTCCTGCATGGTCGATGGCAAGCAACGCACGTCGACCGCTTTCCTGGTCGGCGCGTTCGACATCGGCGTGACCGTGGCTCATATGTTTCAGAAGAGTGCCGCCGGAGCCGAGCCCGAAGACTGCACTTACAACAGCATCGATTCGCTCGGCCAGGTGCGGGAACGCATCCCGGTTTCGTATGTGAAATCGCAGTGGGATGAAGCCGGCGCGGCCGGCCAGATCAGCAAGGACTTCGCCGTCGTACGTTTGAGCCAGCCCTCCCGCTATGCCCAGCGCACGATGCCGCTCGGCCGATTCTCCGGTTCGCCCGCGTCGGTCGTGATGATCGGCTACAAGAACGACATCGATGCGGACAGTATCAAGCGCAAAGCTCGCGGCACGGTGTATGCGCATCGCTCGAACGGCATCGTGAACTCCACTGCTGGCGGCTTCACGCACGATCTCGACTCTCGCGACATCGCTCCCGGCGCGCCGCTGATCGATGAGACGACCGGCGTCATCGTCGGCATGCATGCGCAGTCGGCTCACAACACCATGATCCCCATGAACGACTGGCTGGAAAAGACGCTGAAGAGCGAGATGCAACAGCAGCGCGAGGCGCGCGCGTCGAACTGACCCGCCCGTTCAGAAATCGTTTCTCCAGGGCGCCGCGAAGACTTTCCGGCGCCCTTTTCTTTTGCTATGCGGCCTCAACTGACGCCGTCTGGCGACGGGAACCGACCCTCGGCCCGTTTCGTTTAATCTTTGTCCTACATGCTGCGCGTAATCGTCGGCGCAGGATTGACAGGAGCACAGAATGAACAAGTCGTTGGTGACGGGTCTGGTGATCGGCGCGGCGGTCGTGACCGCGGGTGCGGCAGTTGCCAATCTGGATATCTTCGATCGCAGCCCCAAGTTCGCTCAGGTACTGAAGGTCGATGCGGTGAAGGAAACAATCCGCACACCGCGGGAAGTTTGCAGCGACCACATCGTTACTCATCAAGCGCCGGTTAAAGATGAGAAACGTATCGCCGGCACCGTGATCGGTGCAGTCGTCGGTGGCGTGCTGGGCAATCAAATCGGCGATGGCCGTGGACAGAAAATCGCGACCGCCGCTGGCGCCGCGGCTGGCGGTTATGCTGGAAACAAAGTCCAGCAACGCATGCAGAACGGCAACACGTATACCACCTCGGAGAAGCGTTGTGAGACGGTGTACGACAGCAAGGAGAAGCTCGTCGGCTACGACGTGCGTTATCGGCTCGGCGACAAAGAAGACACTGTGCGTATGGACCGCGACCCAGGGCCGCAAATTCCCGTGGTCGATGGCCAATTGCAACTAGTACACAACTGATCCGCGACGGGAACGGATCGCGCCGGTCGATTGTTTATTGATCATGTTGGCGGTAGGCGGACCGGGCGGCACGTGAGAGTATAAGAGGAGACCCTTTCCTCCCACCTCTCAACTGTCGTCCTCCGTCCACCGCTGACTCTCCCATGACCGACCTCTGCGATCTGCTCCGGGCCAGCCGACGCGTCCTGGTATTCACCGGCGCCGGCATCAGCACCGAATCCGGCATTCCCGATTTCCGCAGCCCCGGCGGCGTGTGGAGCAAGATCCAACCGATTTACTTCCAGGATTTCGTCGCCTCGGAACATACGCGTCGCGAAGCCTGGCGCCGGCGGTTCAGCAATGCCGACGGCTGGGTCGGCGCGAAGCCCAATCGAGGTCATTTCGCGGTCGCGGAGTTGATTCGCTCCGGCCGCGCGAATGCTGTCGTCACACAGAATGTCGACAACCTGCATCAGGCGTCCGGCGTACCCGAAGAGAAAGTGATCGAGCTGCACGGCAACTCGACTTACGCGAAGTGCCTGAAATGCCAGACGCGCGTCGAGCTCGACGAACTGGAGCGCGAGTTCCGCGAGACCAACACCATCGCTCCCTGCAAGCGCTGCGGAGGCATCATCAAAACCGCGACCATTTCTTTCGGCCAGCAGATGCCCGAGCTGCCCATGCGTCGTACTCAGGAAGAAACGCTCGCCTGCGATTTGTTTCTAGTGCTCGGCTCGTCGCTGTCCGTGTTTCCTGCTGCCGATTTTCCAGTGCGCGCCAAACAGAATGGCGCGAAGCTGGCGATCGTGAACCGCGACCCGACGCCGGTGGACGGCATCGCCGATCTCGTCATCCATGAAGGGATCGGCGATACGATGGAAGCGGCGCTGGCCGGGTTGAACTAGCTACTTCGCCGCCTGCAAATAATCGACCGCCACCGACGTGAGCGCGCGCGTGGCGAAGGCGATGGCGGGCTCGTCGATATAGAACTTCGGCGAGTGATTGCTCGGAGCCGCGTTTGCATCCTGGCCTGGCGGTGTCACGCCCACGTAGAAGAACAGGCTGGGAATCAGGTCCGCGTAGTACGCGAAGTCTTCCGAGCCCGTGATCAACGGCAGGGTGACGACTTTGTCGTCACCCGCGACACGCTTCAGCGACGGCAGCGCCTTCTGGGTCAGCTGAGGATTGTTCATGACCACCGGGTTGTTGCCCGGGTTGAAGGTGACCTTCGCCTGAGCGCCGGTGGCGGCAGCAATGCTCGTGGCCGTCGTATCGATGCGCTTCATGATGTCCGCACGCATGCCCTTGTCGAAGGTGCGAAGTGTGCCGCGCATATCGACGCTATCCGGAATGATGTTGTGACGAACGCCGCCGTCGAACTTGCCGATGGTCACGACGGCCGGCAACTCGGTGATATCGATCTGGCGGCTGACGATGGTCTGCAACCCCATGACGATCTGCGAGGCCGCGACGATCGGGTCGACGCCCGACCAGGGGCGCGAGCCGTGCGATTGACGGCCCTGGACTTCGATCCGGAACGAATCGGATGCCGCCATGAACGGCCCGGAGCGATAGCCGAGGACGCCGGTGTTGAGCGTCGAGGTGACATGCAGGCCGAAGACGGCCTCGGGCTTCACTTCGTTGAACACGCCTTCTTTGATCATCACCGAGGCGCCGCCCTCTTCGCCCTCGGGCGCGCCTTCTTCCGCCGGCTGGAAAATGAACAACACGGTGCCGGGCAGATCCTGCTTCATGCCGACCAGCATCTCGGCGACACCCATCAGATTGGCGACGTGCGAGTCATGACCGCAAGCGTGCATCACGCCCACTTTCTTGCCGAGATATTCGGTGGTCACGGTCGACTTGAATGGTACGTCGACCTGCTCGGACACGGGCAGCGCATCCGTGTCCGCGCGCAACGCAATCACGGGGCCGGGCTTGCCGCCTTTCAACACCGCCGTGACACCCGTGCGAGCGATGCCCGTGCGCACGGGCAAGCCCAGCTTCTTCAAATGATCCGCGACCACCTTCGACGTGCGCGTCTCGCGATTGCTCAGCTCGGGGTGCTGATGAATATCGCGTCGCCAGCCGATGACCTTGGTCTCCACCTTGCCGGCCGCGGCATCGATCTGCGCTCCGGAAATCTGCGCGCTGGCGGTGGCCGCGCCAAACATCGCCGTCATGGCCAGGCTGGTCGGAATCATCCACTTCATGAGTTGTTTCCTATTTATCCGATGACACAAGGGGATCGAATCGCGGCGTCGTCACCGAGTGCAGCTCGGTGCCTCGCGCCTCTATGAACATCACAGGCATCGCACGCTCCATCGCCAGCTTGCGCCCGGCCTCGGTACCGAGGACGTTGAGCGCCGTCGCCCATGCATCGACATACATCGTCGTCGGGCCGACGACGACGACCGAAGCGAGCGTGTGCTCGACGGGGCGACCGGTGCGCGGATCGATGGTGTGCGAATAGCGATGACCGTCGCGATCATAGTAGTGACGATACTCGCCCGAAGTCGTCACCGACGCATTATCCAAGGATACGATGGCGTACGGCTCGGGTTCCGCGTCGATGGGACGTTCCACGGCGATTCGCCAGGGTTCACCCCGGGCATTCCGGCCCCGGGCGCGCACCTCGCCACCGAGATCGATCATGAAATGGCTCAGATGCATCCGCTGAAAGCGCTCGGCGATGAGATCGACCGCGTAACCCGGCGCGATGCCATTGAGATCGACCCGCACGTTCGCATCGGATTTGCGAAGCGCGGGCGGATTCAATCGCGCCTCCAGCTTTCGATAGCCCACCTGCGCACGCAGCCCGGCCAGTGTCGCCTCATCGGGCAGATCGATGGGCTCGCCGGTTTTTCCGAAACCCCACGCGGCGACTAGCGGCCCGACCGTTATATCGAATGCGCCGCCGGAATCCCGGCTGACCTCCAGCGCGTAGTGGACCACCGTAGCCAGGTCGCCCGAGACCTCGATCCAATCGGTCGATGTCGATGCATTGAAGCGGGAGATCTCGGAGTCGGCGCGATAGCCCGACATACTGCGATCGATGCTGTCGAGCACCTCATCGGTCGCAATTCTTAGCGCGTGCGCGTCGACATCAGCTGGGGGGGCCGCGACCTTGATCGAGTAAGTCGTGCCCATAGTCGGCCCCGAGATGGCCAATTCCGGGGCCGCGCGGTCGCATCCGCCAATCAAAGGCGCGAGTGCCAGCACCACAACCCCGATGAACGACCGATTCGCTCCGATCACACGCCGCCCCGACGATGCACAAGCGGCGCATGGTAACCCGAGTTTGTTTGAATGCAGGAGAAGCCGCGACTGGCTGCAACGTGCGTCCGAGCGGGAGGAGAACGGATCGCGCGCTGATGCGGTGGCATGCAACCAGCCGCGGCTTCAAACCGGTGAAAGCGCAGGGCGGATCGATTCTCAGCGCGGGCAAGCCTCGCGCCCATTGACCATAAGGTCAGACTGGGGCGGCTCGGTCTCGACGGCGGCGCCATGCGCGTCGGTGCGCGTCTTCACATCGGTGCAATCGGTGATGGTTTCGGCTCCGGCCGGCTGAACTGCGGGTGCAACCACCGGCACGACCGGCACGGCGGTCGCGGGTGCGGGCCGCTCTTCCATCGCGGAACGGTTCAGCATCGCCGCGAGCAGAAAGCTGCCGCAGATCATCAGCCCGCCGACGATGACACCTCGTTCCACCATTGAATTCCCCTTGAGGACCGGACGGGGCTCAACGATCTGTGGCCTCGCACGTCCGTGGCGCAGAGTATTGGCGGGTGCCCTGGCTGTGATGTGTCCTTTCGGGCAGCCGGCACCCCAGGGCAAGGCGATCTCGGGACTCCGCAAGCGACTTCGGCGAGGGGCGTTGTTGGCCGACCACAGCAGCGGGAACTTTCTGCCTTGCGATCGTGACCAAAAGCGGGACTCCGGCATCGAAATCAGGGATGCTAAGAACAATGGACTCGATGGTGCGCTTCATGGCTTTTATGCAACGTTCAGCTTGGTGCCGGTTCAGCTTCGACCGTGGCCTGACGCGCATGAGCGTGTTCGGCGTGCTGGCATTGCTCGCCGGCTGCCAGGGCAAGGTCACCATGGATCTGGCGACCGAGTTGCCGGCCGATCCGAACATCAACCAGGTGGTCACACACGTGCGCGGGCTGGAGTTCAGCACCGGCACCGGCAACACCAGAACCCTGGAGTTCACAAGCAGCGAACAGGTGGACCTGATCGTTCTCGCCGGAAACAACGGCGTGCTCCGCCTGTTCACCGGCGAAGATCTCCCTGAAGGCAACTACACGGGCGTGCGCCTGCTATTCGACGAGGGCCGGGCCGCCGATGACTTCATCAGGACCACGGCCGGCACGCAGTTCCCATTGAACGTGGCCGAGAGCAACGTTGCATCGTTGAGCTTCAAGGTCGACAAGAACAAGAACAGCACCGATTCGTTCACGCTGGTGCTCGATCTGCGCCAGTCGCTCAGCTTCAGCCGCAACGCCAGGGACTACAACCTCAAGCCAGTGGTGCGCGCCGTGGAAACGAGCGAGATGGGCAGCATCGAAGGCAACGTGACCGCGTCCTGCCCGGCCGGCGGCGCGCTGTCGCGCGGCGCGGTCTATCTCTTCCAGGGCCATGACGTCACACCTGACGACATCGATGGCTCAGGCGTCGAACCGTTCGCCACGGCACCGATATTCACCAACAGCAACGTGAACGGCAACACATACTTCTACAATCTGCGCTATCTGCCCGCGGGCGACTACACGCTCGCGCTCACATGCGATGGCAACGAGGAAGATCCCACGACCGATCAGGATCTGCGATTCCGCGACGTGATCAATGTGACACTGAACGATCGGCAAACGCTCACGCGCAATCTGCTTTGAGCGACTATTTGGACGAGTCGGCGGGCGCTCGTTGTTCCTTGACACCCCCGGCGCACGCAGTGAACTCGGCGCCCAACAGGAAGATCTGCGCCGAGTAGTACAACCACAGCAACATCGCGGCGAACGATGCCGCGGCACCAAACGCCGACGGCTGTGTGGACCTCGCCAGGTACAAACCGATCAGCCATCGTCCCAGATGAAACAACAGCGCCGTGACGACCGCGCCGATCAGCACGGGACGCCACGGCAGCCGCTTCGATGGCAGATATCGGTAGATGATTGCGATGAGGCCGGCCACCAGCGCCAGCGAGATCGCGAAGTCGAGCACGGCCGCCACCACGACGATCTCCGAAAAGCGCGCGGCAATGATGGTACGTAACGACGCGAGCGCGGACGTTACCGACAAGGAAACGAGCAGCAGAAAGCCGACCGCCAGAATCACCCCGAACGACAGTATTCGAACTTTCACCCAGCCCCAGACACCGCTCGGCGCGAGCGCCTGCGCATGCCAGATGTTGTCGAGCGCTTCCTCCAGGGCGGCGAAAACGGTGGTCGCACCCAGCACCAAACTAACGATGCTGATCGCGGCCGCCGCGATGCCCTCGGACTGCTGAGATTGCTTCATCGCCTGCAGCAGCACATCGGCGGTCGGGCGTCCGAACAGTTGCGTCAAAGTGTCACTGAGTTGCCCATAGGCGGCGTCCGCCCCTACGATCCACCCCGCGACGGTGAGCAGGATGATCAGCAGAGGTGCCAGCGAGAAGGCGCAGTAAAACGCGAGCGCCGCGCCTGCCGAGGATGACCGATCCGTGACCCAGTTGGTCACCGCGCACTTTGCCAGGTTCCAGATTTGTGCCGGCACGTTCAATCGCCATCCCGCCTTGCCCCGATGGTTCGAAACGCACGGCCGGAGCTTCAGGGTTCATGTAGGAGGATGACAATGAGCAGCATCTTGCGTGAATGGCGCGGCGTGATCCGCCGCGAGCACCGTGACGAATACGTGGACTACATAAAAGGCACGGGCCTGGACGATTATCGCGCCACACCGGGCAATCGGGGCGCAGCCATAGCGGTGCGCGACCTGGACGATCGGCGCACCGAGGTAATCACATTGAGCTGGTGGGATTCGCTCGATTCGATCCGCGCATTCGCGGGCGAGGACATCGAGCTCGCCCGCTATTACCCCCTGGACGACAAGTATCTACTGGAACGGCCCCGGATAGTGCAGCACTACGAATGCCATGGCGACACAGCGCCGGGGCGCGACTGAAAGTTACATGGTCAGCTTGCGATTATCGCCCAGCTGGGTGCGCTTGCCGGTCACCGCGGCCTTGGCCACGCCGAATAGATAAGCCGCCTTGCCCGGCGAGGTCCAATACTCGGCCCGCTCGACGTGCACTCGTAACAGCGCCAGATTCGGGGAGTCCGGCCCATCGGGAAACCACGGCTTCGCGAACGGCGTCCACAGATCGTGGATGCGGCGGCGATCGTTGACGATATCCGCCGTGCCCGACGCGGCGACATAAGCGTCCTTGCCCGTATCGGCGAATGCCACACTGGTGCGCATGTCGTGCATGACCTCATCGACCTTCGCCGAATCGATCGCGGTGTAAAACCACAGCTGACCGTCGTTCTCGTAAGCCAGCGAAGCCAGCGGCCTCGTATGCAACGTTCCATCCGGCTCCACGGTGGTGACCATGGCGACGCGGATATCCTTGATCAGCTCACCCAATTTCTCGAACTCGGCTTGCATGAATAATCTCCTGTGCGCGCAACATCCACGCAATCGCGCGCCGTCGGCCAAGGTTCCGATACGTCACCGCGCGCAGCGGTGCCGTCGTCGAGTTGCGGACAGTCGCTCCGGCGCGCACTGACTCGATAGAACACAGGAGCCTCCCGCACTCGATTGGCTGGCGCCACGACCTGCTCCAGCTGCGCGACGCGCGCGCGGACGCCGTCCAGACGCCCGACCGAATCGTTCAACAGACGAGCGATCACGAGCGCCACGTCCGCATGCATGGGCGAGTCATCGTCGTCCGCATACAGCAGTACATCGTTCAAACATCGGACCATGGCGTGGATTTGCATGAGCTCGGCGCGCTCGTGCTCGATCAGCTCGGACAACGTGGCTGTATCAGACATGAGATCCTCCGCGGTGGGTTGGGCTCGAGGCGAGTGAGCGAAGCATACGCAGGCGTTTCGTGCCTGTATATATAAACAGACCCGATTGCACATTTTTATTTTGACTCGCGCCCGCGGCGGCGCGCGCGTCACGATGCGTGGGAAATTGCCGCGGAAGTTAGTACTGCAAGCGGGAACGAGGAGAAGACGTCCGCGACAGGTACCGCGGCATCGTCGCCGCTCGTGTGCACTGACTGCGAAGTGAACACATCGCGCAGCTCAGCATTTGGCGCCGTGCCAAGCAGAACTCGGGTGTCTCCCCAGATCTCGCCCAAAGGCAGTCGTGCTTCGCCGAGCATGAGTCTCGCCGACCATCGCGGCACGATGACCACACAGCTGCGCCCCTCATGCGCGCGCACGAACGCGAACACGTGATCTTTCTTCTCCCCTTCCACCTGCAATGGCTGATAGCTGCCCGAGGCGAACAGCGCCGGGTCGGAAGCTCGCAGCTGTAAGAGCTTCGACGTTACATACAACTTCGCACGCGCGCCGTCGGACTCATCAAATAGCGCGCGCGGGTCTGAAACATCCGAGAGCGACTCCAACTTGGCGGCAGCCGCGTCGAAGTCCACGGGCGCGCGATTGTCCGGGTCGACCAGTGTGAGCGTCGGCAGCTCCGTTCCTTGGTAAAAATCAGGCACGCCCGGTGAAGTGATTTTCAACGCGACCGTCACCAGCGAATTGATCCGGCCGAAGAACGCGATCGTGCCGACGAACGAGCTGAAGTCGCGCAGAAACGCGTTGCGCTCCGGCTTGCTCAGCAGCTGCACGATGAAATCGCCGACCGCCGCTTCGTAGTCGGCATTGGGATTGATCCACGACGTAGACCGCTTGGCCTCACGCCCGGCCTTGGTCATGTACGCCTGCAAGCGCTCGATCAACGACTCGGTCGGCAGCTCGGGCGACCAGAATCCCGCGAGCGTCTGATACAGCAGGTATTCGTCCTCGCGATCCGGCGCCGGTGCTTCGTCCACCTGCCGCCGCTTGTTCCGATTGAGTTGCGACCAGCGCGACAGATGCTGCTTCCACAAGTCCGGCAGCTCGCTCAACACGGCGATACGAGCGCGCACGTCTTCGCTCCGCTTGGTGTCGTGGGTTGAAGTGGCGAGCATCGAATGCGGCCACAGCCTGGCGCGCTCGAGGTTCGCCTGATGCAGAGCCGTCGAGGACACGCTGAAACGACTCGGATCGCCGCCGACCTCGTTCAAACAGATCAGGCGGTTGTATCGATAGAACGCCGTGTCCTCGACGCCCTTCGCGGTCACCGGCGCGGTGACCTGCTGGAATTTCATGGCGAACTCCAGCATGGCCTGGCGATGCGCGGGCAAGCGATCGTTGCCGGCCGCCCCTAACAAGACATCGCGCAGAAAGTCGAACACGCTCACTTCGGCACCCGCGCTTCGACGTCGTGCCAGTCCGGTGGCCCAATGAACGATCCGACGATCTTCGTCACCGATGCCGCGTGGAGATATATAGGTGCGATAGACGGGGAAGCACGCGATCACTTCCCGAATCGCCTCGCGTAAGGCCGCGCGAGTAAAATCCGCGGTATGCCGATCGAGATGAGCGATGCGATCCAGCTGGGTCGTGAGCACTTCCACCTCGGCGGCGAGCGATGAACGCATCACCAGGCGCTTGCTCTGATACGCGAGCGTTTCGAACGACGCCTCGGTCTCGGTGAACGCGCGATAACGCCGGGTCATGCGCGATTCTTCATCCCCGCACACCAGCCAGGTCGTCTGCAACGCCGCGTAGTCATAACCGGTGGTGCCATGAACCAGCCACGACTCGGGCAGACGCTCGTGCGCGGCCAGGATCTTTTCCGTCACCACATAGAGCGGCCGCTGCCCCGGCCCGCCACCGAAACGCTGCTGCAGGCGCTGGAAATATTCCTCGGGATCGTACAGGCCGTCGGAGTGATCGATGCGCAGGCCGTCGATGCTGCCGGCATCGATCAGCTCGAAGATCAGCCGGTGCGTCACATCGAACACGCTGCGCTCGTTCATGCGCAGCGCCGCCAGGTCGTTCACATCGAAAAAGCGCCGATAGTTGATTTCGTCGACCGCCACGCGCCAGTACGACAACCGATACGCCTGCGCCTCCAGCAGCGCATCGAGCGCATCGAAGCTTTCCGGCTGCCCGGGCGTACCATTGATCCTGATCACGCTCTCGTCGATGTGACGCAGGATTTCGGGGCTGCGCTCGATCAGGCGGGCAAGCCGCCGCTTGTGCGCTTCCTTGTCGCGATAACGCACGGCCACCGCCTCGGCCGAAGTATCGTCGCGCGGCGGCAGACTGCTGAAACTATTGAGCAGGCTTTCGAAGTCGGCGCGATTCGGATCGTCCTGCGGCAGCAAGTCCGACGACATCGGCTGCGCGAAGATCCTGGGATATTCGCGCGGATCGATCGGCATTCGATGATCGTGATAGCGCACCGAGAAACTGCCGGCGGCGGCGTCGAACTCGAGCTGCAATTCACCTCGCTCCAAGACGACGCCATATGAATCGCCCAGCACCGGCACGAGGATGCGATCCCGCATCGAGCCGCGATCCGGCCGCCAGTCGATGTCGAAGTGAAATGCGCAACGCGCGGCGGGGCCGTTCTCCAGCACATCCAGCCACCAGACATTGTCGTTGCCCATCACGCCGAGGTGATTGGGCACGATGTCGACGATCAGTCCCAGACCGTGCTCATGCAGCTGCTGCACGAGTCGATCGAAGTCCTCTCGCGTGCCCAGCTCCGGATTGAGCTGCGAATGATCGACCACGTCGTAGCCATGCATGCTGCCGGGACGCGCCTTGAGAATCGGCGACGCGTAAACATGGCTGATGCCGAGCCGCGCCAGGTAGGGAACGATGCGGGCCGCGTCGTTGAATGTGAACTGGCGGTTGAACTGGAGTCGATAAGTGGCGCGCGGAATCTTGAATCTCGCGCCTGGCTCGGTTGGCACCTGCGTGCTCATGAGGCTCCCAATGACACTCTGACTTCCCAGGCAGCGATCTCCTTGTCGCGTGCGGACGAGCCGGCGGTTGAATACCAGCGATCCCCCGCGGCCGACACCGACTTCGGCGAGTCACCGAAGTTCGCTTGCATGATCAACGCCCGGTCGCGGCTCATCGGCCACGTCACGGTGAGCAGACGATCCTCGACTGTGTAGCGCGCGGCGCCGGCTACGATCTCGGGAATCAGCGGCACCAACTTCGCCGCACGCACGCTCAGCAACTTCTGTGTGTATTCCAACCACTCGCGATGCGGTACACGAGCCAGGTCTTCCGCATCGAGCTGACTGGAGCGATACGTGCTCTCGGCGTTGGGATCCGGAATCTGCTCGCGTCGTTGCTCGTCCGCGAACACGCCGAAGGAGGCAAACTCATTGCGGCGGCCATCGCGGATCGCCTTGGCCAGCTCGCCCTGATAATCGCAGAAGTACAGGAACGGCTGGACGGCGCCATACTCCTCGCCCATGAACAACATGGGAATCTGCGGAGCCAGCAGGAAGATCGCCAGACCCGCGCGGAGCTTTTCGCGTGGCGCGAGCTGCACCAGTCGCTCACCGAAAGCACGATTGCCGATCTGGTCGTGATTCTGGAGAAAACTCACGAACGCGGTCGGCGGCAGCGAGGCACTGCGCTCGCCACGCGCATGCCCATCCGTTTGATAGACCTCGCCCTGGTAGGCGAACCCCTCGGCGAGCACCCGGCCGAGCAGCTCGACGGTGCGTTCGGCATAGTTTCGATAGTAGCCGTCGACCTCGCCGGTCAGCAGAACGTGCAGCAGATGATGAAAATCGTCGTTCCACTGCGCCACCATCGTGCGCCCTTTCCGGCCCAGGCGGCGCGCCTCGTTGTGATGATTCTCGAGCACCACGTGCACGTACCGCTCGCTGCCCGGGCCGCTCTGCACGCTGTCGACCAGCTCGTCGATGAAATGAGTGTCGCCCTGATCGAACATGGCATGCACGGCGTCGACCCGCAGACCGTCCAAGCGGTATTCGCGCAACCAGTACAGCGCATTCTGGATGAAGAACTGTCGCACGACCGGATGTGCAAAATTGATAGCGCTGCCCCACGGCGTGTGATGCGCCGAGGTGAAAAAGTCCTCGGCATAACGGTGCAGATAGTTCCCTTCCGGCCCGAAGTGGTTGTAGACCACGTCGATGAGCACCATCAGCCCGCGTTCGTGCGCGGCCTCCACGAAACGTTTCAAATCGTCCGGACGACCGTAACCCGGCTGCGGCGCATATAACAACACTCCGTCGTAACCCCAGCCGCGGCGGCCGGGGAAAGTGTTCAGCGGCAGCAGCTCGATCGCGGTGATGCCGGCCTTGGCCAGGGTGTCCAGTCGCTCGATCGCGGCGGAGTAAGTCCCCTCGCGCGTGAAAGTACCAACGTGCAATTCATACAGCACCGCCTCGTGCCAGGGCCGACCCTGCCAGCGCAGGTCGCGCCATCGATAGGAACGAGGATCGAGAATCTCGCTGGGACCAGCCACGCCTTCGGGCTGAAATCGCGAAGCCGGATCGGGTATGTCCAGCTCGTCGTCGATACGCAGACGATAGCGGCCGCCGGCCCCGACGCCGGGCGCAAATGTTTCGTACCAGCCATCGCCCGCCGCCGTGAATTGTTGGCGCAACGCTTGTTGGCGCAACGCATGTTGGCGCAACGCATGTTGGCGCAACGGCGCGCCATCATCGGCATCCATCACGAGGTCCACGCGCCGCGCACCGGGCGCCCAGAACCGGAAATTCGTCCCTTCGGCGGTGAGCTGCGGGCCGAACAGCCACGGAATGTCTTTGCTCACGGCAGCTCCCTCTCGCGCCTGACCTGCCCTCCTTGCGGAAAAGCAGGACCTCGATCAGATCATTGCACCCGACATGGAGCGCTCGAAGTGCGCGTGCCGGGCGGCCAGATTGATATAACCGGCCATATCCTGCGCGTGCTCGGCGACGCGTCCGCCCGTCAGCCTGCGCACCGTCTCGCCGACTCGATGCGGCGTTCCCAGATCGCTCCAGCCGCACGGCGGCACCGACATCACGCTCAGCGAAGACTCGCGGCCTTCGAGCAGATCGCGTGAGAAATCCAGGTCGGGCAGGCGCGTATACATGTCGACGATGGCCGGCCAGCCGCCCGCCGAGCGGTGCTGAAGCGCGCTGCCGACGATGACCTGCATCTCCATGACGATCGGCGCGAAGCGCGGCAGGAACAGGTTCAACAGCGCGCGGGCCGAGGCCGCAATAATAAAGGTGTTCCACAAGCCGCCGGCGCGCACGATCTGGGCTGCCATAGTCAGCTCGGGTTTTTCCGCGAACCGCGCCACAGTCCGGCCACCGAATTCATCGCGCTCGCCGGGAACGATGTAGCCCAGCTCGCTATCCGGCTCCTCCGGCTGCAACCCGAGCAGCACCGGACGATCAGGACAGCGCGAGACATGTTCCATGGCGGCCGCGAGCGAGCGTTGCAGGACCCCTTCCTGGGCCACGTAGTGATCCGAAGGTAACAACAGCACCTGCGCTTCCTCGTCCTGGCTTAAAATATGCACCAGCGAGTAGAGGATGCCGATGGCCGTGCCGCGATTGCTCGGCTGAACGATCAGATTCGGTTGCGGAAGCGCGCTCAGCGTCGGAATGTTCGACCACCAGCGATGGTGCTGTTGAGCGACGATGGCGCAGATCCGCTCCGGATCGACCAGCGATCGGGCGCGTGCCACGGCGTCTTCCACGAGCGATTGGCCACCGCTCAGGGAGCAATACTGCTTGGGCACCGGCGTGCCGCAGGGCTGGGTCGTCAATGCGCGTAACCGGCTTCCGTCGCCCGCCGCCAGAACTAATGCCCAATGGTTGGGGTGGCCACGATCCGGGGCTCGCGACGCGTCGGTCATGCTGGTCTCCGATAAGAATGCGGTACGAACGGTGTAGGCTGATAAAGTGGCGATGTTGTGGTAAAGCCACGATCGAACATCGCCGCGAGTAACCCGCGGCGAAGCGACGCAGTTCCGCGACAGTGATGAAATCTGGAACCGTGGTATCGAGACATGCGTAGTCCTGTGACACACGCTGCTCGCGCCGCGGCCTTTGAACCAGGAACGATCGAGTCGGATGAATTCAGGCGAGTCAGCAAATTCTCGGGGCCCGGGTGCCCCGCTCACCCCGCGCACCTCTGCTCTGCTGCCGTCGCAGAAAGTCATGCGCCGCTATTGGCTGTTGATGCTGGCCATCACTTTCTCGTGCGTGGCCGGCGCCGCTTCGGTGAAGCCGGCGACCGATGCCACGCGCAACGCCAGCTATAAATTCACACCGACGACGGTCCTGGATCTCGCGAAACGAACCGCCGCGTCCGCGTACGTGCCGCGTCGTCTGGAAGGCAACCCGGCGCTCCAGCAGCTTTCTTACGATCAATATCGCGACATTCGCTTCCGGCCCGAAATGGCGCTGTGGCGTAACGAGCAGGTACCATTCCGGGTGGAGCTGCTGCCGGCCGGCTTTTTGTTTCAAATGCCGGTGAAGGTCTCGGCGGTCGAAAGCGGCATGGCGACCGATCTGGTCGGCACGCCGAACCTGTTCTCGCTCGGGCCGCACGTCGAGAAGCTGCTCGCGAATCAGACCTTGCCGCTGTCGGGCTTTCGCGTGCGCACGCTGCTCAATTCCCGCTCGGTGTGGGATGAATTCATGGTGTTCCAGGGCGCATCGTATTTTCGCGCCGTGCCTCGGGGCGGTCAGTACGGTTTGTCGGCGCGCGGCCTCGCGATTCGTACGGCACATCCGGCGGGCGAGGAGTTCCCGGCCTTCACCCAGTTCTGGATCGAACGTCCCGGCGCGAATTCCTCCGGCATCGTCGTGCATGCATTGCTCGACAGTCCGTCCACCACCGGCGCATATCGGTTCTCCGTGCAACCGGGGACCGAAACGGTCATGGACGTGGACGTGACGCTGATACCGCGCGTTGACCTGGACAACATCGGCTTGGCGCCGCTCACCTCGATGTTTCTGTTCGATGAGTCCGAGCGCACTCGCATCGACGATTTCCGCGACGAAGTGCACGACTCGGACGGCTTGCAAGTAGTCACCGCTTCGGGCGAACGTCTGTGGCGGCCGTTGCGCAATCCCACTCAGTTGCAAGTATCGGCGTTCACTGCTGAAGCGCCGCGCGCGTTCGGCCTCGTGCAACGGTCCCGCCGGGTCAGTGACTATCGCGATTTCGAAGCCAAGTACGAATTACGCCCGAGCGCCTGGATCGAACCTACTTCCGACTGGGGCAAGGGTTCGGTGGACCTGGTGGAGATCCCGACCGAGAACGAGAGCAACGACAACATCATCGCGTTCTTCCGTCCACACTACGCATTGCCGGCGGGCAAACCCTGGCACGCCTCTTATCGCATCCGTTGGAACGCCACGCCTCGTGTCACGCCCTCGCTCGGACGGGCCACTGCCACGCGCTCCGGTCCGACGATCGACGGCAAGCGCCGCATCTTCGTGATCGACTTCGCCGGCGCAGGGCGTAACATCGAGGACCTCAAGATCGACGTGGGCGCCTCGGCGGGCAAGCTGTCGCATCCGATGTTGCAACAGAATCCGTTGACCAAAGGCGTCCGCGCCAGCTTCGAGCTGGATCCGGCGGGCAGCAATCTGGTCGAGCTGCGCTTGCGACTGCTCCGCGCCAATCGTCCCATTACCGAAACCTGGCTTTATCGATGGACGGCCAGCTGAAATCTCCGACGACTCCCACCGAAGGCCGCGACGTAGTTCGCGGCGGTATGCCTTTCGAGCGCCCGATCGAAATGCCCGTGCAGGATCTACGCCGCTCGCCGCAGGTCGTGCGTGCGCTGGGGCCGGCGCCGATCCGGGCAATAATTGCACGCGCCATCGTGATTCTCGGCACGCTCGGTCTCACCGGCTATGCGGTGTTCGAAATGCTCAGCATCGTCGAATTCTCGAAGATGACGGTGTTGCAGGGCGTGATGATTTTCTTCTTCACCGTCACGTTCGCCTGGATCGCATTCTCCGCAGCCTCCGCAGTCGCCGGCCTGGTCGTGCCGATCCACATCCCCAAGACGCAAGCAACATTGGCCGGCTCACGAACCGCGCTGCTGATGCCTATATATAACGAGGATCCGACGCACACGACCTCGGCGCTGCAGGCCATGGCCGAAGCACTGGCGCAGGCGGGGGCCGCGCAACATTTCGAGATCGTCATCATCTCGGACTCGACGCAGGTCGACCCGTGGATCAACGAATCGATCGCCGTCGACCGGCTGCGACGCGAGCTGCGCAACGTGATGCCGGTCTGGTATCGACGTCGCTGGCACAACACCGGTCGCAAGGCCGGCAACGTGGAAGAGTTCGTCAAGCGCTGGGGCGGGCGTTACGACTATATGATCGTGCTCGACGCCGACAGCCTGATGTCGGCGGAAACGCTGGTCGAGCTGGTTCGTCGCATGCAGGGCGACGCGCACCTGGGCATTCTGCAAACCGTGCCGATGTTGCACGGTCATTACAGTTTGTTTTCTCGCATCCAGCAGTTCGCCGGGCGGGTGTACGGCGGCATCATCGCGCGCGGTGTCGCGACCTGGTCGGGCAACGAAGGCAACTACTGGGGCCACAACGCGATCATTCGCGTCGCCGCCTTCGCCGAAGCCTGCGGCATGCCGCAGCTGCCGGGCCGCAAACCTTTCGGCGGGCACGTCATGTCGCACGACTTCGTCGAGGCGGCGTTGATGCGCCGGGCCGGCTGGAAAGTGCGCATGGCGCCGGATCTCGACGGCTCGTGGGAAGAGAGTCCGCCGTCGCTGATCGACGTGGCGGTGCGCGACCGCCGCTGGGCGCAGGGCAATCTGCAACACACCAAGATCATCGGCTCCGACGGCCTGTCGACCGTCAGCCGCGGTCATTTCTTCATCGGCATCATGAGCTATCTGTCCTCGCCGCTGTGGCTGCTGCTGCTGGTGGTGGGCTTCGCGCTGACCTTGCAGGCGACGTTGATCCGTCCGGAATATTTCAGCCGCAGCTTCCAGCTGTTCCCGGACTGGCCGAAGTTCGATGCGCCCCGCATGATGCAGCTGTTCGTGTTCACCATGGCGGTGCTGTTCGTGCCCAAGGTGCTGGGCATGTTGCGATCGTTGTTCAACAGCAAGATCCGCAAGGGCTGCGGCGGCTTGCTCGGCGTGATCGTGAGCACCTTGTTCGAGACGCTGCTGTCCGCGCTGTACGCACCGATCATGATGCTGGTGCAGACCCAGCACGTGATTGAAATCTTCACCGGGCGCGACTCGGGCTGGAATGCACAGCGTCGACGCAGCGATGCGACCGCGTGGAGCGAAGCTGCGCGCATTCATTGGGTCCACGTCGTCATCGGCGTCATCACCGGCATCATCGCTTATCTGATATCCCCTACACTGCTGGCCTGGCTGACGCCCACCCTCGCCGGTCTGCTGCTGGCCATTCCTTTGTCCAAGATGAGCGGCAGCGTGCTCGCCGGACGCGTGATGCATTCGTTGGGTCTGCTACGCACGCCGGAAGAGAAACACGCGCCGCCGGTCATCAAACGTCGCGATGAGTTGCTCGCGCAAGCAAAGGAGCCGGCGCGAGACGGTTTGCGCTTGCTGGCTACCGACCGCCAGGCGCGTTACGCGCATATCACCGGCAACCTGCCGCGCCCCGCGGAATCGCGCGGTCATCCCGACCCGCATCGGCTCACCGCCGAACAAAAAGTGCACGACGCGAGCACGCTGAGCGAAGCGCTGGCGTGGCTCGGCCCCGCCGAGAAAGTGCACGTGGCCGGCGACCCTCGCTTGCTCGAACGGCTCGCCGAGCTGCCCGCGAACTGAGATCCGTCTAACATTTGATACATCGCTCGTCCCGTGGCGAGCGATGTTTGTCATCGCTCTGCCTTAAGGGTTCCTGCTCAGGAACTTCACCGATTGCCAGCTCATTGCTCCTCCACGAGCCAGCCCACAGGAGCAAGCACATGGCACGAGCAAATCATCAAACACGTTCGACAGACGCGCCGCAGGATGCCATCGCGTTACTAAAACAGGATCATCGCGCGGTGGAAGCGCTGTTCGATGAGTTCGAGGAAGCCGACGAAAGCGAGCAGTCCGAGCTCGCCACCCGCATCTGCCAGATGCTCACGGTGCACACCCAGATCGAGGAAGAGCTGCTGTATCCGCAGGCCAAGGAGGCATTCGACGAGGAAGACGACGAGATGGTGTACGAGGCCGAGATCGAGCACGGCTCCGCCAAGGAGCTGATCGCCAAAATCGAGGCCGGCAATCCGGAGGATCCGGAGTTCAAGCCGCTGGTGACAGTCCTCGGCGAATACGTGAAGCATCACGTGAAGGAAGAAGAGAAGGAGCTGTTCCCGGCGCTCAAGGACACCGATGTCGATCTGAAGGAGCTCGGCAGCCAGCTGGCGCATCGGAAGATGGAGCTGATGGAACAGATGGGCATCGAAGCCGAAGAACCACCGACGCAACGCAAGCGCTCGGGCGGATCGCGCTCGACTCGCACGTCGGCGGCGAAGGGCCGTCAGGCGCGCGCGGGCAGCCGAAGCAAATCAGCGCGCAGCTCATCCAGTCGCGCTCGTCATTGATATGTGACCGATGTGTGATCGCGCCGAACGCGGCGGTGACTCTCACGAGTCGCCGCCGTTTTCTTTGGCGCGTCGGAAGAATCAGCGCAACGACCCTCCGGCCATGTAGTTCCTGGAACCTTTGGCGGCCGATGACGATTTGGATCGAGCACTGAACATAACCGCCGATCGGAGATCAATATGGCGAGCCGCTCCTCAGGTACGACCCCCCGTTCCAAAAAAGCATCGACGCGCACCCTGCCGCCGGTGACGACCGTGACCAATGAGGAGCAGGCGCTGGCCGACGCCGACGCTGTCGACAATCGCGCAGCCGACGGCGTGGTCGGCGAAGTACCGCCCCAGGACGTGCAGATCACTTCGAGCAAATTGCATCAGCGCGATATTCCTTCGTTCTCGGAAAGTCGCGAGGCGAGGATTGCCGAAGCCGCTTACTGGCGTGCCGAACGTCGAGGCTTCGCGCCGGGCAATGAGCTCGATGACTGGTTGAGCGCGGAAAAAGAGATCGACGAACAGCATCGCCAGAAGTAATCGCGTCGGACCCGAACGCGCCGGTCCCTTATACTTCCTGCCAAGGGAGTCTCTGGGGACCGGTATGACGTCAGCTGCACGTGTGCGCCCTCTGCAATCCGAAGATCGCGCTCGCTGGGACGAGCTTTGGGCTGGCTACCTGCGGTTCTATCAACAGACGCTGCCGCAGTCGACCACCGACTTCACCTGGCGCCGGCTGATGGAAGGCCGCGAGCTGTGGGGCTTCGCCGGATTGGATGACGATGGACGCATGGCCGGCTTCGTTCATTACCACTTCCATCTCTCCACCTGGTCGACGGTCGGCTACTGCTATCTCGAAGATTTGTTCGTCGATCCGACGAGTCGCGGCCGGCACGTCGGCCGCTCGCTGATCGAAGCGGTCTACAAAGCGGCCGACGAACGCGGCAGCACACGCGTGTACTGGCATACAGAAAACACCAATGCTCGTGCACAGATTCTGTACAACCAGGTCGGTCAGCTCACACCATTCCTGCAATTCCGGCGCCGGAGCTGAACGGAAAATCCGCTATAGCAGATGATCGGAACTTTCTGCCCGTTCCACGCATTGGATCGCGCAGAAAATCAAGCTCGATGAGCGAAACGGATGGCGTCAGCGGTTTCAACATCCGATCTCAACCTCGATCTATGCGCGCAAGAACCTATCCGGATTCCGGGCAGCATTCAGCCGCACGGGACGCTTGTGGTTGTGGATCCCACCAGTCGACGGATCGTGCAAGCCAGCGCCAATGCCCCGGCGTTGCTTGGCGCGGGCCGCGGCTCGACCGTGCTCGGCTTATCGCTGACCGAACTGGTCGGTAAGTCCGCCGAGCGCCAGATCGATGGCTGGCTCGCCAATCCGGACAGCAGCTATCTCAGAACGCTGGATATCAATGGTCAGCGCCTGCAGGTGCTCGGGCATCAGACCGCTCAGGGCATCATTCTGGAATTCGAGCAGCCGCCGGCCAGCGAAGGCGAGACGCTCGAAGCTTATTACCCGCGGGTCGGCCGCTTCATGGAAGACCTGCCGGCGTATGAGAATCTCGCCGAGTTATGCGCCGCCGCCGCGCGTGAGTTCCGTCAGATCAGCGGCTTCAACCGTATTCTGATCTATCGCTTCGACGAGCATTGGAACGGCGAAGTGCTGGCCGAGGACGGCGACGGCGTGCTGCCCTCTTACGCGGGCCTGCGCTTTCCGGCGAGCGACATTCCACCTCAAGCGCGCGAGCTGTATCGACTGAATCGGCTGCGCGTGATTCCGGATGCGAACTACACGCCGGTGCCCATCGAGCCGCCGCTCGACCCGGGTGGCTCGCCACTGGATTTGAGTTTCGCCGCCCTTCGTAGCGTTTCTCCGGTCCATCTTCAATACATGCGGAACATGGGCACGCTCGCGTCGATGTCCATTTCCGTGCTGGTGGACGGGCGACTGTGGGGCCTCGTTTCCTGTCACAACGCCACGCCTCGGCGCGTCAACGCTCAGGCTCGAACCGCGTGCGATCTGTTGGGCAAAGTGCTCTCTCAGCATATCGGCGCGCGTGAACGAGGCGCGTACGCCGCCAAGCGTATCGATCTGAAGCGCGTGGAAAGCGAGTTGCTGACCAACATCGCTGGGAGCGAGTCTTTCCAGAGCGGACTCGCGAGCCACGCCGCGACATGGTTGAAAATCGTCAACGCCACCGGCGCGGCAGTTCTGCACGACGAGGTGCAGTTCACCGCCGGCGTGACACCACCTCCGGACCGGTTGCGCGCGCTGGCTGAGAAACTCGAGCAGCAAGGCACCGACTCATTCGTGACCGACAGCCTGGCGCAGCAGTGGCCGGAGTTCGCCGACATCGCCGACGTGGCGAGCGGCGTGCTCGCCATTTCAATCTCACAACTGCATCCCAGTTACATCATCTGGTTCCGCGCGGAAGTGGAGCGAACCGTGCTGTGGGCCGGCGATCCGCGCGAAGCGAAGCAGATCGAGAATGAACGACTCACGCCGCGTCACTCGTTCGCCAGCTGGAAAGAGCTGGTCAAAGGCCGCGCCTTGCCCTGGTCGGCCGCCGAAGTCGACGGCGCGGTGGACTTCCGGACCGCCATCATCAATTTCGTGCTTCGTCGCGCCGAGGAGCGCGCCGAGCTCACCAGCCAATTGCAGCGCTCGAACCGGGAGCTGGAGTCGTTCTCCTATTCCGTGAGCCACGATTTGCGCGCGCCGTTCCGGCACATCGTCGGCTACACGCAGCTGTTGCGGGATCGTGAGCGATCGCTGAGCGAACAGTCGCTGCATTACCTCGATAGCATCAATGAAGCAGCGGCCTCGGCCGGCCAACTGGTCGACGACCTGCTGAGCTTCTCCCAGCTCGGCCGGACCGCGCTCTCGATGTCGCCGGTCGACATGCAGAAGGTGGTGCGGGAAATCGTCCGCTCGGTGGAACCCGACGTGCGCGGCCGACAAATCGAATGGCGCATTCAACCGCTGCCGCCGACCAACGGCGATGCCGCCCTGTTGCGCCAGGCGCTATATAACCTGGTGGACAACGCCCTCAAGTACAGCCGTGACCGCTCACCCGCGATCATCGAGATCAGCGGTGAACAACTTCCGTCGGAATGCGTTTACACAGTGCGCGACAACGGAGTCGGCTTCGACATGGCGTACGCGCACAAGCTTTTCGGCGTGTTCCAACGGCTGCATCGCATGGAGGATTTTGCCGGTACCGGCATCGGCCTGGCGCTGACCCACCGGATCATCGAGCGGCACGGCGGCTGGATCAAAGCGTCCGCCGTGGTCGATGAAGGCGCGGAATTCCGTTTTGGCATCCCCCGTAAAGGAGCTGGCGTCGATGGCTGATCTGCGACCCATCCTATTGGTCGAAGACAACCTGAAAGATATCGAGTTGACCCTGGCGGCGCTCGCGAAGTGCCAGCTGGCCAACGACATCGTGGTGGCACGCGACGGCGCCGAGGCGCTCGATTACCTGTACTGCCGCGGTCAGTACAAGGATCGCTTGCCCGGCGATCCGGCCGTGGTGTTGCTCGACTTGAAGTTGCCCAAGGTGGATGGGCTCGAAGTGCTTGCGAAGATCAAGAGCGACGGCGTGACCCGCTCCGTGCCGGTGGTCATGCTCACCTCCTCGCGCGAGGAGACCGATCTGATCCGCAGCTATGAGCTCGGCGTGAACGCATTCGTCGTCAAGCCAGTGGACTTCAATGCGTTCTTCGAAGCCATCCAGGATCTGGGCATGTTCTGGGGCGTCCTGAACGAAACTCCGCCGCGCATGGCCGCGGCCCCTCGCACCGAAAAGAAGTAGTCAATGGCCGCCGAGTTCGCCTCTCGCACTTTCTCGCAGACTCGCATTCTGTTGCTCGAGGACAGCGAGATCGACGCGGAGCTCGCGATCACGCACCTGGCCAAAGCGGAGACTCAAAGCACGGTCCAACGCGTTTCCAGTCGTGACGATTTCATGCGCGAGATCGGCAGCGGCGGCTACGACGTGGTGCTCGCGGATTATTCCCTGCCCGACTTCGACGGGCTCGCGGCGCTGGACATCGTGCGCGAGCGCTGCCCCGAGATGCCGTTCATCTTCGTTTCCGGCGTGGTCGGCGAAGAATTCGCGATCAACGCGTTGCGCCGGGGCGCGACCGACTATGTGATGAAGCGCGGCTTGAGCCGTCTGCCGGCAGCGGTCGATCGCGCGGTCGCCGAGGCGCGCGAGCGTCAGGATCGCGTACGGGCCGAAAAAGCCCTGCGCATCAGCGAGACCAGCGCGCAGCTCGCCATCGAGACTGCCGGGCTCGGCCGCTGGGAGTTCGATCCGGTCACCGGCACATTCGACCTCGATGCGCGTTGTCGCGAGCTGTTCGGCCTTGCATCCGAGGCCGTCGCCGATCGACAAACGTTTCTGAAGAGCTGCCACAACGCCGACCGCCTGCGCATCGAATCGATCTTCAATGAGACCTTGCGTGCTCCGACCGCGAGCAACATCGCCACGGAGTTTCGCATCATCCGCGCCGGCGACGCGCAGGAGCGCTGGGTTTCGCTGTCGGGCCGCTCGTTCCACGACAGCGGCACGTGTACTCGCCTGATCGGCATCGTCAACGACATCACCGAGCGCAAGCAGGCCGAAGCCGCGCTCCAGGATCTCAATGAAACACTGACCATGCGAGTCGCGCACAAGACCGCTGAGCGCGACCACTTGTGGCAGCTGTCCAAAGATCTGATGGCCGTGATGACGCCGGTGGGCGCGCTGATCGAAGTGAATCCGGCCTGGCAGGCTTCGCTCGGCCATGGCACGAGCGAAGTGGTCGGCGAGCATCTCGCGAAGTTTGCTCACCCCGACGACGCAACCGTCGTCCGACAGGCGGTGGCTCACGCCGCGCAGGAGAGTCAGCGCCCGTTCGAATGCCGATTCATTTGCCGGGACGGCGAGACTCGCTGGGTCTCATGGTCGACGGCACTCGGCCACGGCTGCATTTACGCGGTCGGCCGTGACATCACTGAAGACAAAGCCGCTCAAGCTCAGCTGGAAGAAGCTCAGGAAGCTCTGCGCCAGGCGCAAAAGATGGAAGCGGTCGGTCAGCTCACCGGCGGTCTGGCGCACGATTTCAACAATCTGTTGCAGGTCGTGGTCGGCAACATCGAGACCTTGCAACGTAAGCTGCCGCCAAATCTGGAACGACTGAGGCGTGCAGCGGATCACGCGATGGCCGGCGCGCAGCGCGCGACCAATCTCACTCAGCATCTGCTCGCCTTTTCGCGCAAGCAGCCGTTGAATCCGCGCCCGGTCGCGGTCAACCGCCTGGTCGCAGGCATGTCCGAGATGTTGCAGCGGACGCTCGGAGAATTGATCCACGTCGAGACGGTGCTGTCGCCCGAGTTGCGACCCGTGGAGATCGACGGCAATCAACTCGAGATCGCGCTGCTGAATCTGGCGGTGAACGCCCGCGACGCCATGCCTCACGGCGGCAAGCTCAGCATAGAAACATTCAATCTGGATCTGCGCGAGGCGCCCCACGCGACACTTGAGAATCTGCCTCGTGGCGAATATGTCGTGATCAATGTTCGCGATACCGGCGTGGGTATGCCGCCCGACGTGCTGGCGCGAGCGTTCGAACCGTTCTTCACGACCAAGAGCGTCGGTCAGGGCACGGGGCTTGGGTTGTCGCAGGTGTATGGTTTCGTGCGCCAGTCCGGCGGACACGTGCGCATGACGTCAGCGGATGGCGCCGGCACGTCGATTCGTATCTATTTGCCGGCAGCTCGACCCGACGCCCGGGTGCCCGAGGAAGAAACTCAGTCCGAAACGGCGATGGCCAGCGAGCGCGAAACCATTCTGGTCGTGGAAGACGACCCCGATGTACGCGCTTTTACCGTCGAGACGGTGCGCGAGCTTGGCTACGATGTGCTCGAAGCACGCGATGGCGTGAACGCACTGAACGTGCTGCGACAGGTCCCTCCTGGCGAGATCGATCTGTTGTTCAGCGACGTGGTGTTGCCGGGAGGCATGAACGGTCAGCAACTGGCTCAGCAGGCCGTAGTGCTCCATCCGCGCCTGAAAGTGCTGTTCGCGACCGGCTACGCGCGCGACGTGATCGTCCATCATGGAAGACTCGACCCGGGCGTGGAACTCATCACCAAACCTTTCGCTTTCGATGATCTGGCAGCACGCATTCGTAGCGTGCTCGACGATCAGGATTCAGCTCGACATGCAAATTGACGAATCGCCCGCGGCGGGCGCGGTCGCCGGCAGCCTCAAATTGAATCGGCGCAACTCCCTGCGCGGCGCCACCGATCACTTGCATCGCGACCTCGATCGGATCGCAGCCGGTTTCAACCTCGCCGATGTCACGCACTATCGTCGCTTCCTGCAGGCCAACGCGGCGACGCTGATCGCGATCGAACAACTGTTGGAGAATGCGGGCGTCGAGCAATTGCTACCGGATTGGCCGGAACGGTCGCGTCGCTCCGCCATCCTTGCCGACCTGCACAGCCTGCAGTCCGACGTGCAACCCCTCGCCTTGCGCCGTACCTCGCCGACGCCGTCCGAAGTGTTCGGCATTTTGTATGTATTGGAAGGCTCGCGTCTCGGCGCGCGCGTGCAACTGGATCAAGTGCTGGCCAGTCATGACGAGAGTGTTCGTAACGCCTCGTCCTATCTGCGTCATGGCCAGCCGGGAGAAGGCAGCGGCCTGTGGCGCAGCTTTCTGGAGCACCTCGAGAGTCACGACGCCGCCGACGATCAGACCCAGACCGTATCCGGCGCCGTGTATGCCTTCACCATGTTCATCCGCTCCTTCAGCCAGGCCGCCAGCGACTTGCAATTGCGCACCGCACCCGCGGCTTGATGCGCAACTGTTAACTCACAAACCGGTCTTACGTCGAAGTTTTAGCCGCCGGAATTCCGTGCGGCCCAAAACTGTGCGCCACATCCGGCAGCCGATGGCGGCCTTTGGCGACACTGCCGCCGTCGAAGCCGAACGTATGACGCAATGTTTTACCTCGCTGTCTGTGCCATCGCCATACTGTGCGCCGTCGCGGCCTGGGCCATCTCGCTTCAACTGCGCATCCGCAAGCTGGATGCACGCGTGGTCGAAGCGGAGTCTCGGCACCAACAATTCATCGAGCAGGTGGAGCACGGCGGAATGGTCCGTCGCAAGATCGAAGCTCAGTTGCTGGAGAAACAGCAGCGGCTGGATCGCCTCGCTCATCACGATCAGCTGACCGGCTTGCCCAATCGTCTGTTCCTCTCGGCGCATCTGCCCGCCGCCATCGAGGAAGCTCGCCGCAAAAAAGCGGCGCTCGCGGTGCTGTTCATCGACCTGGATCGCTTCAAGCACGTCAACGACACGCACGGTCACGAGACCGGCGACAAGCTGTTGCAAGCAGTCTCCCAGCGAATCAAGGACGCCGTGCGCACCGAGGACATCGTCGTTCGCATGG
Source organism: Pseudomonadota bacterium (assembly GCA_023391815.1). GTDB lineage: Bacteria > Pseudomonadota > Gammaproteobacteria > Steroidobacterales > Steroidobacteraceae > Steroidobacter. Next base: position 99,918 of record JAEWAF010000025.1, read on the forward strand.
GCGGTGACGAATTCGTAGTCGTGCTCAACATCGTCCGGAGCAGCAATCAGGTTCAGGAGACCGCATCCCGCATCACCACGGCGCTGGCCGCGCCGCTGGAAGTCGATGGCAAGCCGCTGGTCACCACGGCAAGCGTCGGCGTCAGCATGTTCCCTCGCGACGGCGAGGATGTTGGCGCGCTGCTGCGCCACTCCGACACGGCGATGTATCAAGCCAAGGATCGCGGCCGGAACAACTTCCAGGTATTCAGCCCGGTGATGGACCGCCAGTTGAAGGAACGCGTCGCCATCGAGTCGAGTCTGCGGGCCGCGTTGGAGTCGCGGACCCAGCTCGACGTGCACTATCAACCGCTGATCGACATCGAGACCCGCCGGGTCGTGACCCTGGAAGCACTGGTCCGTTGGAAACATCCCATCGACGGTTACGTCTCGCCGACGCGCTTCATTCCGGTCGCTGAAGAAACGGGCTTGATCGCCGGGCTCGGCGACTTCGTCATCAAGCGCGTCATCGACGACATGGTCGAGTGGCGCAAGGCCGGCAATTCCGTGCTGGTGCCGGTGGCGATCAACATCTCGCCCGGTCAACTGGCCCGTTGCGACCTGCGCCAGCGGATTGCCGAGCTGACCCAGGCCAATTCGATGAGTCCGGCGATGCTCCAGATCGAGCTCACCGAAGGTGCGATGTTCGATCAGGTCGAAACGCGTCACGGCTCGAATGCCAGCGAGCAGGGCGTGGATGCCATCAACGATCTGCGCGCGCTCGGCGTGCGCGTCGCCATCGACGACTTCGGCACCGGCTATTCGTCGCTCAGCTATCTCAAGCGCTGGCGGGTCGATTACTTGAAGATCGATCGCAGCTTCATCCGCGACCTCGGCACCGACAGCAATGACGACGCCATCGTCGGCGCCATCATCGCCATGGCTCAGCATCTGAAGATCAAAGTGATCGCCGAGGGCGTGGAAGGCTGGTCGCAGCTGGAGATGCTCCGCAAGCTCGGCTGCCGATACGCGCAGGGCTATCTGTTCGCCGAGCCCGCGCCAGCGAACAAGTGCCGCGACTTCTTGAACGGCCGCCCGCTGCTGGTCAACGACGTCGATACCGACCTGCTGAAAGTCGTCAGCGCCTGAGCGGCGCCGACGCGTAGAAAAAATTTCAATACAGCGGGAACCGTCCCGCGCTGCCGCGCGTAGTTGACCGTCGGGCGTCATTCGCGGGTGGGCGCCCTGCCTGCCATCCTCCACGATTGCAAATGAAGGCTCCGAGAGCGAGCCGTTCCTCCTGCCCACTACGACCTGGCCTTCCCACCGGCCAAATAGAGGAGTTGCGGATGAACCGACTGGCAAGTCGACTGCCGGCCATTGTCGAGCAGTACCAGCAAGAAATTCTCACCGAGTGGGTCAGACTACAGTTGGAATCGGGCGCGTGGCGCGCGGGCCGCTTGCAGGAATCCCAGCTCCGCGACGAGTCGCAACGCTTCCTGACGCTGCTGACGAACAACATCCAGAACGGCATTCAGTTCGATTCCCGCAGCTCGCAGTGGGCCGAGATTCGCGAATTCCTCGGCGACCTATCGCGCAGTCGGGCGACTCAGGGCTTCTCGCCCTCGCAAGTGGCGACCTTCGTGTTCTCGCTCAAACAGCCCATCTTCTCCCGCCTGCGCACCAGCCTGATCGACGAACCGGCGATGCTGGCGGACACAATGTGGGAAACGACCGTGCTGCTCGACGCGCTAGGCTTGTACACCACCGAGGTGTATCAGCAGGCCCGCGAGTCGGTGATCTCTCGTCAGCAGGAAGAGCTGATCGAGCTGTCGACGCCGGTCGTCGAGCTGTGGCCCGGCATCCTGGCGCTGCCGCTGATCGGTACGCTGGACAGCGAGCGCACGCAGGTAGTGATGGAAACGCTGTTACAGCGACTGGTCGCGACTGGCTCGAGCATCGCCGTCATCGATATCACCGGCGTGCCGACCGTCGACACTTTGGTCGCTCAACATTTGCTCAAGACCGTATCGGCGGCGCAATTGATGGGCGCGGATTGCATCATCAGCGGCATCCGTCCGCAGATCGCACAGACGATCGTGCACCTCGGCATCGACCTGTCGGCGGTCGCGACCAAGGCCAGCCTCTCCGACGCCTTTGCTCTGGCATTGAAGCGTCGCGGCCTGGGTGTGACATCGACCGCCGCGCGAGGGTAAAGCCGTGGACCGCGTCCCGATTCTGCGTCTGGGCGATTGTTTGCTCGTGACCGTCCAGGTGGACATGCACGACGAGCTGGCGATGACGTTGCAGGACGATCTCACCAACAAGATCGTCTCCACCAAGGCGCGCGGTGTGCTGATCGACATTTCCGCGCTGGAGATGGTGGACTCCTTCATCGGCCGCATGCTCGGCAACATCGCCGCGATGTCACGCATCTTGGATGCGCAAACGGTCGTCGTTGGCATGCAGCCTGCGGTGGCCATCACTCTGGTCGAGCTCGGATTGTCGCTGCCGGGCATCCGCACCGCTCTGAACGTCGACGCCGGCCTCGCCCTGCTGCGCAGAATGCTCGACGAGGGCGGCGAAGGCAGCCATGTCGATTGAACCGGCCACGCTGCCCGTGCGTTCCGGCGAAGACGTGGTCAAGGTCCGTCAAGCCGTCCGCACCCTCGCCATGGATCTTGGCTTCAGCCTGGTCGATCAAACCAAGGTCGTCACCGCCGCCAGCGAGCTCGCACGCAACACCCTGACCTACGGCGGTGGCGGCGAAGTGCGCATCGAGCGTCTCAACCAAGGGACGAAGCGCGGCGGGATGCGTCTCACGTTCGAGGACCGCGGGCCCGGGATCAGCAACATCGACCTGGCGCTGACCGACGGCTACACCACCGGCAACGGCTTGGGCCTGGGACTCAACGGCGCACGGAAGCTTTCACATGAATTCGACATCTGGTCGCAGCCCGGCGTGGGCACTCGCGTGACCATTACTCGCTGGAAGTAAATGCAACAGTTTTCGATCGGCGATCCCAGTGCCGTCGCGCCCGCTCGACGCGGCATCGGCGCGTTCGCCGCTCAACTGGGCTTCGACACCGAGGATGCCGGTCGTGCCGCGCTGGTGGCGACCGAGATCGGCACGAATCTGGTGAAACATGGCGCCGGCGGCGAGCTGATCGCGCAGAAGATCACGCGCGACCGGCACACCGGCCTGGAGTTGCTTGGCCTGGACAAGGGTCCCGGCATGGAAGATGTGGCCAAATGCCTGCGTGACGGTTATTCCACCAGCAGCAGTCCCGGCACCGGGCTGGGCGCGATGGAACGTTTGTCACAACGCTTCGAGATCTATTCCCGGCCGGGGCAAGGTACCGCCGTGCTGGCCCAGCTGTGGCCGGACTCCCGCGAACCTCCGCCAGGACTCACGGAAGTCGGCGCGCTGGTCGTGCCCAAGCCCGGCGAGGCAGTGTGCGGCGATAGCTGGTGTTATCACGAACGCATCGAAGGTGCATTGATCATCGGAATCGACGGTCTCGGCCACGGCCTCGGAGCGGAGCAGGCGGCAAGCGAGGCGTGCCGGGTGTTCGAAAGAGAGAAACATCGTCCGGCACTGCGTCTTATCCAGACTCTGCACGATGCCCTGCGCCCGACTCGAGGTGCCGCGATCACTGTGCTCGAAATCGATTGGGACGCCGGCCGCGTTACCAGCGTCGGCGTCGGCAATGTCGCGGCGGCGATGATCAACGGCGTCGAGACCAAACGCATCGCGACCGACAATGGCATCGTCGGTCACGTGATCTCTCGTCCGCGCGAGCTCATCCACCCCTGTCAGCCCGATACGGTGCTGGTGTTGCATTCGGACGGCCTGACTTCGAACTGGCAAGCCGATCGCTATCCAGGCCTGATGCACCATCATCCGGCGCTGATCGCCGGCGTCCTGTATCGGGACTGCAAGCGCGGCCGCGACGATTCCCTGGTCGTTGTCATTCGACGCACGCCCTCATGAACCGCTCTTTGTTACGTCTGGAGCTTGCGCAGGATCGCGACATCGTCGCGGCTCGGCAGCGCGCGCGTCAGGTCAGTGCCCTGCTCGGTTTCGATTCGCAAGATCAGGTTCGTATCGCCACCGCAGTGTCCGAGCTGGCGCGCAACGCCATCCGCCACGCCGGCGGCGGTACCATCGATTTCACGCTGACGGAAGCCCCGTCACGCGGCCTCGCTGTACAGCCCAATCTGCTGCTGCAAATCATCATCAGCGATCACGGCCCGGGCATCGCCAATCTCGACGATGCGATCGCGGACTCGGGCAGCGGCGAGCTGCAGCTCGGCCTGGTGGCCGCGCGTCGTTTGATGGACACGTTCGATGTTTATTCCGGCAAAGGCCGCGGCACGACCATCACGCTCGGCAAATTCCTGCCGCGCCGGAGCGAAAGCTTTACAGCGGCTCGTGCCGCGAACATCGCGGCTCAGTTGTCGGCCTATGGCACGGCGGACCCTACCGCTGAAATCCAGGATCAGAATCGCGAGCTGTTGCGCAGTCTGGAAGAACTGCGTCTGCGCAAGGAAGAGCTGGCGCGACTCAACGCCGAGCTCGAGGATACGAACCGCGGCGTGATGGCGTTGTATGCGGAGCTCGAAGAGCGCGCCGCGCATCTGCGCCTCGCCGATGAAACCAAATCGCGGTTTCTGTCGGCGGTCAGCCATGAATTCCGCACGCCGGTGAATTCCATCCTGGCGCTCTCCAAGATCCTGTTGCATCGGCTCGACGGCGAGCTGACCGCCGAGCAGGAGAAACAAGTCACCTACATCCGCCAGGGTGCCGAGCAACTCTCGACGATGGTCGATGACCTGCTCGATCTGCGCAAAGTCGAGTCCGGCAAGCTGCAACTTCGCCTCGAGAAGTTCACTGTCACGGATCTGTTCGGCGCCCTGCGCGGCATGTTCAAGCCGCTGAGCATCAAGGATGCGGTGTCGCTGACTTTCGAGGAAGTGGGCGCGCTGCCGGAGTTGCATACCGACCAAGGCAAGGTGTCGCAGATTTTGCGCAACCTCATTTCCAACGCGCTGAAGTTCACCGAGGCTGGCTCGGTGCGCGTCACTGCCACGCTCGCCGCCGACACCGACATGATCGTGTTCTCGGTGGCCGACACCGGCATCGGCATCGCGCCGGCCAATCATCGGCACATCTTCGATGAATTCACGCAAGTCGAGAACCCGTTGCAGAAGAGCGTCAAAGGCACGGGCCTCGGCCTGCCGCTGTCACAACGACTGGCGGGCCTGCTCGGCGGCAGCATCGATGTTTCCAGCGAGCTCGGCAAAGGCTCGGTGTTCTCTCTCGCCATTCCGATTCGTCTGCAGATGTCCGCGCCGTTGGGCACGCCCGCGCTTCCCGAAACACGCGCCGCGCAGCGCGTGCTGATCGTGGATGACAGCGAGATCGAGCGCTACGCCCTGCGTCAGTTCCTGCCCAGCAGCACCTTCGAAGTGATCGAAGCCAGCGGCGGTTACGATGGGCTGCGGCTCGCGCGCCAGTCGCACCCCGACCTGATTTTCCTGGATCTGGCCATGCCGGACGTGCACGGCCTGGAAGTACTGAAAATGCTCAAGGCCATCGAGGAGACGCGACCGATTCCGGTCATTCTGTTCACCTCGCAGCGACCCGACGATATCGGCGAAGAGTCAGCCGCCGCCGCAAGCGGCCTGTTGTTGAAGAACGAGCTGTCGCGCGAGGCCGTCGCGGCCGCGATTCGGCGCGCGGCAAGCTCGGGAGAAAGCCAATATGCCCACCCCTGAAATCATTCTCAACGTCAACGACAATGAGCCGGGGCGCTACGCAACCACGCGCATCCTCAATCGCGCCGGATTTCAGGTGCTCGAGGCCGGCACCGGCAAGGAAGCGTTGCGCCTGGCGCGCAGCACCTCGCCGCAGCTGGTGGTCCTCGATGTGAATCTGCCGGACATCAACGGCGTCGAGGTGTGCCGGCAATTGAAGACCGATCCGGCGACTGCCCGCATCATGGTGCTACAAGTCTCCGCCACCAACGTTGCCGTGCTCGATCGTGTGAACTCGCTTTCGGCCGGCGCCGACAGCTTCCTGGTCGAGCCGGTCGAGCCCGAAGAATTGGAAGCCGTCGCTCGCGCGCTGTTGCGTCTACATCGCACTGAAGCCGAACTGCGCCACGCGCTGGCCGAGCGCGAGCTGCTGCTGCGTGAAGTGAACCATCGCGTGAAGAACAGTTTGCAGCTGGTGCTCAGCATGCTCAGCCTGCAAGGTGGAGAATTCCGCGAAGCCGGCGCGAAGGAGCTGTTCGCGAAGGCCATTGCCCGCGTCACCGCCATCGCCTCGATTCACGAGCGGCTGTATCAGGACACCGATCCGCTCACCATCGACATGCAGACCTATCTCACCGGTCTTTGCGCCGAGCTGGCGCGCGCCGGCATCGGTGACGAACGGCATGCCGATCTGCGTACCGACATCCAGCCGCTTCGATTGCCCACCGAGAACGGCGTATCGCTCGCTCTCATCGTCAACGAGCTGGTGATGAACGCCTTGAAACATGGCCGGCCGGGCGATCGGGGTGCCCTGATCAAAGTCAGCCTGCGTGAGATCGAGCCCGGCAAGGCCCGGCTGACCATTGCCGACAACGGTCCGGGGCTGAGCGCCAACGATTCGAGCCGCGCCGCGAAGTCCTCCAGCGGCTTGGGAACGCGCTTGATCGGCATGCTGGTGCGTCAGTTGAATGGACAACTGCGAGTCGAGGATGACAACGGCTATGCCGCTCACATCACCTTTCCCCTGGAGCCCGCGGCCTCATGGGACTCGGAGTCCTGATCGTCGAAGATCAGGTGCTGATCGCCATCCACCTGCAGGATCTGGTGGAAGAGGCGGGGCACTGGGTCACCGCGACGGCGCACGACGGTCCCGGCGCGCTGGCCGCCGCCGCGCGCGAGCGTCCCGACATTGGCATCATGGATCTGCGCCTGGCCCATGGCACGAGCGGCGTCGATGTCGCTCGTCAGCTGTATGAACACCAGAGCATCCGATGTTTGTTCATCAGCGCCAACATCGACGACGCGGTCCGCAGAACGGTGGCCGACCTCGAGCCGCTGGGCTTCATCGGCAAACCCTTCCTGCCGGCCGAAGTCATCTCCGCCCTGCAGGCCGCGGCCATCGCGATCGGCTCGAACGATTGTTAGGGGCGCGCTTTCAGGAAGCGCGTCAACAGCTGGGAAATCAGGGCTTGAGCTGACTGCGCCCGCTCCGGATTCCAGCCCGTCCCCGCCGCCTCATCCATGTAAACGCGCCGGGACAGCTCCAGCTGTACGGCATAAACGCCTTCCTGCGGCTGGCCATATTTCATCGTGATGTAGCCGCCCTTGAAGCGGCCGTTCAGCACCGCCCCGAACTTGCCATCGGATGTCACCAGCTCCAGCAGTTGGTCGGCGATGGCGCGCGGACAGCTCGCGTCGTCGCGCGTGCCGAAGTTGAATTCGGGCAACACGCCGATGAACAACGATGGCACTTCGCTCGCGATCGAATGCGCATCCCACAGCAACGCGTAGCCATGACGCTGACGAATCGCCTTCAATTCATCGACCAGGCGCTGGTGATACGGCTGCCAGTATTGCTCGACGCGCGCCGCGATTTCGGTCGCGGTGACCTCACGACCCGGCGCGTAGATCGGCTCGTCGTTGAACGTCATCAGCGGACACACCGGCGACGTTGGATTGCCCACGTACAGCGACGATGAATCCGGCGAGCGATTCAAGTCGACCACGTAGCGCGAGTAGTTCGCCTTCAGGATCGAAGCACCCAGGCCGCGCGCGAAGTCATAGAGATGATGAACGTGCCAATCGGTATCGGCCAGATGGCTGCCAGCCAGCGTGAAGCGTTGCGCGATCGCTTCCGGCACATAAGTGCCCGCGTGCGGGATACTGATCAACAGCGGCAGCGAGCCCTGGTGAAAGTCATAAACATTCATACTCACACTCGATCCTTCCTGAACATCTTTTGCAAGGCGCGCTTATAGCCGGCCGATACCGCCGTCTCGGCAAAATGGCGCCGATCCTGCACCAGCCAGCGTCCGCCCACCATGACATCGCGCACCGATTCGCTGGTGCCGGAGAAAACGAACGTGTCGATCACGGAGTTGTCGGCGCGGGCCGCGAACAACGGCGAATTGATATCCAGCACGACGATATCCGCCCGCTTGCCGGCCGCGAGCTCGCCGACCGGCCGACCCGAAACGCGCGCGCCGGCCGTGCACGCCTTCTGCCACAGCAAGGCACCGCCGGACGAGTTGCCGTCGGTGAGAACGCCCCGCTGGCGACGAGCCAGTCGCGCTTGATACTCCAGCCAGCGCAACTCCTCGATCGGCGACAACGAAATGTGACTGTCCGAGCCGATGGCGAACTCGCCACCCGCCGCGAGCAATGTTTCCATCGGAAACATGCCGTCGCCCAGGTTCGCTTCGGTGCTGGGACACAAACCGATCACCGCACCCGCCGCTGCCACGCCTTGCAATTCCGCCGCCGTAGCATGCGTCGCGTGGATCAGGCACCAGCGACGATCGACCGGGGCATTCTCGAGCAGCCATTCGATCGGCCGCTTGCCGGTGCGCTCCAGACACGCCTGTACTTCCCGTTCCTGCTCGGCAATGTGGATGTGGATCACCTGCCCGTCCCGCTGCGAATCGAGCACCATTCGCAAGGACTCGGGCGGCACCGCACGCAGACTGTGCAATGCCGTGCCCACTTCGAGCTGTGGCGACCGCTGCGACGACTGACGGAGCGCGTCCAGCAGATCCAGGTACTCGCGCGTTTCCATGGAGAACTGACGCTGGCGTTCAGTCGGCGGCGCGCCGCCGCAGTCGGATGTTTGATACAGCGTCGGCAACAGTGTGAGTCCGATGCCGGCGGTCGTGGCCGCATCCATCAATGCCTGGCTCATCGCGAGCCGCTGCTCGGGCGAACGGCCCGACGCGTCACCATGACTGTGCAAGTAGTGAAACTCGCACACCGAGGTGTAGCCCGCCTTGACCATGTCCGCGTACAACTGAGCCGCGACGCCGTTGAGACACTCCGGTGAGATGCGGCTGGCGACGTCGTACATGGTCTCGCGCCAGGTCCAGAAGCTGTCGTCCTGGCCGGCGCGCTGTTCGACCAGACCGGCCATCGCGCGCTGAAAGGCATGGCTATGGATATTGGGCATGCCAGCGATCGCCGCGCCGTTGATCATTCTGGCGGCCGTGACGGTGTCGTCCGCGGAGACATCGACGATATCCCCGCCGGGATCGACCGAGATCACCACATTGCGATGCCAACCGTCGGGCAGCCACGCACTGGTGAAGCGATAGCGGGATTGCATGGACATGCGGTCGAGTATAAGACTTCGGAGGCAATGAAAGCTTCGACCGCGAGTACGGTTGTGTGGGACCGGGTCTGGCTGGGCGCGAGCCTGGCGACGTGCCGCCCTGCATACAATGCCCCGCTCGACGAGCTGGGCGAACTCCGGGACGCGGCGCTCGCCATCAAGGACGGCCGTATCGCCTGGATCGGCACCCGCCGGCAGCTCGATACCATGCAATGGTCGGCAGCGACCGTGACCCGGGCCGACGGCTTGTGGATCACGCCCGGGTTGATCGAGTGCCATACGCATCTCGTCTATGGCGGCGACCGTAGCAACGAGTTCGCCGCCCGCCTGCGTGGCGCCAGTTATGAGGAAATCTCGCGCGCCGGCGGCGGCATCGTCTCGACGATGAAGGCGACGCGCGCCGCGAGCGAAGATCAGTTGCTCGATCAATCGCTACCTCGGGCACTGGCACTCGCGGCCGAGGGCGTGACGACGCTCGAAATCAAATCCGGCTACGGACTCGATCTGGACAACGAGCTGAAGATGCTCCGAGTCGCGCAACGCATCGGTGAGATCACCGGCCTCACCGTCGTCAAGACGTTCCTTGGTGCCCACGCGCTACCGCCGGAGTTCGCGGGCCGCCAGGAAGATTACGTTCGGCATGTGTGCGACGACATGTTACCCGCCGTGGCGACAGCGCAGCTCGCCGATGCCGTGGATGTTTTCTGTGAGCGAATCGCATTCACCCGGGATCAAACACGTCGCATCTTCGATCGCGCTCGACAGCTCGGGTTGCCGACGCGCTTGCATGCAGATCAGCTGAGCGACGGCAACGGCGGCGAGCTCGCCGCGGACTATGGCGCACTCTCGGCCGATCATCTGGAGCATACGAGCGAACGCTCGTTGCAACGAATGGCCGAGCGCGGCGTCGTCGCCGGACTGCTGCCCGGCGCATTTTATTATTTGCGCGAGACCCAGCTGCCGCCGATCGCGCGCTTGCGCGAATTGAAGATTCCGATGGCCGTCTCGACCGACTGCAATCCCGGCACCTCGCCGATTGCGTCACTATTGACGGCGATGAACATGGCCTGCGTGATGTTTCGTCTGACCGCGGCCGAGGCGCTGCTCGGTGTGACCCTCAACGCCGCGAAGGCGTTGGGTCTGGCCAAGGATCGCGGCACACTCGAAGTTGGATCGCGAGCGGATCTGGCGATCTGGCGACTCCGTCACCCCGAACAGCTGTGCGCCGAAGTCGGCGTGCACCGGCCCGTCGAAATCGTCAGAACACCACCGTGATACCGACGGAAATCATGTCGAGGCTGGCTTCATCGGTGTTCTTGTCGCCGGCATCGATGATGTGCTGATATTCCAGGCGCAGATCGTAGATCTCGAGGAAGTTGAAGCTGGTGCCGATGCCCGCGGAGAAGTCCACATCGCTATCGGAAAACCGTGCGCGTTTGGGAACCTGTTCGACGTCGTTGTAGAAGACGCTGACATCATTCTGTGAAAAATGCGCGCCGGCGCGCCCGTAAACCTCCCACCGATAGCTGAGCGGCCACACACCGATCGCCGAGAACGTGTACGCCGTCGTCCCACTGTCGACATTGAGTTGCGCGTCGGTGGGAATGCCGGTGATGTTGCCGCGAGCCTTGGCCCGATACGCGACACTGCCCAGATCCGTATAGCCGGCTTCCACGGCCAGGTGCGTGTTGAAGCGGTAGCCGCCGAAGAAGCCAAAGGCGGTGTCCTTCGTATCCAATGAATCCGTCAGCGACTCAACCGTGAGCTGCACCACTGGACTCGCGTAGACGTTGCTCGCGGCGTAGCCCCGGAAATCCTGGATCTCGCTCGCCTTATCGCTCTGGCCGTAGAAGCCGCCGACATAGAAGCCAGGCTGCGCGGCCTGCGCGGTGGGAATCAGCGCGGCCGAGGCGAGCGCGACCGCCACGATGGCGGCAGCGAACACTCGTTTTTGTTTCATGCGAAGGCGTCACCCATACTGCGACGTTGGCGACCAACTGTACCGAAATTGTGGGGCCGCCGCTGCAAACCCCGGAATGGCCGCGGCGTAACTCAGCATATCGCAGCTCGGCGCGGGTTAGATGCACTTCGTATGCAGGGTCGACGAGCCGGTCGCGGCCAGCATCATCCGATGCTTTTTTCGCGGCGACCGGTCGTCGACAGGCGACATATTCAGCGTGGGTTCAAGCATGCAAGGGAGCGATGGCAGCCGACTTGCGCAGGCCGATATATTCCAGCTCCAGGATCACCGCGACGAACGCGGCCTGCCCGGCGACGAACGAATAGCCGAGCAAGCTCGGCTGCACCCAGCCGGTGAACAGCAGCACGATACTGTCGATCGCCCAGATGGCGTTGGCCACGATCACCGCCCACACCGCCGCTCGCGGCAGCCGGGCTCGCGTGCTCAGAAACGCCAGCAGCAACGCGAACGGCAACAGCACGATGGCTGCCTGCTGCAATAACTGGATCGGCAGACTCAACACGCCCGACAGCCAGCCGCCGAATGTCACCAGCAACAGGCCCAGACCGGCGCAGCTGATCGCGTCCAGCGCCAGCACACGACGCAGAAAAGTGGATGTTTCGACGTAGCTCATGACGACTCTCCTCGGTGGTTGACGAGGCTCAGCATCGCCGCTCGCCCGGCCCTCAGTCGATTACCAGGCAGGTAATGGAGCGACCTCCGCCGGCTGCGTTATCGTCTCGTCCCATGAACGCAACCGCCCTCCGACCCGTCGGCGACCTGCTGCGCGAATGGCGCCAGCGACGGCGCCTGAGCCAGCTCGACTTCGCCGTGGAAGCCGAGATTTCCTCCAAACATTTGAGCTTTCTGGAGACCGGGCGCTCGCGCCCGAGCCGCGAGATGCTGTTGAAGCTCTCCGAGCTGCTCGAAGTGCCGCTGCGTGAACGCAATACACTGCTGATCGCAGCGGGGTTCGCGCCCATGTTCAGCGAGCGCAAGCTGGACGACCCGTCTTTGCAGGCCGCGCGGGATGCGATGGAACTGGTGCTCAAAGGTCACGAGCCTTTTCCGGCCATCGCGGTCGACCGGCATTGGACCTTGCTCGCGGCCAATCGCGCCGTCGCGCCCATGCTGACCGGCATCAAACCCGAGCTGCTGGCGACGCCGATGAATGTACTGCGAGCGAGCTTGCACCCCGACGGGCTGGCGCCGCGCATCGTCAATCTCGCGCAGTGGCGGGCGCATATATTCGCGCGCCTGCGCCGGCAAATCGAAGTTTCAGCCGACCCGGTGCTGACCGCATTGGTGGAAGAATTGAGCGCTTATCCCGCGCCGGAACCGCACAGCCACCGCGCTCACAACGAAAGCACCAATGCCTTCGTCGTGCCGATGCGGCTGGCGACGCCCATGGGCGTGCTGAGCTTCATCAGCACCACGACCGTCTTTGGCACTCCGATCGATGTAACTCTGTCAGAATTGGCGCTCGAATCGTTCTTTCCCGCCGACGCGGCGACCGCCGCCGCGCTCCGACAGATGCCGTTATGAGTTACGTCTACCGAGTCGAAGGTTCAATCGCGCACGCTCAGCCCTGCTCCGCCGGCCCGTGGGATCCCAGCATGCAGCACGGTGGCGCGCCGGCTGCGCTGATTGCCTGGGCCGTCGAGCGGATGCCCATGCGCGAGCCGATGCACGTCGCGCGCATGACGTTCGATTTGTTACGTCCCATCCCGGTCGCGCCGCTGGAAATCAAGATCGACGTACAGCGCGAGGGTCGCAAGATCCAGGTCTGCAATGTGACGCTGGCGCACGAGGGTGTGGTCTGCGTGCGCGCTACGGTGCTGAAGATCCGTCGGGCGGACGTGGAGCTGCCCGATCATGTCATCGACGAGCAAGTCACCTTGCCCGGCCCCGAACAGGGCCGTGATTCCAGGATTCGCTTCAGCTCGCATGAGCAATTCGCCGCCGGAGTGACGTTACGCTCGGTGCGCGGCTCGTTCGGTGAGCTGGGGCCCGGCGCGCTGTGGTTCCGAGCGCATCGTCAAATCATCGAAGGCGAGGCCATCACCCCGTTGATGCGCGCGGCCATGACAGGCGATTTTTGTAACGGCGTGTCGTCGGTGCTCGACTTCAACGAATGGACCTTCATCAACGCCGATCTGACCATCAGCCTGGCCCGCATGCCGGTGGGTGAATGGATCTTGCTGGACGCGCAGACCTGGCTGGGCGATCACGGCGCCGGCCTCGCGTTCGCGAAGCTGGGTGACGAGCGCGGCTATTTCGGGCGTGCCATCCAAACTCTGGTGATCGAGCGGCGCGTGAAGTGATGCCGGATCGGGACAGGTTTTAAATCTGTCCCGTTTCTCCGGGAGGCGCCGGCGATTGGCTCGCCTCCGCCTTCTTCCGCTCTTCCTCGGCACGTTCCTTCCGAATCGTGTAAACCACGGAGCCGAAGGCTGCGGCAATGACCAGCATCAGCGCGGCCATGATGAACACCAATCCGCCGGCCAGCCGCCAGCCCTCGTACAGACCCAGGGCCAGGCCGATCGGCGTGGTGATCAACAACATGGGTTTCGCGATACGCATCTGCGTATTGTAGGGCCGCGGCGACGATTTCCAGCCCCGCAATTGGCTTCGCCGGTATGATTCGGGCCCCCGACGCCCAAGCCGTGCCGACGATGCCCCTGCTCACGCTGCGCAATGCCGAACTCGCCTATGGCCTGCATCCCCTGCTGGATAAGGCGAATTTCGCCATCGACGAGCGCGAGCGCGTCGGCCTGATCGGCCGCAATGGCACCGGCAAATCCTCGCTACTGAAAGTCATCACGGGCCTTGCGCCTTTGGATGACGGCGAAGTGTCGCGCCTGGACGGGTTGAAGGTAGTGCTGGTCGAACAGGAACCGCTGTTGCCGCCGGCGGAGACCGTGCGTGACAGCCTGGTCCTGCGCGGCAAGCTCGAACAAATCCACGACGAACGCGAGCGCTGGCGTCTCGAAGCGCGCCTCAGTGAATTCTTACAGCGCCTTGGCGTGGCGGCCGAGCGCGCGCCCGAAACCACCTCCGGCGGTGAACGTAAACGCGCCGCCCTGGCGCTGGCGCTGGCGTTGGAACCCGACCTGCTGCTGCTCGACGAGCCCACCAACCATCTGGACATCGACGGTATCACCGCGCTGGAAGAACTGTTGATCAAGGGCCCGGCCTCCATCGTCGTCACTCACGATCGATCGTTCCTGGATCGGGTCGTCACGCGCATCATCGAGCTCGACCGCGGTCTGCTCCGCTCCTATCCCGGCAACTTCGCGGCTTACGAGACGCGCAAGAGCGAGCAGCTCGCCGCCGAAGAAGTGATGAATCGCAAGTTCGACAAGTTCTGGGCGCAGGAAGAAGTCTGGATTCGCAAAGGCATCGAAGCCCGCCGCACTCGCAATGAAGGTCGCGTGCGCCGGCTCGAATCGCTACGAGAACAGCGCGCCGCCCGACGCGAACAAATGGGCAGTGTGAAGCTCACGCTCGATTCCGGTGAGCGCTCCGGCAAGCTGGTCGCCGAGTTGACCGATGTTACGAAGTCGTTCGGCGAGCGCCCGATCGTTCGCGATCTTTCCATGCGGATCATGCGCGGCGATCGCCTGGGCCTGATCGGCCCGAACGGCGCCGGCAAGTCGACGTTGATCAAGCTCATTCTCGGCAAGCTCGAACCGGACAGCGGCAGCGTGCGCCTGGGCACCAACATTGCCGTGGCGTACTTCGATCAATTGCGCGAGCAGCTCGACCCCGAGAAATCCGTGGTCGAGACCATCAGCCCGGGCTCGGACTGGGTCGAGATCGGCACCGAGCGCAAGCACGTCATGACTTACCTCGGCGACTTTCTGTTCTCCTCGCAGCGAGCCAATTCGCCGGTGAAAGCGCTGTCGGGCGGCGAGCGCAATCGATTGTTGCTGGCAAGGCTGTTTGCTCGGCCGGCCAATGTGCTCGTCATGGACGAGCCGACCAACGATCTCGACATCGATTCGCTCGAGCTGCTGGAAGATACATTGCAGACGTATCCGGGCACACTGCTGCTGGTGAGCCACGATCGAACGTTTCTGGACAACGTGGTCACGCAGACCCTGGTCGCGCAAGGCAACGGCCGATGGCAGGAATATGTCGGCGGCTACAGCGACTGGCTCGCGCAGCGTCCGGCACCGCTGGCCTCCGCACCTTCCAAGCCGAAGCAAGAGAATAAATCGGCTGCTCGCGCGCCCGCACCGGTCAAGCTGAGCTATAAGGAATCGCGCGAGCTCGCGCAGCTGCCGGCGGAAATCGAAGCACTGGAACAGCGTCAGCAAGAGCTCACCGAGCGCATGAGCTCTGCCGATTATCACAAGCAGGGCCCGGACCAGCTGAAGGCCGATCGTAAACTGGCCGAAGATCTGGAGCGCGAGATGGCGGAGAAATTCGAGCGCTGGTCGACGCTCGAAGCCAAAGCCGAGGCCGCTGGCAAAAGCTGAACGCCCCGGCCGGACGCCACTCACGGTCGTGCCAGCGGCCGTGTGCTAAATTCCCGCCATTGCTCAGCGGGCGACGACACGGACCTTCATGTCGCAGGTGACTTTACTGCTCGATGCCTCTCGGCGCGGCGATGCCGGCGCCGTCGAGCAGCTATTCGATCTGCTCTACAACGACCTTCGTCAACTGGCCCACGCCAGGCTGCGACGCAGCGGCCAGTTCACCCTGCTCGACACCACGGCGCTGGTCCACGAATCCTATCTGCGACTGTTCAAAGCCGGCGCCATCGAGGCGAACGATCGCGGTCACTTCATGGGTTATGCCGCACAGGTCATGCGGTCCATCGTCGTGGACTTCGTGCGTCGTCGCTCAGCGGACCGCCGGGGCGGCGACGCGATCCATATCGACATCGACCTGGCGGCCGCTCACATCGCGGACCCGCGCGAGCGAGAAGTGCTGCAAATCCACGAAGCGCTGCAAGAGCTGGCGAAGATCGACCCGCGCCTGGTGAAGGTCGTGGAGATGCGTTATTTCGCCGGCATGACCGAGGAAGAAGTCGCCGACGCGCTCGATCGCAGCGTGCGCTCGGTGGCTCGCGATTGGGAAAAGGCGCGCTTGTTCCTGGCAACGACCCTGGCACAGTAACTCCATGCAACGCATCGGGCCCGAAGACTGGAAACAGATGTTCGAGCTGCTCGATACCGCGCTCGATCTGCCGCCGGGCGAGCGAGACCTTTGGCTCGACTCTCTCTCCGGCGAGCACGCAAGACTCAAGCCCGCCCTGCGCGACTTGCTCGCCAAGCATGCGACGCGAGACAGCGATGAATTTCTGCGCGACATCCCGCAGTTCACCAGCCTGACCGGCATCAATACTTCTCCGCTCAGCATTCCTTCGCCGGGAAATCACGTCGGACCGTATCGCCTGGTCCGCGAACTGGGCCGTGGCGGCATGGGAAGTGTGTGGCTCGCCGAGCGCGCCGATGGAACCTTCAAACGAAACGTCGCACTGAAACTGCCCCACGTCACCTGGATCGGCGGCCTGGCCGAACGCATGGCGCGCGAACGGGACATTCTCGCGACGCTCGAACATCCCAATATCGCGCGGCTCTACGATGCCGGCGTCGATGAGTTGGGCCGACCGTTCATGGCCATGGAATATGTCGAAGGCGAGACCATCGACCGTTACTGCGCTCAACACTCGCCCGCTGTGGAGCAGATCCTGCAACTGATCTTGCAAGTGGCCCGCGCGGTGGCACATGCGCATGCACGGCTGGTCGTTCATCGCGACCTCAAGCCCAGCAATATCCTCGTGACCGCGGATGGCTCGGTGCGCTTGCTGGACTTCGGCGTCGCCAAGCTGCTGGAGAATCAGCCGGGCGAACAAACGCAGTTTGCCGTACGCGCATTCACGCCCGAGTACGCGGCGCCTGAGCAGATCAAAGGCGAGCCGATCAGCACGGCGACGGATGTTTATTCGCTCGGCGTCGTGAGTTATCAACTGCTGGCCGGCGCACTGCCGTACTCGCCGAAGCACACCGGCGGCGGGCAGCTCGAACGGGCCATCACCGAGATCGACGCATCGCTCGCGAGCACGACGGCGCAGGATTATCAGCGCGGCCGTCGCTTGCGAGGTGATATCGACGCAATTCTCAATCGCGCGTTGAAGAAAGATCCGGCGCAGCGGTATGCGAGTGCTGATGCCTTCGCGCTGGATATCGAACATCACCTGCAAGGCCGCCCCATTCAAGCGCGACCCGACAGCGCGTGGTATCGCTTCAGCAAATTCGTCAGTCGCAATCGTATGGGCACCGCTGCCGCGACCGCCGCGCTCATCGCCATTCTGGCCGGCGCCAGCGTCGCCCTCTGGCAAGCTCGCGCCGCCCGCGAGCAAGCAGCGCATACAGCCGTCGAGCGCGATATCGCGCGCCGAGCCGCGGCTCGTGAAGAGGCGGTGCGCATGTATCTCACGCGCATGTTTCGCAACTCCGTCAGCGCGGATGGCTCCGGCACGACGACGGCGAAAACGATGCTCGATCGCAGCGCCGAGCGGGTGTTGCAGGAATATCGGGACGATCCCGATCTCGCCGGTAAAGTGGTCGAGACGCTCGCCGACTTATACGGCGCATTGGAAGACGTCGCCGGTCAGGTGCCCTTGCTCGAAGGCTATTTGAAGCAGGCCGGACCGGAGGCGAATCCGGAAACGGTCGCGCTGGTGAAACAGAAACTGGCGCACGCCGAACTGGCTCGCGGCAATCTGCAACGCGCCGACGAACTGCTGCGCTCGGCTGAACCCTTCTGGAACACCGATCGCAAGCGTTTCGCCGAACAGCATCTGGAATGGCTCACCGTCAAAGCTCGCTTGTTACGTGCTCAAGGCGACCTGGCGGGCTCCATCGCAACCAATGAGCAGGCCATCGCCGAGCGCATCGCGGTTTCCGGAGAGAATCACAGCGAGACGGCGATTCTGTATAACTCGCTGGGTATCGCGCTGATGAATGCCAATCGCCTGCAAGAAGCCACCGAGGCTTATCGGAAGGCGCTCGCGATTCACGACGCGCTGGGCACTGGTGAAGATGTGCCCGCGTTGGTGATGCGCGCGAATGTGGGCACGCTGTCGTATCGCGTGGGCCGTGTTGCCGATGCCGAGCGTGAGTTGAAGCATGCGTTCGAAGGTCAGCGCGCGCTATCCGGAGATTCGGCGGCTGTCGCCGCGTCCATGGGTCAGTATGGCTCTTTGCAAACGGCGCTCGGGCGGCCGGATCAAGCCATTCCCATTCTGGAAGAGGCAGCGCGCATGGCCGAGAAGTTCACTGCGAGTGGCAGCGCGCTCCACGTGCAGAACCGAACGTTTCTTGCGGAGGCTCACGCGGCGGCCGGACATCAACAAGATGCGGTTCAGATTGCCGATGAGGCGTTGGCGCTGGCGCGCAAGCAGTTTGGTGACGATCATCTGTTCACGCAACGCGCACGCCTTGCACGAGCCAGGCTGGCGACTAAACAACAGCCGTTCGAGAAGACCACCACCGAACTTGCCGAGCTCATCACCAAACTGCGCGCCGGCGGCCCCGCCGCGCAGCTCGCGTTGGGCCAGGCGCTCGTCGCGCAAGGTGAGCTGCTGATACAAAACGGCCACGCCGCCGAAGCCGCTCCCGTGCTGGAAGAAGCAGTGAAGCTGCGTGAACAAGTGATGTGGGATCAAAGCTGGGAGCTCGCCGAAGCCCGCGCCCGGCTCGGCGAAGCAAAACTCGCCGCCGGCAGACCGGAAGGCAAGGACCTGATCGAACAGTCGCTCGCGACCTTGGAATCTCAGCTCGGCCCCGAGCATCCTCAAACGAAACGTGTTCGGCGCGCGATCGCGATGTAGAGAAGAGGTTTTGCAACGGGGAAGGAATTGGAGATGCAATCTCCACGTTTCCGCGGAAACGCACCCTCAGAAGTTTACAGGGAGTTTTCTCTCGGACCTCTTCGCACGCCTGGGCGCTCATCGCACCTGTCGGCGCCGCCCGAGGTGATATCTCTCCTCCCGGCAGATTCGAAATACAGGGACGTGTTTTCGAAATCAGCGCACATCAGGGACGTGCGCCCAGGAGCGCAAGGCGCGACGGGCGAGCGCGGTGCCGGGAGGAGAGATATCACCTCGGACGGCGCGAACCACCGACGCCTCCGGCAACTCGCAAGCGAGGCGCGTCAGCGAACACTCCTAACCGGCAGGATAGCAATCGACGCCAGCAACGTGATCGACCCGGCAATCACGAACAGCCAGGTGTAATTCCCCTCCGTCACCGCGAGGATCACCGGCGCGACAGCAGGCGCAATCGCCTGAGGTAGAGCATTCGCGACGTTGAAGATCCCGAGATCCTTGGCAGCATCCCGCCACCTGTTCGGCAACACATCCGTCACCAACGCCAGATCGACCGCGAAATAAATTCCGTGGCCGATGCCGGTAATCGTCATGCCGAGCAGAAACGTCGGAAAGTCCGGCGCGACCGCGATCACCCACAATCCGATCGCATACACCGCCCCACCGATCACCACGAAGACCTTGCGACGACCGATCGCATCCGAGAGTCGTCCACCAAGAATGCTCACGGCGATGATGGCGACGGTCTGCGCCAGGATGCCTTGGAAGATGAGCGTCGGAACCTGTCGTTCGGCCTGGCCCAGCTTGTCGATCAGATAAAAAGGTTGGTACGTATTCAGAAACGCCGTGCCCAACACCAGCAACAACCGACTCAGCCAGGTCCAGCCGAAGTCCGGATGGAGCCGGGGACTGACCCAGTAGATTCCAATCACGTCCCGCCAGCCCAGCGACTCCACTTCGCCCGGCGCGAGCTGCCGATCTCGCAACGTCATCGCGAACAACAACACCAGCACGACGCAGATCGACGCGGGCACCATGAATGTGAGCAACGTCGAAGTTGCCACGGACTGCACCAGGTACGTGCCGCTCACCTGCCCCAACGGCAGACAAATCCCCATCACACCAGCGACCGTGCCACGCTGCTCGACCGGAACTTGATCGGGCAGGACCGCGATGATGGCCGCCAACACCGCATTGAAGGCGAGCTGCGCCAGACACCAACCGATGAGCACCATCGCGATGCTCGTCGCCGTCGCGATCAACAACAGCGCGAGCGCGCCGCAGATCACGCCGCCAATCAGCCAGGGACGTCGCATACCGAAACGCGACGTGGTCCGATCGCTCAGACGACCGAACAACGGATTGCCCACCAGCGCGAAGAACGCACCCAGCCCTAGCACCAGCGACAGACTCGCCGCGGCGGTTCCCGGCGCGAGATGGCGCACCTTCAAAGCAATCGTCACGAGCACCGGCGTCAGCAGCGCCAGCCACGTTCCCGTATAGGCCAACGCGTGCAGCGTGATGAATCCCCAGCCGACGCGCGGCTTGTCTTCGACAACAGCTTGCCAGGCCGGTCCCGCGCATCCCTGCGCGCCTGCCCTTCGGGCCTCCCGCCCATCGGCCGGCTGCTCTTGTGAATACATGGCGCGCAGGATGCCCGGAAGCTTGCGCATCTCACAAGCGACTTTGTTCCGCCCTATGAAATCAAGCACGTGGACTCGCCGGCGCGCGCGCCTGCGACTACACTGGTTTTAATTCCCGGTACGCCGCGCGATGGACACACCAGCGGCGACCGGGATTCGCTTGCGAACGGACGGATGCAATTTCGAGCGCCTGCTGGGGGGAACACAATTGAATACGCAGCATTCGGCGGCGACGCCGCCCGCATTGGCCGGCGTCGTGCCTTATCCGGCCTCGGCGCAAGCCTGGTATCTGGTGTTCGTACTGCTGCTGTTCTACATCTTCTCGTTCATCGACCGGCAGATCATTTCGTTGCTGGTCGAGCCGATCAAACGCGATCTGCACGTGACCGACACCCAGATCGGCCTGCTACAAGGGTTCGCGTTCGCGGTGTTCTACACGCTGTTCGGCATTCCCATCGGCCGCCTCGCCGATCGCATGAATCGCAAGAGCATCGTGGCCGCCGGCATCGTCGCCTGGTCGCTGATGGCGACGTTCTGCGGGCTCGCGAAGAACTGGACCCAACTGTGCCTGGCTCGCGCCGGTGTGGGTGTTGGCGAGGCGGCGCTCTCGCCGGCCGCGTACTCGATGATCAGCGATGCGTTCCCACGAGAGAAACAAGGCCGAGCCTTCAGCGTCTACAACATGGGCATCGCGATCGGCGCGGGTGTGGCCATGTTGGTGGGCGGCTTGGTCGTGGCTGCGATCTCCACGGAAGGCAAAACGTTCACGCTGCCGCTACTCGGTGAAGTCCGCGCATGGCAGTTCGTTTTCATCGTCACCGGGGCACCCGGATTGTTATTGCCCTTGTTGCTGCTCGGCGTACGCGAACCGGCGCGTCGCGGGCTGATGAAAATGCAGTCGGCGAGCGGCGAGGACTTCGGCCAGAAAGTGCCGTTTCGCGAGGTGCTCAAGTTCCTCGCGAAGCACGGCAACTTTTACAGCTTGCACTTCGTCGCGCTCGCCATGCTAGCCATGGTCGGCTACTCGGTCGGGGCATGGCTGCCCACCGTGATCGCTCGTACGTATGGGGTGCAGCCCGCGCAGGTCGGCGTGGTCATCGGCCTGTCGACCATACTCATTAACACCGCCGGGATTTTTCTTGCCGGCAGACTGTGCGATCTGTGGGCGGCGCGCGGTCACACCGATGCGCCGATCAAAGTCTGCCTGGTCGTGGCGCTGGCGACCCTGGTGACCAGCTCGATCACGCCGTTCATGCCTTCATTCGCGATCGCGTGCGTCGCGATCTGCGTCGCCGGTCTGCCCTTTCATGGCTACGTCGCCATGGGGCCGATGGCGGTCAATCAAGTGACGCCGAATCAGATGCGCGCACAGATTTCATCGCTGTATCTGTTCACCATCAATTTGATCGGCATGGGCGTG
Source organism: Pseudomonadota bacterium (assembly GCA_023391815.1). Lineage (GTDB taxonomy): Bacteria > Pseudomonadota > Gammaproteobacteria > Steroidobacterales > Steroidobacteraceae > Steroidobacter. Next base: position 122,123 of record JAEWAF010000025.1, read on the forward strand.
GGACCGGCGCTGGTACCGTTCATCAGCGACTACATCCTGAAGGATCCGATGCAGATTCGTTGGGCGCTGGCCATCGTCGTGGTCGTGGCCAGCAGCATTGCCGCGATCCTGCTGTGGCTGGCCCGGCCGCTGTTCCGGGAAAAGATTGCGGCAACCGCGAACTGGCACTGACGCCCGCGAGACGGAGGAGTGGCATAGAATAGGTGCATGCAACCCACTGCTCTGCTCTGCCACCCAGCGACGCCGGATGACATCGTCACCGACATCACCGTCGAAGTGGATTCGCTCACGGCGGACCTGCTGGTGCTGGATTACCGGATTCGCGGCGACATCGATCGGCTGCAACTGCCTGCGCAAGCGCCCAGCAGGTTCCAGGACCTGCTGTGGCAACACACTTGTCTGGAGGCATTCATCGGCTTCACCGATACCGACAGCTATTTCGAATTCAACTTTTCGCCCTCGAGCCAATGGGCGGTGTATCGATTCGAGAGCTATCGTCAGGGCGTCACTTCGATCGACCCGCTCCCGCCGCCGCGCGTGATCGTGCGCCGTCACGCCGACTATCTCGAAGCCGATGTCGACATCCATCTCGGCGCCATTGCGGGGCTGACCGCCAACGAGATCAAAGGTCGCGAGCTGCGGCTGGCCGTGTCGGCCGTCATGAAAAGCGACCAGGATCGGATTTGTTATTGGGCACTGGCGCATCCGCCGGGCAAGCCCGATTTCCATCATCGCGATGGCTTCGCCCTGCGGCTGGCCGGAGATTGAAAGCATGAAGTTCGGTATCGATCGGCTGCTCGAAGAGCCGGCGCTGCGTCGTGAGTTACAGGGCAAGCGCGTCGCGCTGCTCGCCCATCCAGCCTCCGTCACCACGGATCTGACTCATTCCCTGGATGCGCTTGCGGCAGTGGGCGTGAAGCTCACGGCTGCATTCGGCCCTCAACACGGCCTGCGCGGCGACAAGCAGGACAACATGGTCGAGTCACCGACCTTCAACGATCCGGTCCACGGCATTCCCGTCTTCAGCCTGTATGGCGAAGTGCGACGTCCGACGGACGAGATGATGCAGCCATTCGATGTGCTGCTGGTCGATCTTCAGGACCTCGGCTGCCGCATTTACACGTTCATCACGACACTGCGTTACGTGCTCGAAGCAGCGGCGAACCATGGTAAATCGGTCTGGGTGCTCGATCGCCCCAATCCCGCCGGCCGCCCGATCGAAGGATTGCGTCTGCGCGCCGGTTGGGAAAGTTTCGTCGGCGCGGGACCGCTGCCGATGCGACACGGCCTCACGCTCGGCGAGCTCGCGCATTGGTTCGTGCGCACACTCGATCTCAACGTCGACTATCGCGTGATCGAGATGCAAGGCTGGCAGCCCGAGAGCGCACCGGGCTACGGCTGGCCGTTGGGTGAGCGAACCTGGGTCAATCCCAGCCCCAACGCGCCGAATCTCTGGATGGCGCGCGCATACGCCGGCACGGTGATGTTGGAAGGCACGACGTTGTCCGAAGGCCGCGGCACGACCCGGCCACTCGAACTGTTCGGTGCTCCGGACATCGACGCGAACAAAGTGTTGACCGAGATGCGCTCGCTGGCGCCGCAATGGCTGCGAGGCTGTCGACTGCGGCCGTGCTGGTTCGAGCCGACGTTTCATAAACATGTCGGGAAACTGTGTTCAGGGCTGCAGATTCACGTCGAAGATCCGAGCTACGAGCATCAGGCATTCCTGCCGTGGCGACTGCAAACATTGGCATTCAAAGCGCTTCGACGCCTGTATCCCGAATACCCGCTGTGGCGCGACTTTCACTATGAATATGAGAAGGACCGTCTCGCCATCGACATCATCAACGGCGGTCCGCAGCTGCGCGAGTGGGTCGACGATGCGAGCTCGACGCCAGCCGATCTGGATGCGATCACCCGGCCCGACGAACAGTCCTGGGCCGAGGAGCGTAAGGATTTCCTGATCTATCGCTGACCCGTTTCGGAACAGCGCGCGATATCAAGGCGTTGGTGGGTCGGGACTAATCCATCCCGACACACGAGGAGCCGTCATGGCGACCAAACGTAAGTACAGCAAGAAGGCTTCGAAAAAAGTCGAGAAGACCATGCGCGAGCGCAAGCAAGGCACATTGCGCAGCGGTCGTTCCGGCAAGAAGGTGAAGAGCCGCAAGCAGGCGATTGCGATCGGCTTGTCCGAGGCACGGCGCTCCGGCGCGAAGGTGCCGAAGAAAAAATCGAGCCGCAAGAGCGGCGGCCGCAAGAAGAAGAGCTCGAAGAAGAAATAGGCCGCGTCGTGCGCAGCTCCAGCTATGACCTGGAGGTGCGCACGAGCAAGAGCGCGCTGAGTGCGATGAGCGCCAGCGCGCTGAGGGTCAAGGAGGTATGGATGCCGATCGCCGCGCCCATCAACCCCACCGTCACGCCGCTGAACGTCCGCAATCCCAGCGCCATCATCGAGAACACACCGAGCACCCGACCGCGAATGTCGGCCGGCGCATTCAACTGCACCAGCGTCTGTGCCATGGAATTGAAGGACAGATCCATGAAGCCGGCGATGAACAGCAGCAGCACCGCCAACGAATAAATCGACGACATGGCGAAGCCGGCTAACGCGGCACACCAGAGCATCGCCAGGATCATGGCCGTGCGCGGATTCGGCTGCAGCAAGCCGCGGCTCTCCAATATGAAGCCGGCGGTCAATGCGCCGATGGCATCCGCGCCCAGCAACACGCTGTAGGAAAGATCCGCATCGCCGTGACCGAGCGAGCGCGCGAAATCCGGCATCTGCGGCAGGTAAGCATTACCGATGAAGAACGACGCTCCGCCCGAGAGCAGGATCATCGCCAGCAGCGTCCGATGGGAAGCGATACGACGAAGCGTGGAAGTCACATCGCTCACCGAAAGCAACGCGCGTCGCGGCGGCCCCTGCCCGGCATCGGCACGCGAGTACGGCGCCTTCCACAGCCAGAGGATCGTCGGCAGATAGAAGAACGCATTCAGCAGAATGCCGTGCGAAGGACCGAGCAGCATCAACAGCGCGCCACCGATCGCCGGGCCGCCGAGCAAGCCGAGCTGTCGCGACGTTGCATTCAACCGCACGGCGCTTTGCAGATCTTCTTTGGGCACGACGTGATGAAGCAGGACCTGTGCTCCCGGCGTCCACAACACGCCCGCGATGCCGTGCAGAGTCAGCAGCACCATCGCATGCCAGATCTCCAGCGTATCCGTGACGAACAGCGCGCCCCACGTCAGCGACACGCCCATGAACAACACCATGCCGATCTGAATCAGCCGCCGAGGATCGAAATGATCGGCGAGCGCGCCGACGGGCAGCGACAACAGCAGGAACGGCAGCCAGTGCGACACCACGGCGAATGCGCCGAGCGCGTTCGACTGGAACTTCTGGAACATCATCCAGTAGCTGATGACGTGCTCGATGCTGTCGGCCATCATCGCGCCGGCGAAACTGAAGAAGAACCCGCGATAGCCGGCGTGGCGTAGGGCTGCGAACGAGCGATGCGCCGGCGCGGCGCTAGTGACGTTACTCACTGGCCGTATCCGAATGCGGTTTCGCACGCAGCGGCAACTCGGGAATGAACAGCACGATCAGCAATGCCAGGCCCACGATCCAAAGCGCCCGCTGCAGCATCTGCGCGATCGAGGCGGCGAATGCGACTTTGACGCCGCGTTGAATGTCGCCGACCAGCTTGTTTGCATACGCCGTCATGCCCGCCTTCACCCTACGCAACGCCTCGTGCGCGCGGTTGGCGACGAGAGCGTCTTCGGTGGCGAGCATGCTGTCACGAAACAACGTCGCGACCCCGGCGATCACCGTCGGCTCGTTCCAGGTGCGAGCCGGAATATTGGCCAGCTGACGTTTCAGGGCCAGTGACAGATCCGGATGATCCAGCAACCGATCGCGCCCCCCGGTCCCCGACTTCAACTCGGCGACCAGCTCGTCGGTGCGCTCCACCAGTTCCTGGTGTGTTTTGGCGCGGAGACCGCCGTCGCGCAGCGGCGCTTTGATCGCTTCCGGGAGGCGCGGATCGGCGAGCACCTCTTCCACCGCGCGCTGATCTTCGTTGAAGGCCCGCTCGATGACTCGATACCGCTCATCCAGCGCCGACTCGACGCGCGCGCGAATGTTGTCGACATTCATCGCCTGACTCTGCGCATGCGCCAGATCGACCTGCGACATGTTGCCGCCGGGCACTTGCGGAACATTCTTGGGCAGCTCGGCGGTGAGTGCGTGAGTCAGGAATGTCCCGAAGATCGCCACACCCACCGTCGAGCCGATCTGGCGGCTGAACTGACTCATGCTGGTGGCGACACCGATCTGGTTCGAGGGCGCGGCGTTCTGAATGACCAGGCTGAACAACGTCTGCGCCGGCCCCAGCCCGAGACCGGTCAATGCCAGTCGCCACGTCAAATCGGCTTGCGTCGTATCCGCGGTGAGCCCGGTCAAAGACCAGACGCCGACTGCGAGCAGCACGCCACCGGACACCATCAACGCTTTGTATTTGCCCGTGCGAGCGACGATGCGCCCGGAGCCGATGCTGCTGACGATCAGGGTGAGCATCAACGGCAGCAGCGCCACACCGCTCTGCACCGCTGAAACCCCCTGGACCACCTGCATGTAAAGCGGCATGAACATCACGACGCCGAGGAAGGCCATGCTCATGACGAATGAGCCCGCGGTCGCGATCCGGAACGTGGGAATGCTAAATAGATGAAGCGGCAGGATGGGCTCGCGAGCGTGCCGTTCGACCCAGATGAAAATCACCAGCGCCCCGAGCGAGAGGGCAAACAAGCCCAGGATAGTTGGCGAATCCCAGGCGTAATGGGTGCCGCCCAACGTCAGCGCAAGCAACAAGGTCGCCGCGGTGATCACCACCAGCACCGCACCCAGATAATCGATGCTGCCGCCGCCCCCTTTCCGCAGGGCGGGCATGCGATAAATGATCATGAACAACGCGAAGGCGCCGAGCGGCAGGTTGACGTAGAACACCCAGCGCCAACCCGCGATCTCATAACCGGCCAACGACACCGTGCCATGATCGGTGAAGAAGCCGCCGATGAACGGACCGACGACGGTCGCCAGACCGAACATCGAGCCGAACACAGCGAACAACTTGCCGCGCTCACGCGGCGGATACATGTCCGCCATGACGGCCATGGCAACCGTCATCAATGCACCGGCACCGAGCCCTTGCAGCGCCCGGAACACGACCAATTGCATCATGCCTTCGCCGAGTACTGGCAAGCGGCCGAATTCACCGCTCAGTCCGCAGAGCGCCGAGCCGACGAGGAACACGATCACGCCAAGAATCAGGATGGGCTTGCGGCCGTACTGATCGCTCAACTTGCCATAAAGCGGCACCGAGACCGTCGAAGTCAGCATGTACGCGGTCGTCACCCAGGCATACATCGACAGCCCTTGCAGCTGCTCGATGATTCGAGGCATCGCGGTAGCGACGATGGTCTGATCGAGGGCACTGAGCAGTACCACGACTGCCAGCGCCGCCAGCGTCAGGCGCCTTTCGGCGGACGTGATTGATAAGTCGCTCGAGTCGCTCAAGGGTGGTGAGGGAGTCGCAAAAAACGCCCGAGAGCTTAAACCGTCCGCCGCCGCCCCGCATCACGAGGTTCAGTCCGTCGTGATTTGATTTCGGCTGGTCGCAACGGCCACAACCGCCGGACCGGCCTGCGGTCCAATTCGCAGCTGGCCCTACCCTGAAGGACTTCTGCGATGCGCATCATTGCCGCTGCCATCCGCAACCCCATCGCCGTCGGAGTGACGGTGCTGCTCGTCGCGCTGTTCGGCGCGCTCAGTCTGCGCGAACTGCCGTTGCAGCTGTTTCCGGATATCGAGCGACCGACCATCGCCATCACGACCGCCTGGCGCGGCGCCTCGCCCGAGGAAACCGAAGCGGAATTGCTTGAGCCGCAGGAGCGCGTGCTCCAGGGCCTGTCGGGCGTGGAGGAAATCACCGGCAACGCCAACAACGGCGGCACCGATATCCTGCTCACGTTCGCGATCGGCACCGACATGAAGGCGGCGCTCGTCGACGTGATCGGTCGCATGAGTCGCTTACCCCCTTTGCCGCGCGATGCCGAGCGGCCCGTGGTGCAGTTGGGCGGTGTCGGCGGCGATCCCAATTTGAGCCTCACGTGGTTTTTCGTGCAGCTGTTGCCGGGCACGGAAGGCCCGGTCGACAACTACCGCCGCTTCATCGAAGACGTCGTCAGACCGCGGCTTGAATCCGTGCCCGGCGTCGGCGGCGTGCAGGTGAATGGCGGCTCGCCGAATGACATTCGCATCACAGTCGATCTGGCGCGAGCCGCCGCGCTCGGCGTCGGCATTCCGGATATCGCCCGATTGGCCGCCAGCGCGAACAATGTTTCCGCAGGTCAGCTCGACGTGGGCCGGCGGCAATACGCCCTGCGCTACGCCGGCCGATACGATTTCGATCAATTGGGTCAGCTGGTGCTGGCGTGGCGCGATGGACAGCCGGTCCGGCTCTCCGATGTGGCGGCGGTCGAGACTCGCCCCCCCGACAAGCTCAGTTATTCGCATCAGAACGGCAACCCGGCCATCGGTCTGCAAATCCTGCGTGCGCCGGGCGCGAATGTGCTCGACACGTTGACCGAAGTGAAGCGCGTCGTCGGCGAGTTGCGCGAAGGCCCGCTGCGCGAGCGAGGTCTTGGCATCGAGCAATCGTTCGACGCGTCGTTGTTCATCACGCGAGCCGTCAACCTGCTGATCGAGAATCTGGTCGTCGGCGCGTTGCTCGCCTTGGTCTGCGTGTGGTGGTTCATGCGGAACGTCCGCGCTACCGTCATCATCGCGACGACCATTCCCATTTGTTTGCTCGCAACCTTCTGCGCCCTACATCTCGCTGGCCGGAGCATCAACGTCATCTCGCTCGCTGGCCTGGCGTTTGCTGTCGGCATGGTGGTGGAAGGCGCGATCGTCGTATGCGGCAATATCATTCGATTGCGAGAGACAGGTGTGTCCATGGAGCAGGCGGCGCACGACGGAACTCGCCAGGTCGTGCCGGCCCTGTTCGCATCGACGACCACGACCATCGCGGTGTTCCTGCCTGTGTTGTTTCTAAAGGATGTCGAGGGTCAGATCTTTGCCGACCTGGCACTGACCATTTCCATCGCCGTAGCGTTTTCGATTCTCGTCGCATTTACCGTCGTGCCCGCGGCGGCCGGACGCTGGCTGGGTGGACCGGCGCAAAAATCCGGCTACGGCGAAGGCTGGCCCGGGCTGACCGACAAGGTCATCGAGTGGACGCGCACTCGACGGCAGCAAACGATGTGGGTGCTGGTGTTGTTGGTGGCGCCGTTGGTGCTGTCGTGGGTGTTCCTGCCGAAGCTCGACTATTTGCCGCCGGTGAAG
>JAEWAF010000007.1 GCA_023391815.1 Pseudomonadota bacterium
ATGCATGTACGAGCCGAACAGCGTGACGTGACTGCGCCCCTCATTGAAGGAGAACCCGGACTTCACATCGAAGGAAGCTTCGTCGAAGTCTGTGCCTTCGGAGAATCCATAACGCGCGCCGACCTGCAACCCTTCGTAATCCTCATCCAGCACATAGTTGAGCACCCCGGCCGTCGCGTCGGCGCCGTAGATGGCAGCCGCGCCATCGCGCAACAGCTCCAATCGCGATACGGCGCCGGGTGCGATGGTGTTGACGTTGACGATCTGCACCGGGACGCCATCTTCCTGCTGCGTGGTCGGGTGCATGACCATGCGCCGGCCGTTCAGCAGCACGAGTGTATTGCCCGAGCCCAGACCGCGGAGATTGGCTGAAGCAACGTCGCCGCGAGCTTGATTCGGCCCCTGCTGTTCGTTGTTGAAATTCTGCCCGCCCGCTTGCGGTAGCGAGGCAATCAGCTGATCGGCCGTGAGCACGCCGACCGCGGCGATGTCTTCACTCGAGCGCACTGTGACGGGCAGGATTCCCGCCGCCACCGGACCCTGAATGTGAGAACCCGTGACGACGATCTCTTCGACCGCCAGGTTCTCCACCTCACCTCGGCTTGCGGACTCCCCCGCCGCCGCGACCTCGGCGCGGGTGATGCGAATCGTTCCATCCTTGTCCTGAACAAACTGCAAGCCTGAGCCGCGCAACAGGCGCTCGATCGCTTCTTCGGGCGTCATTCGACCAGCCACGGCGGGCGCGGGAAGATTGGCGACGAGATCGGCGGCCGCGACCACGACCAGATCCGATTGTTGTGAGAACGCCAGCAAGGCGCGCGACAACTCCGGCGCGCGGATATCGAAATTGCGTGCGGCTTCAGCGGCGACACCATCGGCGGCGCCAAGAATCAGCGCGGCGACCGCGACTGTCGATGTGAGCTTACGAACACTGCGTCGGATCATGAATTCGTGGCGCGCAGTCACCTTGACCGCCGGTGTAAAGCGCGTCGACTCCCCGTCTTTTGTTGTACCGAGCATGAGACGTTCGAGCGTGCCAATCGTGCCAACCCTCTCTTGACCGGCACAGGCGGCCCACGTACTTTCGCCCGCAAGCGTCATCGCACTCGGTTGGGACCAGCAGTGGCCGGCGTCTCCCTCGACAGCATCGCATCCGCATCCAATCTCGACGGCGCCGTCGACGATGGTCACGAGCGCGCCCGGCTCAAACAGTTGTACGAGCGCTATTGGAACGATCTGTGCCGTCACATCCGCGCCACGTTCGGCGCCGGCCCGCCCGATCCCCAGGACGTCGCTCAATCGGCGTTCGCGCGCTACCTGTCCATCGACGATCAGCAGGCGGTCGAGAATCCGCGGGCATTCTTGTATACCACCGCACGTAACATCGCGCTGGACATCACGCGCCATCTCAAGCACGCAAATCGACATTCGCTGGCGGTCGCGCAGGATGAGGGCGCCCACACCATCGATGAGTTCTCGCCCGAACGCATCGCGCTGGCGCAGGAGCGTGCGGCCGCGTTGTCGAAGGTGATCGAGAATCTGCCGAAACGGCAACGCCAGGCGCTGCTGCTCAACCGGCTGCACGATCTTTCTTATAGCGAGATCGCCGAGCGCATCGGCTCGTCGAAGTCGGACGTGCGGCGCCAGATCGTGCGCGCACTGGAAGCCATCGACGCGGCAATGGAAGCCTACGAATGAGCGGCGACGTCAAACGAATCAAGAGCGAGTGCCGCGAATGGCTGGCGCTGATGCAATCGGGCGAAGCGAGCGAAGCCGATCGGGCCCGTTTCGAAGCCTGGCTGCGCGCCGATGCCCGGCATCAGCGAGCCTACGATGGCTTGCATCTGCTGTGGCGGGATATTTCCAATCTGAATCAGCTCAAGGAACTGGAACCCGTGCCGCCCCGCCGGGCTGCCAAAGTCACGCGTCGACTGCTGCCACTGGCCGCGGCTGCGACCGTCGCCGGTCTCGCGTTGGCGCTCCTGCTATCGCGACCGCAGCCGGTCCAGCACACCGATACGACGGCGACTGTGGTGCAGGCCGAGGAATATCAAACTCAGCTCGGCGAGTTGCGCGCAATTCAACTTTCGGATGGCAGCACCGTCACGCTCGGCGCGCGCTCGCGCATCATCGTGAGTTTTACTGACAGCGAGCGTCGGGTTCAGCTCGATCAAGGCGAGGCGTATTTCGATGTCGCGAAGAATGCGGCTCGTCCGTTCTACGTTGCCGCGCCAGGCACCGCCGTTCGAGTGGTCGGCACGCGCTTCGATGTGCGTGTCGGAGATAGTCACGTTCGCGTCGCTGTCGATGAAGGCCTCGTCGCAGTCAATGATCGGCCCGCCGCACTCACGCGCGGTCAGCGCATCGATGTGATGCCCGATGGCGCGATTACCTCCGTCACCCGGGTGGACGGCAGCGAAGTGGCTGCGTGGCGCGAAGGTCGTTTGGTCTATGACGGCGCCACACTCGCGGATGTGGTTGCGGATCTGGCGCGCTATCGATCCAATGTGACCTTGAGCTCGGTGGAAGCTGGCAAGCTGCGGGTCACCGCGGGCCTGCGCGTCGAACAGATCGATCAGTTCGTCGATCGCCTGCCCGATATCCTGCCGGTCCGCGTCACCCGCACCGACGACGCCATCACCATCGACGCGAGCTGAGCGATCCGCGCCACGGCGCGGTGGCACGTTCGAGCTTCTCGAACGTCGTAGTGGCGAACGCTCCCGTTCGTCGTTACGAAAGGACCCCGTGGCATGGATTCGTATCCGCTCGAGCCTCGCCCGTTCCATTCCCGTTTGCACTCTCTGACGCTCGGCATCGCGCTTGCGCTGTATGCCGCCGCGCCGGCCCAATCGTCTTCGATGGCCGTCGCCACCGGCACCAGCACTGTCGACGGTCGACCCGTGATGTGGAAAAACCGCGATCACTGGAGCACACCGGACGGCTGGAAAGTCTTCGCTTATTACTACACCGCCGACAACTCCTCGTTCGGCAGCGGCGACACGTACACCTCGCGCTTCAACTATGTGGGCTACACCGCCGAAGGCGAATCCGGCATCGACTCGGTGTCGCAAGAGCAAGTGCCGTGGGCCGGTGTGAATGATCGTGGTCTGGCGCTCATGCAAGTCGCCGGTCACACATTGACCTCGGGCTTCGCCAGCGCGCATGGCTATAGCGTGTCGCAGGATCTGGTGTACGGGATGTCCGGCGGTTATTTGAATCACATCGTGCTGTCCCGCTGCGAGCATGTCGATGAAGTCGAACAGGTTTTGCGCGACACCAACAATGGTGGCGGCTTCTTCGGCAGCACCGCGCGCAATACGTCGACGATGATCTCGGTCACCGATCGCTACGGCAATGCCGCCGTGTTCGAAATCGATGGCGACAGTTTCACTCGCGACAACATCACCACAACCTACGCGCCCGACGGCAGCGGCAACTACTCGACCGCGCACAACGACGACAAGGACAGCACCAATCCAGCGAACGGCGCTTACAACGGCTTCGATTGGCGTAACAACTTCGCCAAGGTGGACTGGACCAAGGCCAACGGCTTCCCTTATTTCGTCGACGATCAGATCACGCAGGTGGTGACCGATCCGGTCACGGGCGAGGACAGCGTGCAGAACTCCGGCTCGACGCCCGATGGCGTGCACGACTGGGAAGACTCGACCAGCGCCGTCATGCGTCACAATCGCGCCGGCATTCGCATGGACGACACGCATCTGAAGGACTATCGCTACTTCATCCACAAGAACGTCGGCTCGGGCGCGCTCGGCACGGCGAACACCATCGAAACGCTGTCGAAAAATATCGGCGAGTTGCCGTATGCGGCGGGCGAGAAACCGACCGGCTATCACTTGAATCGATTCGCTTCGACCTTCGGGGCGGTCACCATTGGAGCGAAAGGCAGCGATCCCTACGATGGCAAGCTCGCCGCGAGCTGGGTGTCGCTGGGTGAACCCACTGTCGGCTTGTTCGTGCCGCTGTTTCCGTACGCGGCTGAAGTGCCGACCGCTTATGCCGACTTGCACGACGCCATCAACGACAAGCGTCACCTCGTTTATTCATACACGAACGACGATGCCGACGATTACAGCGGCGGGCGCAACGTCGACCATTCCATCGACACGGTCGCGCTCGCCGGCCGCGATGGTTACTACGGCGACGGCGGTGTTCAGAAATATACGTTCGCCATCGAAGACTGGGCCTTCGATCAGTTCGACGGCTTTATCGCCAGCCTGCGCGACGGCACTCGCACGACCACGCAGCTCCGCAATGACATGCGCGCGTGGCAGGCGAATGTCGGTGGCGCGATGAAGGCGTTCTATGTCGCGGAGGCCTGGCCGAACAGCTACGAGGCGGAATCGTGGGCCAATACACTCACTGGCAGCGCGGCGCGGACCTCGAGCACCAATGGTTCGTGGCAAGGCAAGGTGTCGGGGATCGGGCCCAGCAGCGATCTCACTTTCCAGAAAGTGCGTGTGATCGGGCCGGGCACGTATCAGTTGAAGATCCACTACGCGGCCACCGGCAATCAATCGTTGAGCCTGAGCGTGAATGGCGGCGCGGCTACGTCGGTGTCGTTCGCATCGACCGGCGGCGCCGATACGTTCGGATCGCAAACGGTAAATGTGACATTGACCGGCGGCGAGAACAGCATCCGCTTGTTCAACACGTCGACATCGACCACGCCTGCGATCGATCGCGTCGAGGTGTTGACCAACGACATCATCGTCGACAACACGGACACCGGCTTCACCACTGCCGGCACGGGTTGGAACACGGCATCGTCGACGTCAGGCTATTGGGGTCGACACTATCTCTCCGACGGCACCACTGCCGCGGATGCCAGCGGTAAGTACGCGCGCTGGACGCCGAAGATTCCCGTCGCGGGCAACTACAAGATCTACATGCGATGGAGCGCCAGCTCCAATCGTCCCGACGCCGCTCCCGTGCACGTTCAACACAGCGGCGGTACTGACACGAGCAAGACGGTGAATCAGCAGTCGAGCGGTGGCACGTGGGTGGAGATCGGTACGTACTCGCTCGCGGCGGGGACGAGCAATTACGTGCAGCTCTTGTGCACCGACGCCGGCTTCACCATCGCCGACGCCGTTCGGTTCGAGAAGTTGTAAGTCAACGGCGCGCGTCGCGCAGCGCCGGAATCATCGGACGGTCGGCTTCCAGCAAGCCGACCGTTTCGAGCTCATCGAGGGTTACCCACTGCAACGGCTGTCCCTCCACCGATCTCGGCTCGCCCCGGTACAGCGACACCAACCAGAGATCGAGCAGCACTCTTCGATCTGTGTAGCCATGCTCGTACGCGATCAGCTGCGTCGCGTCGAGCACTTCAATCCCGAGCTCTTCCCGCAGCTCACGCTTCAACCCCGCGAGCGCCTGCTCGCCCGCTTCGAGCTTGCCGCCGGGGAATTCCCAGCCGCCCGCCATGTGTTTTCCCGGCGGCCGCTGCGCGATGAGCACACGACCCTCCGCATCGAACAGGGCGCCGGCGACGACGTGAATCATGATCTGGTCCGTTGGCCTCAGGGCAGAAGCATCTACTTGCCTGCCGACGTTCCATCTTACCTCGTTCGGCAAACGAAGAGGATGCGCCGGCTGTTGCCCGTTGGCTATGCCAGTGCGTCGCGCTGCGCGAGCCAGACCGTGTGTCGTCCGCAGTCTGGATCCTCGATTGTGTGAGCAACGACATCGAATTCGTGCGAGCTCAGCAGCTCTCGATATTCCGAGGTCGACAGGCTCGCGTGGTACAGCGGCTCGCCCTGATACGAACCTATCGCTACGCCGTGGCTCGTACCTGTCGTGAACAACAGCGGCGCGCCCGGGTTCGCGTGCCGAGCGAAGACTGGAAACATGGCTCGCTGGTGCCCGTGGGACAAGTGGAAGAAGCTGTCCCATGCGATGATCGCGTCGAATCGTCGATTCAGCGCCAGCGTGCGCATGTCCGCAACGATCCATTCGTTGCGAGGAAAACGCGCGCGGCATTTCTCGATGAGCGGTGGCGAGGAGTCGATGCCCGTTACGCTGTAGCCTCGCTCGATCAGGTACTTTGCGATCGGCTGTCCGGAGCCGCAACCGATATCGAGTATCGACGCACCTGGCTGTAACAAGCTCGTAAAGCGATCCATCCACGCTCGCTCGAGGATCAGCTCAGCCCGACGATCTCGATCCCACGCATCGGCGTGGCGTTGATAGAGGCCGACGATGGCCTCTGGGTTTCCTGTGTCGGCCATTACTCGGCCCATTGCGCAAGATGAAGCAGCACCCCGGCCGGGTCCCACACGTACGTCACGAGTGCTCCGTATGACTCCTGCTTCGGTTGCGACACACGCGCCTCCGCAAAGCGACCGGACGCCAACAGCTCCTTGATCTGCTCAGCGCACGCCCGCGCGTCCGCCACCGTCACATGCAACATCATGTTCTCGGCGAATTCTTTCAGGTAGTAACGTTGCAAATAAAACCGGTGATTGCCGTTTTCGAGCAGCGCCAGGCTGTCGTCGATGTCGTGCACGACCCAGCCCAGCGCAGCGTAGAACTGCTTCGAGAGCGCGAAGTCCTTCGAGGGCACGAAGGGCCGAACGTCGGTCACTTTCATGTCGATCATGCATGACTTCCTTCAGTGGCGACGTTGCCGCGGAAACGGCCGAATCCAATTGTTGGTCAGGCCCTATTCCCGCGCTTTCGCACCGGTGTTGCCGTTCCTTCCCAGAGCTGTTCGATTTCAATGAGCTTGCAATCGAGCGCCCGCGCTGCCAGTCGGCAGCCAGCGACGATACGCAGATAACATGGATAGTCCTGGATGTCCTTTATCGACTTCACGCAGTGGGTTTCACCCAGAATATCAGGCCGGTCTGGGAATGCTCGGCGCAAACCGCGCCACAGCCCAGAATCGATAGGCGGATGAATTGCCTCGCTCAGGTGATGCCGCCCAAGGGCACCGATGTAACAGCTGGTCTTGAGATAGACATTCAGCATCTTGGCAGCCCACCCTACCGTGAGACGCTGCTCATGGCGACGCAAACGCGCGACTGACCGCTCATGCCATGCATTGAACTCGCCAGCGCTGATGGAGCCGAGAGCCTTGTCGAACAACGGTTCGAAATCGACTGTGCGCAATGCGCCATATACATCATCCCGAGACTTGATTCGCGAGCCCGAGCGAAGCGCCGACAATACCGTCCACTCCGCATACTGCCTGATTATTCTCTCTTGAACGTTGGGCATTGGGGGCGGGCGCTGGTCGAGATGACCAGAGTCTAGCCGAATGAACATCAGCTACGAAGTCACGCCCCTCCGAATAACGGTGCCTGATGGCCGCGCATACGGAATCTGCCGATGGAACCGGAAGCGCCGGGCGGGGCTTACTGACGTTTTCACGGCTTGTCAGGGGAAAACCATGGCCGAGCAATCGTTCGAAGACTTCATGAACCACGACCGCCCTCGCGTCGCCGCCGCGTTCGTGAATGGCGATCCGGGGCCGCTACGTGAGATATCCGTGTCCACCGACCCCGCCACCTTCTTCGGCCCGGGTGGCGGAGTTGAACATGGTTGGGCGGATGTACTGGCTGGGAATGAAAAGGCCGCCCGGCAATTTCAACGTGGCGGAACGACCGAACTGGAAGTTTTTCACAGCGGCCGGGACGGCCAACTCGGCTATTGGACGGGCTTACAGCACGCCGTCGTGCGAGTGGAAGGCAAATCAGAGCCGGTACCGATGACACTCCGCGTGACCGAAATATTCCGTCGCGAGAACGGCGCGTGGAAACTCATGCACCGTCACGCCGACGCCCTGGCCGAGGCCAAATCAAAAGGCTGATTCGCCGCGTCGGATCTGACGTTTCTGCGGGAACGTCAGATCGAGGTCGCTCTTTGAGTGGCGATCCGCCATGGTTGCCGTTGAGGCTCGACATGAACTCGAGCAATCAGAGCTTCGTCGACAACCAGATCGCAAACGATGTCGCGCCCTTCACTACCCAACGCAGCACCCGATACAACCCTTTGCCCTCGCCGCCGTGAGCAACGGCGTGTTGTTCGTGTTCCTTTTCGTCGCGGCGGATGGATTCAACGGCGGCGAGTGCTTCTGGATCCTGCACACGCAGTACCGCCACCTGATGTTCGAGATGATCGTTGACAGTGTTCTCGATCGCCGCGGTACAGACCCAGATGGCTTTTTCGCCGAACAGGGCCGTGATCGTGCCGAGCATCCATCCCCCGGCCATCCACAGCGGCAGCGCATGACACGGCCTTACGTTTCGGGCCTTCAATAAACCATCGAACGTATTGAAATGCGTGAACTCGTGCCCGAGCATGCGTTCGAGCGCCGGAACGCAGCTCGGATGCAGCCAGCGCGCGATCGCGATCTGACTCCGGTAAATCCGGATCGCCCCGCATTCGCCCGCATGATCGACACGTAAGATCTGATCGACGGTCTGAGCCGTAGCCACTCGAACTTCCTTCTGACCGAGCGCTCGATGTTTCAGAGTTTATCGCAAGGCGGCCAGAGACACGGTGCAGCCGCGGAGCATGTGCGCGTCGGGCTTCACTCGCGCGCGGGATGATAGTGCTCGTTCAAACGTTTCCTCACCGCGCGCAACTTCGCCAGGACTGAAGTCTCTTTCGGGCCTTTCGCGCGGGCGAGCGCGAGGATTTCCTCGCCGCTCTCCACCAACCACTTGGGAGGAAGATCTTCCTTGGGAGACCACGCCCTTGCGCTGGGGCAACCCACTCCTCGCAGGTTTGTCCGGAACCGGTAGCCTGTGCCATCGCCGCCGGACGGCGCCGCGTGGCGGGTGAAGCGCGCCTCGAGAATGCTGTTCGCCCAGAGGTCGTAAACGACTTGCGCGAACTGCTGGGTGACCTCGATCTGCTGTAAGTCCGCTTGTTGGACGTCCACGTCCGATTTGGGGTTCACCAGGCGCCAACTGCTCAGCACGTATTTTCGATCCTCGAGCTTGATCTGCCATTCATAGGCCGGCTCGACCGAGGGATATCGGCCGAACTCCGCGAGGCCACGCTGGCAACGCCGGTCCCCGGCGCCGTCCGGAACGAGTCGATCGGACGCGCCGGCGATCGTCTCATCGCGCGCCTGGGTTACGTCAGGCTCGTAGGCAGCAGCGACGCCCGGCAGCGCCAGGCAAACAACAACCAGCCAAGATCGGATGTTCATCGTGAACGATCGCCCGCTGTCTTTCGCAGCTGTGTGCCCATGATCGAAGAGTCCCTCCCCAGTCGACTGTCGCGATCATATCTTTTTGCGCGCAAATAAAAACGCGCCGGGGAGGGCGCCCCGGCGCGTCGGTGGAG
>JAEWAF010000127.1 GCA_023391815.1 Pseudomonadota bacterium
CTCCGCTCCGAGGACGACGCGGAAACAGACAGCCCGGCGACGCAGACCACCAACGCCTCCGACTCCGAACTCCGACGACCACGACGACAACGACGAACCAAACGCCGCATCAGCTCCCGCGAGTAACAGGCATCTCCCCACCCTTCCCACCAACATGCCGCGCCAGTTCCAACTTAGCGATGGCATTCCGATGAACCTCATCCGGTCCGTCCGCCAACCGCAGCGTCCGCTGACTCGCCCAGAGCCGCGCGAGCGGGAAATCGTTGGAAACGCCGCCGGCGCCGTGCGCCTGGATCGCCCAATCCAACACTTGCAAAGTCATATTCGGCACAACGACCTTGATCAGCGCGATCTCCTGCTTGGCGACCTTATTCCCAACCGTATCCATCATGTACGCCGCGCGCAGCACGAGCAGGCGCGCCTGATCGATCATGCAACGTGCATCGGCAATGCGCTCGTGCCACACCGACTGCGCCGACACCGGCTTGCCGAACGCCACGCGTGAGCTCAATCGCTTGCACATCAACTCCAGCACCCGCTCGGCCACACCGATCGATCGCATGCAGTGATGAATGCGCCCCGGCCCCAACCGACCCTGCGCGATCTCGAAGCCCCGCCCCTCGCCCAACAAAATATTCGAGGCCGGCACTCGCACGTTGGAAAGATCGACTTCCGCGTGACCGTGAGGCGCATCGTCATAACCGAACACCGGCAAGTGACGCATCACCGTCACGCCCTTCGCATCCGAAGGCACCAGGATCATGGACTGCTGTTGATGTTTGCCCGCTTCCGGATTGGTCTTGCCCATCACGATATAGAGCTTGCAGCGCGGATCGTTCGCGCCGCTCGACCACCACTTGCGGCCGTTGATCACATACTCCTCGCCTTCGCGACGAATACTGCATTCGATGTTGGTCGCATCCGAGGATGCCACCGCCGGCTCGGTCATGAGGAACGCCGAGCGGATCTCGCCCTTCAGCAACGGCTCCAGCCACCGTTCCTTGTGCGACTCCGTGCCGTAGCGCTCGATCGTCTCCATGTTGCCCGTATCCGGCGCGGAGCAGTTGAACACTTCCGGCGCCCAGGGCACTCGGCCCATGATCTCGCACAAAGGGGCGTATTCGAGATTCGACAACCCTTCCGGCGCGCGCGGCGAATGGGGCAAGAACAGATTCCATAACCCGGCGGTCCGCGCCTTGCGCTTCAGGTCCTCGATGATCCTGGTCGGGACGAAGGCGTCGCCGTTGCGGCGGTTCTGCGCGACTTCAGCCTCGTAGACCCGCTCGTTCGGATAGATGTGCTCGTCGAAGAACGTCAGCAGACGCGCCTGCAGCTCGCGCACGCGGGGGCTGTATTCGAATTCCATGCTCGTTGCCTCTGGAGGGTGGCTTCAACCGGTGAGTTCGGCCGCTAACTTGCAGTCTGGCCCGGCCCGGACGCCAATGCATTGTCTGAATGCGGCCGAATCGGCGATATGCATACAAGCCCGCATGCCGGAGAATAAGCCCTGAAGACCGGGGGCGCCGGAGGCGCTATGCAGCTGTCCAGGATCGATCTCAATCTGTTCACCGTGTTCGATGCGATCTACCGGGAAGGCGGCATCACGCCCGCCAGCCGGCGTCTGCATCTGTCCCAGCCCGCCGTGAGTCATGCGTTGGGACGTCTGCGCGAACTGTTGAACGATCCGCTGTTCGAACGGCGCGGCCACGAGATGATTCCGACACCGCTGGCCCGCTCGCTGGCCGACAGCATCGCCAGCTCGCTCGGCAATCTCGAGCAAATGCTCCAGCGCGTCGGGCACTTCGAGCCAGGCACGGCGCAACGCTGCTTCACCATCGCCGCTCGCGAATCGCACGAGCTGACCTTTCTGCCTGCGCTGATGAGCCGCATCGAACACGAAGCCGCGCACATCGACATCGCCTCGGTGCGCATCGACCGTCGCGATCTGGAGGAGGATCTGCAGAGTGGCGAGATCGATCTGGCGATCGACGTAGCCTTGCCGTTATCGAACGACGTGCGACGGGAACGGATCGGCGCCGAGCCGCTCGTCGTGCTGGCGCGCGCCCATCATCCGGTGGTGCAGGGGAAACTGGACCTCGAGACTTATACAGCCCTGTCGCACATCCTGATCACAGGACGTCGACGCGGCGGAGGCTACGAAGACGGCGCACTGGCGCGGTTGGGACTATCCCGGCACATCAAGATGCGCTGTCAGCATCATGCGGCCGCAAGCCAGGTCGTCAGTCAGTCCGAGTTGCTGGCTACGATGACTCGTAGCCAGGCAACGATCGTCAATCGGGCCACCCACAATCAGGTGCTGCCCTTCCCTGTCGAAGTGCCGCCGTTGGAGTCCTTCCTGTACTGGCACTCCAACGTCGACGAAGACCCGGCCTCGCAATGGTTCCGGGCGCAGGTGAAAGCCTGCCTGGCCCGATGAACCGGACCGGGGATCAGGCCAGATCTTTGTACGACTCGACCACGCGCGAGACGATACCGTACTCGATCGCTTCGCTCGGGCTCATCCAGAAGTCACGTTCCATATCGACCGCGACCTTCTCGTACGGACGGCCGGTCTGCTTCGCGATGGTGCGAGCGATGCGTTCGCGCGTGCGCAGGATTTCCTTGGCCTGAATCGCGATGTCGGCCGCCGGGCCGCCGGCGCCGCCGCCGGGCTGATGGATCATGAAGCGCGTGTTCGGCAGACACACTCGGTTCTGCTTTTCCGCTGCCAGGAAGATGTGCGTGCCGGCGCTGGCCACCCAGCCGGTGCCGATGGTGATGACCGGCGCGTTGATGAAACGAATCATGTCGTGAATGGCGTCGCCGGACTCGACGTGCCCGCCGGGCGAGGAAATCAGCACGCGGATCGGCGCATCCGATTGTTGCGACAACGCGATCAGCCTTTCGCAAACGCTGCGCGCCGCGGTGTGGTTGATCTCGCCGAACACCAGCACGAAGCGCGACTTGAACGACAACTGCTCCGCCAGGGTCTCCGGTCGGTCGGCCTTTTCGGGCTGCTTCTCTTCGCGCTCGGCGTTAAAGATGGGGGCGGACATGGAACAGACTCCTTGGACCATTCGATCTTGGACGGACGGGGCTTGTGCGGACGCGGATTCTACCATTCGCCGGTATTGGCCATGGACTTCCACGGCTCGCGCGGCTCGAGCGAGCCGCCCCGCTGCAACAGCTCGACCGAGATATTGTCAGGCGAGCGCACGAACGCCATGCGGCCGTCGCGAGGCGGACGGTTGATGGTGACGCCGTGGTCCATCAGACGCTGGCAACTCGCATAGATGTCGTCGACTTCGTACGCCAGATGACCGAATGCGCGCCCGATGCCGTACTTTTCGGGATCCCAGTTGAAGGTCAGCTCGACCTGAGCGTCCTCGTCCCCGGGCGCCGCCAGGAACACCAGGGTGAAGCGGCCCTTTTCGTTATCGACCCGGCGAATCTCGCGCAATCCCAGCGCCTCGCAATAAAAGCGCAGGGAAGCGGTCAGATCCGTGACGCGCACCATAGTGTGCAGATACCTCATGGGCGATACCCTCGAGCGGACAACAAGGTCGGCCATCATAAACGACAGCTGCGCGGCGGAAGGAACTCCGGCAATGGGATTGCGTTGATTTCCCCGAGGCTACCGGCAAAAACACGACATATGGGTGCGGACGCGCCAGCGGTCAAAACAGTTCGTAGGCGCTACCTGCCAGGGCAGTCCGGCTTGGCGCCGATGCTCGCGCTGCTTTGGACGTTTACTCCAGGCACGCCGGGCTGGGCGCAAACGCCGGAGCACCACGCGGAAGCGCCGCCGAACACTGAACCCCTTCAGCCCGGCGCCGCGGATGACGCGCCGGAACAACCCGGCGACGAGCCTGAAGTGATCGACCCCAAGGATGTGAATCAGGGTCCGCTTCGCGATCCGGTTCTGCAACAGAAGCAGAACGAGGGCGATGAGCGCGCACTGGAACGCGGGCCGACGACCATGGATCCGGCAGCCGAAGGCCCACAGCCGGAACCGAAGGGCGAAACCACGCCGATGGAGATCTGCGCTCAGCCGGCGGAAGAAGGTGTCTTACAGCGCGTGCGTCGGACGCTGACGGTCACGGCATGCGCGTCATCCGCGTGGCTCGACGGCCTGTTCGGCAATCAGATCTATCCATCCGAATACCACGCCACCTACGGCACCGTGACTGCTGGCGGTTTGTGGAGCGAGTACGACGGCTTCGATCCGCGGCTGCGATTTCGAGCCCGTCTGCAACTGCCGCAATGGGACAACCGGATTTCCGCGTTCGCCGGCCGCGTCGGCGAGGAAGATTACATCAGCGATACCGAAGGCGACTTCGACGCATTGCCGACGCGTCAGTTCGGCACGCTCGAAGACGAAAGCGTGCTGGTGGGCCTGGGATATTCCAGCCCTGAGCGCACCGGCAACGACTTCGACGCCGGCGTCGGCGTGCGGATCGACCTGCCGATGGATCCTTATGCGCGCGCCCGATATGAAATCGTTCGCTCGTTCGCCGATCGTTATGTATTCAGCACGCGCGAGACCGTGTTCTGGCAGAACACCGAAGGCTTCGGCACCACCACGCGCATCAATCTGGATCGGGTGATCTCCGATCGTTTCCTGCTGCGCTGGAGCAACCTGGGCAAGTTCACCGAAGAAACCATCGGCCTGGAGTGGTACTCGCAGCTCACTTTGTTTCAAAGCGTCGGCCAGCGCACCGGGCTGGCGTACCAGGCGCACGTCGAGGGTGAGACGGACAATGAAGTACCGATGACGCGCACCGCGCTGCGCGTGATCATGCGACGACAGCTCACGCCCGAATGGCTGATCCTCGAGTTGCGCAGCGGTGTTTCCTGGCCGCGTCGCAGAGTCATCGAAGAGCGTAAAGCGAGCCCCGAGATCGGCATCGCGCTCGAAATGCAATTCGGCCAGAAGCGCGACCGCCTGCGCCCGACCTCGAGCCAGGTTAGAAATTAGCCGCTGAAGCTTCGCCCCAGAAATTCTCCGACACGACCGGCGCGGCGACCGAGCGATTCGCCTGCGTGCTCATCAGGTCCCTGCTGAATCTGCAAACACTGCTTTCAGATGGTGCGGAGCGGGCCGATCCGAGCCACGTAACGCCACGGTTTTCGTGGCCTGCGCGGTGGTGTCGAGGAGCCCGAAGATGAGTATGTCCGATCTCAGCGTCAAAGCCCGTCTGACCATGACGATGAGCGTGTTGGCGCTGGCCATGTTGTGCGTCGGTCTGTTGGGTTTGAACGGCCTGAAGCAGGCCAACGGCCGAATGGACGAGCTGTACAGCAATCAATTCCAGTCGGCCGCGATGGTCAACAGGATCGCCGCCCTGCGTCGGGACAACATTCGCGCGCTCGACCTGGCGCTGATGAATGGCGATGCGCAGCTGATCGCCGATTACCGCGGCATTCAGGAGCGCAATTCCAAGATCATCGATGAGCTGTGGGCGAAGTACAAAGCGCTGCCCTCGGACGCCGAAGAGACTGCGCTGGCGGATGACTTCCATGACAAAGGCGAAGCGTACCGCGTGGTACGCGATGGCGTGGTCGCCAAGCTCAACGCCGGCGCGCTCGATGAAGCTCGCACGCTGCGCGTTCAGCAGCTGCGTCCCGCGATCGAGACGTTGCTGAGCGCCGCCGACAAGCTGGCGGACATTCAGGATCGTTTGGGAGAAGCGGCCAGCGAATCCAACGCGAGCGCGTATCACGATGCCGCGACGATCTCGTGGGCATCGATGCTGATCTCCGGCGCGCTGGCCGCCGTGCTCGGCATCTTGCTGATCCGCTCGATGATGAATTCACTCCAAACCGCGGTCGACACGGCCGAACGCATCGCCAGCGGTCAGCTCGGCAATCGGATCGAGATCACGACCAAGGACGAGTTCGGCCGGCTGTTACGCGCCATGCAGGACATGGACAACAAGCTGAGCGACATCGTCGGCACGGTCCGGCTCGGCGCCGACTCCGTCGGCTCGGCGGCTCGTCAGATCTCCAGCGGCAACGACGACCTGAGCCAGCGCACGCAGGAACAGGCCTCGGCGCTCGAAGAGACCGCCTCTTCGATGGAAGAGATGACCGCGACCGTGAAGCAGAACGCCGATAACGCCCGTCAGGCGAGCCAGCTCGCCACCGGTGCGCGCGATCAAGCGGATCGAGGCGGCGCCATCGTGGGCCGCGCAGTCGGCGCGATGGGCGAGATCAGCCAGTCCAGCAAGCGCATCGCCGACATCATCGACGTGATCGACGAGATCGCGTTCCAGACCAATCTGCTCGCATTGAACGCGGCGGTGGAAGCGGCGCGCGCCGGCGAACAGGGCCGCGGCTTCGCGGTCGTCGCCAGCGAAGTGCGTAACCTCGCGCAACGTAGCGCCACGGCGGCCAAGGAGATCAAAGATCTGATCAACGACTCGGTCGCCAAAGTGAACGCCGGCACCGAACTGGTCGATGCATCGGGCAAGTCGCTGCACGAAATCGTCGCGAGCGTGAAACGGGTCGCCGATATCGTTGCTGAAATCTCCGCGGCCAGCGAAGAGCAGGCCAGCGGCATCGATCAGGTCAACACCGCGATCACGCAGATGGACACGACGACTCAACAGAACGCGGCGCTGGTCGAGGAAGCCGCGGCGGCGAGCAAGGCGATGGAGCAGCAGGCACAAGTGTTGGTCGAGAAGATCTCGTTCTTCTCGAAGGCCGGCGGTCATTACACCGAAGCGGCGCCCGCGTCGTTCAGCTCGGATATTTCTTCCGCTCCGCGCGCGAACGTGCGCCCGATGCCGACTCGCAAAGGGTCGAAGCCGGTGAGCCGTCCAGGTGCGCGCCCGGCGCCAATGGCCAAGGCGAGCGGTCACGATGCGAGCTGGCAGGAGTTTTAAAAAATAACGGACGCCGCGGAGTCAAAACTCACCGTCATGAGCTTTGTGGTCCGCGGCGCGCCGACACCTAGCACATCCGTTGCCGGCGGTGTTTTCCACGTCACTGGGAGAGTGACGCGGCTACCCTCTCCGATCGGCGAGCGATATTCAACATATATCGCTCGCGGTATTTTTTTCGATGAGCGGCAGGCAATTCGTGCGACGCTCGCGCCGCCATCGTGGCGTCAGGCGCTATATGAACGCGAAGTCGTGGCGCCGCCGTGCCCGGTCCAGTCCGTGTGGAAGAACTGTCCGCGCGGTTGATCGATGCGCTCGTAGGTGTGCGCGCCGAAGAAATCCCGCTGAGCTTGCAACAGATTCGCGGGCAGCCGCTCCGCTCGATAACCATCGAAATACGCCAGGGCCGCGCTCATGCACGGCACCGGAATCCCGCTCTGAACCGCCGCCACGATGGCTCGCCGCCAGCCCGCCTGGCGCGTCGAGACCGCATCCCGGAAGAATGGATCGAGCAGCAGGTTGACCAGTTGCGGATCGCGTTCGAACGCTTTCTTGATATCGCCCAGGAACGCCGAGCGAATGATGCAGCCGGCGCGCCACACCAACGCGATGCCGCCGTAATTCAGATTCCAGTGATACGTCTTCGCGGCGGCACGCATCAGCTGATAGCCCTGCGCATAGCTGATGATCTTCGACGCGTACAACGCCTGACGCAGATCGTCGATGAGCTGCTTGCGATCGCCCTTGAACTCGCTCACCACCGGTTTGAGCTGCTTCGACGCCTGCACGCGCTCGTCCTTCGCAGCCGACAGCGCGCGAGCGAACACCGCCTCGCCGATCAACGTGAGCGGGATGCCTTCGTCCAGCGCCTCGATCACCGTCCATTTACCGGTGCCCTTCTGACCCGCCGCATCGAGGATCTTGTCGACCGTCGCTTCGCCGTTTTTGTCGACGAACCCGAGAATGTCGCGCGTGATCTCGATGAGATAGCTGTCCAGCTCGGCGCGATTCCATTCGGCAAACACCTCGTGCATCTCGGCGTTGCTCATGCCCAGCACGCGCTTCATCACATCGTAAGTTTCGCCGATGAGCTGAATGTCGCCGTACTCGATGCCGTTGTGAACCATCTTCACGAAGTGACCGGCGCCGTTCTCGCCCATCCAGTCGCAACAGGGCTCACCGTCCGGCGTGCGCGCGGCGATCGCCTGAAAGATCGGTTTGATGTGGGGCCACGCGGCCGCGCTGCCGCCGGGCATCAGCGAAGGCCCGTTCAATGCGCCTTCCTCTCCGCCGGACACGCCGGAGCCGACGAACAGCATGCCGCTGTCTTCAACGCGTTTGGTGCGACGGATCGTGTCCGTGAACAGGCTGTTGCCGCCGTCGATGAGAATGTCGCCGGGCTCGAGCAACGGCACTAATTGATCGATGAGCTGATCGACCGGCGCGCCGGCCTTCACCAGCATCACGATCTTGCGCGGCTTCTGCAACGATCCGACGAATTCCTTCAGGTCATGCGTACCGATGAAGCGTTTGCCCCGTGCGCGGCCCTGGATGAAATCGTCGACACGCGACGTCGTACGATTGAAGACAGCGACGCGAAAGCCCCGGCTTTCCATGTTGAGCGCCAGGTTCTCGCCCATCACCGCGAGGCCGATCAGGCCGACGTCCGCGAGCTCAGTGTTCATCATCTCCTCCATCGAAGTGGCCGAGGTCCTTCCGATCAGGACCCCAATCGCCTCCGCCGGTTATACGAGACTGGCGCGCCCAACACCAGGAATGGCCGTGCGCACTCGGATTCATGAATGTCACGACCCGGACGAAGGCGTACCTCTTACATCCAATTGCATCACCTGCGTCGTCAATCGAAGCGGTCGGACCGGCTGATTGCGCGCGTCGCCGGTCGCGCGCCAATCGTTGAACGGCGCGGCCCGCTCGTCCGCCTCGCTGTTCGGATCGAGGACGTCCATCAGCCCGACCAGATCGTGACCGAAAGGTGGCGCAGCGCCAACCTGGAAGCTCACCTTCTGGTTCCAGCGCGCGCCGGTGCGACGCTCGGTATTCTCGCCGGCGACCGTGCCTGTGCCGAAGCGAGGATGGGTCACGATCTGGGTGTACTCGAATGCCGTGCCGGGCGCCGTCGCATCGACGACGACCCGCCACAAGCCTTCTCGCGGCGCTGGTACGACGAGCGCCTTGGCGACAGGTCGTGTGAAAACCTCACTGCCCCACAACTTGCAGGTCCCAGTGGCGCAGTCGTACAGATACAGGCCGATACGAGCCCGGCCATCGGACGGTGCCGCCGCGACTCGCAAAGTCGTAGTACCCGGCTCGACTGAAACATTGTAGGCGCGCATGCCGCTGGGCCCGCCGACATCTTTCAGCGAACGACGCGCACCGACCTCGGCGATGACTTCACTACGCTGCAGAGGCGCGTAGATATTGTTCATCCAGAGCGTGTTCGCATTGACGCCCGACGGCTTCTCGTCGAGTTGCGAATCGACATAGCGAATCGATGCCGCCACTCGTACGTCTTTCGCGCCGGCGTTCGTCGGCAGCACCGTAAGCTCATACACGCCGGGCGGCGGATATGGCACCAGCAACACCGCCGGTTGATTCGGCGCAATCACCTTGGAGGTCGGCAGATCGAGCGCACCGCCCGTGAGCATGACTTGCATTTGACCTGTGCCGACCCCCGCGTCCAGGCGCAATGAGGAAATATTCGGTGGCACGTCCAGAAAATATCTCTTGGCAGTCGTCGGGGATAAGGACTGCTCACGTTGCTCGACACGGTAGTTGTTCGCCGCCGTGAACGGCTCAGCCGCAACGATCGTGGACATGAGTGCATGCACTGGCAGGCCACTCGCCTTATCTATCAGATACAAGTGCGCGCTGTGCACGCCGGCCGCCGAGGCCGCGATCTCCACCGGAACCTCCACCGCTTGGTTGAGCGGCAGAGCGACTTCCGTAGCGGTCGTCTTGAACGTTCCATCGTTGCCCTGCCACTGCAGCGAATAAACCAGAGGCGTGGCCGAACCGCTCTGACGCAGTAACGTGAGCTTGCGCGCGTCCTTCTGGCGTACGAGCCAACCCTCGCGCTCATACAGCCCTTGCCCGACACCCGGCTCGGGCAGGAATCGCGATAGATAAGTTTTCACAGGCGCGCGCGTTTGGATATCAGGCAAGTCCAGCTTCCGATCGCGCAACTGCTTCAACAACTCCAGCGCGCGAGCCGTGTCGATTACACCAAAGCCTTGCTCATGCGCCTGAAGACCGTCGACCCGTCGCGCACTCATGCGAAGCGCCCAAGCAATGTGGCGCGCATCGGCGGGAAGAGTTTCCGCGCGTGCCGCGGCAATCAAAGCGTCAGTCTCGCTGGCCGCGTGCGCGAAGCCACCGGGAGCGAGCACATCGGGCTTCGAAGCGCCATCCGCAGCCGGGCCGACCGATGCGGTCTCCGGAATACGTTCGTTTGCAAACTCGCCGACGGCAATCACACGTCGTCCGCTCGACGCGCCGGTCACGCTCTCGAGGCGACCGAAGGCACCGGCGGCGAACAACAGCGGCGTGCTGTGAACTTCGAACGCCCGGTTGGCCATGAGCGCGAACAGATCGAGGCCGCCGCCCGGAAATCTGCCGCCGTCGTCATCGCGCGCGATCACTTTGTTTTCGCCACTGACCGCCGCGGTCAACAACGACTCGATTTCGATGGCGAGCGACGACGATGGAGAGCCGACGTCGGCGCCGAGCAGAGTGTCCGTGGAACCCAATGGCTTGCCGATTTCAGCGGGAGCAGATGTGCCGGCGAGTGGATAGCGCACGAGATTGCGATCGTTCGCATACAAGCCATGCGTGCCACCGCCCTCCAAATGCGCCATCAACACGTTGGGCAACGCGCCGACCTCGGCGAAGCGCTCCAACGCCAAGCGCGCGCGCAGATAACCCACCTCGTCGAAACGCGTTTGAATGTCACCGCCGAGCGCGGCGATGGCGGCCGCGACTTCGGCCGTCTTTCCGATCTCCGTGGCCACCATCACCATGGCCTCGTTGTCGCCCTTGGCGAGCGCGTTGGCGAGCAACAAACGATCGTGCAGATCCGGGCTCGCTGCCTTCCAGGAAGACAGCGACAGCCCTTGTTTGCTGAGCGGCGGGGGGCCCGGCGGCGGCTCGGGAGGCGGCTTACCGCAACCGGACAGCGTGACCACGCCGAGCATGACCGTCAGCCATGCCCGGCGCGACCTCACCAGATTTTTACTCGCTGCTCCGGCGGCAGATACAACTTGTCGCCGGGCTTCACGTCGAATGCGGCATACCATTCGTCCATGTTACGCACAGCGCCGTTCACTCGGAAATACGGCGGGGCGTGCGGATCGGACAGCACCTGCGCGCGCAACGCCTCGTCGCGGATCTTGGTCCGCCACACTTGCGCCCACGACAGGAAGAACCGCTGATCGCCGGTCAAGCCGTCGAGCACCGGCGCGGGCTTGCCCTGCAACGAGTTGTGATACGCCTCGTAAGCCATGTTGAGGCCGCCCAGGTCGCCGATGTTCTCGCCCAGCGACGTGGCGCCGTTCACCTTCAGGCCGGGCAGCGCGTCGAACGACGAATACTGGTCCACCAGCATTTTGGTCCGGGTTCCGAAGGCATCGGCATCGGTCTTGGTCCACCAATCCGTCAGGCTGCCGTCGGGTGCGAACTTGCGACCTTGATCGTCGAAGCCGTGACCGATCTCGTGACCGATGACCGCCCCGATGCCACCGTAATTGACCGCGTCGTCGGCGGCGGGATCGAAGAACGGCGGCTGCAGAATGGCGGCCGGGAACACGATCTCGTTGTTGAGCGGGTTGTAGTACGCGTTGATGTCGGTGACGTTCATGAACCACTCGTCGCGATCCACCGGTTGATCCAGCCGCGCCACCTGGCGGTTCCAATCCCAAACCGCCGCCCGGTGCACGTTGCCGACGATGTCGTCACGCTTCACCTCGAGCGCCGAGTAATCCTTCCACTTGTCCGGATAGCCGATCTTCGCGACGAAGGTGGAGAGCTTCTCCTCGGCGCGTTTACGCGTTTCCTCGCTCATCCAGCTCAGCGTCGCGAGCCGTTCTTTCAGGGCGGCGCGCAGATTGCCGACCAGCACTTCCATCTTGGCCTTGGACTCGGGCGGGAAATATTCCTTCACGTAGACCTGGCCCACCAACTCGCCCAACCCGTCGCTGGTCAGCGCGACGCCGCGCTTCCACCGCTCACGCTGCTGCGGCTGACCGCGCAGCTGCTGACCGTAGAAGGCGAAGTTCGCTTCATCGAACCGCTTCGGCAGGAACGACGCATTCGAGCGCAACAGATGGAACGTGAGGTAATCCTTCAGCGTGTCCACCGAGGTCTTATCCAGCACCTTGGCACTGTCGCGGATCGCGGTGATCGGCCCGAGCACGAAGTTTTCGCGCGCGCCGACATCGGACGCGTCGAAGAACGCCTGCCAATCGAAGCCGGGCGCGTAAGCGATCAGCTGCGCCTTGGTACGCGGGTTGTAATTCGCCTCGGCGTCGCGTCGCTTCTCCAACGGCCACTGCACTTTGGCGAGCGCCGTCTCGAACTCCATGATGCCGCGCGCCTTCTTGGCCGCGTCCTGCACGCCGCCGAGCGACAGCATCTGCTCGATGTATGCAACGTACTTGGCGCGATGCTCTTTGAGCTTGGGGTCGTCTTTGAGGTAGTAATCGCGATCCGGCAGGCCGAGGCCGCTCTGACCGATCTCGATGGAGTAGCGACTCGGATTCTTCATGTCCGGCGAGATGCCCACGCCGAACGTCGACATGAAGCCCGGCGAACCGAACAAGGTCGCGATGTCTTTCCGGGTCTTCGCGGCCTGGATGCGCGCGAGATCGGCCTCGATGGGCTGGAGGCCCTTGGCCTCGATGCCGGCCTCGTCCATGAAGCTTGCGTAATAATCGCCCACCTTCTGTTCCGGGGTACCGGCCGCGGGCGTGGTCTGCGCGGCCTTCTCGATCAGGCCTTTGACGCGCTCCTCGGACAGATCGTTGAGCTTGTTGAACGGTCCGTAGGAAGCCCGATCCGGCGGAATCTGGAAGGTGTCGTACCACTTGCCGCCGGCGTACGCGAAGAAATCGTCGCCCGGCTTGACCTGCGGATTGCCGGCGGTCAGATCCAGGCCGAAGTCTCCGAGCTCAGCCTTGGCCGGCGCCGGCGCAGCCGCGTCGCTCACCGTTTTCGGCTCCTCTTTAGCACATCCGGACAGCAGCGCGAGCGCCGCGATCAGCAGCAACGATTTGTTCATGCCCTTCCAGGTTCCTGTCAGAGTTATCCATCATGCATTCACCACCGCGGGCTGCACCTGCTCGTCCGCTACAGCAATGCGTCGGTCCCGGGAGTATTCATGGACATCGCCCAGGATGGAAAGTGCGGTAGGCCAGCGCCCCGCGCCCTTCCCCGCCAGACGCACTACCTGGCCGTTTCCTGCCACGATCTCGACCCGATTTTCTTCAGCCCGGGCGCCGGCGAGGAAATCGCTCTCCGGCAGCTCGTGCAGTTTCACTACACCGCGCACATGCCCTTCACTTCGCTCGCAGGTACCGACCAGCTTCAGGCTCAAGCCGTCCTCGCGGACCAACGCGGCCTGACTGGCCGTGACACCTACGATGCCGCGTACATTCAGCTCGAAATGCGATGCGTCCCCAAAGGCGGCCCGCGCAATCAGCTCCAGTTTGCGCGCGGCGTCCAGTCCCACCAGGTCGTCGTGCGGATCGGCTTCGGCGAAACCGTTGGCCTGCGCGTGCGCAACCGCCGTGTCGAAGTCTATCCGCTGCTCCAACGCGTCGAGTATGAAGTTGCACGTACCGTTGAGGATGGCGCGAACCTGCACGATGCCGGATTGACGAGCCAACGCCGATACCGTTTCGAGCACTGGCACCGCGCCGCCCACTGCCGCGCCGAACTTCAAACGAGGATGTTTGCCGGTCGCGAAGCGCGCCAGCTTCTCCCACCAGCGCGAAGCGATCAGTGCTTTGTTCGCCGTGACCACCGCCCGACCGCGCACCAAGGCGGCATGCACGATTTCCCCGGCCGGCTCGATACCGCCGATGGTTTCGATCACCAGGTCCGCGGGGTCCGTGATCGCAGCCCAAGCGTCGGTCGACAGTAATGACTCGGGCACTTCCAGATTCGCTTCGTCGATGCGACGAGGCTTGTCCAGATTCCTGACGACGACCCGCACGACTTCAAACAAATCGGGCCGGCGAATCAGATGCGCATAGACACCGAGCCCGACCGTGCCCAGCCCGAGCAGCACGACGCGCAATGGCTGGATGTTTTCGTGAGGCACGGCCGCGATGTCGTCGGGACCATGATCCACCAGCGTGAACAAATTCGCGCCCACGCACGCCACCTCGAACGATTGGCCATGCGATTGCGCGAACTGAAGTGCGCGCGGTTGGATGATCCGTCCGCCGATTTCCAGCGCCGTGCGCCAGCTCAAGCGATTGAAGCGTTGCGCATGATTCTCGGCGACGGCCGGATCGCTCTCATAAACCCCGTCGACATCTTTCAAGAGTCGACAGCGCGCCTCGAGATTCTTGGCAAGGAACAAAGCTGTGAGATCGGAGCCGCCTCGACCGAGCAATACCGTGCGACCTTGAATGTCCTGCGCGATGAAGCCCGGGACGACCAGCACCGCGTGATCGTTCAAATGCTCGCGCAGATATGCAGTGTTCAACGAGATCGGCGTGGACTCGTGCGGCTCGCCATGCGCGCGCAACCCTGCTTCCCGAGCATCGACGTACCGGGCCGAGACACCGTTCGCTATCAAGGCGGCGGCGAGCTTCGTGCCGGACTCTTCTTCACCGCCCGCGACCCAGGCGGCCTGCTCGTGCAGATCGTTGGTGACGGCGCGCGTTTGTGCGAAGCGCTGATCCGTCACGCCCGCGAATGCGGAAACGACCGCGATGACTCGCCTCCCCGCCCGCCACTCGCGGTAGATCTCATCGATCGCTTGCGGCAGATCCGCCTCGGTCTGCAGCACCGAGCTGCCGAACTTGAGCACCACAATGGAAGGATTCACGCCTTTCTCCCCAACCTGATCCGTTGATACGGCGTCGACGAGGGCTGGCGGGACTGACACGGCGACCGGGACGGGTCGGCAAGCGGGCATAAAAAAACCCGCTCGCCAAAGCTCAAGCAGGTGTTGCTTCGCTTTAGCCGTATTTCTTACGCGCCCGCAAGCTGAACTCAAATCGGCGCAACCACGAACGCTAATGGCTCGCCCCCGGGCTGTCAAGAAATCCGCGGGGCAACCGGCGCGGAGTGTGATCCGGGTGGAATCGGCCCCGGGCCGGGAGCACGGGTCCGCAAATATCCCACAGCAACACATGTAATAGACATACGTTGAACTTTGCGGCGGCGAGAGTCGTTATTACCGCGCGGCGCGTGCATGCGCGCGGATCAGACGACATCGGAGACTCGCATGAACAAAGACATCGCAGGCGGCAACTTCAAGCAGCTCAAAGGCAAGATCAAGGAGCAGTGGGGCAAGCTCACGGATGACGAGATCGACCAGATGGAAGGCCACGCCGAGATTCTGGCCGGCAAGCTGCAGGAGCGTTATGGCATGGCGCGCGACGACGCCGAACGTCAGGCGCGCGATTTTCAGACTCGTAACAACTGGCAATGAGCTAGTTGAGCGGCGACGCCTCGGCCCTGCAGGCCGGGGCGCCGCGCTTTCAATCGGCGAGCGAATCTCGCATGTGGCGCGGGTTCTCGTATAAGTCCTGCGCCTTGCTCCAGAATCGTTTGGCTTCTTTTTCCCGGCCCCGGCGCATCAGATAAACATAGCCGGCGCGCCCCGCCTCCTCGGTCAGCTCCAGATCCTGCTCGATCGCCAGCAACAGATGTTTCAAACCGCGATCGTCGTTGCGATCCAGCAGCATGCGCCCCATCAACAGATGCGCTTTGGGATATTCGCCGTCCCGTGACAGCAACTGTTCCAGCGTTTCCATCGCCGCCACGTCACGATCGATCTCGAGCAGCAACAGCACCTTCTCCCAGACTTCCTTGTCGTTGAGCGCGGCGTTCTGCGCGTCCTCGAGCAAAGTGAGCTTGGCTTTGGCCTCGGCGATCTCGGTGTGGCGCTTGCGCCATTTCGGAGCGGTGTCCTGCTGCCACTCGTCGTCGAAGAACTTCACCAGCGACGACGTCGCAGGATGAAACAACGTCAGCGCCGAGCGCGCTGGATCATGCACGGGCGTCGCGGGCTCGATGTCGAGCGCGGCGAGACGCTCAGCGAGACTGGGATGCGTATCTTCGTCAGCGGCATAGCGCTTCAAGCTTTGCTGCAACCAATCCGGTCGCGCCCACTGCTGCTCCGCTGCTTTGAAGGCGCGCGGCATCAGGGCGTGTGGCATGTAAGGAGGATCGGGCTGTCGTTCGACCTGATCGTACAAACGTTTCCAAAACACTTCCGAGAGGAATCGACCCGCGAGCTCCAGTTTCGTGAGCGCCGCACCGATGGCCTCGGCGCTCGTTGCATTCGCGGCCGCGCGATCGGCAACGTACTCGTGGTTGCGAGCGAGCACGAAGCTGTACGCATAGAAGTACGGCGCGTACCAGCCATAGAAGGCACCGAGAATCTGGTCGAAGATTCCGACGGGATTGTTGAACTTCGATTCCAGCGCGTGCCACGTGACCCGCTGCCGGTAGATCCATGCACCGAACTTGCCATGCGCCTGCGACAGGTGCCCCATCTCGTGCGCGATCACCGCTTTGAGCTCGTCCATGGTGAGCACCATGGCGAGCGGCAAGCCGATCTCCAGATGATTGCGGTAGTTGCCGAAGATGCCCCAGCGCGGGGTCTGCACGATGCATGCGTTGAATTCGGCGCTGACGGAGACGGAATCCACTCGCACGCCGCCCATCTTCGCCGCCACTTCGTCGATCGCTGCGAATAAACGCGGTGTTTCTTCCGGCGTGACCCGCAAGCCCGACGGTTCGGCGATGCGCACCCAGAGCGCGCGAATCATCCCTATCAACGTCACCATCCCGACCGCGCACGCCACGATCAGCGGCGCGCGGAAACGTTCGCCGGAGAGTAGCGGACTGAATGTGTACCAGAAGGTGACGAGGATGATGACGGCGAGCAGGAATATGGATGCGTATCCGAGCGCCGCGAGCGCACCGACTTTCAAGGCATAAACCTGAGGATTGTCGTCGGCCTGGCGTTCCAGGCGCCCGATCAGGGCCGAGAACTCATGTCTTTCCATAATCTGCCGCCAGCGACGGTGGACCGGGGCGAGGTTACGGAATTCGGTCACGGTTGCCGTGTGATCGGGTTCTCATTATTCGTGAATGTGCGCGTTAGCCGCAGCCCCCCGCTCCTTGACCGGATTTTTTTCTCCCTTGCAGAGGCGAAACCCGGCGACTCCAGCTCCGTGCCCGTGGCCGGGAGGAACTGAATTGTTTTCTCCTCCGGAGGGGCCAGAACTCGAAAGCCTCAGGTTTCCTCGCCATGCTCAGGAGGTCATAACTGAATGTTTGCTCTCACTTCGGCAGAGCCTGAGTCCGGATTCGGCTTGCCCGCCGAATTTGGGACAAGACATGGACATTGTTTTTCTTCGTCGGAGAACCGCAACCGACTCGATCGCGAACAAATCGGACGCCGCCTCACTGATCCAGACCGGCACGGCACCTCTCGGAATCCGATTGCTCGCCGTGCTCATCATCCACAACGTCTTGTCGGGGTGATCGCGATTCATGGAGCGCGCGATCAACGTCAACGCCGGGCGAGCGGCGGACAGCTGCACGCGCGCGAACCGGTTGTAGTTCACATGCTCTACGCCCGGCACGCGCCCCGGTTTGTTTTCTGCCAAGAAGCGAAGCGCTCGATTCTCTCGCAGCATGGGGGAAG
Source organism: Pseudomonadota bacterium (assembly GCA_023391815.1). GTDB lineage: Bacteria > Pseudomonadota > Gammaproteobacteria > Steroidobacterales > Steroidobacteraceae > Steroidobacter. Next base: position 17,794 of record JAEWAF010000127.1, read on the forward strand.
GAATCGAAGCATTCCTTACGCTGCGAGCCGAATCTCCGGGGGAAACTTTTTTTGAAAATTCGAATCCCCCTCCCGAGCGCGGGAGGGGGTAAGGGGGTGGGTCTTCAGGCCAAACGATGAAGCGTCAAATCAGTAGAACAGCCCATTCACCACGCTGACGACCAAGCCACTGGTAACCGCCGCAAGCACCACATCATCATTCACCCGCACCCAATGATGGCCCCGCGGGGGCGCGTGCAAGTGATAGCGGCCATAGTCGTGAACGATGTACCGAGTCTCGCAGTACGAACGCGGCAGGTAGTCCCCGTGTCGCCAAGTGCGGACATAGTAGCCACGCGGGGCGATGTATCGGCCGCGGTCGTAGCGACGCTGGTCGATGCGACCGTTCCAGTAGCCGTCGCGATACGCGTCGCGACGATCGTAGCGATCGTGGTCCCGACGATAGTCGTGGCGATTCCAATCCCGGTGATCGCGATCGTGGCGGTCCCAATCGCGGCGGTCGTGGTCGCGGCGATCCCAGTTGCGATGGTCGTTTCGGTCATGGCTGCGATAGTCGCGACGATCGTCGTGGTGACGCTCGTGACGGCCATGATCGCGATCGTTGCCTGCGTACGCCGTCGTCGCCGTGCCGGCAAGCATCGACATCGCTACGGCAGCAGCAAACAGGGTCTTCATCGCCATCTCCTCGTGACACCGGCCGAGCCGGCCTTGGGAGCCACTATTGACCAGCGCATCTGATCGGAAGCTGAACGACTTTGGTCAGGTTGCGTTCAGCTGGTAACCTTCCGCCGCCTCGTACGTTGAGCCATTTCCGAAGCCACTTGGACGACTCATGATCCGACGCCGCGAATTCCTGCAATCCGCAGTCCTGCTCTCCACGCTCTCCGCCACTCGGTTTGCTTCCGCCGCGGAGCAGCCTTATCGCGGGCCCGCCCGCCCGTTCGATTACGCCGTGCTCAAAGGCCAGGCGCGCGCGCTGGCGAGCAAGCCCTACGAGCCGCCGACCAAGCTGGCGCCCAAGGTGCTGGTCGACATGGGCTACGACGAATATCAGTCCATTCGTTTCAAGCGCGAAGACGCACTGTGGTCGGACATCCAAGGCGGCAACTTCCGCTTGGAATTTTTTCACATGGGCCGCGGCTTCAAGGAGCCGGTGCGCATGCATGAAATCGTCGACGGTCAGGCGCGAGAGATTCTGTATCGTCCCGAGCTGTTCGACCTGAGTCGCAGCGGCATCAATGCGCGCTCGCTGCCCAAGGATCTGGCGTGGGCAGGCTTCCGGATTCACACCGTCACCGACTGGCAGAGAGACGTCGCGGCGTTCCTGGGTGCCAGCTATTTCCGGAGCGTCGGCAGCGACACGCGACAGTTCGGCTTGTCCGCTCGCGGTCTCGCGATCGACACCGCGCTCGACCCCGAAGAGTTTCCACGTTTCTCCGAGTATTTCTTCGAGCGCCCCAAGCCCGACGCGCGCACGCTGGTGATCTACGGCTTGATGGATTCGCCGAGCGTCGCCGGTGCATATCGATTCGCGCTGACGCCGGGCGCACCGCAGATCGTCGAAGTCGACGCGGCCATTTATCCGCGCAAAGCGATTCGACGCCTAGGCATCGCGCCGCTCACCAGCATGTATCAGGTCGGCGAGAACGATAAGCGCATGGGCTACGACTGGCGGCCGGAGATTCACGATTCGGACGGCCTGTCGCTGTACACCGGCAGTGGCGAATGGCTGTGGCGTCCGCTGAGCAATCCGCCGATGCTGCGCTTCAATTCGTATCTTGACGAAAATCCGCGCGGCTTCGGCTTGCTGCAGCGGGATCGCGATTTCAACAATTATCAGGACGACGGCGTGTTCTACGAGCGCCGTCCGAGTCTGTGGATCGAGCCGAAGTCGCCGTGGGGCAAGGGCTCGGTGCAGCTCACCGAAATCCCGACAGTGGATGAAACGTTCGACAACATCGTCGCGTTCTGGAATCCGGCGACCCCGGTCAAGGGCGGCGAAGAGCTGCTGTACAGCTATAACATGTACTGGGGCACGCAGATGCCCGTGTCTTCGAACCTCGGCGAAGTGGTCGCGACCCGCACCGGTCTCGGCGGTGTCGTGGGACAGCGGCGGCGTTATTTCTCGTGGCGCTTCGCCATCGACTTCAAAGGCGGCGAGCTCGCGACGCTGCCTCCGGGGGCGAAGGTCGAGCCGGTGATTCACGTCTCGCGGGGCGAGGCTGAGATAACTTCGGCGCGTCCGCTGCACGAGATCGATGGTTATCGCGCGATGTTCGATCTGAAGCTGCCGGACGAGAGCATGGATCCCGTGGACATCCGCCTGTACCTGCGCATCGGCAATCTGCCGCTCACCGAAATCTGGACGTATCAGTATTCGCCGCCGTCGATGAAGGATCGCCTGCTGATGTTGCAGCAGGCCGGCCACTAGACCGAAGAGGCGACCTAACGTCGCCTCGAACCGCGCGAACGCCGGTACACGGATGTAACGGCTTCGCAAATCCAGCCCGCGTCAGAACGTGTATCGGAAGCCCGTCTTCGCGGTCCACGAGTATTCTTCATACTGCAGCAGCCGCTTGCGACCGCCCAGGTTCCGATACGCCACATAGGGCTCGTCGCCCAGATTCACGAAGTCGGCGAACACCTGAAACTGCGGCGTCACGCGATACTTCGCGCTCAGATCGAACTGAATGTGGTCCTCGACGTAGCGGTCGTCCTCGGGGCTTTCCCCCAGCTCGTGCAGATATTTGTCTCGATAGGACGCCGTCAGACGAAAAGTCAGCGGCCCTTTTTCGTAACCGAGCGACGCGTTGAACGTGTTCTCCGCCGAAGCGGGCAACGAGATGGTCCGGCCGCCGATATCGCCTTCCGCATCGGTGTAGGTGTAATTGAAGCCCACCAGCACGCCGTCGAGCGGCGCCGGCAGGAAGCTCAGCGACTGTTGATAGTTGAGCTCAAAGCCTTTCACTTTCGCCACGTCGCCGTTCTGCGGGATCACCGCTTCGTCGAACGCGATGCCGAGGTACTCGCCCTCCTCGAAGACCACGTCCACGATGAAGTCCTCGATGCGCTTGAAGAACAAGCCACCCTGCAACACGCCGTTGCTGCCCAGATACCATTCGGCCGACAGGTCGACGTTCCAGGCGTCATACGGCTTCAGCTCGGGATTGCCGAACTCGCCTTCGCGCGCACCCTCGTCGTCTTCCTCGATCACGAAGCGTGGCGCGAGCCGGCCGATCTCGGGCCGCATCAGGCTGCGATACACGCCGACCCGCAACAACACGTCTTCGGCGGCCTGATAGCGAACATTCAAGCTCGGCAACACGTCAGTGTAGTCGCGCTCGAAGCTGGTGCCGGCGACGTCGACCGTGGTGTCGTCCTCGCCTTCCACCAACTCGACGCGGCTGGCGCGAATGTCGTTGCGTGTCTGCTCGACGCGCACGCCACCGACCAGACGCAACGCGCCCTGATCGAGTCGACCGAGCACGTAGCCCGCGTAGATGTCTTCGTCCACGCTGTAGTCGGCGATGTTCGATTCGAACGCCGTGTCGATGTCGTTCAGCTCGAAGTCCGCGATGTTTCGATTGATGAAGTCGCGCACCGCCGGGCCGTTGGGCACCGGGCCGAGGCCCGCGAGACCGTAACTCGGCAACCCCGCGACGTCGGCGAGCGTGAAGTCGCCATCGAAGCCATCGAAAATATCCGCCTGCTTGTCGTAGGTCTTCTCGCGCTGCCGGACCTTGGCTCCGAACTGCAACGTGAACTGGCCGTTGTTCAAAGCGAAGTCGCGCGAGATATCGAAGCGCGCCGCCAGCTCTTCGTCTTTCGACAAGCTGAGCTAAGTGCGCTCGACCTTATCGAACTCGTACTGCCCGGCATCGCCGAAGGCCGCCACGTTGTTGCCGGTCAGCGTGTAACGAGGCAGGCGCCAGTCGGCGTAGTTGAAGCTCACATCGAGCTCATCGTCACCGTCGAACTCCCGCTGGAACTCGACCGGATCGAGCGAGCCGGCCTCGCGTTCCCGGGCCGCCGACCAGGAACCGTTGTACTTGAAGGTCCAGGCGCCGGCGAAGGTCTCGCCGCCGAGGTTGAGCGAGGTGATGGTCTGCTTCTCGAAACGATCCTTGATGTCGCGAGTGATCTGAATCTCGCCATCCGCATCCGAGAAGCTCGCGCTGTTCGCATCGCCGCCGTTGGGGTCTTCGTCCATCTCGAAGACCACTCGACCGCGATATTCCTGATCCTCGAACTCGCTGCGGAGGAAGCGTGCATACAAAGTGGTCGTGTCGCTGGCGCGGAAGTCCAGCGAGAGCGCGCCGCCGAGACGCTTACGTTCGACATCGTAGTCCCGATATTCGACGGTGTCCGCGAACGCCACGTCGTCGCTCACGTCCCAGCCATCCATCTCGATGTTGTCGGTCGAGAACTCGCGTTTGTAATAGGACAAACCGCCGGCGATGCCCAAGCGGTCGCCTAGCATGGTGGAGAAATCCAGGCTGCCCTTCGGCGACCATTCACTCTTCAGGTCGTTGAACGAGCCTTCGCCCGAAAACGACAGGAACGGCTCCTTGCGATCGAACGCGCTGGTGGTGTTGATCTCGATGGACGCGCCGATGGTGTCGGCATCCATATCGGGCGTCAGCGACTTCTTGATCTCGATGGATTCGATCAGCTCCGCGGGGATCACGTCGAGCGCGACGGAGCGCACGTCCGCTTCCGGTGCCGGCACGCGCGCGCCGTTGATGGACGCGGCGTTCAGATCCGGCGACAAGCCACGCACCACGACGAAACGGCCTTCGCCCTGGTCGTTGAGCACATTGATGCCCGCGACCCTTCGCAACGATTCCGCCGCGTTCTGATCCGGGAACTGGCCGATACCATCGCGGCTCAGCACGCTTTCGACGCCGTCCGCCGAGCGCTGGCGAGACAAGGCACTGGCGAGACTGGCCTGCTGGCCGACCACGAGCACGTTCTCGATATATCCGCCGTCGTTCCGAGCGGTGCCCAGCAGGATGTCTGCGCTACGCGTATCGCCGGCAACATCAACTTTTGTTTCGACCGCGGAAGCACCGACGTACTGGGTCCGCAATGTGTAACTGCCGTCGGGAACATCGCCAAAACGAAACGAGCCATCGCTGCCGGTCTGCGCGCGACGTTGCAGTTCGACGATCTCGACCTCGGCGCTCTGAAGAAACTTGACGCCGGAAGCATCGCTCACTCGACCCGACAGAGAGCCCGCCAGCGCCGCCGACGTGAGACAGGAACCGGCCACGACGAGGGCCGTCACGGTCACCGGTGTGGACCAAATACCACGGCCATCCCTGCGCCAATTCGCGCCTTTCTTAATTTTCACGACAATGCTCCGACGAACTGTAGCGGCGATTCGCGGAGGCTTTATGCAGTGGCGTCGTGACGATTACGTTGCAATCGGATGACGAGGTGGAGACAGCAGCGCCCGGTCACTTCGGAAAGCAGCACTGCTCGAAGCTGCTGTCATGCAACTATCATCTGCGTCGCCTCGCAAGGATGCACGGGAATCAGCGGCCCATTACCCCGGCACATGAGCAATTCCGAGCACATCGTTCAGTTTTTCCGCAGCGACGAAGAGTACGTGCGCGCGGCCGGCTATTTCCTTCGGGAAGGCCTGGAAGCAAACGAGACCTGCGTGGCGGTCGCCACTGCCGAACATCATCGGCAACTCAACCGGCATTTGCTCGACGCGGGCCTGGATCCAGACACGCTCTGCGCCGAATATCGCTACGTGCCGCTGAGCGCCGAGCAATTGCTGCCGACGTTCTTCGATGCGAGCTCCGGCATCGATCGGGAGCGCTTTCACCGCCAGTTCAATCTACTGATCAGCCAGGCCGGATCGCGCGGACAGCCAGTGCGAATTTTCGGCGAGATGGTTTCGATGGTGGCCGACCAGGGCCAGTCCGCCGCGGCCATCCAGCTCGAGGAATTGTGGAACGAGCTCAGCCGACAGCATCATTTCACTTTGTTCTGTTCGTACAAAGTCTCGCCATTCACCGAGAATCCGCGCTATCGCAAGCTTCTACACAGCATTCACAGTCACGTGGTCTGCGAAGGCGCCTGAAGCAGCGGCTCGATCAACTCCATCACCCGACTCAGCGCGCCCCGATTCGCCGCCACGATGGCTTTAGCTTTCGCACCCATCTCGGCTCGCGCGGTCGCATCGGCATATAAGTTTTGAATCGCCGCGGCCAGTTGTTCCGCCGAATGCACTTCCCGAGCGGCGCCGCTCTCGATCATCAGTTGCGCGATATCGGGCGCGTTGAAATTATGCGGACCGACCAGGATGGGACGCTCGAGCACGGCGGGCTCCAGCAGATTGTGACCTCCGACCGTCGCAATCAAGCTTCCGCCCACGAACGCGATGTCCGCAGCGGCATAAAACATCATCAGCTCGCCCAACGTATCGACCAGCAACACCGAGGTCGCGGGCGTCACCGACTCATTCCGACTGCGCGACGCAAACTCGATCTGCTCATTCTTCAACCAGGCGCGCACAGCTTCGAAACGATTCGGGTGACGAGGCACGAGCACGAGCAATGCGTCGGGCCGTTGTGTAATCACCGCTCGATGCGCGACCAGCAGCTGCTGCTCTTCGCCATCGTGCGTGCTGCCCGCGACCCACACCGGGCGATTCGCGAGCTGCGCGGCTCGCAATGTTTCTCCCGCCTCGCGCGCCGCCGTCGGCACTTCGATATCGAATTTCACATTGCCCGCGACCAGCACGCGCGGCGCACCGATGGAACGATATCGCTCTGCATCCTGCGCTGTCTGAGCAGCCACGGTGACGTTGCCCGACAACGCATCACGAAACAGCGACGCAAACTTTCGATGTCGGATCGCGGAGCGTTCAGAGATGCGCGCACTCGCGAGCAGAATGGGAATGCCACGACGCTTGCACTCGTCGAACAGATTCGGCCAGATCTCGCGCTCCATCACTATGGCCAGCACGGGCCGAACACGACTCAGGAAACGACGCACCGCGCCCGGCAAGTCATAGGGCAGATAGGCGTGGCGGACAGAGTCGCCGAACAATGCCCGCACGCGCTGCGCGCCGGTCGGCGTCGCGGTCGTGATCAAAAGCGAGTGCTGTGGATATTTTTTCAGCAGCGCGCGAACCAGTGGCGCGGCGGCCTGCACCTCGCCGACCGAGACCGCATGTATCCATAGGCAAGGGCGGCTCGGCGACGCGAACACACGCGTGTATCCGAATCGTTCGGACAGTCGATCGCGATAGGCAGGATCGCGCAGCCCTTGCAAGGCGGTGCCCGCCCAGGCGATGGGCGCAAACACATAGAGGAGTGCGGTATAGACGGAACGCAGCATGTTGTGGTGTTCTTCGATAAGATGGTACCCGCAACCGCTGCCATCTATGAAGTGATGACTACATCACCGACGGCTCCATCCACTCAACGCGTCCCGCTTTACCGCTTTCTCGGACCCGGGTTCTGGCCGATCTGGCTGGGGCTCGGGATCGTTCGCGCCCTGAATGTTTTGCCATTGCGCGCGCAGCTGGCAGTGGGACGGGCGCTCGGACGCCTGGCGTATCGCTTTGCCCGACGGGATCGACGGATCGCGCAGATCAATATCGCGCTGTGCCTGCCGGGACTGTCTCCGGCCGAGCGCGAGGAGCTGGTCCGCGAGCATTTCGAATCGCTGGGCTGCACGCTGCTCGAGACCGGGCTGGTCTGGTGGGCCAGCGAGGCGCGCCTGCGCAAGCTCATTCAGTTCGAAGGCGAGGAACATTTGCAGGCCGCGCTGGCCAAGGGTCGTGGCGCGCTGATGCTGAGCGCGCACTTCACCACCTTGGAAATGGGGGCACGCGCGCTGACGCTGCTTGGGCCGACCAGCGTCATGTACCTGACGCCGAGCAATCCGCTGATCGCCGAGTTGTCGCGCCGAAACCGTGAAAGACATACGGTCCAGGCGGTCACCAGCGAGCAGGTCCGGGAGCTGCTCACGAATCTGAAAAACAACTTGCCGGTCTGGTACGCGCCCGATCAGCGCTACACCGGCAAGAACAGCGAGACGGTGCCGTTCTTCGGCGTGCCCGCGGCGTCCAACGTCGCCACTTCCCGACTGGCGAAGATCTCCGGGGCACCGGTGCTACCCTATTTCCCCGAACGCCGCGCCGACCATTCCGGCTACGTGATCGTGATTCATCCGCCGCTGGAGCACTTCCCCTCCGGCGATCCGGTGGCCGACACGCTGCGTTTCCACGAGCTGATCGAAGATCACGCACGCCGTAACCCGGCGCAGTACCTGTGGACTTACAAGCGCTTCAAGCGCCCGGACTACGACCCGTATCGACGTTGATGAAGACGCTGTTGCCCCTGCTCCGCCCGCATTACTGGCCGACCTGGCTGGCCATTGGCACGCTCAAGGTGTTGCAACCGTTGCCGGTGCCCGTGCTCACCGCCCTGGGTCGCTTGTTGGGAAGCATCGTCGTGCGTCTGCCCGTTTCGTTCGTGCGCATCGCCCGGACCAACATCGGCATCTGCCTGCCGGAGCTTTCCGATCAACAGCGCGAGCTGCTGCTCAAGGAACATTTCAAGAGCCTGGGGCTCGGGATCTTCGAGACGGCCGTGGCCTGGTGGGGCTCGAAGCAGCGCATCGCCCGGCTGACTCACCTCGAAGGTCTCGAAAATCTGCGCGCGGCCCTCGAGCGGGGCCGCGGCGTCATCCTGCTCAGCGCGCATTTCACGACCCTGGAGATCGGTGGGCGGGTGTTATGCGATCAGTTGCACGGCGAGATCAACATCATGTACCGCCCCACGGCCAACGCGGTGCTGGAGCGGTTTCTGGCGCAGAACCGCAGCGATCGCACCAAGCGCGCGATTCAGCGGGATGACGTTCGCACGCTGATCACCGCGCTCAAAGCGAATGAGCCGGTCTGGTACGCGCCCGATCAGGCGTATCGGAAGAAGGGCGCGGAGATGGTGCCGTTCTTCGGTATTCCCGCCGCGACGAACACCGCTACCTCGCGCCTGGCGCGCATGACCGGCGCGGCGGTGCTGCCCTTCTTTCAGGAGCGCTTGCCGACCGGCCAGTATCGGATGGTGATCCATCCCATGCTGGAGAACTTTCCCAGCAACGACCCGGCGGCGGATGCCAAGCGGTTCAACCAGCTGATCGAAGCCCAGGTCCGGCGCGTGCCGGAACAATACCTGTGGATTCACCGCCGCTTCAAAGGTCTCACGCCCGACTATCCGGACTACTACAAGCGCAAACGCGCCAGTTAGCCGACCGCTCCCATCAGCCACTGCCACTGTTGCTCGCCGAATCTCACATCCGCGCGCTGAGCTTTGATCTTGTCCAGCGAGCGGCGCAAGCGCGCCAGCACCGCTTGTTCCCACGTGCCGCGGGTTTCGATGCGGCCGCGATCGAAGTCGAGCACATAAACCTCGGTCCCTTTCTCGGCCAACAGAATGTTATTGGCGTTGAGATCCGCGTGATGCACGCCTTCGCGATGAAACGCCCCGATGGTTTTCCCGACCGCGCGCCAATTCGCTTCGGTCAGGTCGTGACCGGTGATCGCATCGGCGAGCGTGCGCGTGTCGGGCAGCAGCTCGGTGATCAGATCGGCGCGATAGGTGAACAGGCCGCGAACGTAACGAGCCGCGATCGGTGCCGGCACCGGCAAACCGCGTCGACGCAGCTCGGCGAGCAAGCGCCATTCAGCGAAGGACCGGGTGCGAGCGGCGCCACTCCAAAGGTAGCTGTCCTCGAACAGCCGGGCGACCAATCCGCCGCGACGATAATGGCGCAAGACCCAGCGCGTGCCCTCGCTCACGTTCAACACGGCAATGGAGCTGCGGCCGCCGGCAATCTCTTCCAGTGCGCTCCGTGCCGCCCAGTGAGATCGGGAGAACAATTCTTCGGCCGGCTTACTTAGACGCGAGGCGTCGTATAGGATGCCGCCGCCGGCGGTGGCGATGAATTGCTCGTCGGTCATTCGGACCGCCAATGTATAACGTCACTCATCCACCTGCCAGCGTCTGCATCCTGCGGCTCTCGGCGATCGGCGATACCTGCCATGTGCTGCCGGTGATCCGCACCTTGCAGCGCGCCTGGCCCAGCACGCGGATCACCTGGGTCCTCGGGCGACTGGAAGCCAAGCTGTTCGGGCACCTGCCCGACATCGAGTTCATCGTCGTCGACAAGCGCGAAGGCACGCTGAAAGCGCGCGGCAGGCTGAAGCAACAGTTACGGGGCCGGCGCTTCGACGTGCTCATGCATATGCAACTGTCGCTGCGCGCGAGCGTCCTCTCCACCGCCATCCCAGCGAAAATCCGCCTCGGCTTCGATCGCAGCCGGGCGCGCGAGATGCAATGGCTGTTCACGAATCTGCGCATCGCACCGGCGGTGCATCAGCATGTGATGGACAGCTTCTTCGGCTTCGCCGAGAAGTTCGACGTCTACGAGAAACTGCTGCGCTGGGATATTCCCCTGACGGACGACGCCATCGCGTACGCCGAACGGGTCATTCCCCAGCCCGGCAACACGCTGATCATCAGCCCCTGCTCCAGTCATCAGCTGCGCAACTGGCGGCCCGAGTACTACGCCGAGGTCGCGGACTATGCGATCGCCTCGCTCGGCATGCGAGTGATCCTATGCGGCGGCCCGAGCGAGATCGAGCGCCGTACGGGCGAGCGGATCGTGAGTCTCATGAAGCAGAAATGCGAGAACACGATCGGGCAGGACACGCTGCTCCAGTTCTTCGCGACCCTGGGGCGCGCGACCGCCTTGATCACGCCGGACTCCGGTCCCGCGCACATGGGCAACGCGGCCGGCATCCCGGTGATTGGCTTGTATGCAGCGACCAATCCGGCGCGCAGCGGGCCTTATCTGAGCCGCCAGTGGTGCGTCGATAAGTACGATCTGGCCGCGCGCCGGCTGCTGGGCAAGCCCGCCGCCGAGATCCCCTGGACCACCAAGATCGAGCGGCCCGGCGTGATGGACCTCATCACCCCCGACGATGTCATCAAGAAGCTGCATGCGCTGCTGCTGAGCCTGGCACGGCATAAGAAATAACGGTCCTGCCGCGCACGCTGCCAGGGACGCGGGGATGCGCAGGACTGGCCATTGCCCGAGCACGCTGCGAAACTTGCAGGCATGCTCGAACCCAGTCAGCTCCCCAAGCTGCCCATCACGCTCCTGATCATCGCGCGCAACGAGGCGTCCGCGATCGGCCGCTGCCTGGACAGCGTGCCGTTCGCCGCCGAAAAACTCGTGATCGATTCGGGCAGCACCGACGGCACGCAGGAAGTGTCGCAGCGACATGGCGCCCGGGTGATCTATCAGGAATGGCTGGGCTTCGGACCGCAACGCAATTTCGCCAGCACTCAGGCCAGCCACGACTGGATTTTAGTGCTCGATGCCGACGAGGCCTTGTCGCCCGAGCTTGCCAGCGAGTTGCGCGAGCGCTTGCCCCAGCTGATGCAGTCATCGAATGCCGGGGCGATTCTGCGGCGGCAGACCTGGTACATGGGAGCGCAGATGCGCTGGTATCGGCCGATGGTTGGCGAGCGCATGGGCCGCCTCTATCATCGCGGCCGCGCGCGCTGGACCGACGTGCGCGTGCACGAGTCGCTGCGCTTCGACGGGCCGACCCCGACGCTCAAGCATCCGTTCATTCACCTGAACAATCCGACCCTGGTTCACAAGCAGCTCAAGACACTGCGTTACGCCGAGTTGAAGGCGCGGGACTGGTTGGATCGCGGCAAACCGGTGAACATGTGGATGACGCCGTTTGTTTACCTGGCGGCGTTTCTCAAGGACTACTTTCTGCGGCTGGCGTTTCTCGACGGCTGGCGCGGTTTCATCGTGTCGCAGACGGCGGCCACCTACGCCGCGTACAAGCGCATGCGTTACTACGAGATGCGGCACAACCCGGAGTCGCTCGACATGGCGGCCAAACTGCTGCACGGATACGGACTGGATCCCTGAAATTCACACGTGACTAAGAACTATCTCCTGTACGGCTCGGAGCGCTACGCGCTCGCCATCCTGCGTCCTTTGCAGGAAGCGATCCGCGCGCGCGGACACAAGGCCGCGTGGTTCTTCGATGGCCCGGGCGGCGAAGAGCTGCGGCCCGATGAAACATTCCTGCGCACGACGCGCGAGGTGCGCGAGTTCGCACCGATCGCGGTGCTCACTTCCAGCAATGCCGTGCCGCATTTCTTTCCGGGCGTGAAGGTCGAAGTGTTTCATGGCTTCGACGCCGGCAAGCCGCGCCATATCTACATTCGCGGTTTCTTCGATCTCTACTGCACGACCGGCGCGCGCGACACACAGGCGTTCACTGAGAAATCCCGCGAGCTGGGTCACTTCGCAGTGAAAGAAACCGGCTGGCCGAAGCTCGATCCGTTCATGCGCGAGCATGGCGCCCCCGAGCCGCCGCCGGTGCGGCCGCAGCCGGTGATCTTGTATCACTCGACGTTCTCGCCTTCGTGGAGCGCGGCACCGATTCTCTACGACAACATTCGCGAGATGTCCCGGACCGGCCGCTGGCGATGGATCGTGACATTGCATCCGAAAAGCGCGCCCGAGACGGTTGCCAAGTACAAGGCGCTGGAAAACGAATATCTGCGGTTCGCCACCGAGGACAACATTCTCGACTTGTTTCCGCAGGTCGACATGATGATCTCCGACACCTCGTCGGCGCTGAACGAGTTCCTGCTCACCTACAAGCCGGTCGTGACTTTCAAGAACCGCCGGCCCGGCCCCCAATTGATCGACATCGACTCGCCGGACCGACTGCTGCCTGCCATCGAGCGCGCCCTGTCCCGGCCGCCGGAGCTGATGCGCGCGATCCGTGAATACGCCGACTCCATCCATCCTTACCGCGATGGACGCTCGAGTGAGCGAGTGCTCGACGCGGTCGACGAATTCATCGCCGCCGGTGCCCGCAATCCCAAGCCAAAGCCGGGCAACTGGTGGCGTAAGATCAAGATCCGTAAACGCCTGGGCTACTGGGGGCCGGCTTGATGACCCGGGATCGGGCAGCCTGGCACGACCCTCGCGCGAGCTGGCAACACGACGTGACTTTTTGCCGCTCGCCGCCGCCTCCGACGGCGGGGTACATCGATGTATCCGATGGTGGCCTTTATTTGTAATTGCGGGATTTTTCCATGAGCACCGAAATCAAAGTTCCGATCTCCCCCGGCGAGCTGATCGACAAGATCACCATCCTGGAGATCAAGGCCGCCAACATCAGCGACGTGGCCAAGCTGAACAACGTCAAAGTGGAGCTGCAACTGCTGGAGGAAACCTGGCGCACCTCGCCTTACGCCACCAGCAACATCGACGCCGAATGGAAACAACTGCGCGACGTGAACAAGAAGCTCTGGGACATCGAGGACGATATCCGAGACAAAGAGCGGCAGCGCAAATTCGATCAGGAGTTCATCGAGCTTGCACGCGCGGTGTACATCAACAACGACGAGCGCGCGGCAGTGAAGAAGACCATCAACACCAAGCTCGGCTCAAAGATCGTCGAAGAGAAGAGCTACGCGAAGTATTGAGTTAGCGGCGCTGGCGTGGGTGAAGCGCCAAGAAGTTTTGCAAGGGAAAACGATGCACCGGAGCGTGCTACGTGCCCTCGACCACGCGCCAATGCACAGCTGATCTATCGGCGCCACGCGAATACACACTGCCCCATGGGCAGCCATGAATGCGCAACCAACGTATTGATGGCGCGCCAATGCGCAACTGACGTATCGACAGCGGTGAATGCACAGCCAACGTATCGATGACACGCGAATGCGCAACTGACCTAACGGCAGCGGTGAATGCGCAGCCGACGTATCGGCGGCGCCGGGAGTGACCTACCTCCTCTCGGCAGCTTCGAACAAGAGGGAACCTTGTCGGAGCAGTGCGCCCAGGGACGGGACCAACGGGCCGAGCGACAGCGAAGGCAGTAGGGGAGCACGGTGCCGAGAGGAGGTAGGTCACTGCCGGCGCCGCGAGCCACCGTGGCATCTCCGACGCCGCGCCCGGATAGAAGCCCCGGCGACATGAGCCACCGATGCATCTTCAACGGCGCGGCGACCAGCGCTGCCCTCAACCGACCGGGAACACCGCCATACTGACCGTGGCCAAAGTCGCGCCGATGATGGCACCAGCGGCCACATCGGTCGGGTAGTGCAGGCCGAGCACTACGCGTGACGCCGCCACCAACGTGGCGAACGGCACCAACAACCAGGCCAGCTCCGGGAAACTCACGACGGCCAGGATCGTGAAACTCACCGCGTGCAGCGTGTGGCCCGACGGAAAGCTGTAACGGTCCAGCGCCGGCGTGCCGGGCACGATACCCGCGAGAGAAATATACGGACGCTCGCGCACCAGGCGCGACTTCAGGTACTTGTAGAGCAACACGCCGACGACGCCGACCGCCGCCATGCGCACCGACGGCATGACGGCCGATTCGCCATAAATCGCCGGCAGCAGGAAGATCAGGACGTACCAGAACACCCCGTCGCCGAGCTTGCTGACCGCCGCGAACAGATCCCGCACGAAGCGCCGCTGCTGACACCCACGGTTCAGACGCAGGCACCAAGCGTATTCGTACGCGTCGACTCTGCGGAATATTCCGTCCACTCGTGCGGTAGTCATGACGACTGCTCCTGTGATCGAAAGCGGCCGAGGCGTGACTTGCCGGGCTCATGCCTCGCGATACCTTCGGCAGTGTCAATTTGCGCCCGGGATGCTGCGAAGCCTTGACGCCGGCGTGACAGTTGTGTGATTCCGCCGCGGGAAATGGCCCGTTTTGACGTATTTCCCGGTCGCGGGCCGCGTTCCCGTACAATGTGACAGCTATGTGTCGTTGCGACCGCCGATATATCCGCCTATGCGCCTGCTGCTGATCGAAGACCACCGCGACATCGCCGCCAACATCGCCGAATTCTTCGAGGCGACCGGCGACACCGTGGAGCACGTGCTCGACGGCGAGCGCGGGCTGCAACTGGCGCTGAACCAGAGTTACGACGCCATCGTGCTCGACCTGATGTTGCCCGGCCTCGACGGCTTGTCGCTGTGTCGTCAGCTGCGTCAGGCCGGCCATACGCGCGTGCCGGTGCTGATGCTGACCGCGAAGGATCTGCTCCAGGACAAGATCGAAGGTTTCGAAGCGGGCGCCGACGACTATCTGGTCAAACCGTTTTCGCTCGCCGAGCTCGAGGTGCGCTTGAAAGCGTTGCTCCGTCGCGCGACCGTGGCGCCGGCTCAACGCCTGCTGAGCGTCGGCGATCTCACGTTCGATCTGGACACGCTGGAAGCCGAACGCGGTGGCGAACGAGTCAAGCTCAATCCGACCACCCGCCGTTTGTTGATCGTGCTGTTACAGAACTCGCATCGCGTGGTCACGCGCCAGGAGCTGGAGAAGGAGCTGTGGGGCGATCAGCCGCCGCAGGGCGATTTCCTGCGCGCTCACATGCATGCGCTGCGTACGGCCATCGACAAGAACTTCACGACCAAGTTGTTACATACCGTCCATGGCACCGGCTATCGACTTTCGGCGGAACCGCCTCGTCCGTAAGCTCGGCGAGCAGATCGCGCACCTGAGCCTGCGTGCGCGTATCGCCGGCACGATGATCGCGCTGCTGGCGGCGGCGGGCCTGATCCTGAGCGGCTGGGCGTATCTGGCCGACGAGCGGTTGAAACGAAACATCACGCTCGACCTGCTCTCCGAAGAGCTCACCCATTTCGAGCAGCGCCTGCACGCCGATCGCGGCGCTGAGCCGTTGCGCTCGGCGCGCCTGAGTATTTATCGATCGAGCGATCTCGCCGAGCTGCCCCGACACATCGCGATGCTCAAGCCTGGTGAAATGCATCGCGTGCGCTCGGGCAAACGTCTGCTCGACGTACTGGTCCGCGATGGCGATTTCGGCCGCCTCTACATCACCTACGACGTGACCGCCTACGCGACCCAGGAAAAGATCGCCTTGCTGGTGCTGGGGCTCGGCGTGGTCGGTGTCGTCTTCGTCGCCGGCGCCGCCGCCACTGCAATCTCGCGTCGACTGGTCGAGCCCGTGACCGTGCTCGCCGATCGACTGACTCAGATCGATCCGGGCCAACGACACGTGCGCATCGGCGCACAGTTCGCGGGCAACGAGTTGGAGCCCATCGCGCGCTCCATCGATACCTTCATGGAACGACTCGACGGGTTCGTCGAACGCGAGCAGTCCTTCACCGCCACCGCCAGCCACGAACTGCGCACGCCGCTCGCCGTCATGCGAGGGGCGGTCGAACTGCTCGAAACGCAAACGGTGGGGCGGCCCGGCGCGGGCAAGGCCATCGCACGCATTCAACGCGCCGTGCGCGAGATGACTGAATTCACCGACGCGCTACTCGCCCTATCGCGCGAGCCCCAGCTGATCGCACCGGCCGAAACGACTTGCGATGTCTACGCCGTGCTCGCACGCGTGGTGGAGGACCAGCGCAGTGTCGCACCGGATAAGCACATCGTCGTGGATCTTCATGGCGGACCGCTTCGAGTGGCGGCTCCGGAGAGCATGGTCGCCATGACCTTGGGCAATCTGGTCCGCAACGCCGTCCAGCACGGCACGGGCATGGAGATCCTGTGTCGTTCGCAAGGCCGCGAACTGGTGGTGAGCAATCAGGGCGCCCTGCCCGCCGGACTGCCGCGCGATTTACCGGGCCGCGCCGCGTGGGTCGCACAGCCTTCGGGTCAGCTGGAAAACATCCCTCCGCGCTTCACATCGCACCCTGGCGGGCACGGCATGGGGCTGTACCTGGTGAGGCGGATCTGCGAGCGCTATGGCTGGGCGATCCGGCTGGAAAACTCGAGCGGCGGCGTGACCGCCACGCTGAATTTCTGAGCGTCGGTCGACACCTCACGTCCCGGCCGCCACCGGCGCGGTTGTGATAGCATGCCGGCCCCCAAAATACCGGCAACTTTCCACTTACGAACCAGCTCCACGGAGTTCGTCGATGTCGACCGCAGTCAAACTGAACGTGCCCCCGCAGGGGCAAAAAATCACCATCCAGAACGGCAAGCTCAGCGTTCCCGACCAGCCCATCGTGCCCTTCATCGAAGGCGACGGCACCGGTCCGGACATCTGGCGCGCCTCGGTGCGCGTGCTCGACGCAGCCGTGCAAAAGGCTTATGGCGGCAAGCGCAAGATCCACTGGATGGAGGTGTACGCCGGTCAGAAGTCGAACGACATGTTCAACACCTGGCTCCCCGATGAGACCGTGCAGGCCTGCCGCGATTACCTGGTGTCCATCAAGGGCCCGCTGACCACCCCGATCGGTGGCGGCATCCGTTCGTTGAACGTCGCGCTCCGTCAGATGCTGGATCTGTACGTGTGTCTGCGCCCGGTGCGTTGGTTCAAGGGCGTGCCGTCGCCCGTGCGCTCGCCGGACAAGGTCGACATGACCATCTTCCGCGAAAACACCGAAGACATTTACGCCGGTATCGAATTCGAAGCCGGCTCGCCGGACAGCAAGAAGTTCCTGGAAGCCTTCAAGGCCGCGTTCCCCAAGCAGTTCGCGAAGATCCGCTTCCCGGAGACTTCGGGCATCGGCATCAAGCCGGTGTCGCAGGAAGGCACCGAGCGTCTGTTCCGCTCCGCCGTCGAGTACGCGATCGCCAACAAGCGCAAGAGCGTGACGATCGTGCACAAGGGCAACATCATGAAGTTCACGGAAGGCGCGTTCCGTAACTGGGCGTACGCGCTGGCGGAGAAAGAGTTCGCCGCTCAGACCTACACCTGGGACCAGTGGGAGCGTACCAAGGCCGCCAAGGGCGAGAAGGCCGCGAACGAAGAGCAGGACGCCGCCAAGAAGGCCGGCAAGATCATCATCAAGGATGCGATCGCGGACATCACTTTGCAGCAGGTGCTGACGCGCCCCGAAGAGTTCGACGTGATCGCCACCATGAACTTGAACGGCGACTACCTGTCGGACGCGTTGGCCGCGCAGGTCGGCGGCATCGGCATCGCGCCGGGCGGCAACATCAACTATGTGACCGGCCACGCGGTGTTCGAAGCGACGCACGGCACGGCGCCGAAATACGCCAACCTGGATAAAGTGAATCCGGGCTCCGTGATTCTCTCCGGCGAAATGATGCTGCGTTACATGGGCTGGACCGAAGCGGCCGACGCCATCATCAGCGCCATGGACAAGACCATCGGCCAGAAGACGGTCACTTACGACTTCGCGCGTCTGATGGAAGGCGCCAAGGAAGTGAAGTGCTCCGAATTCGGCGATGCTCTGATCAAGAATCTGTGAGCTTCGCGCTCCCCTGGCGGGGAGCACCACTGTTTGCTGGAGGTTTTCCCCTTCGGGGGAAAACCTCCGAGCAACTGTTTCAGGCCGGGCAAGGCTTCTCTTACGGAGCAGCGCGCATTGCTCGACGAGGGCGTCTCATGCCACGCACTTCCAGGTCGCCCGCCCTGTCCCGCCCGCATGACGGCGCGCTAATATCTCAGACATCTTCATGGACCCATTGAACATGTCAGCATCAGCAGCTTCCGTTCTTTCCCGCGACGCATTGGTCGACACATGCGCCGGCGCGCTGGTCCAATCCTTCGCCGATTACAACGCGGAATTTCGTTCCATCACGCGACGCGCGCCTCAGCGCTTCGAAGAGCGCGACTGGCGCGGCAGCCTGCGTGACGCGGTGGAGCGCATCGAGCTCTACGACAAGTGCGTCAATCGCGCCGTGCACCAGATGCGGGCACGACTCGGCGAAGACGTCACCGAGCGCGCGCTGTGGAGCAGTATCAAACGTCGCTTCACCGAGCTGATCGACGCCCTGCCCGACCTCGAATTCGACAAGACCTTCTTCAACTCCGTCACGCGTCGCACGTTCGGCACCATCGGTGTCGATCCCGCGGTGGAGTTCGTCGCGCTGGATCTCGATCCGATCGCGTCGGTCAATTCGACCATTGAAACAAATGTCTATGTGAACCGCGGCTCGCTCGAACTGCTGTTCGAAGAAGTGCTCGCCGACTTCCGTTTTCGCACGCCGTACGTCGACTTCGATCGCAGCGTCCGCACGATCAGCAACGAAGTACGCGCTCAGTGCGAAGTGGATGCCGACGCCTCCAGGCCGCCGTTGCAGGTGAATCAGATCGAGATCATTCGCACCGTGTTCTTTCAGATGACGCGTGCGTACCTGGTCGGCCGCATCTCCGGCCCAGGCTGGCAGTTGCCCTTCGTGCTGGCGCTGCAGAACACCGAAAGCGGCGTGCGCATCGATGCAGTGATGATGGACGAAAGCACCGTCAGCATCCTGTTCAGCTTCACCCGCTCGTACTTCCATGCCGATCTGGCGCACGTCGGCCAGGCCATCGTGTTCCTGAAGAGCATCCTGCCGCGCAAGCCGGTGAGCGAGCTGTACACCGTGCTCGGCCGCGCCAAGCAGGGCAAGACCGAGCGCTATCGCGAGCTCTTCAAACATCTGCAGAAGAGCGAAGATCAGTTCGTGCACGCGCCGGGCGACAAGGGCCTGGTGATGATCTGTTTCACGCTGCCCTCGTTCGACGTGGTGTTCAAGATCATCCGCGACCGCTTCGCCTATCCGAAGAACATCCTGCGCGAGGAAGTGCAGAAGAAATACGAAATGGTGTTCAAGCACGATCGCGCCGGCCGGCTGGTCGACGCGCAGGAATTCAAACGTTTGAAATTCCCGGCGTCCCGTTTCTCCAAGGAACTGGTCGCCGAGCTGCAGGATGAAGCGGCCAACACCGTGCACTTCGAGGATGGGTACGTGATCATGGATCACGTGTACATCGAGCGTCGCATGACGCCGCTCAATCTGTACATCCGCAACGCTTCACGGGAAGACGCGGAGAAGGCCGTGCTCGACTACGGCCAGTGCATTCGTGACCTGGCGGTCACCAACATCTTCGCTGGCGACCTGCTGCTGAAGAACTTCGGCGTCACGCGCCACGCCCGAGTGATCTTCTACGATTACGACGAGCTCTGCGCCGTGACCGACTGCCGTTTCCGCGACGTCCCGCAATCCCAGTTCGACGAAGACGACATGCGGGCCGAAGCGTGGTTCCACGTCAACGACAACGACGTGTTCCCGGAAACCTTCATGCAGTTCCTCGGCTTCGATGCGCACCTCAAGGAAGTGTTCCTGAAGGTGCACGGCGAAATCATGACCGCCGACTGGTGGCGCGGCATCCAGCAGCGCCTGCGCGACGGCGAAGTGCTCGAAGTCCTGCCCTATCACCGCCACCGCGTGCGGGTGTTCAGCAGTCTCTGAGCCGGATGACACGGGTGGCCGCATGCGCAGCCACCCGTGCACGCTGTCAGAACATATATCTGAAGATCAGCCGCGTCTGGGTGCCGTTGGTCTTCTGCTCGGTCTCCAGCGTCGATCGACTGAGGCCATTGCCGACCCACGCCGTGGACTCACCCTCGATGTCCAGGAACGTGTAGCTGGCTTCGCCGCCCACCGAAAAGTGGCCGCCGAACAAGTACTCGAACCCGAGCGTCGGCCCGATGCGATAGCCGTCCTGATCGGTCTTGCTGTGAACGGGCAGACCGAACGAACCCATGTCTACGCTCGTGCTTTGCACGTCGACGTAAGCGGCGCGCGCACCGAAATAGATATGGGCCGCGTCGGTGACCTGCTTCAGGCCGAACACGCCGACGCCGATTTCCCACTGCTTCGTGTCCGAGCGGTCCTCGCCGAAGGACTGCGTGAACGTCTGCTCGCTCGACACATACCGGACGCTCGGCTCGATTCGGAACGATTTGGTGATATTCACCGGGACGTACAGAAAGCCGTCGTCCGAGCGCGCCGAGATGCCGACCCCGAAGTCGGCGGCCAGCACGCTGCCCGAGCACAGTGCCAGACCGACCGCCACATACAATTTCCGCATTGAGACTCCTCTGCTCCATTTTGGAGTGACGAAAGTTTCCGGGATCGCGGCCGGCACGGCTGTGCATACGTCACAATTCGTCCAGTTTCGGCCGTTCCGTGCATGAGATATGCAATCGGCGCGGCGGGCTGGATGCGCTCGCGCCGCTTCCCTAAGATCGGCGCGATCATTGTTTTCAGACGTTTCAAAGGAATCAAAAAGTATGCAGCGATCGCTTCTGTCCCGTTCGTCTCTGCTCATGGCCGGCGTCCTCGCCATGCTGAGCTCGGTATCGAGCACGGCGCAGGCGCCCACGCCCGTCAGCAAAGTTGTTTATATCCACGCGGGCACGCTGCTGGATCGGCCGGACGCCGCGCCCCGCCGCAACTCCACGCTCATCGTGCGCGATGGAAAGATCGAGGCGATCCGCGACGGCTTCGTTGCACCGGAAGGGGGCGCGAAGCTGGTCGATCTGAGCAAACAGTTCGTGCTGCCCGGCCTGATCGACATGCACGTTCACATCTTCAACGACGATAACAAGATGCGCGCCCGCATCGAGCAGAACAACCGCGACGTCGAAGACAACTTCGTGATCGGCATCGACAATGCACGTCGCACGCTGGAAGCCGGCTTCACGACGCTGCGCGACCTCGGCTCCGACGTCCACAGCGTCACGGCGCTGCGCGACGCTATCAACAACGGCATGCTGGTCGGCCCGACGCTGTACGTCGCCGGTCGCAGCATCTCCATCACCAGCGGCCACGGCGATTCGTCCAACAACACCAATCGTGACATCGCCGATATGGTGCACGACCACGCCGATAACACCTGCAATGGTGCGGACGATTGTCGTCGCGCCGTGCGTGCGCAGATCTCTCAGGGCGCGGACGTGATCAAGTTCGCGGCCACCGGCGGCGTGAACAGCAACATTGCCGGCGGCTTGAATCAGCAAATGTTTGCTGACGAGATGAAGGCCATCGTCGATACCGCGCACATGTTCGGCCGCAAGGTCGCCGCGCACGCCCATGGCAACAACGGCATCAAGGCGGCGCTCGAAGCCGGCGTCGACTCGATCGAGCACGGCACCTACACCGACGCGACCACCAATGCCTTGTTCAAGAAGCGCGGCGCCTGGTTCGTCCCGACCATGGTCGCTCCGCATGCCGCTCTGGCGCAGGCTCAAGCCGGTGCCCGTTCCCAGAACACGCTGGTCAAGGCTCAGGAAGCCGTCGCGAGCCATGCGAAGAACACCGCGGCCGCGATCAAGGACGGTGTGAAGATCGCCTTCGGGACCGACTCGGGCGTGGGCGACCACGCCAAGAACGCCAAGGAGTTCGCTCTCCTGGTGCAAGCAGGCATGACTCCCGCCGGCGCCATCCGTGCCGCCACGCTCGACGCAGCCACGCTGCTCGGCCAAGAAGCGCGCATCGGCTCGCTCGCGCCGGGTAAGGACGCGGACATCATCGCCGTCAGCGCCAGCCCGCTCGAAGACGTGACGCGCCTCGAGAACGTCGCCTTCGTGATGCGCCGGGGCGTCGTGCACAAGCTCGACGGCAAGCGCCAGGCGTTCCCGGAGCAGCTCGCGAGCAACTAAGCGTCGGCCAGAGCTCCTTATCAACAGGGCGGCAAGCAAAGTGCTTGCCGCTTTTTTTTGAGCCGCAGAATGGCAACGGCGGCGACCCGATGTCTGCGGCCGGCCTGCTATGCTAATTTCCGGTCAGGGCTCTCTCATCGGATGGGCGACTCACCGTGTCGGCTCGCACTCTTCGTCTGCCGCGTGACGCGGCTTGGCTACTTCGCAGCGACTTCAAGACGGCTTCGATCTGCTGGGGCGCGTTCATCGCCCTGCTGTCGGGCTACTGCACGGTTTATCAAGTCATCGTCGATGACGTCCCCGCGGACTTCGCGGGCTCGTTCGCCCATGTTTTCAAGAACTGGGGCGTGTGGCTGATCAGCACGCCCATCATCTTCGCGGCGCTTCGAAAATACTCCACGAAATGGCACGACCGCGCGGTCGAGTTCGTCGCGCTGGTGGCGGTGGTGGTGTTTATTTCAGCGGCCGTGCCGGTCGCCATCGATCTGCTGACACACGCGCGCGACGCGGCGACCAGCCTGATGATTTTCCTGCCCCGTTATGTCGCGGTCGTTGGCGTCGTGTATCTCGTGTGGCACGTGTTTCTCAGAGAGCGGCGGGCGATCACGGAGTCCGTCGATGTCGCGCCATCGAGCGCGATCGAAGCCGCTCCAGCGGCGCCGGAGCCGCCGGCCACCCTGCTCGTCAGCAAGGGCGCCGATCAATGTTTGATCCAGATCAGTCGCATTGAGTGCGTCAGCGCCGCCGGGAACTATGTCGAGATCGTCGAGCGAGGACAACGGTATCTGATGCGCGCCACGCTCAAGCAGATCGAGGATCTGCTGCCCGCCACCGATTTCATTCGCATCCATCGCTCCCACCTGGTGCGCCGGGACGAGATCGAGCGCATCAAGAGCCAACCTTCGGGCAACGGCACCGTGCAACTTCGCGGCGGCCAGGTCCTGCCGATGAGCAAGAAGCACAAACAAGCGTTACAACGGTACCGCCCAGCGGAATAACCGGCCGGACGTTCGTCCCGAACAGCCGGCCATTCGTCCCCGGCCGTCCCCATTCGTCACATCGGTCGCTCCACCGTCACATTTCACTGGTGGACCTCGGCTCGTGCCGCTGCAATGGTCTCCTGATTCAAGGAGAGCTTCCGCCATGCGAGCGCCGGTCATCGCGCCTCCTCTGAACCGTCGCACCTTTCTCAAGGTGTCGGCCTCCGCGGCCGGTGCTTTGTTGATTTCGATCCCCCTGCCTCCCCGTTCGTTGCTGGCTGCACGAGCGGCGGAGGCTTCCTCGTCCTGGTGCGTGTATCTGACCCTGCACCCGGACAACACCGCCGAGCTGATGTCGCCCGTCATGGAGATGGGCCAGTTCATGCGGACCACCGGCCCGATGATCCTGGCCGACGAAATGGATCTGGACTGGTCGCTGGTCACCGTCACCTCGGATGACCCCGTCCGCATCATTAGAAACGATCGAGGCGAGCTGGCCTATGAGCTTGGCCAGGCGAGCGCGGGTGGCAGCCAGACCGTGCGCCACAATTGGGATGACATGCGGCGGGCGGGCGCAACGGTTCGTCGCATGCTGATGGAAGAAGCGGCGGATCGATGGCAGGTATCGCCGGACGCCTTGGCCACCCGCGATAGCTTTGTCATCGACTCGTCCGGCGATCGTCGCGTCAGCTATGGCGAGCTCGCCGCAAAAGCCGCGCAACGACGGGTGCAACCTGAACAGGTGAAGCTCAAACAACGCTCCGACTATCGCATCATGGGCAAAGACGCGGGTGTCGTGGACATTCGCGACATCGTGATGGGGCGACCGCTGTTCGGCATCGACGAAGATTATCCCAACGCGTTACAGGCCGTGATCGAGCGGGCACCGGCGCTCAACGCGGAGATCGCGAGCTACAACAAAGAAGCAGTACTCGCGATACCCGGCGTAAGACACATCGTCGAGTTGCCCCGCCGGGTCGAAGATCATTGGCCGGGCGGCGATGCCCAGGTGCTGGCAGCGGGAATTGCCGTGCTCGCCGATCACTTGTGGGCCGCCATGCAGGGGCGCAAGGCGCTGCAAGCTCAATGGAAGAACGCGGCCACGGACGACTCGGCGCTCCAAACGCAGGAGTTTCATCGCCTCGTGGCTGGCGACGGGAAAGCGGAACAAATCGTCAATGATGGCGACGTGGATGCCGCCTTCGCCAGCGCCGACCTGGTGCTCGATCGCACCTACGAAAAGCCGTTGTTCGCGCACGCGTGCATGGAGCCGCTCAACTGCATCGCCGATGTTCGCAGCGACGGCGCCACGGTTGTCACGGGCCATCAGGTCCCGCATTGGGTGGCGCGAGAGGTTGAACGCATCGCCGGCATCGATGCCTTGAAGGTCAAGGTCATCGGCAAACGCATGGGCGGCGGCTTCGGTCGGCGCGGCGAGCTCGACTATATCCGGGAAGCCGTCAGCTTGAGTCATCGGGTCAAACGTCCCGTGAAAGTCACCTGGACCCGCGAAGATGAGATTCAGCGCGATTTCTTCGACGCCGCCGCCGTGATGCGCGTGCGAGTGGCGGTAGCGAACAAGCGCGTCGTCGCCTGGCATCATCGCCAGGCACAAACGCGCGGCCGACCCGAGGCGAGCGATTATTTCCCGGCGAAAGTCGTCGCGAACTATCGCGTCGAGCGATTCCCATCCACCTCGAATATTCCCTGTGGGCCGTGGCGCGCGCCCACTCAGTTGCAGTGGGCATTCGCGGTCGAGTCCATGCTCGATGAACTGGCGCACGCGGTGGGCGAAGATCCGCTCGCGTTTCGTCTGCGGTGGCTGCAGCCGTACCAGGAATACCCGATTGAGAACTGGGCCGCCAAGAGCATTCATTCCGGACGCATGGCGGCGTGTTACGAAGCGGCCGCGCGACTCGCCGATTGGAAACGTCCGCGACCGAAAGGCACGGGCCTGGGCATTGCCGGCCACTTTACGTTCGGCACCTATGCCGCGTGCGTGCTCGAGGTCAGCGTCAGCGACAACGATGAGTTGAAGATTCTGCGCGCCTGGGGCGCGATCGACTGCGGCTTCGCCATCAACCCGAACCACATTCGCTCGCAGATGGAAGGCGGGTTCGTCGACGGCTTGAATGCCGCGCTCTTCAACCATGCCCGGGTCAGCCAAGGCCGCGTCGTGAACGACAACTTCGGCACGCTGCGCTGGATCCGACTCCGCGAGGCGCCCTTGTCGATCGAGGTTGAAATCATCGACAGCGGTTACGAGCCCACCGGCGTCGGTGAACCGCCGCTCGCTCCCGCGGGCGCGGCGCTAGCCAATGCCATCTTCGCCGCATGCGGCAAACGCGTGCGGCGCATGCCCATCGCGGACAGCTTCAAAATCTGAGTGCGCCATGCCCATTCAATTCACCGTGAATCGCCAACCGGTCAGCGCGTCCGACGACAAGGCCGAGATGCCGCTGTTGTGGTTCCTGCGAGAGGACCTGAGACTCAAAGGCACGAAATTCGGTTGTGGCATCGGCCAGTGCGGCGCCTGCACGATCCTTTCCAACGGCAGCGCCATTCGCTCCTGCGTGATGCGCGTGGCCGATGCGAAAGGATTGTCCATCGTCACCATCGAAGGCCTGGCCCGCGACGAACAGCATCTGCATCCGGTGCAACAGGCATGGATCGACACGGACGTTCCCCAATGCGGCTATTGCCAGGGCGGCCAGATTCTTTGCGCCGTGGCCTTGCTGGAACGGTCCCCGAACCCCACCGACGCCGATATCGACGCCGCGATGACCAATCTCTGCCGCTGCGGGTCGTACGTGCGAATTCGAAAAGCAGTGAAGACGGCGGCGCTGCGGAGTAAGACGAGCCAGCTCTAACGTTAGATCTTGACCTTCCCCAGCCAGATGTCCCGATACATCACCCAGTCGCCCCGAAAGCTGTAGAGCGGTCGCCTGAAGCTGGCGGGTTTGTTCTTTTCGAAGGCGAAGTGGCCGATCCAGGCGAAGCCGTAGCCGCACAGCAGGCCGACGAGCAGCCAATAACCGTCGCCGGTGGCGAGCAGGAGCACCAGGCAGCCGAGCGCCAGGGTCGAGCCGATGAAGTGCAGCAGGCGGCAGGTGCGGTTGCTGTGCTCGGCCAGGTAGAAGGGATAAAATTCCTCGAACGTCGAGAAGGATTTCGGGTCGACGGTAGTCGCGGGCTTGATGTCCATGCGGCTTCCCCCAAGCATCGATTTATCGCATACCTTGCGCCCGCCCGCGGCAAACAGCAATGACTTACGACGATATCCCCGACGTCCGCGATGGCCTGACCCGCAAGGAACGCATCGTCCTGTATGTATTGCATCAGACCCAACAGGAACGCGGCGACCATAACGTGCCCACGCCCATGCTCTGGGGCCGCGTTTGTGAGTATTTCTATATCAGCCCGGAAGAGCTTTCCAAGATGCTGGCGCGACTGGGCGCGATGAAGTATCCGGGCCAGCCCTAGCCCGCGTTGGCTTCCGCCGCGATCCGATACGAGCGCAGGCGCGCCGCATGGTCGTAGATCATCGATGCGACGATGATCTCGTCCGCACCCGTACGTTCCGCGAACGCGTTCAATGCACGCCGCACCGTCTCCGGCGAACCGATGGCCGAGCAGGATAGAACTTCGTCGAGAATCGACCGATCGTGCGGATGCAGGTTCTCGTAATAGCCCGGCACCGGCGGCTGCAACTTCTTCGGCGTGCCCGAGCGCAGATTCACGAACGCCTGCATCATCGACGTCACCAGCACCTTCGCTTCCTCATCGGTGTCGGCGCCGAACACATTGAAGCCGAGCATCGCATAGGGCTTGTCCAGATACTGCGACGGCTTGAAGCGCGCCCGATAGATTTCCAAGGCATGCATCATCTGCGCGGGCGCGAAATGCGAAGCGAACGCGAACGGCAAGCCCAGTGCCGCGGCCACCTGCGCACCAAACAAGCTCGAGCCGAGAATCCACAGAGGAACATTCAATCCCTGCCCCGGCACGGCCTGCACGCGCTGCCCTTCCTGCACCGGCCCGAAATAAGCCATCAGCTCCAGCACATCCTGTGGAAACGCCTCCGGATCGGAATTCAACGTCCGGCGCAGCGCGCGCGCCGTTGCCTGATCGGAACCGGGCGCCCGTCCCAAGCCGAGGTCGATCCGTCCGGGAAACAACGATTCCAGCGTGCCGAACTGTTCAGCGATGGTGAGCGGCGAATGATTCGGCAGCATGATGCCGCCCGCCCCGACTCGTATCGTCGACGTCCCCGCCGCGACATGCCCGATCACGACCGCCGTCGCCGCGCTGGCAATGCCGGGCATGCTGTGATGTTCCGCGAGCCAGAACCTTTTGTAGCCCCAGCGCTCGGCATGTTGAGCGAGATCGAGCGAATTGCGCAACGACTGGGCGGCGTCGCTGTTCACCGGAATCGGCGACAGGTCGAGTACGGATAGAGTGGCCATGGCCGCAGAATACTGGAGCCGCGACGGCGGGATTCAAGCCATGTAGGAACGACAGAAGTTCACGGACAAAGCGGCCCGCCTCGGGGCGAAGGCGGGCCGGTCCTGCGCATCCTTGCGCTCCCGGCATGCACCGGTTCAGTTTGGGTCGCCAGAAACCTATTGGCCCCGGGTCTGTTCGTTGTGTTTGGCTTCGTAGATATCCCGGCGCTGCTGATTCAAGTCCTGATGCAGGTCGATCCGCTCGTCCCGGCTCAAGGTCCCATCGGCCTTGTACGCCTGCTCCGTCTGCCGGATGTCACGACGCCCGTCACGAAGCTGCTGCGCCTCGTCGTGAGTCAGCTCGCCCGATTTCACACCGTTTGCGATCCGCCTCGTCTGATTCACCTGCCGCTCATTTACCCCCGGATCGCGCGTTCCCACGGGACGTTCCTGAGCATCGTGTTTCTGATTGTAGATGTGACGGCTGGCTTGGTTCTGTTCGTGATGTAAATCGACACGCTCGGCGCGAGTGAGCTCACCATCGGACTTGTATGCTCGCTCCAGTTGTCGAACATCCCGCTGCTCACGAACCAATGCACCGGTCTCTGCACGGTTCAGCTCACCGGATCGAACGCCCTGATCAATGCGCTGCCGCTGATTTTGCTGCCGAGCATTGACACTAGGATCGCGCACTCCGGCCTCGGCCTGATTCAGCGCTGCGGCAGTCATGATGCTGCCGATGATCAATAGGAATGTGAGTCGGCGCTTGGTGACGTTTGTGAGTTGCATGCGCAGGGTCCTTGTGTGGATCATTCTTGGCGTACAACGCGGAGTGGGACTGGTGGTTGACGTGACCCGGTCGCTGGGCGCTCGACCTCGCGCCGCGCCGTTCTATTTCTGCTTCGTATCCTCGGAGTCGGAGGCGGAGGCGGAGGCTCGGTGGTCTGCCTCGCAGGCAGTTGCTATCTCCGCGTCGTTGTCGGAGGCTCGGTGGTCTGCATTTGCCGAGAGGTGACATCTCCGCGTCTGCCGGAGGCGCGGGGGTCTACGATCGCCGAGAGGTGACATCTGCGCGTCGTTGTCGGAGGCGTTGTGGTCCGCGTCGCCGGGAGCGACCTACCTCGTCCCGGCACCGCGCTCCCCTACTGCCTTCGCTATC
>JAEWAF010000131.1 GCA_023391815.1 Pseudomonadota bacterium
CGTCGCCGCGTACGAAACATCGCCCTTCACGCTCAGCCGGCCGGAGTGCAGCGTCATTGCCGTCATTTCGTTGAGGTACGGCTGAATCGCCGGCAACTCGAAGTCCTTCAAGTCCACCGACAGCTGCGCGCTCAGCGGCTCCAGCTGCACGTCGCCCTTACTGAGCAACTTGCCTTTCTTGTCGATGGTCACATCCGCGTCGACTTGCACTTTCGCGGTGGTGTCCGTGCTCCAGCCGTTGACCGTGAGCGCGATGGGCGCGAGCTCGAACTTCGCGACCGGCTTCACGCTGCGGTCCTCGGCGAGGATGGTGGCTTCGCTGAACTGAATCGTGTCCGCGTGCATGCGCCAGTCGCCATCCTCGCCGTGCGAACCTTTCGCTGCCGAGTCGTTCGTCGAGGTCGATGACGCCGTTACCGGTTGCGCGTTCTTGCTCGACGTCCCCCTGAGCAAGCGCATCCAGCTGATCGATCCATCGGGCTCGATGGCCGCCTCGATGTGCGCGCCTTTCACATCGATTCGCTTCATGCCGATATCGCGCTTCTCATAAGAAAGGGCGACCTCGTGAATATCCACGGTGGGCAATTTGACCGGCGCCGCTGCTTTGGCCTCGCGCTCCTTGATCGACAGGTCGCGGACTTGCACCGATGGCAACGAGGCTTCGAGGCCGAGTGTGGGCGTCAGGGCGAATCGATAGTTGCCTTCGAGCGTCGCGTTTCCAGACGCGAGTTGAAACGGCAGCATGTCTTCAGCGTACGAGTCGACTGTCGCAGCTTTGAGACCTCCGACGCGAAACCGCCCGGTGGACCCCAATGGCTGCACGGTGAAGTTCCCGGCCCAATCCAGCTGTTCGCCGGCGACGGTGGCCCCGGAAAAGTGATACGCGTTCTGGTACTCGAGATCGGTCTTGAAATCGGTCAGCGTGAACTTGATTGGCTCGATCACCGCGGTAAACGGCTGCGCATGCGTGTTATCTGTAAAGCCGATGCGGCCGTCGCGGATGTCGAGCATCCCGATCCGCACTTTCGGCAGCGACGTCTGCTGCTCCGTGCCCGGCGCCTCCTTCGATTCCGGAATCAGCTTCGCGAGGTTCACTGTGCCGTCCTTCGCGATGATGGCATTGATGTCCGGCGCGGAGAGCTGTACCTCTTTCAGCACCAGCGCGCGCTGCCAGATCGACGACGCGAGCTGGGCATTGACATAAAGATGTCTGAAGCCGACGACGGGCGAGCCGTCCGCCTCGCGCAAGGTCAGCCCGCCGATGCTGGCGTCGAAGACATAAGGATTGAAGTGGATCTCGCCGACCGACACTTGCCGATGCAGCTGTTCGGTGACATAGCTCTCGATCTGCGCGCGAGCGATTCGTGGCACCGTGAAGAAACCGAGCACCGTGTACAGCAGCACCAGGATCGCGACGATGATGATCGCGAGCAGATGCAGCCGGAACAGGGCAATCAGGGGAGCGGCGAGCCGCTTGACTATGCTCATGGCCGGCATTTTCGCCGACGTTGCCCTGCAGCCGCCACCCTAAACGGTGCGCACAGCTCCCCGGACGCAGTCAATAAGCTGCGCGTGTCCGGATCGTGCCCCGATTACAGCAGGGCGTTCAGCACCAGCACGAATACCAGGCCGAGGCTGCCGACCAATGTTTCCATCAGCGTCCAGGAGCGGAACGTGTCTCGCAGGCTGACCTGGAAATACTCCTTGAACATCCAGAACGCCGAATCGTTGACGTGCGAACACATCAAGCTTCCGGCGCCGACGGCCAACACCATCAGATTCGCATCGACACCGCTGATCTCGATCAGCGGCGCAACGATGCCCGCCGCTGTCAGTCCCGCGACCGTCGCCGAGCCGAGTGCAATCCGGATGGCGAACGCGACCAACCAGCCGAGCACCAGCGGATGGATCGGCACATTGCTGAGCAGATTGCCCAGCTCCGTGTTGACGCCGCTGTCCACGAACACCTGTTTCAGCGCGCCGGCACCACCGATGATGAGCAAGATACCAGCGATGTCACGAATGGCGTGCCCGTAGCCCTCCATCAATTGCGCGACATTTCGGCCACGTGCAAGGCCCAGCGTAATCGAGCCCACCAGCAACGACACCAGCATCACGAGCATCGGATTGCCGAGGAACTCGATCATTGAGCGGGTCGACGGAGTGAAGGTCCCGTAGCTGAGCGCCGTCGCACCGCTGATCAGAACCACTGGCAACAACGCGCAAGCGAAACTGTTGAACGTCCCTGGCAACTGGTCCTCGGTGAGCGTCGTCGGTTTGAACAACGCGGAGGGAGTGACGGCGATGCGCGTCAGGCTGCGCGCGAACAACGGGCCGGCGATGAACAGCGTCGGCACGCTGATCAAACAGCCATACATCAATGTCATCCCCATGTCGGCCCCGAACTGAGCGACCAGCGCGGTCGGCGAAGGATGGGGGGGCAGGAAGCCGTGCGCGATCGACAGGCCGGACAGCATCGGAATGCCGACCAGCATCGGCGGCACCTTGGCACGATAAACCACCGAGAAAACCAGCGGCACCATCAACACGAAACCGACGTTGTAGAACAGCGGAATGCCGACGATGAAGCCGGTGAGCGCCATCGCCAGCGGCACTCGGCTCGGGCCGAACAAATGCATCAGCGCCTCGGCAATCCGCTGCGCGGCGCCGCTATCGGCGATCAATTTGCCGAACATCGCGCCCAGGCAAATCACGATCGAAAGCGAGCCGAGCATGTCGCCGATGCCACGCTCGATGGTCTTCGGAATCTTCTCGATCGGCAGGCCGAGCACCAGGGCGGCGATCAACGCAGTCACGATGAAGGCGATGAAAGGCTGAACGCGCAGAATCGCGATCAACGCGATCAGCAGCGCCACCGCGAACACAACGCCAAGGATGGTCATGCGCCCGTGGCGCTCGTCTTAGTGATGCGCAATGCTCCCCCTCCGCTGCCGATCGCAAGCGGCGCGAACAGATGTTTCCTGCAGTTGTGGCCCGGCTCGGTCGGCCGGTTCCGCGGGGCATGATGATACCGCTACCAGCCACAGTCAATCGGTGCTAGCGTTGCGCCCGCCGAACAGCCCGTTCAACGCTACAAACAATCTGGGGGATCGTCATGAGCATGGATTTGCGTGCGTTCCTGGGTGCGGTTGTAATCCTGGCGGTGCCGCTCACCGCGGCGGCACAGACCGAACCCATCATCGTCGAAGCGGAATCGGCCAGCATCAGCTCCGCCTACACCGTCGGCACCACCGAAGGCGCCACTTACGTCACGATCGTCAACGATTCGCCGGGATTCGGCCCGCCCGCAACCGCCGACGGCGCGCTCACTTACGCCGTCACGTTTCCAGCAGCGGGAAATTATGACCTGTATGCTCGCTTCCGCGTGGGCCCTGGCGGCGGCAGCGACGACAGCTTCTACGTTGGCAACGGATTCGGCGACAAGGTCGGCACCAGCCAATGGGTGCTGATCAATCAAGTGGACGGCGGGGGCTACACGACGCCCGCCGATACTGTTCGCAATGGCGGCCCGGCCACGACCAATGTTTTCAAATGGTTCAAAATTACCGGCTTCGCCGGCCCGGCGACCTGGACCGTACCCGCCGGCAATCTCACACAAACGTTCTCGGTCGGCGGCCGCGAGACCGGGAACTTCATCGACAAGTTCGCGTTCGGGCGCCAGGGCTCGTGGTACACGGTCAACGATCTGGACACCGGCTCGGCCGCGACCGGCACACCGCCGCCCCCTCCACCCCCGCCCTATACTCCGCCCGGCCCACCGATCGCGACGGGCAAGCCGAAATATCTGGGCAGCGCGCACAGTCCGCCGCAGACACCGAACTTCGCCGCGTATTGGAATCAAGTCACACCGGAGAACGGCGGCAAGTGGGCCACCGTCGAAAGCACTCGCGATGTGATGAACTGGACGCAGGCGGATGCGGCGTACCAGATGGCGCGCGCCAACGGATTCACGTTCAAATGGCACGTGCTGGTGTGGGGCAATCAGCAGCCGGAATGGCTGCAAAATCTGCCGCCGGCCGAACAACTGGAAGAGTTGCGCGAATGGTTCGCGGCCATCGCCGAACGTTATCCCGACCTCGAGCAGATCGAAGTCGTGAACGAGCCGTTGCACGACCCGCCGCTCGCACCGGCGAATACCCCGCCGGGCCAATCGTGCGGCGGCTGTGGCAATTATTACGAAGCGCTGGGCGGCGCTGGCGCAACCGGGTGGGACTGGATCGTCAATGCGTTCGCGCTGGCGCAGGAATATTTCCCGAACGCCAAGCTGATGCTCAATGACTACAGCATCGCCAATGATCGGAACGCCACGGAAAGTTATCTCGGGATCATCAAGTTGCTCAAAGCTCGAGGATTGATCGATCTGGTCGGCATCCAGGGCCACGCGTTCTCGACCACCGAGCCGGCGCCGATGCCGAACTTCCGCGCCAATCTCGATTATCTGGCGAACAAGTCACAGCTGCCGATCTACGTGACCGAGCTGGACATCGATGGCAACGACGATCCGGTGCAGCTCGCCGGCTATCAGAAAATCTTCCCGCTGTTCTGGGAGCACGAAGCCGTGCGCGGCATCACGTTGTGGGGCTATCGGCCGGGTCACTGGCGAACCGCGCAAGGCGCGTGGCTCACTTATGAGAACGGTGCCGAACGCCCGGCCATGCAGTGGTTACAGCGCTACGTTCGCAACAACCTCGCCGAGATTCCGTATCAATGGTTCTCGGTCGCGCGGAACGCCGCTGCCGGTACCGTCGTCGGTACGGTGCAAGCCAACGACGCCGACTCGGATACCGCGTTCTCGCAGTGGCAAACGGAATATTCCAGCGGCGGAATTTTCGCCATCGACGCAGACACCGGTGCGATCACCGTCGCCGATCCCGCTGCCTTGCAGGCCGTGCAGAAAGGGACGCAGTTGAAGTTGTATGTATCGGTTTGGGACGGCTACCAGCGTAGCAAGCCCAACAAAGTCTTCATCGAAGTGCGCTGACTCTCCTCCGTCGCGGGGGGGGGGCCGGGGGGGGGGGCCCC
>JAEWAF010000076.1 GCA_023391815.1 Pseudomonadota bacterium
CGGCCGCGTTCTTTCGGCCGCCTGCAATTGCGGTGAAGTGCTACACGCTGTTCCTTCACTCCTAATGCGAGTCCGCGCTCTTCAGCAGCAACCTTGACCCGTCACAAGCGCTCCCTGTGTTACGAAGCGCGGGAATACAAGCGAATGCTGAGAGTTGCCACGGTATACGACTCATGTCGAGCTCGACCTCCGTCGTGCGCTCGATGAAGTCGAGTGGGCTCTGCAACCCATGATGCCCTGGCCCCGAGCGATTCTCAGTGCGCTGCCTGGCCTCGCCGTACTGGCCATCAGCGGCTGCTGGACGGCGCCGGTCGCCAACGTGCCGCCGAGAGGTGAGCCGGGACTGATTCAGAGCGGTATCCGCGTCGAGTCCGTCAAGGAGCCTTGGATTGTGGAATCCGTGGACGCGGGCGCCCACCTCATTACATTCCGGGCACCGGGTGAGGCCACGCTCAGGAAATATCCAATCGCTCCCACCGTGCCGAACGCGGATTCCATCCGACCGGGCGACAAAGTGCAGCCAACGATCGCGGAGGACCTGACGGTGTACGTCTCACGGGACGGCGAATCGGAAGGCGAGGGTGCCCCCGGTGCGGCGCGTGCGAAGGTGTTGTCCGTCGATGCCAGCTTTCGTCTGCTGACGGTGGAACACCCCGATGGAAAACAGGAGACGTTCAAGGTCGCGCGAGAGGTGAAGCTCCGTCAGATGGAAGCAGGCGATGACGTCGCGATTGAGCCGCGCGAAGTCGTGGCTCTGAAAAAGCGCAAGCGCTGATAACGCTTGCGACTTCTACAGTTGAGGGCGCAGGGCCCTCGCACCGCTCGAGAAGAACAGGAGTGGTCATGAAGAGTGCTCGTACCTCGTTCCTTGCGCAGTTGGGCGTGCTGATCCCGCTCGGATTTCTCCTGGCCGGTCTGTACCCGCAGGCCGCTCGCTGCCAGATCACCCCCGATCAAGCGACTCAGATTCGCAGCGCGATCGGCAATCGCATCGAAGCGCTCACGATCCTCGGTGGAGATTACGGGATCTCGGGTGGCGCTTTCAGGTCGACGGGTGCATTCCAGCGCTCGAGCAGCGATGCGCGTCTGGTTGTGTCCAAGCTCGGCGGCGCCGGCGAGTTGGGCGCGCCGCGGCCGCTCGGCGATCTCGAGATCGGCTGGCAGCCGCGACTGCAAGGAAACATGGGCTATGTCGAGGCGACCAACGACATTCATTCGCCGCTGCTGGAGGGCGACCGGAACCAGTTCCGGACCGCCGGTCTGGAGTTCGGCGGCGGTGCGCGATTCTGGTTGAGCAATGCCTTCAGCGTGTCGCCAACGCTGCTGGGGATCTACGGGCGCACGTGGAACAGCTATACGGCCAACAGCGCGTTCATGCTGGCGAATCTGCCGCTGGCCAATCAATTGGGGTTGGTCAACTGGACCGTGGATACGGCAACCGTCGTCGCCGACCTGGGATTTCAATACGTCGTGAACTGGGAACGCACGATCATCAAACTGACGATGACGCCGACGTACTACCACACGGAGAGCATTCGCAGCTCGAGCGATCAAGTGAGCGTGCACGGCGACTCAGGCTCCCTTGCATTCAAAGTCGACGTCGACGTGCCGCTCGGCGTGGAATTCTTCGGGCACGAGCTGCGCACGGGCGGTTCATTCAGCCATTCCGAGCTCTACGGCAGTTTGAGAGATGGGCTCAAGGAGGACTACCTCAACGAGCTGCACGGCCGCCTCGTGCTGGACTATCTCAACCAGCTCTGGAAAGTTCAGTGGATCGGGATCGGCGCGTCTTACGTGTGGGGCTCGAACGTCACCGGATGGACCGCGGGCGCGGACATTTCCTTCCGTTTGTGAGCTTTGCCCTGAGCCGACTCCAGCGCGCGCGGCGCTGTTTTGCGAATCGTCCTTTCGCCACTTGCGTTGTTTACTAGCGCTGGGCGACATTGTCCGGCCATTGATCACCCGCGCCTGATCGAACCATGCTCCAGTTCGTTGAACATGAATCGCGCCGCCTGCGTTTGATCGCCTGGCAGGAGCGTCACATTGCGCCGTTTATCGCGATGAACTCCGACCCGGAGGTCATGCGATATTTTCCCTCGCTCATCGATGAGGCGCAGTCGCGCGCCAGCATCGAATTCTGGATGAATCAATTCTCCGAGCGCGGCTGGAGCAATTGGGCGGTGGAGCTGAAGGACACGGGTGAGTTCATCGGCTTCGTGGGCCTGTGGACTCCGAAACTGACGATGCCATTTTCACCCTGCGTCGAGATCGGCTGGCGCCTCGCTCGGCGATTCTGGCGGCAGGGATACGCCACGGAAGGGGCGAAGGCATCGTTGAAGGTGGGGTTCGAGCAGTTGGGCCTCTCCGAAGTCGTCTCTTACACGGCCTTATCGAACACACCCTCTCGCGCGGTCATGGAACGGATCGGCATGCGCAACACAGCCCGGGATTTCGACCATCCCGCCGTGCCGATCGGTCATCCCTTGCGACGGCACTGCTTGTACAAGATCACGCGCGAAGAGTGGGCGCGAAGCTCTGAGGGGCGCACAACCATTTCGTAGAGGATGGCTACGATGTGGCGTCACGCGCATCGATCCAGCAAGGGCAGAGCAAACTCCCTCAGATCAGCGACCACCTCTCCTAATTTATCTCTGAGCGGGTCCTCGCCGATCTTTCTGACGAAGGCATTCCACTGAGGCTGATGGCCGTTGATGAAGCTCGGCGAGAGGGCTTCGAAATCGCCCGTGGGCACGGGAGTTCCTCGATTCGCAAAGGTGGCGACAATGGCATTGATAAGCACATCCTTGTCCAGATCGAGGTGTCGCGAGCAAATCCACACGTCGTAAAAATCCTTCATCCGGCTGTTGGCGTTGCCAAGGGCCGCCATGGCCTCGAGCTTCTCCGCGATCGCTGTCTCGATCGGGTAGGCGAGCAACTGGATCGTATCGCCGTCCAGGAGGGCGGGGTACTCGATCATCCTGGGTCCAGGCACCATCACATCGCCCACACCGAAATCGACTTGAATTCGAAGACGCACATTGTCCATGCGAGCGTCCATCAGAATCCGAGTCCCCTTGTATTCGGACTCCTTCTTTATCTCCTCGGCCACAATACTGTCCGCGAGGAATGTGAGTCCGTCCGGCTCCACGTCGATGGTGGCACAGTCTTTCACGAGTGCGATCAGGCTGGCCTGATCGGTCTTTCCCTTCCGAAGCATATCGATGTCCATGGTGGGGCGAGCACGTGGAATGCCGATCGTCTTGAGCAATAGCGCGCCCTTGAGGATGACAGTTTGCGCATGCGGCGATCTTGATACGCGATGGAGGAATCGCTCCATGGCGTACTGCTGGAGTATCTGCTGGAAGGGTGCGCCGCTCGACTTCGCGGTGTTGCGCAGGCGCGCGAGCACAGAGGCGACAATGTTTTTCTTATCAGTCATTCGATCGCCTGCAGATACGGTGACATGGGCTTCTCGACGCGAAGCACTCGCGCATAGTGCAGCAGTTGTCGGTTCTGAACGCGCTTTCGCTGCCGTGCCAGTCGCAGCGCCTCGAGCGCGACATCCAGACCCAGCTTGTTCCGGAACTTGAAACAATCCACTACGCTGCGGGCGGCGCTGTAAACCTGCAGCGGCATCCCGCCGACCGGATGTGTCTCGATGCCTACCTTGAAGGTCTTCGGATCGAAGCGATATACCGTGACAGGAACGGACAGCTTGATGCCGTGATAGCTGCCCCGGGGCACGGCCAGGTGCACGGAAGAGGGGATCTGGGTCGTGATGCCGTGGTATGAGAGGGCGCTGATCAGGCAGACAGCCGCGTTGGGAGCGCGCGCGGCTACCACGGCGAGATCCGGGTGCTCGGCTTCCTCGGTTTCGGTCAGGCGGTAGAGCCCGCGGCCAAGCTCAATGATCTGCCCGCTCTCACGCAGAGCGTACAGGGCGTCGGTGTGAATACCGAGCGCGATTAGATCCCGGGTGCGCAGTGTGCCGCCCTGGTCACGGAACGCTTGAAGGGCCGCGTCGAGATTCCGGGTTCTCATGTTGGGTAATAATAGCACCATTTATTTATAAGTGGTCTGGTATTTACCCGGCCCTCGTCTCGTTTATCGATGATTCTGGTAAGACCGGTGTAGCCACGGCGATCCTCCCCGCGCGGGGCCATCTGACCGCAAGCTCAGTTGGCGAGGCGGCAGCATTCGCGAGTAGCTGTCGAGAATCGATCGAGCGCCTGCGCCGGTCTCGTCTCTATTAGAAAGCACCGTTCACGGTAGCCGCCGATTCATGGTTCGGCTCTTGGCGCAACGGCTGATCTCGAAGCGTGCAGTGACATCACCGAGCCGAAGACTTGTTGGAGCCGTATCCGAACGCAAGTCCCCGTGTTGCCGCAGATCAGAGACTCGATGCAGGTGGCGCGATGACGCGCGATCGATTGAACAGGTGAGGGCGCACACTTGATGGCTACGCGAATGCCCCGAAGAACGGGGCGATCGGCCACGCCGCGGGCGCCACCCACGCCGGGAACTTTCCGGCACCGTCACCAGTTTTTTTCCCGGATTTACACCACAGCGGGGCACACCTATTCAAATCATTAAAGGAGCGGTGCATGTCTGAACGAGCTCACACAGGGACAGGCGTAGCAACGGATCCTGAGCGCGTCTCCACCGGCAGTGCCGGGCTGGACAACATCCTCGGCGGAGGCTTCGATCGCCACCGGATGTATCTGTACGAAGGTCGTCCGGGCACGGGTAAAACCACCATCGCGTTGCAGTTCTTGCTGGAAGGCGCGCGCCTGGGCGAGCCGGTCCTCTACATCACGCTGTCCGAGAGCTTGCTCGAATTGGAGCTGGTAGCGAAGCGGCATGGGTGGTCGTTGGAAGGGATCGATATCTTCGAGTTGATTCCACCGGAGAGCACGCTCGATCAGGAGCGTGAGCTCACCATCCTGCATCCGTCCGAACTGGAGCTGGGCGAAACCACGAGGTTGATCTTCGATCGGGTCAACGCGCTCAATCCCACACGGGTCGTCATCGATAGTCTGTCGGAGCTGCGCCTGCTCGCGCAGGACTCGTTGCGCTATCGCCGTCAGGTATTGGCGCTCAAGCATTTCTTTGCCAGCCGCCAGTGCACCGTCGTGCTACTCGACGATCTGTCCGGCGCGGACAGCGGCGGGCTGCAGCTGCACTCGATTTCCCATGGCGTGGTCCTGCTCGAGCAGCTTGCGATCGAGTATGGCGCCGAGCGTCGTCGGATTCGGGTGCTCAAGATGCGCGGGATCAATTTCCGCGGCGGCTATCATGATTTCGCGATTCGCAGGGGCGGGCTGGAGATTTTCCCGCGACTCGTCGCAGCGGAGCATCACGCCGATTTCCTTGGCGAGTTTGTTCCGAGCGGCAGCGAAGAGCTCGATCGGCTGTTGGGCGGCGGCCTCGAACGTGGCACGAATGCATTGCTCATCGGCGCCGCCGGTGTGGGTAAATCTTCGCTCGCATTGACCTACGCCATCGCAGCCGCCAAACGCGGAGATCACGCCGTGTTCTTTGCCTTCGATGAAGGCCGCGGCACGCTGGAGGCACGGGCGCGGACCATCGGGCTGCCTCTGACGGAGTTGATCCAGAATGGCTCGATCCGCTTTCAACAGATCGATCCCGCCGAGCTGTCGCCGGGAGAGTTCGCCGCGAATGTTCGCAAGAGCGTGGAAGTCGACGGCGCGCGCGTCATCATCATCGACAGCTTGAACGGCTATCTGAACGCGATGCCCGATGGGCGCTTTCTGATCCTGCAGATGCATGAGCTGCTGACGTATCTCAATCAGCAAGGCGTGCTCACGTTGCTGGTGCTCGCCCAGCACGGGCTGGTCGGGCCGATGGAGACGCCGCTGGATGTCAGCTACCTGAGCGATGCGGTGTTGATGTTGAGATATTTCGAGTACGGCGGCGTGGTAAGACGCGCCCTGTCCGTGGTGAAGAAGCGCAGCGGCCATCACGAGCACACCATTCGTGAATTCCGCCTCACGCCTCAGGGCGTTGAGGTCGGGCCGCCGCTGGTCAACTTCAGCGGCATCTTCTCGGGGACGCCGCAATACACGGGCGATCCCGAGCCATTGATGAGTGATACACATGGAGGGAGCTGAGTCGGGCGCCTTCCGTGTTCTGGTGCTGGCGCCCATCGGTCGCGACGCGTCCGCCGCGGCGGAGTTGCTGACCCGGGGCGGAGTGAGCACGGAGATCTGTCGTGATCTTGCCTGTTTGATGGAGCACATCGGTACCGATATCGCCGCGGTCCTGCTCGCGGAGGAAGCGCTCTATCGCAAAGACACGACCGCGCTTGCCACCTGGGTCCGTGAACAGCCCGCTTGGTCCGACCTGCCGTTCGTCATTCTCACCAGCCAGCTGACGCATCGTAACGTGTCGGGCTGGCGGCGCGAGCTCGTCGGCATGCTACGAAACGTGTCTCTGCTCGAACGTCCGGTTCAGACGATTACGCTGACGAGCACCGTGCAGGCGGCCATGCGAGCCCGTCGACGCCAATATGAGCTCAAAGCGTTGCTCGAGGCCCAAGCCGCAGCAGCCGTCCAGTTGGAAGATCTGGTCTCCGCGCGGACTCGCGAGCTGCAAGCCGCGAATGAGGAACTGCGCACGCAGATGATCGAGCGAGCCCGCATCGAGGATTCGCTCCGACAAGCTCAGAAGATCGAAGCACTGGGCCAACTGACCGGCGGTGTGGCGCACGACTTCAACAACCTGTTGATGGTGATTCTCGGCGGATTGGAGATGCTGGATCACACCGATGAACCGGCGCGACGTAAATTGCTGATGGATGGCATGCGTCAGGCCGCTCATCGAGGGGCCTCATTGACGCGTCAGTTGCTGGCCTTCTCTCGTCGCCAGGCGCTGCAGCCGCAGCCCGTCGATCTGGCGCGTCAGATCGGCGGGATGCGAGAGCTGCTGGCTCGCAGTCTGGGCGGCAACGTCCAGGTGCAATTGGAGCTCACTCAGGATTTGTGGCCGGTGCACGTCGATCCGGGTGAGCTGGAGCTGGTGTTGCTCAACCTCGCGGTCAATGCGCGGGACGCGATGCCCAAGGGCGGTGTCATCATCATTCGCGCGCGCAATGCGCCTGCGGTTCATATCGACGGTTTGCGAGGTGACTTCGTCCGGCTGTCCATCATCGACACCGGCGTTGGCATGACGACCGAAGTGCAGCGACGGGTGTTCGAACCCTTTTTCACCACCAAGGATGTCGGCAAGGGCTCGGGATTGGGTCTGGCTCAAGTGTATGGATTCGCGCAGCAGTCGGGCGGCAACGTACAGATCGAAAGTGAAGTGGGGCGGGGCACGACGGTTGCGTTGTTGCTGCCTCGATCGATCTCGCAGCCTGCAAAGGATGGACCGAGCGCCGAGGGCCTGATTCCCGAGATGGCGGCACACGAATCCGCGGGTGCGGTCTTGCTGGTGGAAGACGATGACGATGTCGCGACCATGGTCAGCCGGATGCTCGGCCGATTGGGTTATCGTGTGCGTCGTGTGGCTAGCGCATCGTCGGCGCTGGCCGCGCTCGCCGAGGGCGATGCGTACGATCTGGTGTTTTCCGACATCATGATGCCGGGGGACATGGACGG
Organism: Pseudomonadota bacterium; assembly: GCA_023391815.1. Lineage (GTDB taxonomy): Bacteria > Pseudomonadota > Gammaproteobacteria > Steroidobacterales > Steroidobacteraceae > Steroidobacter. The sequence goes on from JAEWAF010000076.1 coordinate 7,620, forward strand.
CGTGGAGCTCGGGCGCGAGCTGCGCGAACGCGGAGCAAACATTCCTGTCTTGCTGACCAGCGGCTACGCAGATGCCGCTTCCGGGCGCGCCGAAAGCGAAGGCTTCGGTGTGCTTCGCAAGCCCTATTCGCTGGCGGAGCTCGCCGCGTCGTTGCAGAGCCTGCGCGGCTGAGAACCCGCCCGTCCAATGTTTCTTGCTGTCCAGACTGCGCAAGACCGCGCCCGCCATTCCAAGCTGATTGAATTGCGCACCTGCGTTGGATAGGTTCCGTTGCCGGGGACCATTGGACAAGACCAGTAAGGCTCACATGCTCAGGCAACACCGATCCGAACGGGGCGTTCATGCGCAAACACGCTCCTTTTTGCAACCGTTATGCGGCCCGGCGAAGCTCACGATGGGAGTGGCCTTGCTCTTGGCGAGCGAGCTGAGTGGGGCCGCGCTGCCGATCGAGCCTTTCTGGCAAACAAAAGACAACGATGCGCGAGAGGTTTCGATTTCCATGCCGCTGCCGCCCGGCATCAAGGTGATGCCGACGGAGCTGGAAGGGCCGGTGTTCGCGGATGAGAAGGGAATGACCCTCTACATCTGGCCCCAGCAACAGTTGCGCAACGGCAGCCTCGGCGATCGGCGCGGCAGCGGAGTGTCGACCTGTGGTGACACCGTTTATAAGGAGACCTCGGGTCTGATGAGCCCGTATCCACCGGGCTTCCTGCTGCCGGATCTCGACAAGCGCCGCAGTTGCGACCAGCTGTGGAAGCCGAAGCTGGCGCCAGCGGATGCGCAGCCCGTCGGCAAGTGGACCACCATCAAGCGCAACGATGGCCAGAATCAATGGGCCTACGATGGCTTGCCGGTCTACACCTCGGATCGCGATCGTAAGCCGGGCGATGTGCTCGGTGCCACCAAAGCCATCGTCGTCGGCGAGCAAGGCGCGGTGCGTTTTCCGGTCGGCCCGCCGGCGGATGTGCCGCCGGAGCTGGACGTCGTGCCGTTTCGTACCGGCCACATGGTGATCACGAGCAAGGGATATTCGGTCTACAGCTCCGACGCGGACGCTCCGAACAAATCCAATTGCGATGCCGAGTGCCTCAAAACCTGGGTGCCGGTCGCGGCTCCACAGATCGCGAAAGCGCACGGCGAATGGAGCATCGTCGAGCGCTCGCCCGGCGTCGGGCAATGGGCATTTCGCGGCAAGCCGCTCTACACCTATCGACTCGAAAAGCAGACTCGCAGCATGACCGGCAGCGACAATCCGGGTTGGCACAACGTTTTCACCCAGCGTGCCTATTCGCCGCCCGCCGAATTCACGATTCAAGACTCGCGCATCGGCCAGGTGCTCGCGGATGCGAACGGCAAGACGATATATCTCTATCACTGCAATGACGATGCGCTCGACCAGCAGTCATGCGACCACCCGGACTCACCGCAACAGTATCGCCTGGCGATTTGCGGCAACTTCGATCCGAAAGTGTGTCAGGAGACGTTCCCTTATGTGAAGGCGCAGCCCGGCGCGCGAGCGGAGAGCTCGTTGTGGACGGTGATCGACATCGATCCGACCACCGGCACTCGTGCCAAGCAGGGTCAAAGTGGCGCCCTTGCCGTGTGGGCCTATCGCGATCGCCCCGTGTACACCTACGGCGGCGACGAGAAGCCCGGCGACGCCAACGGCGACGACTATGGCGAGTTCAACGGCGCCCGCAACGGCTTCAAAGCGTTCTGGGTGCGCGATGACTATCGTCACAACGCCATGGGCATCTCCTTGAAGGAGCTGACCGGTCGCTGATTCCAATCAAGTCGCGGATGAGCAGCCCTGGGGGCTGCCCATCCGCGTCGCGATCGACGTCACCTCATCTCGAGCTCGCCCTTCGAGAGCTCGAGCTTCATCGCCGGATCGAAATCGCTGCCGGCGATGTCCTTGAATACCAGCATCTGCGCCAGCTTCGCCGAGGCACCATCGTAAAAGCCGGCTTCGCTAGAGAATTCTTTCGGATTGCGGAACGTGCCGAACAGAATGTCGAACAGCGGCAGGTCGGAATAGTTGTACTGGTGAATGCCGCGGGCGTGATGAACGCTGTGACTCTCGGGCCGCTGCACGATATAGCCCAGCCATTGCGGTGTGCGGACATTCACGTGTTGGAACACCGCCAGGAACATCGTGGCATAAAGGAAGTAGGTGACCGCCTGCGCGCCGAGTCCCACCACGGTCAGGCTCAAGCTGCTGAGCAAGGTGAAGCCGACGATGTCCAGCGGGCTGAAATAGAACGCCCCGTAGCTGTCCAGGCGCTCCGCGCTGTGATGCATCTGATGAAAGGACCGCCAGATCCAGTGCACCCGGTGCATGGTCCGATGCCAGACATAGACCAGCAACTCATAGACGAGCACTGCGAGGGCGGCGCCGACCAGCGGGTGGAGCGTTTCCAGGTTAAACAGCTGGTAGCGGGCCAGGGTCTCGCCCCACAGCAGGGGCAGATAGGACGACACGAAGAAATACAACACGAACACGATGAGCGCCCGGCTGCGCCAGCCTTTGACCGGGGGCAGGCGGCGAGCCGGGAACGATGCTTCCAGTAGTATCAAGGCTCCGTACAGTCCCAGTACGGTCAACGAGACAGGATCCGACAGAATCTGCAGCGGCGTGGGCATGGGGGCACTCCCGGTACGATCGTTATTCGACCGGCAGTCACAGTGGCTGCGTCGTCCCGACGTTGCTTGGCGCCTGGATAATTTTCAGGTAATGATTCGCTAACAAATGGCGGGCCCGCGGCGGTTCGGCGGTCGAATGAAATACCAGATAGCCGAATACATCGTCGACACGACCCGTTATCGGATCAGTCACGGCGACACCGTGATCTCCGCCGAGCCGAAAGTCTTCGACCTGCTGGTGTACCTGATCCGGCATCGCGAACGCGTGCTGTCTCGTGAAGAGCTGTTCCGGGAGGTCTGGGACGGACGCGAGGTGTCGGACGCGACCTTGAGCAATCACGTCAAGAGCGCGCGCAAGATCCTCGGCGACAGCGGCGAGCTGCAGAACACGATCCTCACCATCCGCGGCCGTGGGTATCAGTTCATCGCGCCGGTCGCAGTGATCCCTGAAAGTTCGGTGGAAGAGAGGGCTCAGTCGCCGTTGCCTGCACCAAAACGGGTCGCCGATCCCGTCGTGTCCAAGTGGCGCGTGCCGTTAATCATGACCCTTGCGGTGCTGATCGCCGGTTTGCTCGCTTGGGGAGCGATCGGATCGTGGCAGGCGCGACCGGCAGCCGAATTGCCCTACGTCGTCGTCGTGCCCTTCGATGTCTCCGGCGATGCGCCTGAAGCCTGGCGGCCGTTCGCGGATCAAGTCACTCGCGAAGCGATCCGTAACTTGAGAAAGATATCGGGCCTGCGCGTGGTGCCGACCCCGTCCGCATTCACGTTCCGGGACAACAAGACGCGCGATCACATCCGACGCCAGTTGCCCGACGTTCAATATGTGCTCGATGGCGTCGTCAGTATTTCTTCCGGCAACGAGCTGCGCATCACCGTGGAACTGGAAGACCTGCGCAAGGGGCTCGTGGTCTGGGACAAGGACTATGAGGGCCGCACCGACAACACCAATCTGTTCGCGATGCAGTCCGCCATTGCCGGCGCCGTCTCGGAGTCCTTGAAGGTGGCCATCCTCGCGGAGGAGCAACGCGCGCTGGATGAGTTTCCCACCACCAACCTGCAGGCTTATGAAACGTATGTAGCGGGGCGCTATCAGTTGGATCTGCTCAGTCATGAGTCCCTGCCGCGGGCGATCGAGCTCTTCGACCAGGCCATCGCCCTCGATCCGAACTTCTTCGATGCATACATCGCCCGCGGCGATGCTTACCGGCAGTTGTTTGCTTATTTCGAGCCGCCCATCAACATGCTGCAGAAGGTGGTCGATTCGCTCGCCGAAGCACAGCAATTACGGCCCGATTCGGCCGAGGCCTGGTCATCGCTCGGGCTGACGTATGTGATGGCCTGGCGCTGGAAGGATGCCTGGATCGCCTTGAACAAGGCGAAGCGTCGCGACCCGACGCTGGCGCAGACCGAATTGGGATTTGCGTTGTACTACTCGGGCCTGGGCGAAGCGGCGAAGGTCAAGCGCGCGCTGGCCGACGCCGAGCGTCTCGACCCGCTCAACGTGGAAATGGCGGATTGGGGTAACTGGGCGCTCTTCATGGTGCGCGAGAGCGAGGCGGCGCGGGACTGGGTCGATAAGAAGATGCAACAGCATCCGGACGTTGGCCCGGTGTTCTCAGGCGCGGGCGTCGGCGCTTATATCGCCGGTGACTATCGACGGGCCGTGCAACTCGCCGAGCGCGGCGCCGAACTGGACGGATCGCCGGTCGCGTTGATCATGCTGGCACAGGCGTATGGATATGCAGGGCAGAAAGAGAAGGTACTGCCGCTGCTCGAGCGGGCGGCGAGTGCCGGCACCTATGTGTGCCCGTATGAATCGGCGGCCGCGTATCTCAGCTTGGGCGATGAGCAGCGTGCCATGACGCTGCTCGACGATGCCGTTGCGAAACGCTCGAACTGTCTGATGTTCCTGCGCACCGATCCGCGTCTGGAGCCGCTGCGAGAGCATCCCCACTATTCGGTCTTGCTGACCCGCGTGGGATTGGACGATCTCGCGGTGGCTTCGTACAAGCGATGATCGGCGTTCAGCCGGCTGGCGCTTTCGCGCAGGCGCAGGCACTGCAGCCCTTGTCGAACACGACGCGCCATGTACCGTCCGATTCGCGGCGCCAGACTGAATTGAACGTTCCCACCCGCTTGCCCTTGGGATCGAAGATCGGGCCGCTGCTGTAGGCCAGCTCACCGGAGTCGAGCACTTCCACGTTTTCGGGCGTCCAGGAGAACGGCGGATTCGGGCCGTCGAAGAATGGTTTCCACGCTGCCGCGATCGCCGCTTTGCCGCGGGTTGCTTTCTCACCGTCGAAGAACACGGCGTCATCCGCGAGATGTCGCGTGAAGGCGGTGTGATCGCGAGCCGCCATGCTGGTTGCAAAAGCCTGCTCGGCGTCGCGCACCTCTTTGGCCAGCGTAGTGCGATCGGCGGCAGCCGCACCGGCGGCGAAGGCGGCCAAGGCGACGAAGCACGTCAATGAACGTTTGAAACTCATGCGTAATGTTCCTGAACGAAGGGCGGGGCGTGCTGCCGGATGAGTAGGTCGGCGCGACTATGCAGTGCCGATTTCGAGCAGTGTAGTGACCGAAAAGACACTTTTGTCTCAGAGCTTTAGTCCGTCCAGGGGTTGACGCCCGCGCGGTCGGGCTTTAAGTTGCTTGTTGCCAGCAAGTAAAATCATCCATGACAGCATCCGCATCGTCCCCTCGCCGGCGGCAGGAAGACCGCACGGCGCTTTCCGATCGTCTGCTCAAGGAAGCAGCGGTGAGCCTTCTGAATGAGCGAGGTCTGGCCGGCACGACGCTTGCGGCCATCGGTGAGCGTTCGGGTTACTCACGCGGTCTGGTCACGCATCGTTTCGGAACGAAGGCGGGATTGTTTGCTTACGTTCATGACACGGTGGCCGCGGAGTGGATCGCCCGCGTGCATAGCGCCGTCGGCGCCAACATCGGAGTGCCGGCGCTGGAGCGAGCGATCGAAGCATTGCATGGATTTATTCGCGATGAGCCCGATGACATTCGTGCGATGTATCTATTGCGTTACGCCAGCATCGATCCGAGCGCCGAGTATCGAGCGAATGTCGCCAAGGTTCATCGCGCTCAGCATCGCGATGTGCAGGTCTGGATCGAGCGGGGCCAGGCGGATGGCGGCATCGACGCGTCGATCGATGCGAATCTTGCCGCTGAATTGTTTTGTGCGGCCCTCGACGGGCTGCTGTATCGCTGGCTCGTGACACCGACCATTCCCATCGACGGCCTGCACGAACAGTTGCGCGGCGTCGTTCACCAAGCGCTGTCAGGCGCGCAAATGGACTCCGCGTAATGCACAGCTACAAAGCTCCGATTCGTGACGTGCGCTTTTGCATGCAGGAAGTGCTCGGCTTCTCATCTCACTATGCTTCGCTGCCGGCGGGCGCGGGCGTGAGCACGGACGACGTCGACTCGATCTTGCAAGCGGTGGCGCAGTTCTCGGAAGAAGTGCTGGCGCCCCTGAATCGCAGCGGCGATCAGGAGGGCGCGCACTTCGAGAATGGCAACGTGCGTTCGCCACGAGGCTTCGCGGATGCGTACAAACAATATGTCGACGGTGGTTGGCCGCGCCTCGCCAATCCCAAAGAGCAAGGCGGGGAAGCCGCGCCGTACTCGTTGAAGCTCGCGATGTCGGAGTTCATGCAGGCGGCGAATCATGCGTGGTGCATGTACGCGCTCTTGAACGACGGCGCGATCAAGACGCTGATGAGTTTCGCCGACGCGGCATTGATCGAGCGCTTCGTGCCGAAGTTGGTGAGCGGCGAATGGATGGGCACGATGTGTCTCACCGAGCCTCACTGCGGCTCCGATCTCAGCCTGGTGCGGACACGCGCCGAGCCACGCGGCGACGGCAGTTACAGCATCACCGGCACCAAGATATTCATCAGCTCCGGCGAGCAGGATTTTTCGGACAACATCGTGCACCTGGTGTTGGCGAAGTTACCCGACGCGGCGCCGGGCACGCGCGGCATTTCATTGTTCGTCGTGCCCAAGATCGATGAGCGCGCCAATGCCGTGCGCTGTCTCTCGATCGAGCACAAGATGGGTTTGAAAGCGAGCGCGACCTGCGTGATGGCGTTCGAAGGTGCGCGTGGCTGGCTGGTCGGCGAGGCCGGTCGCGGCTTGAATGCAATGTTCGTTTTCATCAACAAATCGCGCCTCGGCACCGCTCAGCAAGCGCAGGCTCATGCCGAAGGCGCGTTTCAATCGTCCTTGGCCTATGCGCGTGAACGCCTGGCCGGACGCTCGGCCGACGCGCCATCGAGCGCCGGGCCGTCGGCCTTGATCGTGCATCCCGACATCCGCCGCATGCTTCTCACCCAGAAAGCCATCGCCGAAGGCGGGCGGGCACTGGTGTTGTACTGTGCGAAGTGGGTCGATCTGGCCGATGCCGGCAGCGCCGCGCAGCGCGCATTGGCCGAGCAACGACTGGCCGTGCTCACTCCGATCGCGAAAGGCGCGCTGTCCGAGTGGGCCACCGAAGCGACCGACCTGGGAATTCAAATCCTCGGCGGCCACGGCTACATGCAGGAGTGGGGAATCGAGCAGCGCGTACGAGACGTGCGGATCACTCGGATCTACGAGGGCACCACCGGCATTCAAGGCATGGATCTGCTCGGACGCAAGCTGCTGGGGCCGCTGCGGCAGGGACTCACCGACTTCACCGACGAGATCCTGGCGTTCTGTCGCCAGCCGGACTCCGCACCGGAATTGAGCGCAATCACTGCCACGCTGGCCGAGGCGGTGAAACTCTGGCTCGAGATGACGGACTTTGCCGCCGAAGCCAGCCAATCCGACGCGGCATTCGTCGGAGCAACGGCTGTCGACTACTTGCACCTGGCGGGCTATGTGAGTGTTGGCTATATGTTCGCGATGTCGGCCCGAGCCGCGCGCTCGCGACTCGATGCCGGGACGTCCGAGGAAGCCTTCTATCGCGCGAAGATTCAGACGGCGCGCTTCTACTTCGACAAGCTGCTGCCCCGGATTCACGCGCATGCGCTGAGCATGCGCAGTGGCAGCCAATCGCTGACCGGCATGCCGGAGGCGAGTTTCGGCCTGGAGATCTGAGGCCGGCTTCGGAGCTCGCGCTGGCTATTCGGCCGGCGCTTGTTCGGCCGCCTCGATCGCGATGACGATGGTGACATCGTCGCCCACGCCGGGCAGCAAGCGGGTCATGCCGAATTGGGATCGCTGCAACTCGGTCCGCGCGTCGGCGCCGCAGGTCGGCTTGCCGCTCACCCGATTCTTGTCGCAATGAAAGCTATCGATCTCCAAGGTCAGCGGGTGCGAGACACCGAGCAACGTGAGCGTTCCGCGTGCGCGCACGGGTCGGCCGCCCGAGAATTCCAGATCGTTGGAGCGAAAAGAAATCTCCGGATGACGGGCGGTATCGAAGAACCCCTCGGCGCGCATTTGTTCGTTCCATTCCTCGAACCCCATGTCGATGGATTTCGCGTCGATGACGATATCGATCGTGCCGCGCCGGGCCTGCATATCGAGCGCAATCGTGCCGCGCACGGCGGTGAAACGCCCACGCTGCGTCGAGAAGCCGTAATGGCTTACCTCGAACATCGGAAACGTGTGGCGCGGGTCGACCGTATAAGTTTTGGTGTCGGCGTGCGCGACCGCGGCCGAGCCGAGCAGGCACGCAAGCAGGACGTTGCGTAATTTCATTCGAGACTCCACGGCGGGCGTTGCTGTTTCGGCATCCTCGTCCAATGATAAGGACTCGGTGCGTTCCGGATCTACGACGGTCCGTCGGAAGTGTACTTGTTCTCGCTGGCGCCGCCCTGGAAGCGAATAGCCGCGGGCGACTATTTCTGACAGGATCAGGCCGCTCGATGGCGGCCCTTCGGGGAGGCTCGCCGGCTCCAACCGATCTACCTGAGCACGCTCGATACAGGTGGAGACGACGTCAGAATGATCGCGAGAGTCAGTCCGTTCGGCTTCGCACGTGACTTCGTCACTCGCTGGGACGTGCTGGCGTTGATGGTCGTGTTCGCGCTGCTCGTGTTTTTCGCCGAGGCGAGCCGCGGATTGATGCAGCCGCTCGCGGAGCTTCAGGCCGTGCCGTTGTCACTCGACCCATGGCACCTGCCGGAGTACGCGGCCCGCACCACGCTGCGAATGTTTGCGGCGATGGGATTGTCCCTCGCGTTCACGCTGACGTACGCGACCTGGGCTGCCAAGAGCGAGCGGGCCGGCAAGCTGCTGGTCCCGCTCCTCGATATCCTGCAGTCCGTTCCCATCCTGGGTTTCATCTCCATCACCGTCGTGTTTTTCATGTCGCTGGCGCCGGGACGAGTGCTCGGCGCCGAGTTCGCGGCGGTGTTTGCGATCTTCACCAGCCAGGCCTGGAACATGGCATTCAGCTTCTATCAGTCGCTGCGTACCGTGCCGACCGAGCTCAGGGAAGCCGCCGACTCGTTCCGGCTATCGCCATGGATGCGCTTCTGGCGCCTGGAAGTGCCGTTCGCGGCGCCCGCGCTCGTCTGGAACATGATGATGTCGATGTCGGGCGGCTGGTTTTTCGTGGTCGCCTCCGAGGCGATCAGCGTCGGCAAAGTCACGGTCAATCTTCCCGGCGTCGGTTCATATATCGCGCTGGCCATCGATCAGCGCAATCTCGGCGCCATCGGTTGGGCGATCTTCACCATGCTGATCGTGATCCTGCTGTACGACCAGTTGTTCTTCCGGCCGCTGGTCGCATGGATTGATCGCTTTCGTGTCGAGCAGGAACCTGGAATGCGCGCGCCGCAGTCATGGGTGCTGACCATGCTGGCGCGATCGAAATTGATTCGAGGCGTTATGCGCATGCTCAGCGCGCTCGCGCGATGGACGAGTCGAACACGAGTGCGCGCGCCAACGTTTGGAACATCGTTGCCGGCGGGCAAGAGCGGCCTGATCGACACGATCTGGACCAGCGTCATCGGGATCGCCGTGATCGCGGTCTGCTGGAGGGTGGGGCGAGGGCTCGTTGCCCACACGAGCGGGTTCGACGTATTGGAAGTGCTGGGGCTCGGCGCGATCACGATGACGCGCGTGTTCGTGCTGATCGCCATCGCGAGCCTGATCTGGGTCCCGATCGGCGTGTGGGTCGGGCTGCGACCGAAGGCGGCGCGAATCGTGCAGCCGATCGCGCAGTTTCTGGCGGCGTTTCCGGCGAACCTGCTGTTTCCGGTCGCGGTGTTCGGCATCGTCAGCGGCAACCTCAATCCCGATCTGTGGCTGAGCCCGCTGATGATCCTGGGCACGCAGTGGTACATCCTGTTCAACGTGATCGCCGGCGCGTCGGCGTTACCCGGGGAGTTGCGCTATGTCGGACGGAACTTGCAGGTGCGCGGCTGGTTGTGGTGGCGCAAAGTCGGCTTGCCCGGCGTGTTTCCGTACTACGTAACAGGCGCGATTACTGCCTCGGGCGGCTCATGGAATGCTTCGATCGTCGCGGAGCTGGCGAGTTGGGGGAATACGGAGGCGAAAGCCCACGGTTTGGGCGCATATATCGCTGCCGCCACGGCGGCGGGAGATTTTCATCGGATCGTGCTGGGCGTCGCGACCATGAGCCTGTTCGTCGTCGCCATCAATCGAATGTTCTGGCGCCCGTTGTATTACTACGCCGAGCGACGTTTTCGCCTGGCCTGATGTGACCTTTCGGAGTGGCGATGAATGCTGCCGAGCCGTTGCTGGAGATCAAGCAAGTTCGCAAGGCGTTTCCCAAGCCCGACGGCGGCGAGCTGCTGGTGCTCGATAAGGTCGATCTGGAGCTGGGCCAGGGCCAGATCCTGGCCCTGCTGGGCCGCTCCGGCTCGGGCAAATCGACGCTGTTGAGATTGATCGCCGGACTGTCGCGTCCGAACGCCGGCAGCTTGCGATATCTGGGCCAACCCATTGCCGGGCCCGCGGTCGGCGTGGCGATGGTGTTTCAGAGTTTTGCTTTGTTTCCCTGGCTCACGGTGTTCGAAAACGTGGCGCTCGGCCTCGAAGCGCAGCGCTTGCCGAAAGCTGAAATCCGCCAGCGCGCGCTCGCCGCCATCGACATGATCGGTCTGGATGGTTTCGAGTCGGCGTATCCGCGCGAGCTTTCCGGCGGCATGCGTCAGCGCGTCGGCTTCGCGCGGGCACTCGTGGTCCATCCAAACATTCTGCTGATGGATGAGCCGTTTTCCGCGCTCGATGTGCTGACCGCCGAAACGTTGCGCACCGACTTCCTCGATCTGTGGTCGGAAGGGCGCATGCCCATCAAGGGCGTCATCCTGGTCACGCACAACATCGAGGAAGCCGTGTTGATGTCGGATCGCATACTGGTGTTCGGCAGCAATCCGGGTCGCGTGCTTTCGGAGATTGGCGTTACCTTGCCGCAGCCGCGGAATCGTTTGGATCCGGCGTTTCGTGCCTTGGTCGAGCGCATTTACGTCGCAATGACTGCACGCGCGAAGCCTGGCGCGACCGGTACGCGGCCCGAATGGATGCCGGGGCTCGGGATCGGCACGATGCTGCCGCGAGTGTCCTCGAATCTGCTCTCCGGTCTGATGGAGGCGCTCGCCTCGGAGCCGTTCAACGGCAAGGCCGATCTGCCGGAGATCGCCTCCCGGTTGCAGATGGAAATCGATGATTTGTTTCCTGTCGCCGAGACGTTGCAGATGATGCGGCTGGCGGAGCTCGAAGGCGGCGACATCCGTCTGCTGGAACCAGGCATGGCGTTCGCGGCCGCGCCCCTCGATGAGCGCAAGAAGATTTTCGCCACTCATCTGCTGAGCTACGTGGCGCTCGCTTCTCACATTCGATGCATCCTGGACGAGCGCGCCTCGCACATGGCCCCGATGAGCCGCTTCTCCGACGAGCTGGAGGACTATATGACCGCGCAAGCAGCGGAACAGACGCTGCGTGCCGTGATCAGCTGGGGTCGTTACGCGGAGATATTTGCCTACGACGACGACAGCGCAATGTTCAGTTTGGAAAACCCGAGCTAGGCGTACCTCAGTGGATCTTGTGGAGGACCGCGCCCCGATGCATGGCGACGTGATCGGTCTTGAACTTTCGGGTCATGACACGTGTGCTCGATGGACGCCTCTCGCATGAACTCGTGAGCGTGTGCGAAAGTTCGGCACAGTCAGCCTAACGACGGTGAACGATCCCCATGAGACATTCCGAAAGACATCGAACCCAGCGAACGGGTTGGCTGCGGGCCGCCGTGCTCGGCGCGAACGACGGGATCGTGTCGACCGCCAGTTTGATCGTGGGCGTGGCAGCTGCCGGAACGAGCGCTTCGGGCATTCTCGTTTCCGGCATCGCCGGCCTGGTCGGCGGCGCGATGTCCATGGCCGCCGGTGAATATGTTTCGGTCAGCTCGCAAGCCGATACCGAGCACGCCGATCTGGCGCGGGAGCGGCAGGAATTGGCCGCGAGTCCCGAGCAGGAGCATGCGGAGTTGACGATGATCTACGTCAAGCGCGGATTGGAGCGAGGGCTCGCCTCGCAGGTGGCAACACAATTGATGAGCCACGATGCACTCGGCGCGCATGCGCGCGACGAATTGGGTATTTCGGATGCGTTGTCGGCGCGACCGGTGCAGGCGGCGCTGGCATCCGCCGTCACGTTCGCCGCCGGAGCAGCGCTGCCGTTATTGATCGTCTTGCTAGTTCCGAGCTCCGCGCTGTTGTGGGCGGCGCCACTGGGCTCATTGGTATCGCTCGCGCTGCTAGGTTCCGTGGCGGCGAGAGCGGGGGGCGCGCCGATACGACCCGCCGCCCTGAGAGTGACGTTCTGGGGTGCTCTGGCGATGGCATGTACGGCTGCCATCGGCGCGCTGTTCGGCGTGATGGGTTGATGTCATCGGACCTGCGCTGACGGTGAATCGAGTCTTCATCTTCGCGCCGCCTGCGGCAACGATGCACGTCATCGGCAGGCGGTGTCCCCATGAAACTGCGATGTGCAATCGTCGAATGTTATAACCGTCACGACGAGGTGTATCTCACCACGGCGCATCTCATGAACCGCCTCGGTTACGAGGTGCACGTGTTCAACACCCTGAGGAATCGGGTCAAGAACTCGTTCGTTCATGCCCCCACGCTGGCGCGACGCGTACATTCCCGCCTGTCCTCCGCCGGCGTGCTTCGAGCCGCGGCCGCCGACAGGTTCGATGTCGTTATATTCAACACGATGGAAGGAGCGGCCGTGCTGAAATGCGCCCGACAGATCCTCCAGAAATCGCCGGTACTCGGCTTCATCCACAATGCGAGCTTTCTGGCAAACAAGCCCGAATATGCCGCTGTGATCGGCGACAGTCGTTGCAGGCTCCTCGGGCTTGCGCCCTACATCGGGAGCGAGGTGGCCGGTATCGCGAAGTTGGCCTGCATGTACCCGGTGTTTTTCTATGAGCGTGAGGTGCCGCGCATCGCCAGCAGCGGCAAACGGCGCTTCTGTGTCCAAGGTTATTTCGATCCCACCCGTCGTCATTACAGCCAGCTCCTCGGCGCGCTCGAGCAGTTCCGAGCCGAGGGACGGGAAGGCTTCGAGGTCTATGTGATGGGGCGGTGGTTCTCGAAGGAGTTCAAAGCATTTCATGCCGAGGTCGAGCGTAAGGGACTGGCGAGCTACATGCGCTACACCTGGAAGGGCATCAGCTACAAAGCCTACTACCGCTTGCTGAACAGCATGGACTTCATCTTGCCGCTGATCAGTCCGCAGTCGCATCCCCAGTATTTCCACGGCAAATCCACGTCATCGGTGGCTGCGGCCATCGGTTTCGGCAAGATTCCGATATTGCATCGGAAGCTCGCGCAACTGTACGGCATCGAACGCTTCTCGCTCACTTACACCGAAGATCTTGCGGCCGCGATGGGCGCGGCTTTGGACATGCCGGGCGATGAGTTGGTCGCATTGCAGGCGCGGATGTTCCGGATCAAGGCGGATTATTGTGAATATTCACTACGCCAGATACAGCAATCCATCGCACGCGTCACCGCCGCCCGGCTAGTGGCGTTGTAACATCGCTTTCACCGCGGGGCGATGGATCACGAACGGCGTCTTCCCCGATGCCGTGTGTTCGAGCGAGTCGGCCACCTCGATACTCACATCCATGCTCCGGGGCACCTTGAGGCGGACATTCCGGAGAAGTTGTTCTTCATCGCGCGCTCCGTAATCCTTATCCGCGAGCACCAGAATGCGGACGCGCTGCAGGCTCTCTTGAATGACCTGAATTCGTCTTACGTGCAGTACATCGCGAGGAAACTGATTGATGGCGGGCGCGATCACGCCATCCGGCGTCAGCACGAAGTCCCCGCTTCGGCCGAGCACGCCCGCGAAAGTACGCAAACCGAGCGACAGCTCTTCCAGCTCGGCCGCGCGCCATGTGGACGGAACACGGATCAGATCGCCGGTCCGATATCGCACCAGTGCCATCGCTTCGTTCCACAGCGAGGTGCCGACGATCTCATAGATGCTTTCGCCGTCGTCCTCGCCCGCTGCCACGAGCTCGATGTGGGCATAGCCGGGCAGGAATCGATACTCGCCCGGCGTGGTGGCATAGGCGAACGCGGTACGCTCGGCGAGGCCGTAGTAGTCCAGAAATGCGCATCCGAGCAGCCGCTGCGCTTGCTGCCATACGTGTGGGCTCAACATCTCGGAGGAGCACACGACTCGGGGCAGGCCCAATGTCGTTCCGGTGCGATCGAGCAGAGTGCACAGCGCCTCGAGCGATGTCGGGTAGGTGATGAGCACGTCCGGCGCGAACGAGCTCAATGCGTCCGCGTAGGCGCCGATCGTGGCGGTGCTCAGATGACTCGATGAGAGCAACATGCGCTCGCCCCCGTTGGCGTAGAGCCAGAACGGCGGCTGAAAATCGCCGGGATCCTTGATGGGCTCGGCGCGCAGAACCGCGTAGCGCGCGCCCCGTGCGTTCATGCCCAGTTTTTGCATCATGTGATCGATGCACGCCTGCTCCGATGCGATGGAACGAAGCGAGCGGAATACGCGCAGCGGTACGCCCGAGGTGCCGCCCGTGGCGGCGGTGACGGTGAGAAGCCGGGAATGTGTGCGAAAGGCGCTCGGATCGGTATGGACGGCAGCCTTCTCCAACAGCGGCCACGTGCTCAGATCCTTGCTGCCGCGAATGATCCGTCCATACGCTGAGCGTCTTGCGGACCAGAGCGTTTTCTCGAGGCGATCGCGCGTCCAGTCGCGTCGAGTCTGAAGATCGGCGCTCTCCAGTGTCGTGAGCGCCTGCTCTGCGTCCGCATAGAACCAGGGATTGCGGCGCACGGCTACGTCGCCAATCTTCAATCGCTTCAGCGCGTTGACCAAGCGATGCGCCGCCACCGACGAGACTCCACGGTTGCTATGGCTCGCGTTGCGAGCACGGTGTCCTCGATGAGAATGCGCGATCGCCGGCGCTGCGGCTTCCGTAGAAAGGGGGTCGACGATTGAGGATTATTTTTTCGCGATGAGTTGCAGGTCGGAGACGCAGCCGAACGTCATCGCCGGCGAACGTCGTTCGAGCGCGGCCGCCGTGGCGTAGCCCCAGCGCACGGCGCCGAATGCGATGCCAGCGGCGTGCGCCGCTTGCGCGTCAGTCGCCTGGTCGCCGACATAGATGGCATGTTGTCGAGCGATCCTGGACGTCTTCAGCACGCGCTCCAGGCGCCGGCGCTTGCCGAAGATGGAAGCGCCCGACTCGATGTGCCGAATGTGCTGTATCACTTCGCTACCGACCACGCGTTGGACGTTCTCGAGCGAGTTAGAAGTGACGATGGCGAGATGCACGCCGCTCGCGGACAGGGAATGCAAGGCCTCGGCGACACCGTCGAACATTCGGATGCCGTCGACGTTGCTGGTCATCATGACCATGAAATCCCGGGCGATGAACGGCAGCTTCCACATCGGGATCCCGTGGCGACGCATCAGTTCACGCGGCTCTTGCCCGCGATACTCATCGATGCGCGCCGGATCGAGCTCGGCAAAACCATGACGACGGGCGAGGGTGTTATGAGAGGCGACGAAGAAGTCGAACGAGTCCGCGAGCGTGCCGTCGAAATCGAAAATGGCGAGCTGGTAAGTCATCGGAGGTGGGCACCTTAGCACGTCGGCGGCATGCGCAGATGGAGCCGGTGTGACGCGATTGCTTCCCATATCCTATACTGACCGACTCATGGTTGAAGTCGCACTGTCCCTGCCCATCAGCGAGCGTTGTCTCGCGTCCGTCCTGGATGAGGGGCGGGAGTTGCCCGCCGTCGTCGCGACGCTCGATCTGCCACGGATCGCCGCGCTGATGGTTCTACAGTATCTGCCTCGACTGAAGAACGATCCTGGCGCAGTTCCAGAACAGCTTCTGACCAACGCTCTGCGGGGCGCCAACGAGCACGTCGAGCGGATCGGACTCGAAGCCTTTCGCGCGCAAATCGCTCGACAGTTCGATCGGGCGAAGATCCAAAGCGGTCTCGGGTTGCTGGAGGAGCTCCATATCCGCTTGCTGGAGGAGCCGGCCGAGGCTCTGGAAACGATCGCGCTTCCGGGTGGCGCTCGCGGTGTGCTCACCAGCGAGCAGAGCCGCATCTTCAAGGAAGTGAAGGCGCAGTCGGACGACCACATCCATGTCCAGGGTTATGCCGGTACCGGCAAGTCATTCCTGATCCGATCGCTGGCGGCGATGCTCGAGCCCTCGGGCGCCAGATTGCTGGTGTTGGCCGAAAGACAGCGGCAGCTCGATGCGTTGCTGTCCGGTTCGGCACGGATGCCGCACGTCCAGGCGAGGACGTTCGAGCGATTGATCAATGAGATGACCCCGACCGGCCTGCTCGATCCCGTGAATGCGCGGATGAGTCGGACCAACTACGATGCGCCGACGTTGCCCGATCAGGACATCGTTCGCTATCTGGATCTGCACCCGGCTGGAACGTTTTCCGTGCAGGATCTGGTGAGAATGATCCGAAGCACGCTCGCGGGGTTTTGTTTCAGCGGCGATCCGGAGATCGCCGCAAGTCACATCCCGGCCTGGTGCATCTCGTCGCTCGACGACTCCACCGCGCTCATGGTGCTTCATCACGCGAGCCAACTCTGGCAGGCCACGCTGTTGCCGGACACGCCGGGCTTTCAGCCGCCGGTGCGCGGCTACCACCGCATCAAATGGGCGGCCTTGAACGGCTGGAAGATTCCGGCGCGCTACACCCACGTGATCATCGATGAATGTCACGACCTGGCCAGATCGATGCTGCAAATCCTCGACGCCAGCCCGCAGGCGGTGATCAGCGTCGGCGATGAGTACCAGAATCTGCAGGGCCGGCCGCAACGGCGCGCCAACATCATTCGTCAACGCGTCGTCACGTCATCGGTGCGCACCGGCAAGGCGCTCGAACAAGTCGTGAACTCCATCATTCTGGCCCATCCCGGCGCGACCAAACTGCCGTTCCATGGCAATCCCGCGAGCCGGACCGAGATCGTTTATTACGAAAGACCCCGGGTGCCGAGCGAGCCCGCCACCATTCTGGTGCATGACACGTGGGGGCTGTTCGAGTGGGCACAGCGCCTGGCGAGCGAAGCGGTCCAGGTGGATCAGTTGAGCAGCTCGGAACGCCTCGACATGTTCGTGAGCGATTGCATCGATCTGTATCGGCATGGCGCGCGTCCCCGGCATCCGGAGTTGTTTCGCTTCGAATCCTGGCAGGCCGTGGCCGAGCGCTTCAGCCAGAACCGCGGATTTCAGCGTATCGATCGAATGTTGGAGAAGGGCTACGGTGCGCAGGATTGGGCGAAGGTATCGACGCGCGGCGGCGCGCCCGGCGCCCGACGCTGTGCGCTGGGCATGGTCTCGGATGTGCGCAATCGCGAGTTCGACGTGATCATGCTGACCCCCGAGCTCGTCGACCATGCGTGGCAGTCGAGATCGGTCGCGCTCGCCGCGGCCAGCTCGTCAATCTACGTTGCCGTAACCCGCGCACGCCATCGGCTCATCGTCCCTGAACGCTTGCGAGAGTGGATCGAAGAGATGTCCAGCCGGCGCATCGTCCGGCTCTGAGCGGCCTGCGCTATTTCCCGTTGTACCCCGGTATGTTCCTCGCGCGGTGACTCTTCGCGAGCTTCATTGCATGCGTGACCGCCTCGTGAAAGTTTTCGCGGACCAGCTCGATGGCAATGGAGCGGCGGAAGAAATCCGCCCACACGAACTCGGCGAACGCTTCAGGCACTTTGTCGTAGCCGCCCGCGTCGCGCACGTACCCGGCGACGGATCGATACACGTCGTCGATGAGCCCGCCGAGTTGATCGGGAATGTGAGTGTAGTAGTGCCGGACGCCGTTCTGGTCCAGTGGATGAACCCACTGGTTCTTTTCCATTTGTTTCCAGAAGTCGTCGGAGCTGCAATCGGACAGGTCGCCATCGATCTGAAAGAACGCGGTCGCGACGCCGGCCTCGAGGGCCGCTCGCCCGAGGTGATGATGATCCGTCACGTACAGCCGCCCACCGGGCCCTTTGACCGCGGGCATCGCATGCTCTCGCATGAATTCGCCGCGATGCTTGGGTGAAAGCGCGGTGAGATGGGCGCACTTGTCCTTCACCACGATCATGCCGACCGTGAGCTGCGTCGGATGCAGCTGATGAAGGCTGGATTCCTCGATCTTGGCCATGGCGGGAGCCCTGCAATGGATCGCGTTGAGCAAACACCCTCATTCCGTCGGAACGATCTGCGTGGGTACGCGGGCATAGAGCGCATACTTTCGGCCGCCCGGCGCCGACCACTGCGCCACCGGCTGTAGCCCGAGCGCCTGAAGATCGACGAGACGCTGGACCGATCGCGGGCGCTTGGTTTCGAACCGGCTCAGATCGCGCCCGGGAAACAGCTCGCCCACGCGTTGCATGGAGCGGGGCGGGGCGAGCAGGACCAGAAACCGCTGCTCGGCGTGGTCTCGAAGCAAGCGCTCCGCGTCTTCCATGCCGCACACGTCTTGCAGCCGCAGGTCGATGGCATGGTCGAGCGTGGCGCGAATGGTTTCATCGCCACAATACGTCGCGACCTGTCCGCTTTTCAGTCTCGCTTCCGCGGCGGTGACGATCGAGGTGAGATCCTCGGCGCGATCCAGGGTGGGAAAGACGATCACTTCGAGAATGCCCAGCGAAGCCAGGAACACGCCCGTTGCAGCAACGACATCCGTCGCCACTCGCGGGCTGGCTTGCCGCGCCAGTCGGGTCCCGATGATGAGCAGCGCGATGAGCGCCACCGCCAGAATCAGCGCGGAGAAGGTTACGATCCGCACGCCACCCAAAGTCACGATGAGCAATGCTCCCAGAGCGAGCAGCACCGCCAGTGTTTGCAACGTGCGGCGAGTCAGACCCAGCATCGATCGTTCAAAGAACGTCGGGGGTGCGGACAGGCTCGTGAGCCACAGACTCAACAGCACCGGCAGGCAAAGCAGCGCCGGTGCGAAATAGACGCCGCGCGCAGTGTTCGATATCAACAGCACGGCACACGATGCCACGACCGAAACAATGCAAAAGCGAACGCCGCTGGTGACCTCCGGCGATCGGGGTGTCGAGTCGACACTCCAGCGCGCCGCTGCGAGCAGCGCGAACGTCCACGGGATCGCATAGATCGGAATGAGCAGCAGGTACTTCCAATGGGAGCTTTCGTGTCCGAGCTCGACCGTCGTTTCCATCGGCAGAAAACGACCGGCCAGATTTTCCCAAAGCAATGTATGTAACAACTCTTGACCGCCCGGTTGACGGGCAAGCGCGAGCAGCCAGCTGCCGGCAAACAAGACAAGCCAGGCCGACGCGACCCACCACCTCCAGTGGAGTAGTTGCGCCAGACGCCGGTCCCAGATCAGCCAGCCCGCCACCGTCAGGCCGGGCACCATCAGACCGAAACCGTTCTTGGTCAGAAACGCGGCGGCAAGCGACGCGCCGAGCAGTAATGACCAGGTAAATTGGTGGCGCCAGTTTTCGGCGTGCGCGAGCCGCCAGGCACATAGCAGCGCGGCGGCAGTCATCGCAAGCAGCGGCGCATCCGTCGCAAGCCAGATCTGCACTTGTTGTACGAGCACCGTCGTGCCACAAGCGAGCGCCGCGATGAATGCTGCCTGGCCGCGATGTCGCTTACCGGCCATATCTCCGGCCAGCAGTCCGATGCAAAGCACGGTGATCACGGCCCACAGCAGATTCGGCAAGCGTGCGGATGTGCTCGACGGGCCGAGCGCACGCATGCTGGTGGATTGCACCCAGTACGAAAGCGGCGGCTTTTCCAGGAACGGCTCACCCGCCAGTCGCGGCGTGATGAAGTCGCCTGTCCGTAGCATGTTATAGGCGATGTCATATTCGCGAGGCTCATCCGGTGTCCAGAGATCCCGGTTGAGCGCGCCGAGGGTCCAGATCGGCAGCAGCAGGAGCAACACGATAAGCGGCCAGAAGCGCTCCAGTTTCGTATCCGCTGGCGAGGCGGCGTCCACGATCGGTGAGGAGCTCGACTGAGTTTTCATGTTGAAACCTGCAGTGCGTGGGTACGCTTTGTTGGTTGGGAAGGGGAGTTACGGCCGGCCGACAGCGATGCGTTCTTGATCTTCTCCGAGCACTGTCATGGGCAATCCGCGAGCGATGAACCGCGTGTAGGTGGCGTGCGGCATGATGGCGACCGCCTGGGGGAGTTCGACCCAGCGTCGTTCGAACTCAGCCATGGTCATGACCTTTTCCGGCGCGTGTCGCTGGCCGTACTCGAACTCATCGCGCCAGTCGACGAGCGTCATCGTGCGTCGAAGGTAGAACGGCAAGGTCTGGTCGTACGTTTGCACACTGAACAAAGGCGCATGCGCGGCGAGCTGTGCCGGTATCTGTGCGGCGAGCGTGCGCCCCGAACGAAGTGAGCCGTCCTGTCCCAGAGCGAAGAACAGCAAGGCCAGACCGAGAAACCATGCAACGCCGATACTGGCTGCCGCGACCAGCGGACGCTGTCGGCGCCGTGCATTCCACCAGACGACCGCGGCAACCATGGCGATCCCTCCGAACATCTTCGCCGCCGGAGCGACGAAGGGCAGGGTGCGATGAACGTCAGGATCGTTCGACATCTCCGGCGCGATCAGCACGAATCCGATGCCTGCGAGGGCAAACCCGAGCAAGATACAAAGACTGATACCCGACCAACGCACCGATACAGGTGCCTCGCGCGCTGCTGTGAGCAATGCCAATGGCGGCAGCGCCGGCAGCACATAAGGAGCGAGCTTCGAGCCCGACAGCGAGAAAAAAAACAAAACGAACACGCACCACAGCCACAGCAGCCGGCGAACGTCGAACGTTCCTGGTGCGACGCTGCCGCGCCAGCCGTTGAAAAGCGCGCTCGCGGTCTGCGGCAACCATGGCAACACGCCGGCGGCAAGGATCGCGATGAAATACCACCAGGCTTCCACGCGTTGGGCCTCGTGCGTCAGATAGCGCTGCAAATGCTCCCGAATAAAAAAGAATTGCAGGAAGTCCGGGTTGGCGCGCGTGACCAGCACGAACCAGGGCAATGTGATGATCACGAATATGGGCAGGCCGATGCCGATGCGCAGCCCACTCAACACGGCCCGGTCGCGTTGCCATAACGCGTACAGGAATAATACGGCGCTCGCGATCAACGGCGCGGCCACGCCCTTCGTCAAGGTCGCGAGCGCCAGGAGTGCCCAAGCCGCCAATATCCATCGTCCAGCGGCCCGTGGAGCTGATTCGCGATTCACCTGAGCCGTGCAGAACGAGCACACCGTTGCCGTCATCAAACAGGTGAAAGCCATGTCCAGCGTCATCAGCTGGCCCGTAGCGAAATGCAACATCGAAGATGCGAGCAAGCCGGCGGCGATAGCGCCCGTGCGCAGATTCCACAATCGTCGTCCGAGCAGAAACACGAGCACCACATCCAACCACGCCGAAAGCATCGTCCAGAAACGTGCCGTCCACTCGCTCGGCCCGAGCAGTGCGTACGTTACTGCGGTGGCCCAATATTGCAGCGGCGGTTTCTCCAGGTATGCAAGGTCATTGAGGTGCGGGGTGATCCAATCTCCGGACACCAGCATTTCACGCGGAATCTCCGCGTACCGACCTTCATCGGGATGAGTCAGTGCACGCCCGTACGCCACCGCGAACCAGAGGACGGTGAGTGTTGCGACGCCCAGCCAGGAGAAAACACTGACGAACCGAAGTGAAATGCGCTCGTCGAGCCGTGGATCCCGCGCTACCGAAGTGTTCACGCATTGAATTCCATTGGTGCTCGGTATCGCGCGTGGGCCTCGAGCCTGCGAACGAACCGATGTTATTTTCGGACGACCGATCCGGGCAATCGGCCGCGACCCTGCTTAGACGGACGAAGATCGCAGAATCATTCGCGAGGCGCGAATATATCGGATCAGCTCGACACTGTGTGATTGCTGCGCGGTGCCATCGTGGTCGCGACCGAACCCAGTTGTGAGTCGTGGCCCGCATGCAGAATGGTTCGTCCCTCGAATAACGGACTTGCCAGCAGGCGTCGCGCCGAGGCGGGATCGAGATTGGCGGTCGCTTCATCGAGCAGCAGGACCGGCTTGTCGGAAGTGAGCGCCGCGGTGAGCACGATGAGCTGGCGCTGTCCACCGGAGAAGTTGGCGCCGCCGTGCGCCAGCAACGTCTCATAGCCCATCGGAAGGTCCTGCACATGTTTGGCAAGCCCCGTGAGCTCGGCGGTGCGCATCAGCTGCGATAACGGCGCGCCGCCGGAGAACAGGACCAGATTCTCGCGCAAGCTGGCATTGAAGGTGCGGACGTGCTGAGGAACGAAGATCATGTCGTCCCGAGCCTCCAGCGGCGGCCGGCCGCCGATCAGGACCTGTCCCCGGCAAGGTTCATATAAGCCGGCGACCAGCTTCATCAGCGTCGTCTTGCCGAAGCCGGAGGCGCCGCGCAGGTGATGAACTTCCCCCGGCGCCACCACCAGATCCAGACCTTCGTAAATCCAGGGACGATCTTCGCCGTAGCGAAACCAAAGGTTCCGTATCTCGATCCCGGGGGGCGAGCGCCGTGGGGCGCGGCGGCGTGCCGACATGACGGGCCGCTGCGCGAGCAGCGACTGTGTTTCAACCAATTGCGCTCTCAACTCGCGCAGCTTGACGAAGGATTTGGCGACGCGACCGGCGGCCGCATGAAACAGTGCCGCCATCGCGGTGAACGCGATCAGCTCGCCGAGCTGGAGCGAGCCGGCGAGCACGCTCAAGCCGCCCCAGATCCAGAGCGCCTGTAGCTGCAACTGTCCGAGCAGGTCGATCGCGACCTGGCAACCGAGCGTCAGCCGCTCGCTTTGCCGAATCAAGGCGCGCGAGCGTTGCAGAAGAATCAGCCAACGGTCGACCGCGCGGCCGGCGGCCCCGGCCGCCTTGAGTGTCGTGATCCGCCCGAGAATCTCCAACGCACTCTCGCGCTCGCTGACCGAGGCGTGGACGACTTTGCGCTGGAGTTTTTCTTGTCGGCTGCCGAAGACGGCGGCGAGCAGCGCGGAGACAACGCCCATCGAGACCACCAACAGTGTTTGCATCGGCATCATCAAGGACATCGCGACGAGCAAACAAAGACCGGTGAGGCTGCCGAGCGCCATCCCCAGCGCGTCCACGGTGAGCGCAGTGCGCGCCCGGGTGATCCCCATGAATCCCTGGATGATCTGCCCGACCGACTTGCCCTCGAGAAAGCGGTAGGGCAGCCGCAGGACGTGGGCGAGCAGTCCGCGTTCGAGACTGGCATCGAGGTGAACTTGCATCACCTGCACGATGCATTGTTCCAGCCAGCTCGCCGCGGCCCTGAGCAGCGCAATCAGAAACATGCCCGCCACGATTTCATGGAGTAATTCCGTCGCGGCGTGCGGGACCGCGTCGTCGATCAGAAGTCGGGTGAGCTGCGGCCCGAGCAAACCCAAACCCTGTAGCAGCAGAATGAGCGCAACCACCGGATACAAGGCGCGTCGGTGCTGCCAGATCAGCCGCAGTATTCGTGAGATCACGGTGGTTCCGGCAGGGAGCTCCGGGGTTCTGTCGACGACCAGACCCGCGAATGCCTGACTCACCGCGCCCGATGACAATGTTTGCTCGCTGCCCAGCGAGTCCTCGACCACGATTTGTCCACGACGAATCGACGTGACCAGCAGCCAACGTCCGTCTCTGAGCAGGATGAGCGTAGGACCATCAAGCTGCCGCAGCTCTTCGTTCGAAATCCGCGCCAGCCGGGCGTGCACGCCGTGACGTTCCAGGCGGGCAATGAGGGTCAGCGTCGAATCGGGCTCGTCCGGCTCGTATGGAAGGCGAAGCCGGCCCAGCAGTTGTTTCACCGCCAGCTCCTCATCCAGGCCGGGAAGAGCGGATTGCTCAGGCACGCAGGAGCGCCCCCGCGTCGACCAGTTCGCGGAACAGACCTGCTTGCCCGATCAGCGATGCGTAGGTGTCTTGCTGGACGATGCGGCCCCCGTCCATGACCAGAATGCGATCGGCGTCGCGCACCGTTGCGAGGCGGTGCGCGATCACGATGCGCGTGCAGGCGAGTGCTCGAAGATGTCTATGGACGCGTCGTTCGGTTTCCAGATCGAGCGCGCTGGTGGCTTCATCCAGCACCAACACGGCGGGCCGATGGACGATGGCGCGCGCGAGGCAGAGACGCTGCCGTTCGCCCCCCGAGAGCTGCACCCCGTGCTCGCCCAGTCGCGTGTCATAGCCGTGGGGAAGTGGGGGGGGCGCGGGGGG
>JAEWAF010000113.1 GCA_023391815.1 Pseudomonadota bacterium
TCTCCCCTTGGGAGAGGGGCTTAACAATCTAAGTTTGTTGCGCGCTTCGCGCGCTACGACTCAAGCAGACGCGTCGACACGCCGCTCGGGGTTTCAGGGCCGGCGCTTCGCGCGCTCCGGCTCAAGCAGATGCGTCGATACGCCGCTCGGGTTCTCAGGGCCGGCGCAGCGCGCCCGGAAAAAACATGTCGCTGCGTTATGAGCGGCGGTAATGCTCCGCCACGACCTGCGCGACGCACGCGGTCACTTTCTTTCCTGTCTCGATATCCAGAAATTCGTTCGGTCCGTGCGCATTCGATTGCGGGCCGAGCACGCCGGTGACCAGGAACTGAGTCTTCGGGAACTTCACGTTCAGCATGCCCATGAAGGGAATCGTGCCGCCCACGCCCATGTACATCGCGTCCTTGCCGAAGAAGTTCTTCGACGCCGCCGACATGGCCGCGGCGAGCCAGGGTGCGGTGGAGGGCGCATTCCAGCCCTCGGCGCCCGGATCGGCCTCATAGCGAACTTTCGCGCCGTACGGCGGATCCTTTTCCAATGTTTCTTTGAGCGCCGCGCCGGCGCGCTCCGGATCGACCCCCGGCGGAATACGGAACGACAGCTTGAATGCCGTATACGGCCGCAGCACGTTGCCCGCGTTGGGCAGGCTCGGAATGCCATCCACCCCCGTCGTGGACAACGTCGGCCGCCAGGTGCTGTTCAACAACAGTTCCGCGGGATCCTTGTCCATGGGCTGCATGCCATCGACCATCGGCAGCTTGCGATACACCTCGGCGCCGAGCGCCTTAGCGGCGGCCTGTGCCTGTTGCAGGCGATCTTCAGGAATCTTCGCATGCAGGGCGTCGAGCTTGATGCGCCCCGTCGCCGAGTCCTCGACGCGTTCGAGCACTTGCCGGGCAATACGCATGCTCGAGGCCGCGATGCCGCTTGCCATGCCCGAGTGCACGCCTTCACGAAGGACGTCGACGCGCAAGGTGCCGGTCAGATTGCCGCGCAAGGAGGTCGTACACCAGAACTGATCGTAGTTGCCGCACTCGGCATCCAGGCACACGACGAGCGATGGCTCGCCGATGCGATCGGCCAGCGCGTCGATATACGCGGGCAGATCGGGGCTGCCGCTCTCTTCACTGCCTTCGATGATGATCACACAGCGTGCGTGTGGAATGTTCTGTTCGGCGAGCGCCTTCAACGCGAGCAACGAACCGAACACCGCATAGCCGTCGTCGGCGCCGCCGCGACCATACAAACGACCGTTACGAATCACCGGTGTCCACGGCGACAGCCCTTCGGCCCAGCCGGTGAACTCCGGCTGCTTGTCCATGTGGCCGTACATGAGCACGCAGTCCTTGCTGTTCTTATCGCCGGTGGCCGGAACATCGATGAACAGCAACGGGGTACGACCGGGCAGGCGCACGATTTCGGTCTTCATGCCGGGCAGGGCATTGGCCTCGCACCACCGGCGCATCAGCTCGGCCGCCGCGTCCATGTGACCGTGTTTTTCCCAATCCTTGTCGAAATGCGCCGACTTGTTGGGAATGCGGATGTACTCGCACAGCGCCGGGACGATGGACTGGTCCCAGACGTTGCCGACGAAACGCATCAGTTGCTCGGTATTCATTCCATTCTCCCAATCGAGTCAGGCAGTGTGCCAATGAAACAAGCGTAACGCATTGGCGGTCGTGATCTCAGCCAACGTATCGACGGCTTCGCCGCGTGCCTCGGCGATTGCCGCCAAGACGTGCGGAAGGTACATGGGCTCGTTACGACGGCTTTGCGGTTTGGGGTGCAAATCCCGCGGCAGCAGATAGGGCGCATCGGTTTCGATGAGCAGCCGATCGGCCGGAATGTGCCGGACCACCTCACGCAGGTGATGACCGCGCCGCTCATCGCAGATCCAACCCGTGATGCCGATATACAAGTCGAGATCGAGATACGCGCGCGCCTCATCGAGGCCGGCCGTGAAGCAATGCGCGACGCCGCCGGTCAGTCGTGAGCGATGCTTGGTCATCACTCTCGTGAAGTCCTCGTGAGCATCTCGTTGATGTAGAAAGACCGGCTTGCGAACCTGCGCGGCCAGCTCGAGCTGCGATTCAAAGGCGGTTAGCTGCGCCTCGTGCGGGGAGAAGTTGCGAAAGTAATCGAGCCCGCATTCACCGACCGCGACCACCTCGGGCCGACGCGCCAGCTCGTTGAATGCCTGCAATTGAGCCGCATCGAGCTCGATCGCGTGATGCGGATGAACGCCCGCCGTACAGCGCATCTGCGCTGGATGCTGTTGGACCAAAGCGATCGCTGCTTGAGTGCTCGCAAGCGAGCTGCCCGTGATCAGCATGCGAGTGACGCCTACCTCGGCCGCGCGCTCGATCACCGCGTCGCGATCGTGATCGAAACTGTCGTGCGCCAGATTGATGCCGATGTCCAGCAGGGCTGGAGCGGGGCGTGACGTGGTCGAAAGTCGAGCCGGATCAACCGTCATTTTCAGTGTCTTGTGCTATCTTCCAGAGCCATGAATTGTAGTGCATGGGCACCTCGACCGGGCCGGTGGCTGCTGCCGTTGATGCTGGCGGTCTCGGCGTCGGCGACGGCCGGCTCGACCGCCGAGTTCGACGATCTGGTCGCTCGCCTGCAATTCGCGTTCTACACCGGCGACAGCCGCGGCCTGGAACAAACGCTCGCCGAGCTCGGCCGCTTCGAAGTCGACGCGGGCCTCGCGGCGGTAAAGTCATATCAGCTCGCGTACGGCGACTGGAAACTCGCGCAATTGCTCGGCGAGCCGAGCGATGAGCGTGCTCGATCGCTCACCAAGTCGAGCGCCGGCAAGGCCGCGAAGAATTGCGTTCAGCATGCCCGCGATGCCATCGCGAAAGATCCGCGCATGGCGGAGATCTATGCCATCGAAGCGGCGTGTGACACCTATCAGCCCGGGTCTTTGAAGCAAGGCTCGGCCGCCTGCACGCGTAGTAAATCCATGCGCACTGCCTTGAACCTGGGTGCCGAGAATCCACGCGTTCTGTTCATCAACGCGTTGTGCTCGCCCGATGCTGAAGGCGATCCCGCCGCGATCGAGCGCTGGCGCGCCGTGGTCGCGAAATTCGAAGCCGCGCCGCCCTCGCAGCCTGGCAAGCCGGATTGGGGGCATGCCGAGGCGCTGACGTTGCTGGGTGAAAGTTACCTGAAGCGCGGTGAAATGGTCGCGGCGCGTGATGTGCTGGAAAGAGCGTTGGTGCTTGCGCCAGACTACCGACAGGCGCAAAAGCTATTGCAGACTGCGGCCAATCGCCCTCGCTGAGCTCGCTTACTGTCGTCCCCGATTCATGTCCGCTCAATTGCAGCTGTTCGAGTCCCGGGACTCCTCCGAGCGCTGGACGGTGCGCGTCAGCCGTCGTGCGCGCCGCATGTCGGTCCGTGTGTATCCGGGCGGTCGCGTCGAGGTCGTGGTCCCGCCGGGCGTGCCACCCATCACCGTGCAGCGGTTCGTGGGCTCGCACAGCCAGTGGATTTCCCGCCGGGTCGAGGATCTGAGCACCGTCGGCACGCCGATCAACGCCGGCCCGCCCACTGACATTCGGGTGCCCGCGATCGGTCGCAGCTTCCAGGTCGAATACGAGCACACCCGTTCCACCTCCATCCGGCCGCAATTGTTCGATGACGGCGTGCTGCGCATCTTCGGCCCGATCCACGACGAGGCGGCGATCGCCTCGGCCTTGCGCCAGTGGCTGTCCGATCTGGCCTACGATGAGCTTGGCGCGCAACTGAAAGTCGTCGCGCGCGAGCTGGGCTTCAATTTCAGCCGTATACAGATCCGCCGTCAGCGCACGAGATGGGGCAGTTGCTCATCGAGCGGCACCATCAGCCTCAATGTCTGTCTGATGTTCCTGGAGCCGGCGGTGGTGCGCTATCTGTTCGTGCACGAGCTCTGTCACACGCGACACATGAATCATTCGCCCCGATTCTGGGCGCTGGTGGAGCACCACGAGCCGGACTACCGACGCCTGGATCGCGAGTTGCTCAAGGGCTGGCAGTCGGTACCGGGCTGGATGTTCGAGTAGCCCACGACCTTTGTAGGGATACCGAGGCAGTCCGGAGTTGACAGCGGTGCGGCCTGCGCGGACCCTCCCGTTCATCTACCACCGATCGATCGCATCATGTCCAGCTCCGACACCCCCACGCGCCGTCCGGTCGACTTTTCCGATGAGCAGGTTCATTGGGATCTGGGCGAATCCCAGAGCTATGGCGAATACCTGGGCCTGAATCAGATCCTCACCGCGCAACGGCCGGTCTCGTATGAGCACGACGAGATGCTGTTCATCATCATCCACCAGGCGTCGGAGCTGTGGATGAAGCTGTGCCTGCACGAGCTCACCGCAGCACGCGAGCACATTCGTCGCGATGATCTGGGTCCCTCGTTCAAGATGCTGGCGCGGGTGTCACGTATTCAACAGCAGCTGGTGCAGTCGTGGGATGTGCTCGCGACCATGACGCCGGCGGAATATTCGCTGTTCCGCAATCAGCTGGGCCGAGCGTCGGGGTTCCAGTCGGTGCAATATCGAATGCTCGAGTTCATCATCGGCAACAAGAACGCCGACACCATCGAGGTTCATCGTCGCGACCCGAAGGCGTACGAAGATCTCCAGCGCGCGTTGCAGAGCCCGAGCATCTATGACGAAACCCTGCGCTTACTGAGTCGCCGGGGCTTCGAGATTCCGCAGGATTACCTGGATCGCGACTTCTCCCAGCCGTATCAGCCGAGCAAACAAGTGGCGGCGGCGTGGCTGGCCGTTTATCACAGCGTGGACGACAACTGGGATCTGTATGACCTCGCGGAGAAGCTGGTCGACCTAGATCACAAGTTCCAGCTGTGGCGCTTCAGTCATATGAAAACGGTCGAGCGGATCATCGGATACAAGCGGGGGACGGGCGGCACCGGCGGCGTATCGTATTTGAATAAAGCGCTGGAGCTGCGGTTCTTCCCGGAGCTGTGGACCATTCGGACGTCGATGTAGCTCCCGCGAGCTTCAGGACTCCTGCACGACGGAGGTCGCGGCTTGCTTGGGCCGCGCCTTCCACGCTCTCCAGCCCAGCAGCGCCAGCACGATGGCGAGATAGATCAGCGGCTCGGTCGTATCCGCCTTCACCTGCCAGTAGTAGTGCCACACCGCGAGCAAACAAATCGCATAGATCGATCGATGCAGCGATTTCCAGCGCTTGCCGAGTCGACGCATCATTTTGTTCGTCGACGTGACCGCCAGCGGCACGAGGCACAACAATGCGGTGAAGCCGATGGTGATATAGGGCCGCTCGCCGATGTCCTTGAGAATGCCCGACCAGTACAGTCCCTGATCGAGAATCAGCCAGGTGAGAAAGTGCATCAGCACGTAGAAGAACGCATATAAGCCGAGCATGCGTCGCAGCTGCACGAGCCAAGGCATGTTCAACCAATCCCTGACCGGCGTCACGGCCAGGGTGATGACCAGAAAGCGCAGACCCCACTGACCGAACGTATCCTGGATCTTCTCCACCGGATTCGCGCCCAGCGACGCGCCGCCAATCCCGAATGCACCGAGCACCAGCGAGAGCAGCGGCAGCGCGCACACCACAAAGAGCGCGGGCTTGATGAAACGACGGATGACGGCTGTCGAGGGCATCGAGACGGCTAGAGCTTGTAAATACTCGGTGATGGGAGAGGCAGTTCAGGGCTAGTAATACTTCTTCAAATCCATGCCCTGATACAACGACGCCACTTCCTGTTCGTAGCCGTTGAACATCAGCGTCGGCACGCGCGAACCGAACACGCCCGCGCCGATCTTTCGTTCGCGGGCCTGGCTCCAGCGCGGATGATCGACCTTGGGATTGACGTTGGCGTAGAAGCCGTACTCGTGCGGTGCCGAGATATTCCAGGTCGTCGGCGGCTGTTTCTCGGTGAAGCGAATCTCGACGATCGACTTGATGCCCTTGAAACCGTACTTCCACGGCGTGACCAACCGCAACGGCGCGCCGTTTTGATTCGGCAACGTCTTTCCGTACAAGCCCACCGCCAGCAAGGCCAACGGATGCATCGCTTCATCGATGCGGAGGCCCTCGACATACGGCCATTCGAGCGAGCCCATGCGCTGGCCGGGCATCTCCTCGGGCCGCAACACCGTCTTGAATGCCACGTACTTCGCCTTCGAGGTGGGCTTGAACTGCTTCAGCACGTCCGCGAGCGGCACGCCCGCCCAGGGAATCACCATCGACCACGCTTCTACGCAACGCAGTCGATACACGCGCTCCTCGATCGTGTGCGGTTTGAGAATGTCCTCGAGCGCGAACTTGCCGGTCTTCTCCGCTTCACCGGTCACCGCCACGGTCCAGGGGCTGGGCTTGAAGCGGCCGGAGTGTTCGGAGGGGTCGCTCTTGTCGAGCCCGAACTCGTAGAAGTTGTTGTAGGTGGTGATGTCCTCGTAGCTGTTCGGCGGATCACTCAGGCTGTACTTGGCGTTGCGCTGGACCTTCAGATCGGAGACTGCGCCGGCCTCGCTCATCCAGCTGGCACCGATGCCCGCAACACCGGCCATCAACGCGGCCTGCAACAACTGGCGGCGATTCAAATAGACGGACTCCGAGGTGATCTCGGAGGGGCGGATGGCGGCGCTGTCGCCGGGGCGGAAACGTCGAATCAGCATGGGCTTCCTCGCAGCCGGCAACCCGGCCCTGAATCGTAAGACTCGTGACACCAGACCGGAGTTTCGCGCCGGCCATTACATCGGATTGTGCCTGCCTTCCACAATTCGCCCGAATTGCGTCGGCGATTTGCCCGCCTGCCAGGTCACGCTGCCCGCCAGTGTAAGCATTGAAGCAATCGCAGGGGAGAGCGTAGTCATGAGAATCGTGGATTCCGGGTCGGTCACGTTCAAGGCGGTGTTGATCGGGGTGATCGTGTTGTTACTGCTGATCCCGCTTGCGATGCTCCAGAGCGTCGTGACCGAGCGGGCGGGGTTGCGAGAGCAGGCGTATCAGCGCGTGGCCGAAGGATGGGGAGGGGAGCTGACCGCGGGTGGTCCCCTGCTCATCGTGCCTACTGAGCGTGAAATTGCCGGGCGCGAGCCGCGCATCCAACGTACGGACGTCTATTTGCTGCCCGCGAAGCTCGATGCGGACGTTAAGGTCACGCTCGATGCTCAGCCGCGTTACGTCGGGATATACGCGGTCCCGGTATATCTGTCGACGCTGAACCTGCAAGGTGACTTCGATTTCACCTCGCTGCGCGGCCGAGTCGAACAACCCGGCGTCACGTTTTTATGGGCTCAGGCTCGGCTGCGCCTGCCGATTTCGAATGTTCGCAGTCTGCGCGAGATCAAGGAGGCGAACTTCGCGGGTCAGCAGGTCAAGCTCGGGCCCGCGGTTCCAGGCATCTATAGCGGTATCGAAGCGATGGTGGATCTCACTCAGCTCCACCAGAGCGATCATGTGCGATTCGATTTCGCGACCGTGATCGCCGGCAGTCGTGCGCTCTCGATGCTGCCGCTCGGCAGCGTCACGACGGTGAATATCAGCGCCGACTGGCCGCACCCGTCATTTCAGGGCGCGTTCCTGCCGGTCGAACGCAAGATCGACGATGCGGGGTTTCAGGCCCGCTGGCAGGTGCTGGAATTGAATCGCTCGTACGGTCAGGCCTGGTACGAAGATGAAGGCACGAAGGAGGCGATCCGACAATCGGCGTTCGGCGTGAGTTTGTTTCAGCCTGTCGATA
Organism: Pseudomonadota bacterium; assembly: GCA_023391815.1. Lineage (GTDB taxonomy): Bacteria > Pseudomonadota > Gammaproteobacteria > Steroidobacterales > Steroidobacteraceae > Steroidobacter. Next base: position 7,730 of record JAEWAF010000113.1, read on the forward strand.
TCTATCAACGCGGCGAGCGGGCGGTGAAGTACGCCGTGCTGTTCATTGCGCTGACGTTTCTGACTTTCTTCGCCTGGGAGCACATGTCGCGCAATCGACTGCACCCGCTGCAGTATCTGCTCGTCGGGCTTGCGCTCAGCATGTTTTATTTGCTGCTGATCGCTCTGTCCGAGCACATTGCGTTCGCGCTCGCATATATCACAGCGGCCGCCGCGCTCGTGCTCTTGATCGGGTTGTATCTGGCCGGCGCGCTTGGCAGCACCCGACGTGGTGTCATCGCTGCTGGCGCGATGAGCCTCGTGTATGGACTGCTCTATATGCTCGTGCTGTCCGAGGATTACAGCCTCTTGCTCGGCTCGATCATTCTGTTCGCGGCGCTGGCTGCGGTGATGCTGGCCACGCGCCGCGTTGACTGGTATCGCCTCAGGCCGGAGGAACCGTCTCGAACTGAGGCGTCGTATCGGTAATCTCGAACCAGCACGCTTTGTTTCCGACGTAAATGTGCATTGCCGGCTGGACGCCTGGATCGGTGTCCAGCGGGCCCGCCGGCACGACCACGGCGTTACGTTCCTTGGAAACGCGGGGCACGGAAGCTCCGCACTTGGTGCACCAGGACACACCGAAGAATCTCGCCTCGGGCACACGGTAATCGCCGATGGCGGCGTCCTGACGCGTGAAGCGGAAATCTTCAGGCTTGTAGAACAGATTGGAAGCATGCGCGGCGCTTCGAGCGCGACGGCAACGAGAGCAATGACAGTTCGCGCTCCGCAGTGGCTTCCCCGTGATCTCGTAGGTGATGCTGTTGCATAGGCAGCTGCCCAACACGATACCCTCACGAGGCTCGACGACGGGACGCTCCACGCCACCGACACCGAACTCGGGCGGGAACTCCTCGTGTTGAGGCAGGTCATCCGTGATCGTGTACCACGGCGCTTTGGAGCCCACGAACACGTGGCCCTGGGGGCGGATGCCCGGATCGCCATCGAGATTGCCGGCGGGCACCAGCGCCAGATCCATTTCCTTCAGCAAAGTTGGCGTGACCGAGCCGCAGTGTCTGCAGGACTCGCGTCGGCCTTTTTCCGAGGAGACATAGCTGACGATCCGGTCCTGGCCGCTCAACCACTTGAAGCTCATCAGCGGCGCCCCGACAAAGGTGGCGAAGGCGGCGCCATGGTGCTTGCGGCACATCGAGCAATGACAATGCACCATCATGTTGAACGGGCCGCCGACCTGATAAGTCACTGCCTTGCATAGACAACTTCCTTGCAGCGGAGGCGTGGACTGGCTCGGTGACATGCGGGTCGCTCCCTGGTTAGAGGTCGATGATCAGACGGGTCGGCGACGATAGCAAATTGTTCATGGCTTGCTCCATCGCGTGCCGGCAGTCATCGGGGATTCACGCGAATTGCACCCAACCGTCGTCTTTGGAAAAACTCTTGTGGTAAAAGGGCCGCTGTGAGCGACACCGTAACTGCAACTTCGGACCGACGCAGCCTGCGCGAGCAGGTCGAGGACCTGTTGCCTACGTGGCGCAGCTGGTACCCGAGTCTGTTCGATGCGGCCGCCGATCTGGGGCTGATCCGGGCACGCGTCTGTGCGCCATCCTCGCTGATGCTATCGAACCGTCACGCGGCCGTGCAGAGCGAAGCGATGCAGATGTTCAAGGAGAAATGGTCGGTGGAGGATGAGCCGGAAGAGCCGCAGCTGCCGATCCGGTTGCAGCGGCATCCAACGCCGCGCAAGCCGTTCAAGAAAAAGCCCAAGCCGAGTTATTGAGCCTGCTACGCGCCGAACTTGCTGAAATCCGGCGGACGCCGTTCGGCAAAGGCGCGCAAGGCTTCGGCGGTTTCCGGCGACTGTAGCCGCGTACCGAAGATCTCACTTTCTTTCGCCATCACGGCCGCAATCGCTGCGCCATCGCGCATCAATTGTTTGGTCGCCTGCAAGGCGCCCAATGGTTTACTTGCTAACTTCTTCGCAGCCGCGAGCGCCGCGGCTCGCACTTCACTCGCAGGCAAGGCCGCATTGGCCAGCCCCAATGACGCCGCCGTACGGCCATCGATGGGCTCACCGAAAGCAAACATGGCATACGCCCGCGCATAACCGATCCGGGCTTGTAATAACACGCTCGATGCCGCTTCCGGCACGAGCGCGAGATTGACGAACGGCGTCGAGAGCTTCGCATCCTCGGCGACGAACACCAGGTCACAATGCAGCAGCATCGTGACACCAATACCGACTGCCAGACCATTGACTGCCGCGACAAGCGGCTTGCGAGCGTAGGCGAGTGCATCGAGGAACTGATGCGTCGTCATCGCTTTCCGATCGAGCGTGCCCGCCGCGACCGCGGCGAAGTCGGCCAGATCGTTGCCGGCGGTGAATGCGTCGCCTTCGGCATCGAGCAGCACCACCCGAACCGATGGATCCGCATCGGCTCGGGTGAGTGCGGCACCGAGCGCCGTGTACATCGCCTGCGTCAACGCGTTCTTCTTGTCCGCTCGGGCGAGCGTGATTCGAAGAACGCCATCGTCGATGGCAACGCGCACGTGCTCGGTCATGATCGTTCCTCGATCGTTTTAAGCAGCCTTGCTCGAAGACGCCAGCTGACGCAGCACGTAGTGCAGGATGCCGCCGTGCTGGAAGTACTCGCGCTCCTTCGGCGTGTCGATACGCACACGCGCTTCGAACTTGATCGGCGCGCCGCTTGCGGGCGTGGCGACCACGGTCACGACCTTCGCGGCACCGCCGTTCAGGCCGATGATTTCGAAGCTCTCCTTACCGGTGAGGCCGAGGGACTGCGCGTTCTGACCGTCCTTGAACATCAACGGCAGCACGCCCATGCCGATCAGGTTGGAGCGGTGAATACGCTCGAAGCTTTCGGCGATGACGGCTTTGACGCCCAGGAGCATGGTGCCCTTGGCGGCCCAGTCACGCGAAGAGCCCGTGCCGTATTCCTTGCCCGCGAGGATGACCAGCGGCGTGCCTTCCTGCTTGTAACGCATGGCCGCGTCGTAAATGCTCATCTGCTCGCCGCTCGGCACGTGCACGGTCACACCGCCTTCGGTGCCCGGCGCCAGCAGGTTGCGCAGACGAATGTTTGCAAACGTACCGCGCATCATCACTTCATGGTTGCCACGACGCGCGCCGTACGAGTTGAAGTCCTTCGGCTGCACACCCTGCGCGACCAGATACTTCGCCGCCGGGCTCGTCTTGGAGATATCGCCGGCCGGAGAGATGTGGTCGGTCGTCACGGAGTCGCCGAGGATCGCGAGCGCACGAGCGCCACGCACATCGGCCACCGCGCCCGGCTTCATCGTCATGCCGACGAAGTACGGCGGATTCTTCACGTAGGTCGACTTCTCGTCCCACGCGTAGATCTTGCCGCTCGGCAGACGAATCGCGTTCCAGTTCTCATCGCCCGCGAAGACGCTCGAGTAGCTCTTCTTGAACATCGCCGCGTCCACCGACTTCGCGATGAACTCCTGGATCTCGGCCGGCGTCGGCCAGATGTCCTTCAGATAAACCGGCTTGCCATCGCTGCCCGTGCCGAGCGCCTCGGTGGTCAGATCGATGGTCATGGAGCCGGCGAGGGCATACGCGACCACCAGCGGCGGCGAGGCGAGGAAGTTCATCTTCACTTCCGGATGCACGCGGCCTTCGAAGTTACGGTTGCCGGACAGCACCGAGGCGGCGATCACATCGCCGGCCTTCACCGCATCGCTGATTTCCTGGCGCAGCGGGCCGGAGTTGCCGATACAGGTCGTGCAGCCGTAGCCGACGGTGTAGAAGCCCAGCGCATCGAGATCGTCGCTCAGACCCGCCTTGTTCAAATAGTCGGTCACGACGCGCGAGCCGGGCGCGAGTGAGGTCTTCACCCAAGGCTTCGACGTGAGGCCGCGCTTGCGAGCGTTGCGAGCGAGCAGACCCGCAGCGATCAATACGGCGGGGTTCGAGGTGTTCGTGCAGCTCGTGATCGCGGCGATCAGCACCGCGCCGTCGGCTACTTCGAACGACTTGCCATCCATCGCGGCGGCGGCGACTCCCTTGGCGCTCGGGTTCTTCGCCGTGCGCTCTTCAGCCATCTTCTTGTGCGTCGTCTGATAGACCTGCTTCGCGGTACGCAGCGGCACGCGATCCTGCGGACGCTTCGGACCGGCGAGCGAAGGCTCCACCGTGCTCAGATCCAGCTCGAGCACGTCGGTGTAGTCGGCCGGCGGATCGCCATTGTTACGCCACATGCCTTGATGCTGGGCGTATGCCTTCACCATCGCGATGTGCTCGGGCGGACGGCCGGTGAGCTCCAGATACTTCAATGTTTCTTCGTCGATCGGGAAGATGCCGCAGGTGCTGCCGAATTCCGGCGCCATGTTGCCGATGGTGGCGCGATCGGCGAGCGGCAGATTCGCGAGACCGTCGCCGAAGAACTCGACGAACTTGTCGACCACACCCTTCTTACGCAGCATCTCGGTGACCGTGAGCACGAGGTCCGTCGCGGTCGAGCCGGCCGGCAGCGTGCCGGTGAGCTTGAAGCCGATGACGTGCGGAATGAGCATCGTGACCGGCTGACCGAGCATGGCCGCTTCGGCCTCGATACCACCGACGCCCCAGCCCAGCACGCCCAGGCCGTTGACCATCGTGGTGTGCGAGTCGGTGCCGACCAGCGTGTCCGGATAGGCCCAGCGCACGCCTTCCTTCTCGGTGTCGAACACGACGCGAGCGAGGTGCTCGACGTTCACCTGGTGCACGATGCCGGTGTTCGGCGGCACCACTTTGAAATTCTGGAACGCGGTCTGGCCCCAGCGCAGGAACGCATAGCGCTCGGTGTTGCGGCTGAAGTCGATGCGATTGTTCTCGGCCATCGCCTGGGCGGAACCGTAAGCGTCGACCTGCACCGAGTGGTCGATGACCAGCTCGGCGGGCGACAGCGGATTGATCTCATCGGGATTGCCGCCGAGCTTGATCATGGCCTCGCGCATGGCGGCCAGATCGACGATGGCGGGCACGCCGGTGAAGTCCTGCATGATCACGCGGCTGGGCGTGAAAGAAATCTCGTAGGAAGGCGCGGCCTTCGGGTCCCAGTTCAGCAGTGCTTCGATGTCGGCGCGCGTCACGTTGACGCCGTCCTCGAAGCGCAGCAGATTTTCCAGAAGGATTTTCAGCGAGTAGGGCAGGCGAGCGACGTTGCGGTCTTTCAGGGCTGCGAGGCTGGCGATTTCAAAATTCTGATTGCCGCAAGCGAGCGTGGTGCGCGCCTTAAACGAGTCTTTCATGCGTCCTCCGCGAGGATAGGGAGTGGCGCGGCTGGCTGATGCGCTGGCAGCGCCAGGGACGCCACCTCGGACAAGGCGCCCCATCTGCTTCGTCCCCTCTACCCAGGGGACAAATCGGCGGGATTATAGCGGTCGCCGCGTAACTATGGGGGCGATCGGGGGCATTCCCGGAACAATTTCCAGGCGAGTTCCGCCTGACAACGCAATCTTTTACGCGGTCCGGTCGACGACGCCGCCACCGAGGCAGACCTCGCCGACGTAAAACACCACGTATTGACCGGGAGTGACCGCACGTTGCGGCTGGTGGAATCGGACGTGTACGCCGCCGTCCGCGAATACTTCGACACTGCACGCCTGATCCGGCTGGCGATAGCGCACTTTGGCAGTGCATTCGAATCGTTGTGCCGGCGCTTCGCCCGCAACCCAGGCGAGCTGCGAGGCCCAGGCTTCGGATCTCAGCATCGCTGGATGATCATGACCTTGCACGACGACGAGCACATTGCGAGCGAGGTCCTTGTCCGCGACATACCACGGCGCTTCGCCCGCGTCGTTTCGTCCGCCGATGCCGAGCCCCTGACGTTGACCGAGCGTGTAATACATGAGTCCGCGATGTTCGCCGACACGACGCCCCTCGATCGTTTCGATCGACCCCGGCTGCGCGGGCAGATAGGTTTCCAGGAATTGCGCGAACGGCCTTTCACCGATGAAACAAATCCCGGTGCTGTCTTTCTTGTCGAACACCGGCAAGGTCTGCTCGCGAGCGAGCCGTCGCACCTCGCTCTTTTGCAGATCCCCGATGGGGAAGAGCGTGTGCGCGAGCGCCTCGCCCGGCATGGCGTGCAGAAAGTAACTTTGATCTTTGTTGGGATCGAGTCCGCGCAACAGTTTGGCGCGTGACCGCGAAGGATCGTGTTCGACGCGCGCGTAGTGGCCGGTCGCGACCCATTCGCCACCGAGCCGACGCGCGTAGTCGTAACAAACGCCGAACTTGATCTCACGATTGCACAGCACGTCCGGATTGGGCGTGCGACCGTGACGGTACTCGTCGAGGAAATAACTGAAGACGCGCTCACGATACTCGCCGGCGAAGCTCACCTTGTGCAGCGGGATCCGCAGTTGCTCACAGACCTGGCGCGCGTCCTGATAATCCTCGGCGGCGGTGCAGTAGCCGTCTTCGTCCTCGTCCCAGTTGCTCATGAACAAGCCCTGGACGTCGTATCCTTGTTGCAGCAGCAGCCACGCGGCGACGGACGAGTCCACGCCGCCGGACATGCCGACGATCACGAGAGGAGCGGTCACTTCGGAGAACGGATCAGATCAAACGATTGATGGCCGGATGCTCGAGCGTGCGCGCGCGCACTTCCGGAGACAGGACACCATCTTTGACGACGTTTTTCGCGACATCAAGAGGATGCCGGCTGCCTTCCAGGTAATCGTCGATGCAACGGAGCACGAGCGGGCTGCGCAGGCGCGCCGAGCGGGCGATGATCTGATCTCGGTCCAGCCACAGGGCGCGCTCGATGCCGCGATCGAGCGGGCGGTCGGCGTGGTGATGGGTCACTTCGCCCGAATACACCACCCGCAGGAAGCTGCGCTGCTTCTCCACCTGTTCCCACAAGTAAACGCCGATCAACGCCTGGGGCCGGAACGTCCAGGCGGTTTCTTCCAGCGTTTCGCGGATCACGGCTTCGATGAACTGCTCGCCGCGCTCGACGTGGCCGGCCGGCTGGTTGAACACCATGCGATTGCCGACCCGCTCCTCCACGAGCAGGAATTGACCGTCGCGTTCGACGACGGCGGCTACAGTGAGATCGGGGCGCACGGTCATGCCGGGAGTATAACTACCCTGTAAGAACGATTTGTGATGCTTATCAAGCTATTGGACGACAAAGGTCATGTAATGAAGTTCAGACCTTTTTGGCCAATTGCTCTGCATAGCCAACGTAGCGGGCCGGCGATAGTTCCAGCAGCGCCTGCTTGGCAGACTCCGGCAGGGCGAGGCCGGAGACAAACTGTCGCAACGAGGCGGCATCGACCCGCTGGCCGCGCGTCAGCGACTTCAATTGCTCATAGGCATTCTCGACGCCATAGCGCCGCATCACGGTCTGGATGGGCTCGGCGAGCAGCTCCCAGTTGGAGTCGAGATCTTCCTCCAGGCGGCTGGTATCGACGTCGACTCGCTCCAGGCCGCGCTCGATGGAGCGCCAGGCAATCAACGCATGACTGACCGCGACGCCGACATTGCGCAGGACCGTCGAGTCGGTGAGATCGCGCTGCCAACGCGACACCGGCAATTTATCCGAGAGATACCGAAGCATCGAGTTCGACAACGTGAGATTGCCCTCGGCGTTTTCGAAATCGATGGGATTGACCTTGTGCGGCATGGTCGAGGAGCCGGTCTCGCCGGCCACGACGCGTTGACGGAAATAGCCGAGCGAGATGTAACCCCACATGTCACGACAGAGCGAGACGAGCACCGTGTTCAAGCGCGCGAGCGCGTCGAAATATTCGGCCATCCAGTCGTGCGGTTCGATCTGCGTCGTGTACGGATTCCATGTCAGGCCGAGCGATTCGACGAAGCGCTGACCGAGACGGGGCCAGTCAACGTTCGGATACGCGACGATGTGTGCGTTGAAGTTACCCACCGCGCCGTTGATCTTGCCGCTGATGGTGACCGCCGCAAGCCGCGTACGCGCCTCACGCAAACGGTAGGTGAAGTTCGCGACTTCCTTGCCGAGCGTCGTCGGCGTTGCCGGCTGGCCATGCGTGCGTGACATCATCGGGGTCGCCGCATGTAAATGCGCCAGGGCGCGGAGCCGGGTGATGAGCGTGTCGAGCCTGGGCAACAGCACTTGATCGCGCGCTTCCCTCAGCATCAACGCATAGCTGAGATTGTTGATATCTTCGGACGTACAGGCGAAGTGGACGAACTCCCGACGGGTGCGCCATGCCGGCACGGCATCGAGGCGACTCTTGACGAAGTACTCGACCGCCTTCACGTCATGATTGGTTTCGCGTTCGAGCTTCTTGACCTCGGCGGCCTCGGCGTCGGTCAGTTCGGCGGCTAGCGCATCGAGCACGGTGAGTGCGGCGGCCGGCAGACCGCGCAGTTCCTCGATGCCGGGCTCGGCGGCCAGGGCCTTGAGCCAGAGCGCCTCGACGCGGACCCGCTGACGGATCAGCCCGCGCTCGCTGAATAACGGCCGAAGCTCGGCGGCCTTGTCAGCATAGCGGCCGTCGATGGGTGAAATCGCATTCAAGGGACTGTTGTTCATCGTAGAATCATACCGGAATGCTTCAGAGGTGATGGCGTGGCCAACGATGACTTTCGCATCGAGCGGGACAGCCTGGGTGAGCTGAAGGTCCCGGCCGGTGCGTTGTGGGGCGCGCAGACGCAGCGCGCCGTGGATAACTTCCCGATCAGCGGCCTGCGCATGCCGCGTGACTTCATTCGGGCGCTGGGCCTGATCAAGTGGGCCGCCGCCACCGCCAACCTGGAGTTGGGCGGCCTGGACGCGAAGCACGCGGCCGCCATTCAAAAGGCCTCGCTCGAGGTGGTCGAAGGCCGGCACGACGCGCAGTTCCCGATCGACGTGTTCCAGACCGGCTCCGGCACCAGCAGCAACATGAATGCCAACGAGGTCATCGCCCATCTGGCCTCGAAGTTCGCCGGCATCGCCGTGCATCCCAACGATCACGTCAACATGAGCCAGAGCTCGAACGATGTGATTCCCACCGCCATCCACGTGAGCGCGTTGCTCGCCGTCGAGCAGCACCTGTTGCCAGCCCTCGCTTATTTGAGCGCCGTGATCAGTCGACGCATCGGGGAGATCGGCGAGATCGTCAAGACCGGGCGCACGCATCTGATGGATGCGATGCCGGTGACATTCGGTCAGGAAATGAGCGGCTGGCGCACGCAGATCGAGCATGGCAGCGCGCGCGTGATGGAGTCACGCGCGCGATTGCAGATGATCGCGCTCGGTGGCACCGCGGTCGGCACCGGCGTCAATGCGCATCCACGCTTCGCGCTGCGAGCCTCGCGTTATCTCTCGGTCAAGAGCGGTCTGGAGCTCAAGCCCAGCACGAACTATTTCGAGGCGCTGTCGTCGCAGGACGCGGCGGTCGAGCTCTCCGGACAGCTGCGCACGCTGGCAGTATCGATGATGAAGATCGCGAACGATCTGCGCTGGATGAACAGCGGTCCGCTCGCGGGGCTCGGCGAAATTTCTCTGCCGGCACTCCAGCCCGGTAGCAGCATCATGCCGGGCAAAGTGAATCCGGTGATTCCCGAGGCGGTCGCCATGGTGGCCGCGCAAGTGATGGGCAACGATGCGACCATCGCCATCGCCGGGCAGTCCGGGAATTTCCAGCTCAACGTGATGCTGCCAGTGATCGCCTATAACCTGTTACAGAGCATCGATCTGCTCGCCAACGCCGCCCGTGCGCTCGCCGATTCGGCGCTCGCGGGCTTCACTGTCAACGAGCAGCGCATCGGCGAGGCGTTGAATCGCAATCCGATTCTGGTGACCGCGCTCAATCCGGTGATCGGCTACGAAGCGGGCGCGAAGATCGCGAAGGAAGCTTATGCCACCGGCCGGCCCATCAAGGAGGTCGCGGCCGAGCGCACGCAGCTCGCCGAAGAGGAGCTGTCGAAATATCTCGATCCGCGCGAGCTGACCAAGGCCGGCGGCAAAGTCCAGGGCGGCGGGGGCTAAGTTGAACGATCGAATCGCCCTGCGGCGGCTCATTGAAGAGCGGCTGAAGGACTCCCGTGCGGTCCCCGATCCCACCACGGCCGTGCCGGCGGGATTCTCGGCCAACGACATCGAATCGATTCGCGCGTACTTTCCTGCCGCGCCGATCGCGGCGGCTGTGCTCGTGCCCATCGTCGAACATGAAACCGGGCTCACCGTGCTGCTCACCCAACGCGCCTCGACCCTGAAGAATCACGCCGGGCAGATCAGTTTTCCAGGCGGTCGCATCGAGCCGACCGATCTGAATCCGCTCGAAGCCGCGTTGCGTGAGACCGAAGAGGAGATCGGCGTCGGCCGCGAGTACATCACCTTCGCGGGGTATCTCGAGCCGCAGCTGGTGCTGACCGGCTATTGGGTGACGCCGGTCGTTGCGTTCCTGCAGCCGGGCTTCGAGCTCAAGCTGGATCATCGCGAAGTCGCGGCAGCCTTCGAAGTGCCGCTGCGTCACATTCTCGATCCAGTGAATCATCGTGCACGCAGCCGCGAGCTGGGTGCGGTCACCGTGCAGGTGTACGACATTCCTTATCAACATCACAACATCTGGGGCGCGACCGCCGGCATGTTGATGTCACTGTATCGGCTGCTACAAACCGAGTAATCAATCATGTCCGGCATCCAACGTCTGCTCGAGATCATGGCCCGCCTGCGCGATCCACAGCGCGGCTGTCCGTGGGATCTGCAACAGAACTTCAAGACCATCGCGCCGTATACGGTCGAGGAAGCTTACGAAGTCGCCGATGCCATCGAGCGCGACGACCTTCCATCCTTACGCGACGAGCTCGGCGACCTGTTGTTTCAAGTCGTGTTTCATTCGCAAATGGCGCAGGAGCAGGGAGCGTTCGACTTCGACGACGTGGCCAACGCCATTTGCGACAAGATGGAACGGCGTCATCCGCATGTGTTCGGTGATGCCTCGATCGCCGATGCCGAGGCACAGACCGTCGCGTGGGAAGAGCAGAAGCGTCGCGAACGGGCGCAGAAACGAAACGGTGAAGAAGCGGCGAGTGTCCTCGATGACGTGCCGGTCGCCCTGCCGGCGCTCACTCGTGCGAACAAGCTCGGCAAGCGGGCGGCCCGGGTGGGCTTCGAATGGTCGGACGTGCACGGCGCGATCGAGAAGCTCGATGAGGAGATCGCGGAATTCAAGGCCGAAGTGCGCTCGCATGTCTGCCTGCAGTCGGATACGACCGCCGAAGGCCAGCCTCGTCAGCAAGAACGGCTCGCCGCCGAGCTGGGCGACGTGCTCTTCTGTGTGGTGAACGTGTGCCGCTATCTGAAAATCGACCCGGAACAGGCGCTCAAACGCACCAACGCCAGCTTCGAGCGACGCTTCCGTTATGTCGAGCGCGGCCTCGCGCGACAGGGCAAGACACCGGAGCAGGCCACCCTGGCCGAGATGGACAAGCTGTGGGAGGAAGGCAAGGCGCAGGAACGGCGCCAGCCCTGACCGATACAGTCGGTCACAGTTTGTCTGACCGATTCAGGGTTCATTCATGGCCTCAGCCCTAACTTGACTCCCACGCTCGGTGCTTTCCACATACCGAGTTCCTGGAGAGATCAAGATGAGTGTCGGTCGCGTTTCGATGGCTGTGACGGGTGTGCTGCTCGCCGGCGTGGCCCTGGCCGGACCGCCGCGCTACGAGCGCAGCTCCTCTCAAGAATACGACTACGCCCCGGTCACCCACGTCGAGCCCATCGTCCGGCAGGTCCGGGTCGAAACGCCCAATCGTGAGTGCTACGACGACGTGCGTTACGTCGAAGACCGCCCCCACATCTCCGATCCCGCCGTAGGCGTGCGTACCCTGGTTGGCGGCATCATCGGTGGCGTGATCGGACACCAGTTCGGCAGCGGCCGGGGCCGGGATGCGGCCACCGTCGCCGGTGCGACGGTCGGTGCCGCGGTCGGCTACGACGCCGCCGCGCGCCGTTCAGCTTCGGTGCGTGAAGAAATAGTTCAGCGTTGCGAAGTCCGATATGAGAAACGGTACGAAGAGCGTATTGACGGGTACCGGGTGAGCTACGAGTACAACGGTCGTGAATACACGACCCGCCTGCCGTACGACCCCGGTGAACGCATTCGGGTCAGGGTGGCCGTCGCCGTGGCCGAATGAGGTGGAGGCCGGTCAAACGTTTTCCATCTTCAACGGGAGTTTTCTCAAAGGTTGTGCGGCGGGGCGTGAACATACGTCCCGCCGTGCGTACACTTAGCCCCCATGCGCACTTTCTGGCACCTGTCGTTGGTTCTGCTATCGCTCGTCGCGGCGGTACCGAGCGCCAATGCCCAGGAGCTGATCGATCGCCGGCAGCGTCGCGAATACCGCATCGAGCCCTCGGGCATCTCGCTCGACCAGGCTGTGGAATTGGCGCAACGGCGGTATCGAGCCAAGGCGGTCCGAGCCGAGACCGTTCGCAATGGCGACAGGCTGGAGCATCGCATCCGCCTGCTCAGCGCCGATGGCAAGGTACGGAACGTGAGCGTGGACGCAGAATCGGGAGCAATGAACTGATCCATGCGCGTCCTAATTGTTGAAGACGAACAGACCCTGCGTGAATCCATCGTCGAACAACTGCAGCAGCACGGCTTCACTGTCGATGCGGCCGCGGATGGCGAAGAAGGACTGTACTGCGGGCGGGAATATGCCCTGGACCTGGCCGTGGTCGATCTCGGCCTGCCGAAGCTGCCGGGCCTGGAGCTGATCAAGACGCTCCGGGCCGAAGGCAAGAGCTTTCCCATCCTGATCCTGACGGCGCGCGATCGCTGGCAGGACAAGGTGGAAGGGCTGCAGGCCGGCGCCGACGACTACGTCGCCAAACCTTTCCATTTCGAGGAGCTGCTGGCGCGCGTGCAGGCGCTACTGCGGCGCTCGGGGGGCTGGGCGCAGCCCGTGCTGCGTTGTGGTCCGGTGTCGCTGGATCCGCGGACTCAGGAAGTCACGGTCAACGGCCGCAAGGTCGATCTGACCAGCTTCGAGTACCGCATCCTCGATCACTTGATCCATCGTGCCGGCGAGGTGATCTCCAAGAGCGAGCTCACCGAACGGTTGTATGCTCAAGACTTCGACCGTGACAGCAACACCATCGAGGTGTTCATCGGCCGGCTGCGTCGCAAGCTCGATCCGGATGAGACCATCAAGCCGATCGAAACGCTGCGCGGCCGGGGTTATCGTTTCGCCCTTCAGCGCGACACCGCCGCAGCTTGAGAACTGACTAGCGAGGACGATGCAGCCGCGTTCGTTAAGCACACGACTGCTCGTCTCGGTCAGCATCCTGCTGATCCTGTTCTTTGGCGTCACCATTCTGGCCCTGGACTTCGTGTTCCAGGACCTGAGCCGTCGCGCCATCCAGGATCGGCTGGAAGTTCAAGTCGTGGCATTGCTGTCGGCCTCGGAAGAGGACTCGAGCGGCGGCTTGCGTCCCGACCAGCTCGCCGAGCCGCGCTTCGACAATCCGGGCTCGGGACTGTATGGCGAGATCCTGCGCAGCGATGGCCGGCCCAGCTGGCGCTCCAAATCGCTCACCGGCACCGGCATCGAATTTCCTCACGTGCAGGTCGGCGAGCGACGCTTCGGCGAGCTCAAGCGCGCCGACGGCACGACGGTGCTGTCGCTCAGCATGGGCATCGAGTGGCAGTTTCGTAATCGGGTCACGCGCTCGTTCGTGTACAGCGTCGCGGAAAGTCTCGAACCCTATTACGCGCAGCTGAGTCGTCTGCGCGGCCGAATGTTTGGTTGGTTCGGCGCGTTGATGGTGCTGTTACTCGGCGCGCTGGCGGTGCTGTTGCGACGGCTGCTCTCGCCGCTGCGACGGGTGGAGCGCGAAATCGAATCCATCGAGGCCGGCGTTCTCACCGAGCTCGGCAGCGGTTATCCGCGCGAATTGCTCGGCATCACCACCAATTTGAATGCGCTCCTTCGCAGCGAGCGCGAACGTCTTGCGCGCTATCGAAACACCCTCGGCAATCTCGCGCATAGTTTCAAGACGCCGCTCGCGGTCATGCGCAACCTGCTCAGCACTCAAAGCGGTCGCGAACTGACGGTCGTTCGTCAGCTCGATGAGCAGGTCGGGCGCATGGACGACATCGTCAAATATCAGTTGCGACGCGCGGCGGCTGCCGGTGGCAGTGGCCTCGGCTCGGCACCGGTCGATGTTCGCGAAGCGCTGGAAGCATTGCGTGGCGCATTGCTGAAGGTCTACATGGATCGCGGCATCAACTGTGAGCTCACCGTGGCCGAAGGCGCCACCTTCACCGGCGACCGCGAGGACCTCACCGAGATCGCGGGCAATTTGCTTGATAATGCCTTCAAGTTTACGCGGACCACCGTGCGCATCACGGCGGATCGAGTTGTGAGCCCCGCGGCCCGGCGCGATGGCTTGCGTATCGTGATCGAGGATGACGGCCCGGGCATTCCCATCGACTCGCGCGCCAAAGTGCTCGAACGTGGCGCCCGACTGGATGAGCGCGTGGCCGGGCAAGGCATTGGATTATCCGTGGTCCGGGAATTGGTCGAGCTCAACGGCGGTCTGATCGACATCGACCGGTCCGCCCTGGGCGGAGCGCGCATCGAAGTGAAAATAGCACCTTCCTGACTTGAAACCTCCCGGCGCAATCGCATACAAGTCGGCTGCGCGATGAGTACCCCGAATTCCTCATACACCGCGGCGCTGCTGGCGCTGCGCGATCAGCTTCCCCACACGCGATTCGCCGACCGGCCGCGTCTGTCGCGGGAGCTGGATCGCCTGTTCGCGCGCCGTAATCCGCCTGCGGAACCCGACGGCGCCGTCGATAACCTGCGTCAGTCCCTCGAGAACTCCGTCGCTGCCGTCGAGCGCCTGAAGGCGCTGCCTCTGCGCGTCGAGTACGACAGCGCGCTGCCGATCACCGCGCATCGCGAAGAGATTGCAAAGGCATTACAAACAAATCAGCTCGTCGTGGTCTGCGGCGCGACCGGGTCGGGCAAGACCACGCAGCTGCCGAAGATCTGCATGGAGGCCGGACGGGGCACCTTCGGCTTGATCGGCCACACGCAGCCGCGCCGAATCGCGGCCCGCGCCATCGCGAATCGACTCGCCGAAGAGCTGCAGACCACCGTCGGTGGCGCGGTGGGTTATCAGGTGCGTTTCAACGATCGCACCGGCCCGGATTGCCGCATCAAGCTCATGACCGACGGCATTCTCCTGCGAGAGCTGGAGAACGATCGGCTGCTGCGTCGGTATGACACCTTGATCATCGACGAAGCGCACGAGCGCAGCCTCAACATCGATTTCCTGCTCGGGGTGCTCAAACGCCTGCTGCCGCAGCGGCCGGACCTGCGCGTCGTGATCACATCGGCGACCATCGATCCGCAGCGTTTCGCCGAATTCTTCGGTGGGGCGCCCATCATCGAGGTGTCCGGTCGCAGCTATCCGGTTGAAGTGCGCTATCGACCGCTGACCGGCACGGATGAGGACGATTATGAGCTGTCGCTCGATGAAGGTATCGTCGCCGCGGTTCAGGAGCTCGATCGGGTGGATCGCGGCGATGTGCTCGTGTTTCTGCCGGGCGAGAAACAAATCCGTGACGCGGCCGATGCGCTTTCCAAAGCGCGCCTGCACGGCACTGAAGTGCTGCCGCTGTATGCGCGCTTGTCGACACGCGATCAAGAAAAGATTTTCGAGAAGCACGGCTCGCGTCGCGTCGTGCTCGCGACCAACGTCGCCGAGACCTCGCTCACCGTGCCGGGCATTCGGCACGTGATCGACTCAGGGCTTGCGCGCATCAGTCGATACAGCGTGCGCGGCAAGGTGCAGCGACTGCCGATCGAGCCGATCTCGCAAGCGAGTGCCGATCAGCGCAAAGGCCGTTCCGGTCGCGAAGCACCGGGTATCTGTATTCGGCTGTATGCGGAAGACGATTTCAATCTGCGCCCGGCCTTCACGCCGCCGGAAGTGCTCCGTACGAATCTCGCGAGCGTCATTCTGCAGATGGCCGCGCTGGAGTTGGGCGAGCCCGAGGCGTTTCCGTTCGTCGATCCACCCGATACGCGGTTGATCAACGATGGTTATCGGTTGCTGCAGGAGTTGAAGGCGGTCGACGACGACCGTCGCGTCACGAGTCTGGGTCGACAACTCTCCTCCTTGCCTGTGGATCCGAGGCTCGGTCGCATGCTGCTCGCCGCGAGCCATCACAGCTGTCTTGCGGAAATGCTCGTCATCGCGTCGTTTTTGGCCGCGCAAGATCCAAGAGAACGACCGTCGGATGCGCAGGCGCAGGCCGATCAGAAACATGCCGCGTTCGCCGATTCCCGATCCGACTTCGTGGGCGTGCTGAACCTGTGGAACGCGTATCAGACGCAGGTGGCGGAGTTGTCCGGCAGCCAGCTGCGCAAATGGTGTCGCGAGAACTTCATCGCGTTCATGCGTGCGCGTGAATGGCAGGAGCTGCATCGACAGCTCAGCGAGACGGTGAAGGAGCTGGAGCTGAAACCGAACAGCGTCCCCGCCGACTACGCGAATCTGCACCAGGCCATCCTCACCGGATTCCTGGGCAACATCGGTGCGCTCGATGAGAAGCGCGAATACGACGGTGCGCGCGGGACGCGTTTCGTAATCGCGCCGGGCACGCCGCTCGCGAGCAAACCGCCGAAATGGATCGTTGCCGCGAATTTGATGGAAACGACGCGGCTCTACGCGCGCACGGTTGCGGCTGTCGAGCCGCAGTGGATCGAGTCGGCCGGCTCGCATCTGATCAAGCGCAGTTATAGCGAACCGCACTGGGTGGAGGATCGCGGCTTCGTCGCAGCCTTCGAGTCGGTGGCGTTGTATGGACTCACGCTCTCCTCACGTCGGCGCATCAACCTCGGCAATGTGTCGCCGCGCGAAGCGCAAGAGATTTTCGTGCGCGAGGCCCTGGTCGAAGGCCACTCGCGACTGAAAGCCGACTTCCTGAAGCACAACCGTCGTTTGCGTCAGCAGGTCGAGGTGATGGAGGCGAAAGTCCGCCGTCGCGACATTCTTGCCGATGAGCAGGCGATGTGTGACTTCTACCTGTCTCGACTGCCGCAGACCGTGAATTCAGTGTCGGCGCTCGAGAAGTGGCTCAGGACACCCGGACACGCGCAACAGTTGCATATGACGCTCGCCGACATCGCGCGTCGTGATGCTTCCGAGATCACGCCGCAAGAGTTTCCGCCGGTCATGGCGGTAACGGGCAACGAACTGCCGCTCGAATATCGCTTCGAGCCGGGCTCGGCCAGCGATGGCGTGACGGTGGTCTTGCCGAAGCCCTTGTTGAGCTCGGCGGTCGTTGGCGATTTTTCGCGTCCCATCCCTGGCTGGCGAGTCGAGACGATCACGCAGATGCTACGAAGTCTGCCCAAGCAGATTCGCAAGGCGTTCGTTCCCGTGCCGGAGCATGCGGCGCGCGCGGCGGCGGAGATCGACGAGTCGAAAGAATTCAACGCTGCGGTGGCGGAGTGGATCACTCGTGTGGGTGGCACGACTGTAACAGCAGAGGAGGTGGCGGCACTTCCCTTGCCGGATCATCTGCGCGTGAACTTTCGCGTCGCCGATCTCGACGGCAAGACGCTTGCCGAAGGTCGCGATCTCGCGGCGCTCAAACGCGCCGTGCGGGAGACCGAAGCGAAGTCGGGTGAGCCCAAGGCGGCCACGACAGGTGGCGTGCATCGGCGTTGGGACTTTGGCGATCTGGCCGTGGAAGAGTCGGTGCAACGGCGCGGATTGCGATTCTCGGTGTATCCAACGCTGCGCGATCGCGGTGAGGGTGTCGAAGTCGCCGAAGCCGCTACGCTGGTGGATGCAGAAGGGATGCTTCGTTTGGGCGTGTTGCGACTTGCGATCCTTGCGCTACCCGAGCAGTTCAAATATGCCCGCAAGCGCTGCTCGGAGCGCAGCGAGCTGATGCTGCTCGCGCAAGGCCTGAATAACTCGCGCCCGATCGCCGAGGCGCTCGCGGAGAAATGTTTCATCGAATGTTTCCTGAGCGAAGAGGGCGCATTGCCTCGCTCGGCCGCACAGTTCGACGCCCTGCTGGACAAACATCGGGCTCGTTTCGGCGAGGTGACCGATCGCGTGATCGAGCACACGACCTCCGCCCTGCGTGAGCTACGCAACGCGCGCATGAAACTGACCTCGCTCGAAGGAGCGCCGTTCCAGGCACTGCGCGGCGATGTTCAGACCCAGTTGCAAATGCTCGTCCCCGGCGACTTTCCGGCGAGCGTACCGAGCGCCTTGTGGCCGCACCTGCCGCGATACTTCAAAGCACTCACGCGCCGACTCGACAAGGCGCCCGGCAATCAGAAGCGCGACGCCGAGTTGATGAAACAGCTCTCTCCGGCGACCCAGGCCTACCAACGTCTGCGTGCCCAAGCCCCGAAGGGCGAAACCCATCCCGAGCTCGACCGCCTGCAGTGGATGATCGAGGAGTTCCGCGTCTCCCTGTTCGCCCAGGACCTCAAAGCCGTCTTGCCCGTTTCCGACAAACGCATCGCGGATCAAATCGAACGCGCCCGCGTCGAAGTGCAGCGCGCCGCCTGAGGCAGCCAAGTCGCGACCCTTGCGCGGTGCCGAGACCGCATGGCCGCGATTCCGGGATTGCAGTAAGGTCGAGTCCTGCGTGGAGGTCTTATGAAGCCTCATCTCTGGACCGCGTTGCTGATCCTCGCCTCGGTGGGCAGTGGCCTCAACGCGGGGCTGTTCTTTGTCTTTTCCAACACGCTCATGAGCTCCTTCGACCGACTGCCGGCGGCGGGTGCGGTCGCGGCGATGAACAGCATCAATCGGGTCATTCTGAATCCGCTGTTTTTCCTGGTGTTCTTCGGGACGGCGCTGCTGTGCGTGGTGCTGCTCGTCGGCCGGCTCAATTCGCCGTTGGTGGTTGCGGGTGCGGTGCTTTATCTCGCCGGCTCAATTGGCGTGACCATGGTGTGCAACGTGCCGCTCAACGACCGATTGGAAAAAGTCTCACCCTCGGCCAACGATCTGGAAACGCAGTGGCACGCCTATCGCGGCCCGTGGACGCGATGGAATCATGTGCGAACGCTGGCCTGCCTGCTTGCGGCGGCCGCGTTCGTCATCGAGATTTCCCGCTGAGGATCAGCGCTCGCGCGTGCGATCGATGGCGCTGACCAGCGAATACAAGCTGGCAAGCAGCGGCAACGATAAATTCAGCTCCCTGGACTTCCGCAGCGCATAGCCCAACGTCTCGTGAATCTCGAGCGGGCGGCCGCCGAGCAGGTCCTGAAGTGAGGACATGCGATGCTCCGGCGCCTTCGTTTGATAGTCGGCGCCGGCCTTCTGCACAGCGGCGACCGCTTGCTCCTCGGTGCCTTCGAGCACGATCTTGAGCGGCAGGATCGCCCGGTCGTCGGTCAACGAAATGCCCAGCGCTTTCGCAAGCGACGCGAGCTCGCGAGTCAACCGCGCGATCAGCAGCGCTGCATCGGGATCGGACAGGAATCGCCACGTCACCGCGCGGGTCGTGAGCGACAAGCTCACAAAGCCGACCCAACCCACGAACTTGCTCCATTCGCGCGAGACGATATCGGGCATCAGCGTCGAGCGAATGCCGGCGTCGTCGATGGCTTTCACGATGCCCCGAGCGGTCTCGCTCATGGAGCCGTCCAGCTCGCCGACAAACAAATTCACATTGCGCGTGAAGAGCACTTCGCCCGAGGCGAGCAGCTCACCGCTCGTGTCCGCCAGCGCACCCAGCGTGCGCTCGCGTCCGTACGTCTGCGAGAGCAGATCGTCTTTCATCACGCCGTTCTGCACCGACAGCGCCCGATCGAGCTTGACGTGACTCAACGACGCCATCGTCTGCTCGGAGCCGGGCGTCTTCGTGGCAATGATGAGCGTGCCGGTCTCGCGCAATTGAGAGGGATCGGTGAGCACCTCCACGGACGTGGAGAATTCGCTCAGCCCCTTGATGCGCAGTCCTTGTTCGCGCACCTGCTCCGCACGCCGACCGCGGGCGAGCAGGGCGACCGAGCGTCCGCTACGAACCAGATGTGCAGCCAGAATGGAACCGAGCGCACCGGCGCCCACGATCGCGAACTCAGGACGTGACACGAAACTCTCCCATCGACCTAGCGAAAGCGTGAGGCTATCAAGCCCACGCGCTCGTTGCATACACAGGCTGCAACGAGCGATCGCAGTTCAGGGCCAGACGGCACGGCCGCCGTGGGCTCTATCCCATGACTTTGAAGTCGATGCCCTGGGCGAGCGGCAATTCGCGGCTCCAGTTGATCGTGTTGGTTTGCCGGCGCATGTACGCCTTCCAGCTATCGGAGCCGGACTCACGACCGCCGCCAGTGTCTTTCTCACCGCCGAAAGCGCCACCGATCTCCGCGCCCGAGGTGCCGATGTTCACATTGGCGATACCGCAGTCGCTGCCGAGCGCCGACAGGAATTTTTCGGCGTGCCGCAGGTTGTCGGTGAAAATCGCGGACGACAGGCCGTGGTGCGCCGAGTTATGCATGGCGATGGCGTCGTCGAGCGATTGATACTCGATGAGATACAGGATCGGCGCAAACGTTTCGGTCAGCACGATCTCCCAATCGGCGCGCGCCCGAATGATGGTCGGCTCGACGAAGTTGCCCGGCGGCTTGGCCTTGCCACCACAGAGCACCGTGCCACCGGCACGCTGTGCCTTCTCGATCGCTTGCAGATAGCGCTGCACGGACGCCTCGTCGATGAGCGGCCCCATCAAGGTCTCAGGTTTCAACGGATCGCCGATGCGCACCTGAGAGTAAGCACGCAGCAGTCGCTGCTCCAACTCCTTCGAGCGCGACTCGTGCACGAATACGCGGCGCGTACTGGTGCAACGCTGGCCGGCGGTGCCAACGGCACCAAACACGATCGAGGGCACCGCGAGATCCAGATTCGCGAACTCATCGACGATGATGCCGTTGTTACCGCCGAGTTCGAGCAGGCTCTTACCGAGCCGCGCAGCGACGCGCTCACCGACTGTTCGACCCACGGCGGTCGAACCCGTGAAGGACACGAGATCCACGCGTCGATCGTCGACCAGCTTCTCGGCGAGTTCGTTGCCCGCGATCAATAGCTGAAAGATTCCCGGAAAGCCGTGGCGCTCGAGCACCCGATTGACGAGCTTCTGTACGGCCACCGCGCACAAGGGGGCTTTGGGCGAGGGTTTCCAAATACTCACATCGCCGCAGATCGCCGCGAGGAACGCATTCCAGGACCACACCGCGACCGGAAAGTTGAAGGCGCTGATGATTCCGACGATGCCGAGCGGATGCCACTGTTCGTACATGCGATGCAGCGGCCGCTCCGAATGCATGGTCTGGCCGTACAACATGCGCGATTGACCGACCGCAAAGTCGCCGATGTCGATCATTTCCTGTACTTCGCCGTCGCCCTCGGCTTTGATCTTGCCGACTTCGAGCGTGACCAGACTGCCGAGCGCGCTCTTGTGTTTACGCAGCTCTTCGGCCACGAGGCGAATGGCTTCACCACGCTTGGGCGCGGGCACGATCTTCCATTGATCGAATACGCGTCGAGATGATACGAGGATGCGCTCGTAGTCGGCGAGCGTCGCGCTACGCACGCGGCCGAGCAACTCGCCGGTCGTGGGATTCACTGAATCGATCACCGGCCCGCCCGTATCGTTCGACCAGCCGCCATCGCCCGACCAGGCGCCGGCATTGGTTTCATTCAAATCGAGAGCTGAAAATACGTCGCGCATGTCAGTGCCTGCGTTGATGTCCTGTCTGTCCGCTCACCACGATGTGTCCGGACACTTCTTTGCCACCGATGGCGGCGTAGTGCCTGCCGAAGCGATTCGTCAGCACGTCCTGCAGACGAAAATCTTCCTGGCGCACGAAGCCATGATGCTTGCTGCCGCCGTTGACCACCAGGTCGACGACGGCGCAGATGCCCGAGGCGGTCGTCACTTGAATGGCCGACCACAGCCGGCCGGCGATCATTTGCGGGTACACCTTGTTGACGTAGTTCTCCTCGCGAAGTTCACCGTCCTGTTTGCCGGTGACCGCGACGTAGATGACCACCACGTCCTGCAAGGTCTGTGGCACGGCATTCTCCAGAATGCGCTTGAGCGTGCCGCGATCGTGATTGAGCTTCAGATCGTTCATCAGCAGTCGCATCTGCTCGCAGTGCCCGGGATAGCGCATGGTCTTGTAATCCATGCTTTGCACCCGGGTGCCGTATGTTTCCGCGAGCGAGCCCAAGCCGCCCGAAGTATTGAACGCCTCATACAACGTGCCATCGATCTCGATCTCTTCGAGACCTTCCAGCGGCGCGGCCTCGATGCGCCGACCGTCGATGATGGCTTCGCACGGATTGCCGTACTCGTTGATCAACCCTTCGGTCGACCAGGTCAGCGAATACTTCAGCACGTTGTTCGGATGCTGGGGCAGGGCGCCGACTCGCAGCTTCACGGCCCGCAGCTCATCGAAGTGCCCGATCAATTCATTCGCCGCGATGGAGATGAACCCCGGCGCGAGGCCGCACTGAGGAACGAATGCCTGGGCCGCGCCGTCGGCGATCTTGCGAACCGCGCGAGTGACTTCGACGTCTTCGGTCAGATCGAAATAGTGCGTGCCGGCCTCTCGCGCGGCGGCGGCGACGCCGACGTTGCAGTAGTAGGGCAGACTGGAAATGATCGCGTCGACGGGATGATTCTTCAGTTGCACCCGAAGCGCATCGGCATTGGCTGCATCGACCTGATGTGCATACAGGTTGTTGAAGCGATGTGCGCTCACGACCGCATTGGCGGCCTCCGCGCTCACGTCGGCGAGATGCACCTCGTACGACCCGGACTCCGCGAGCAGCCCGGAGATCAACGCGCCGATCTTGCCGGCACCCAGAATCAGAACCTTGGCCATGCGGACTCCTTGCCTGCGGTTTGGCCGGGCACGGATGGAGGGGCCCGGGGGATGCTGCAAAGGGCATCATTAAAGGCCCTCCCGGGCGGCGCTGTAAACTTTCGGGGCGGCCGCAGGCCCGAGCCGTTCGGACTGTATGCAATTTTGACCCCGGTCCGTTTGCTTCGCCTCGGGCGGGTGCTAGTCTTCCGACGCTATGACGCGCACCCCCGATCTGATTCATTGGCATCCCTCCAGCTGGCAGTCCCGTCCGGCCCAGCAGCAGGCGACCTATCCCGACCAGGCGGCCCTCGACAACGTCGTAGCCGAGCTGTCGCGACTGCCGCCGCTGGTGGTTTCCTGGGAAATCGAAGCGCTGAAGGACCAGATCGCCTCGGCCCAGCGCGGTGAGCGCTTCCTGCTCCAGGGCGGCGATTGCGCCGAGACCTTCGAGGACTGCGAGTCCGACAAGATCGCCAAGAAGCTGAAGATCCTGCTACAGATGAGCCTGGTGCTGGTCTATGGCTTGAAGAAGCCGGTGATCCGCGTCGGCCGCATGGCCGGGCAGTATGCAAAGCCCCGCTCGGCGGACACCGAAACCCGCGATGGCGTGACCTTGCCGAGCTACCGTGGCGCGAACGTCAATCGCCCGGGATTCACCGCCGAAGAGCGCATGCCGGACCCGGCATTGCTGTTGCGAGGTTATGAACGCTCGGCGCTGACGCTGAATTTCGTGCGCTCGCTGATCGATGGCGGGTTCGCCGACCTGCATCACCCCGAGTACTGGGATCTGGATTTCGTGCGCCACTCGCCCTCGAAGGATGCGTACGAGAAGGTGGTGCAGTCGATTTCCGAATCGCTCGATTTCTTCGAGGCCGCCTCGGGCCAGCCGATTCACGAGAGCACGACGACGCGCTTCTTCACCAGCCACGAAGCGCTGCATTTGCTGCTCGAGCAGGCACAGACGCGTTTCATCCCACGCTCCAAGCGCTGGTATAACTTATCCACGCACATGCCGTGGATCGGAATGCGCACCGCCGCGCTCGACGGCGCGCACGTCGAATTCTTCCGTGGCATCTCCAATCCGCTGGGCGTCAAAGTCGGCCCTTCGATGAGCGCGGAGTGGGTGCAGGGCCTGATCGCCACTTTGAATCCGAACAACGAGCCCGGCCGCATCGTGCTGATCCATCGCATGGGCGCGAAGGACATCGAGAAACGTCTGCCGCCCTTGATTCAGGCAGTGCGCGCCACCGGCAGCCCGGTGCTGTGGGTCTGCGATCCCATGCACGGCAACACCGAGACGGCGACGTCGGGTCTGAAGACGCGCCGCTTCGAAAACATCGTCAGCGAGCTGGAGTCGGCCTTCCGAATTCACCGCGAGCTTGGTTCCTGGCTCGGCGGTGTGCATTTCGAGCTGACCGGCGAGGATGTCACCGAATGTACCGGTGGCGCTCGCGGCCTGACGGATGCGGACCTGGCGCGTGCTTATAAATCGCAGGTCGACCCGCGTCTGAATCATGAGCAGGCGCTGGAGCTGGCCATGCGCATCGCCGGTCTGCACTCGAAGAAAGGCGCGCAGAAGAGCGCCGTCATCAATATCTAATCACTTGCCCCGAGCGCGACGACGGCCTCTACAATGGCGGCCGTCGCTCGATCTTCCTTTCGCGTCGTTCACTCCATGGCCACGAAAAAGCAAGCTCCCAAGCCCGCCGTTAACTTTCGCCGCTATTCCAGTGAGGTTGTCGACGGCCTGAAACAGGCACCCAGTCGCGCCATGCTGCGCGCCGTAGGGTACAAAGACGCGGACTTCAAGAAGCCGGCGATCGGCATTGCTTCCACCTGGAGCAATCTCACACCGTGCAATATGCACATCGACAAGCTCGCCAAGGCCGCGGCGGCGGCGGTCGATTCTTCCGGCGGCAAGAGCACGACGTTCGGCACGATCACCGTGTCCGACGGCATTTCCAACGGCGCGCCCGGCATGCGTTATTCGCTCGTCTCTCGCGAGGTGATCGCGGACTCGATCGAAACGGTGTCCGGTGCGCAAGGCTTCGATGGCGTGGTCGCGATCGGCGGCTGCGACAAGAACATGCCCGGGTGCATGATGGCGCTGGCGCGCCTGGATCGCCCCGCGGTGTTCGTGTACGGCGGCACCATTCGTCCAGGCCCGGGCCATCTCGACATCATCTCCGTGTTCGAAGCGCGCGGTGCCCTGACCAGCGGCAAGATCACCCAGAAACAAATGGATGAGATCGAGCGCAAAGCCATTCCGGGGCCGGGTAGCTGCGCCGGCATGTACACCGCGAACACGATGGCCTCTGCAATCGAAGCGATGGGCATGAGCCTGCCCGGCAGCTCCGCGCAGGACGCGGTGTCGAAGCAGAAGATCGAGGACTGCAAGAACGCGGGCAAAGCCGTCGTGAAGCTCGCGAAGCTGGGCATCACGCCCTCGATGATCATGACGCGCGAGGCGTTCGAGAATGCGATCACGACTGTCATCGCCCTCGGTGGCTCGACCAATGCCGTGCTTCATTTGCTCGCCATCGCGCACGCCGCCAATGTGAAACTCGAGCTCGATGATTTCACGCGCATCGGCAAGAAGGTGCCGGTGCTCGCCGATCTGCGTCCGAGCGGCAAATACATGATGTCGGAGCTGGTGCGCATCGGCGGCATTCAACCGCTGATGAAGATGCTGTTGAAGGAAGGGCTGTTGCACGGAGATTGCCTGACCGTCACCGGCAAGACGCTCGCGCAGAACTTGAAAAGCGTCAAACCCTACCCCAAGAACCAGGACATCGTTTACGCGTTCAACAACCCGATCAAGCCGGACAGTCATTTGGTGGTGTTGTATGGCAACCTCGCGCCCGAAGGGTCGGTCGCCAAGATCACCGGCAAGGAAGGTTTGTCGTTCACGGGCAGCGCGCGAGTGTTCGACGGCGAGGAGGCATCGGTGCAAGCCATTCTCGATGGCAAGGTGAAGGCGGGCGATGTGGTCGTCATTCGCTACGAAGGCCCCAAGGGTGGCCCGGGCATGCGTGAGATGTTGAGCCCGACGAGCGCCATCGCCGGCGCCGGTCTCGCCGACAAAGTCGCATTGATCACCGACGGTCGTTTCTCGGGCGGTAGCCGCGGCTTTGTCGTAGGTCACATCGCGCCCGAGGCCGCCGTCGGCGGACCGATCGGCCTGATTCGCGATGGCGATCAGATCACCATCGATGCGGTCGCGCGGGAGATTCAGGTCGCGGTGACCGAACAAGAAATGTCCAAGCGCCGCGGAGAATGGAAAGCTCCCGAGCCATACGCCCGTCGCGGCGTGCTCGCGAAATATGCTCGCGAAGTCAGCAGCGCGTCGCTCGGCGCGATCACCGACGGCGATGCGTGCGAGAGTCATTGATTACGGATATGCCTTCGGCGCAGGGCCGAGAGGCGTAGCATCGAGTTCAGGCGAAACGATAAGCCCTGCCGCGCAGGCAGCGAGGGCGTCGAGTCGATAGGTGGATAAGCCCCGCCGCCGAAGGCGGCGAGGGCATTTCGAGTTGATCAGTTGAGTGTTAGCAATGGCGCGTGCGATTGAAATTGTTGAGGTGGGGCCCCGCGACGGATTGCAGAGCGAGCCCGAAGTACTGCCGACATCGGCCAAGCTGGAACTGATCGGACGATTGGTCGCAGCCGGTTTGAAGCGCATCGAAGTCGCCAGCTTCGTGAATCCGAAGCGCGTGCCGCAGATGGCGGATGCCGAAGCGGTGCTCGCCGGCCTGCCGAAAGTGCCGGGCGTGCAGTACATCGGCCTGGTACTCAATCGCAAAGGATTCGACCGCGCGCTCGCGGCCGGTTGCACCGAAGTCGGTCTGGTCACCGCGGCGACCGATAGCTTCGCCGAGCGCAATCAGGGCGCGAGCATCGAAGAGCTCCTTCGCACGATCGAAGAGATCGCGCCGCTTGCGCGCGAAGCCAACGTTCGGATGCAAGTCACGGTGTCGACGGCATTCGGCTGTCCCTTCGAAGGCGAAGTGCCGGCCGCTCGCGTCGTCGAAATCTGCCAGCGCCTCGCGAAGTCCAATCCGCTCGAGATCGCGCTCGCCGACACCATCGGTGTTGCGGTTCCGAGTCAGGTTTCCTCGCTGGTTGAACAGGTGCGGCGTGCGGTCGGCGATGTCGCCATTCGCTGTCACTTTCACAACACGCGGAATACAGCGGTCGCGAATGCATACGCCGCTGTGCTCGCCGGTGTGAACACGCTCGATGCCAGCGTCGGCGGCGTCGGCGGTTGTCCGTTCGCTCCGAACGCGACCGGCAACGTCGGCACCGAAGATTTGGTGTACATGTTGAACCGTGCCGGCTACGACACCGGCATCGATCTGACCAAGCTGATCGAGACTGCGAAATGGCTCGGCGAACAGCGTGGCAAACCGGTGCCGAGCATGGTCTCGAAAGCCGGCGGCTTCCCCACCGCAACTGTAAGAGCATCAGCCTGATACGCGGCTTTCCTGCCTGACCCCTCAAGCGCCGAAGCGGGCTCACTTCGGCAGGGTTCGCGCCCCTGACTTAAGTTAGTGATCGGCGTGTGTATATTGCTGTTTGGCGTTCCGGGGCACGTATACACTCGCGGTATACGAGGCCCGTTCATACCCATTCGACATGCAGCGGCGCATCGCGGGCCTCCATCACCGAATGTTTGAAGGAGCACCATGGCCAAGGCAGTGGACAAGGCGTATCACACCGTACGTGAACGCATCGTGCGCGGCGTGTATCCAGCTTCCTCCCGAATCACCGAACAGGAAGTGGCGGCCGTCGCCGGAGTGAGTCGGACGCCCGTGAGGGAGGCGTTGCGAAAACTCCACGCGGAAGGATTGTTGGAATTCGTCCCGCATCAGGGCGCGGTCGTCACCGAATGGACGCACGAAGATCGTGACGACGTGTATGAATTACGCGCGATGCTGGAGGCGTATGGAGCGGCCCGCGCCGCGCGTCGGATCACGCCCGAAGGGATCGCCGAGCTGCGTCAGCTCGCCGAAGATCAATATCACGAGACGCTGGCGAAGCCGGAAGGGTATCTGGAGCGCGTCGGCCACCTGAATAGCCACTTTCATCGTCGCATCCACGAGTTCGCCGGCAGCCCGCGGCTGGTATCGGCGCTGCACTCGCTGATCGAAGCGCCGATGATGCTGAAATCGTTCGCGACTTATCAGGATGAAGATCTGATCCGCAGTGCCTCGCATCATCTGGAGATCGTGCGCGCGATCGAAGCACGCGACGGCGACTGGAGCTCCGCGTTGATGCGCTCGCATATTCTCGGCGCGCGTGGAACCTTGGTTGTTTGATTCGGATTCGGCACTACAATGCCGGGTTCCGGATTCACATCAGCAACGAGGGGATGGTCATGATCAAAGTCGGCGACAAAATGCCCGCGGGCACGTTCACGCAAATCACCAAGGATGGACCGCAGAAGATCAGCGCCGAAGACTTCTTCAAAGGTCGCAAGGTCGTGCTGTTCTCGGTACCGGGTGCGTTCACGCCTACCTGCGATGCCAAGCATTTGCCGGGCTTCGTCGAGAAGGCGGCCGAGATCAAGGGCAACGGCGTCGACGTCATCGCTTGCATGGCGGTGAACGATGCGTTCGTGATGAAGGCCTGGGGCAAAGCCCAGAACACCGACGGCAAGGTCGAGATGCTCGCCGACGGCAACGCCGAATACACCAAGGCGCTGGGCCTGGAGATGGATGCGACCGGCTTCGGCATGGGCATTCGCGGTCAGCGTTTCTCGCTGCTCGTGGATGACGGCGTGGTGAAGCAGGTGAACGTCGAGCAGAAGGGTGAGTTCAAGGTGTCGAGCGCGGAGCACGTGCTCACGCAACTGTAACTCGCATTTCACGCGCGCAATAAAAAGGCCGCCGCGATTCACGTCGCGGCGGCCTTCGTTTAAACGCGCCCGTTGCGCTCAGCCGAGCGCTTTCTCCAGCTCCGGCACCACGGTGAACAGATCGCCCACCAGGCCGATGTCAGCCACTTCGAAGATCGGCGCCTCGGCGTCCTTGTTGATCGCGACGATGGTGCGCGCGTCCTTGATGCCGGTCAGGTGCTGAATCGCACCCGAAATACCGATCGCGACGTACAGCTCCGGCGCAATGATCTTGCCGGTCTGGCCGACCTGCAGATCGTTGGCCGCGTAGCCAGCGTCCACTGCCGCGCGAGAAGCGCCCACGCCAGCGCCGAGCTTGTCGGCGAGGCCGAAGATGATCTTGAAGTTGTCCGCGCTGCCGAGCGCACGACCGCCCGACACGACACGTGCCGCCGTCTGCAGATCCGGACGACCGGTCGCAGCCGCCGAGCGGGACACGAAGCGCGTGTGAGAGGGCAGGGACGCAGAAACGTTCGCAGCCTCGACGCCAGCGCTGCCGCCTTGAGGAGCCGCCTGGAACGACGCCGTACGCACCGTCGCGACGAGCTTTTTATCCTGCGGAGCTTCGACCGTGATGATCGCGTTGCCGGCGTACACCGGACGACGGAACTTGTAGGCACCTTCCACCGCCATGATGTCGCTCAACTGACCGACGCCGAGCAGCGCGGCCACTCGCGGCATCAAATCTTTGCCGAACGTGGTCGACGGACCGAAGACGTGCGTGTAGTTCGCGGCGACCGCGGCCACCTGCGGAGCGAGCACGGCCGCGAGCGGCTCGGCATTCGCAGCGTTGTTGACCGTCAACACGGTGTTCACGCCCTGAATCTTCGCAGCCTCGGCAGCGACAGCGGCGCCGTCAGTTGCGAACACAGCCACGTCGATCTGTGCGCCTTCGATCTTGCTGGCGCACGCGACGCACTTGGCGGTGGAGGGATTGAGCTTGCCGCCGGCATGTTCGGCGACGATGAGAATCTTGGCCATTAGACGAGCCCTTTTTGCTTGAGAGCGGCCACCAGCTCGCTCACATCTTTCACCATGATGCCCTTCGAACGCGCCGCGGGCGGCTCGTACTTCGAGGTCTTGAACTGCGGGGTCGTGTCGACACCGAGCGAGGCGATCGCCACCGTCTCGAGCGGCTTCTTCTTCGCTTTCATGATGTCCGGCAGCTTCACGTAGCGGGGCTCGTTCAAGCGCAGGTCGGTGGTGAGCACCGCCGGCAGATCGACTTCGATGGTCTCCAGACCCGCGTCCACTTCACGCGTGACCTTGGCCTTGCCGCCTTCGAGCTCGACCTTCGAGGCGAAGGTCGCCTGCGGGCGATCCCAGAGCGCGGCCAGCATCTGACCGGTCTGATTGTTGTCATCGTCGATGCCCTGCTTGCCGAGCAGCACGATCTGCGGGCTCTCTTTCTCGATCAGCTTCAGGAAGATCTTCGCGGCGGCGAGCGGTTCGACGGCGGAGTCGGACTGCACGAGGATGGCGCGATCGGCGCCCATGGCGAGACCGGTGCGCAGCTGCTGCTGAGTGTCGGCGGGGCCGATGCTCACGACCACCACTTCAGTCGCGCCGCCTTTTTCCTTGATGCGAAGCGCTTCTTCGAGCGCGATCTCATCGAAGGGATTGATGCTCATTTTGACGCCGTCGGTCACGACACCCGTGCCGTCGGGTTTGACGCGAACGCGGACGTTGTAGTCCACCACGCGCTTTAAGCCCACCAGAATCTTGCTCAACTTCGGCTCCGATAAATACAGCGATAGAGAGGGGCTGCAGGCCGCCGCAGCGGCCGGGCACGCTACTGTAACGTAGCGCGTGAGTCAATCGACAACGTGTCGCCTACTGCCATGTTCCGCACGGGAAAAACGGCCAATTTGGCCGCGCATTTCGAGAAGTGGAATGCGGGTCGCCGCCGGTCTCGGGCGCCGACCGGCTAAACTGCCCGCCTCAACGAGAACGACCGCTGCTGCCCATGCCCGACGCCCTTGCTCCCCGTCTGAAATTCGGTGTGATCGCGCCCGCCACGAACACCATCGTGCAACCGGAATTCGACGCCATGCGCCCGCGCGGCGTGACCAACCAGATGGCCCGCGTTGTCATTCCCGACTCCCCGGTCGGGACCGAAAGCGAGTTCGCGGCCATGATGGGGCAGGTTCGCGCCAACATCGAAGGGGCGCTCGATGCAGTCATGGCTTGTTCGCCTTCGGCCGTCATCTGCGGCTTGAATGCCGAGACCTTCTGGGAAGGCGTGATGGACGCCAATGCCGTCCAGGCTCATCTGGAAGCGCGTGCCGGAGTCAAGGTGATCCTGGGTGTGCAGGCCTGCCAGGCCGCCATTCAGCGCTACGGCGGAATTCGCCGCATCAGCGTGATCACACCCTACATGCCTTCGGGCGACGCCCAGGTACGCCGTTCATTCACCGACAGCGGCTTCGAGGTCGTGAACCTGCTGGGCCTGAAGAGCAACAGCCCGCTGCTGATGGCCCATGAGTCGCCGGAGCGCCTGCGCCGGGCGGTCCGGGAGGTCGACGACAGCAGCGTCGAGCTGATCCTGCAAGTGGGGACCAACCTGGCGTTTGCTTCGATCGCCGCCGAGGCGGAGCGCTGGCTCGGCAAGCCGGTGCTGGCGGTAAACACCTGCACCTACTGGCACGCGCTGAGAAGCACCGGCATCGAGGACAAGATCGAGGGCTTCGGGTCGCTGCTGACCGAGCATTGAAGCCGACTGTCGGACCTGCCAGACACTCGGCTGTAATCCTCGGATTCCCATGACTCTGTGCGCACTTCGGGCGCATGGATTCTGTTATCTTCCTGCCACTTCCACAGTCATTGCCGACTATTCGCCATGCGTACCATTCGCCCCAGTGCCGGCCTCGCCAACGTGAAATACGAAATTCGCGGCGACCTGGCACGGCGCGCCCATGAGATGGAGCGGCGGGGCTACGACATCATCCCGCTGAACATCGGCAATCCCGGCGTGTTCGGCTTTCGCACGCCCGAGACCATGCGGCTGGCGATGATCGAGAACTTGAAGGCGAGCGAGGCCTACAGCCATCAGAAGGGCATTTTCCCGGCGCGTGAAGCGGTGGTCATGCAGCAGCAGAGCCGTGGCGTGCGTGGCGTGAGCGCCGATGAAGTATTCATGGGCAACGGCGTCAGCGAGTTGATCGATCTGGTGCTGCGTGCCTTGTTGTCGACCGACGACGAAGTGCTCGTGCCGATGCCGAATTATCCGTTGTGGACGGCAGCGGTGAATTTGAATCGGGGTCGCGCCGTGCACTATCCGTGTCACGCCGCCAATGGTTTCGAGCCCGATCCGACAGAGATCGAGGCGTTGATCACCAGCCGCACGCGCGCCATCGTCGTGATCAATCCAAACAATCCGACCGGCGCGGTCTATTCGCGCGAGACGCTGGAGGCGATCGCGCGCATCGCCGAGCGTCATCATCTGGTCGTGTTCTCCGACGAGATCTACGATCAGATCGTTTATGACGACGCCAAGTTCGTGCCGATGGCGACGCTCGTGCAGAACACGCTGTGCGCCACCATGTCGGGCCTGTCGAAGGTTTATCGTGCGTGCGGTTATCGCGTCGGCTGGGTGTCGTTCTCCGGCGAGGTGGAATCGGCCCGCGAATATTTGAGCGCGCTCGACAAGCTCTCGTCACTGCGTTTGTGCAGCAACGTGCCCGGCCAATGGGCGGTGCAGACGGCGCTCGGCGGTTATCAGAGCATTCAGGAGCTGGTGCGTCCGGGCGGTCGTTTGTTCGAATCGCGTCAGGCCATTCTCGATGGCGTCGCGAAGAGCAAATATCTACAGGTGCACGCGCCCCGCGGCGCCATCTACGCGTTCATCGGTATCAAGGAAGGCGTGCTGCCGGCCTTCGACGATCAGCGTTTCGCGATGGACCTGCTCGAGCACAAGCATGTGCTGCTCGCGCCGGGCACCAGCTTCAACACGCCTTACAAGACGCACTTCCGCATCACCAATCTGCCGCGCCCCGAAGTGCTGGCCGACGTGTTCCGCCGCATGGAGGAACTGTTGGACAGCTACGCCGATGGGGCCGAGCCTGTGTCACGCGCGGCGCCGGATCTGAAGGTCGTCCGCACTTCTTCATGAGTTAAGGGGCATTGCGGCTCCATTCGCTTCTAGATCAGAGCGTCACGGTGCTCACCGCGAGCCGCAGGCTCGCGCACGCTCTGCGCCTGGGTTATGCCCAGCACGCGCAGAGCTTGGGTCAATCCGTCTGGCGCACGCCACACATTCTGCCGTGGTCAACCTGGCTCGCTCAGCAGTGGCTCGAAGCGCGAGCGAGCGGCACGCACGCTCATCACGCGCGGTTGTTGACGAATGCCCAGGCGCGAATTCTCTGGGACACGGTGGTCAACGACAGCGAGTGGGGCGAGAACCTGCTCAATCCTTCGAACGCCGCCCGCCTGGCCGCGCGCAGCTGGCGACGAATGCAGGAATATCTGATCCCACTCGCCGCGCTGAAAGATAGCGACAGCACCGAAGGTCGCGCCTTGCATGCGTGGTGTACTGAGTTCCTGCGCCGCTGCGATAAGTTACAGGCCATCGATGAAACGCGTCTGGCGCACTGGGCGCACGATGCGAACTTCGTACCCGAAGAAACATTGGCGCTCGCGGGCTTCGATAGCCTGCCGCCCTCGATCGCTCGCCTGATCGAGCGCTGGCGTGGACTGAGCAAGATCGCCGACGTTGCAGCGGAGGAGCAAGGATCGCGCTCCGTCGTCGTTGTCACTGCTCGCGATGCCGATGACGAACTGGAGCTGGCCGCGCGCTGGGCTCGCGCTCAGATCGCAACCGGCAAGAGCACCGTGGGCGTCGTCGTCGCCGACCTGCAGTCGCGCCGAGCGGAAGTGCAACGTGTCTTCGAAGATGTGTTCGCACCGGGGCAGCGAAACATTCAAGCCGAGTCGGCGAAAATCCCGGTCGTGATCGCGGCACCGGCGCCGCTCGCGTCGTATCCGATCGTGGACGCGGCCTTGTTGGTGTTGCAATTCGCTTTGCATGATCGACCGGCGACGCATGCGGGCCGCTTGTTACGTTCGCCCTTTATCGCCGGCAGCGAAGCCGAAAAAGATCGTCGCGCCATGGCGGACTTCCGTCTGCGTGAGGACCAGCGCGACCGATGGGATTGGTTCGAGCTCGAGCGGTGGGCCGCTGCGACCCATTGTGAGCAATTGGCCTTGGCCGCGCGCCACGTCGGTGAGCTGATTCGCGGCAATACCTCGTCGGCCGGCGCGAGTGTCTGGGCCGAACGTTTTCATGCATGGTTGCGTGCGGTTAGCTGGCCGGGTGAGCGTTCGCTCAGCAGCGTCGAGCATCAGACTGTTTTGAAGTTTCACGCGGCGCTCGCCGAGTTCGGCACGCTGGATGCCGTGACAGCGCCTCTTTCTGCGGCTGGCGCGTTGTCTCGACTGCAGGAACTGTTGCGCGATACTCCCTTCGAGCCGGAAACGCAGGCGACCTCGATCACGGTGATCGATCCGGCCACCGTCGCGGGCATGACATTCGATGCGACGTGGGTAACCGGCCTCGATGCCGCGCGCCTGCCCGAGCCGGTCAATCCCGATCCGCTATTGCCAGTCGCCTTGCAACGTGCCGCGAAGATTCCTGAAGCGACGGCCGAAGGAATCATGCAACTGTCGCGAGCGAGACTTGCGCGTTGGACCAGCAGCGCTCCACAAGTCGTGTTGAGCTGGCCGCGACAGGAAGGCGAGGCGGAGTTACAACCGAGCCCCATGCTGTCGCCGTGGCCGACCCTCAAAGGCAGCGATCTCGCGATCGCCTCGGTGCGTCCGTTACGACGAACAC
Organism: Pseudomonadota bacterium; assembly: GCA_023391815.1. GTDB lineage: Bacteria > Pseudomonadota > Gammaproteobacteria > Steroidobacterales > Steroidobacteraceae > Steroidobacter. The sequence continues at coordinate 42,325 of JAEWAF010000113.1, forward strand.
TGTTCGATCAGCGACCGCTGCTTGAACACATGCGCGATGAAGTCGCTCCTCGGCTGACCGTGAAAACCGCGCGCGGTGGTGCGATGACGCTGGAGCTGCAATCGCGCTGTCCGTTCCGGGCGCAAGCGCAGATTCGATTGGGTGCCGAGCAGTTACCGACGGTGAGCATCGGTGTCGAGCCCATCGATCGCGGCATCATTCTGCATCGAGTGCTCGAAGAAATCTGGGGCTCGCTGCGAACTCACGCAGGGCTCATGGCCATCGATGAGGAAACATTGGCGCAGCGAGTACGGGCGAGCGCCGAACGGCACACGATGCAGGCCTTGCAGCCCACGATTCGCTATCGCCAGCGTCTTGCCGCACTGGAAGCGAGCAATGTGGCCAAACAGGTCCTGCAGCTGCTCGCGGTGGAGAAGGAAAGACCGTCGTTCGCGCTGCAGTTCACCGAGAAGTCCGAGCCCTATGCCATCGGCGGACTGTCGATCACGCTGCAGCCGGATCGAGTCGATCAGCTGGGCAACGGCGGTTATTTGCTGATCGATTACAAACTTGGAGATTCGCACTCGCCGCGTCAGTGGCTGGATACGAAGCCGGGGCGTCCACTGCGGCCACAGCTGCCGTTGTATGGATTGGCGCACGCGGACTCGCTGCGTGGCCTCGCTTATGTCGTATTGGCCGCCGGTGCGGTTGAATATCGCGGGTGGAGTGACGGCGCATTCATCGGGGAGGGCGTCGTGGCCTATCCGGGGCATGTGCGACTCCGGCCCGATCATCCGCCCGATTGGCCCTCGCTGGTCGATCACTGGCGCAAGACACTCACGCAGCTTGCGGAAGGCTTCGTCGAGGGTCAGGCGGTGGTGGATCCGGTGCAGCCACAAGAGTGCACCTACTGTCATTTGAGCGCGTTCTGCCGGGTCAGCGAGCGGACGCAGGACGACGAGGCGGAGTTGCACGATGAGTAGCGACGCTGCCGCCCGCAAGCGCGCCCTCGATCCGACGCGCTCGTTCATCGTTCAGGCGCCGGCCGGCTCGGGCAAGACCGAACTGCTCACGCAGCGCTACCTGCGATTGCTCGCGACCGTCGAGCATCCGGAGCAGATCCTTGCGATCACCTTCACGCGCAAGGCCGCGGCGGAGATGCGCAATCGTATTTTGCTGTCCATCGAGGCTGCGGGCGCGCCGGCCCCCGAGTCCGCTCACAAGCTCACGACGTGGGAATTGGCACGCGCGGTGCGCGCGGCCGATCTCGAGCGCAACTGGAAGCTTGCCGAGCATCCGTCGCGGCTGCGGATCCAAACGATCGATGCGCTGAACTCGACGCTTGCACGGCGCTTGCCGATTCTCGCCGGCACGGGCTCCGCCTTGGAGCCGGCGGGCGATCCGTGGCCATTGTATGAAACCGCCGCACGACGCTTGATCGAGCGACTCGGTGAGGGTTCGACGGTTGCCGACCATCTCGAATCGTTGATCGTGCATCTCGGCAATCGCACCGATCTGCTTGCGGACCTGCTGTGCGAGCTGCTGGCCAAGCGCGATCAGTGGCTGCATCAAATCGTGAGCGCCGGGGCCCACGACAACCTGCGTGCGGTGCTCGAACAAACGCTGCAGAACGTGATCAAGCGGCATCTGACGGTTCTGTGCGGGCTGCTCAACGATGTGCGCCGTCGTGAGTATTGGGATCTCGCGGTATTCGCGGCCTCCAATCTTCGTGATGCCGCCCGCGTCAACGAAGAGAAGCGACTACTTCTCGATGCGTGCGCAAATCCTCACGTGGTTCCGAGTGCGCACAGCGACACCATCGACGCGTGGCTCGCGCTCGCGAGCGTCTTCCTGAAGCGCGACGGCTCGCCTTACAAGACCGTTACCAAGAATAGCGGCTTTCCGACCACGCATCCTCGAGAGAAAGAACAGATGCTCGCCGTGCTGGCCGAGCTCGGCGAGGACGAGACACTGATTGCGCAACTCGGCGCGCTTCGCAGTCTGCCGAGGCCGACGTACTCGGAAGATCAATGGGCAATTCTGGAAGCGCTGCTCGCCGTGCTGCCCGTGGCCGTCGCTGAGTTGCAGATCGTGTTTCAATCGCAAGGGCAGGCAGATTACATCGAAGCGGCGTTGCGCGCGCTGCAAGCGTTGGGCTCGAGCGAGGAGCCGACCGATCTGGCTCTCGCGTTCGACTATCGCCTGCAACACCTGCTGGTCGATGAGTTTCAGGACACCTCGTTCGCACAGCTCGATCTGCTCGAACGCTTGACGGCGGGTTGGACGCAGGGCGACGGCCGTACCTTGTTTTGCGTCGGCGATCCGATGCAATCGATCTATCGCTTCCGTCAGGCCGAGGTCGGCTTGTTTCTGCAGTTGCAACGGCATGGCTTGCGCAATGTGCCGCTGGAGCCGCTGCAACTCACGTCCAACTTTCGCTCCACGCGCCCCATCATCGAGTGGGTGAATCGCGTGTTTCCGGGCGTGCTGTCGCCGACTGACAATCCGGAACAGGGCGCCGTGCGTTACAGCCCCAGCGTCGCCGCGTTGTCGAGCACGCGCGGTGGAGTGAAGGTTCATCCGTCCTTCGAAAAAGATGAGCTGGCCGAGGCGCGCCAGGTCGTGAAGCTCGTGCGCAAGAGTCTCGCCGAAGATCCGGACACGACGGTCGCCGTGCTCGTTACGGCGCGAACTCACGTGGGATTGATCGCAAGTCAGCTGCACGCGGCTTCCATCGACTTCCAGGCGATCGAGATCGAAGCGCTGCTGGATCGCCCCGTCGTGCAGGACCTGACTGCGCTCACCCGCGCGTTGCTACATCTCGCAGATCGCACGTCCTGGCTCGCTGTGCTGCGCGCGCCATGGAGTGGGCTCACACTCAATGACCTGCACGCGATCGTCGATAACAACCGCAACTCGACCATCAACGAGTTGCTGGCTCGGGCGTTGGATTCCAGCGATGCACTTAGCGCCGACGGTCGTGAACGCGTCTCCCGCGTGTATTCGATTCTGCAAGCCGCCGAGGCGCAGCGAGGACGCTTGTCATTGCGAGATTGGGTCGAACGCACGTGGAACGCGCTCGGGGGCCCGGCGACGCTGCATCGACCTCAAGACCTCGAGGATGCCGATGCCTACCTGTCGCGACTCGATCAAATCGAAGTCGCGGGCGATCTCGAAGACGTTGCGCGACTGGAAGAACAGTTGGATCGTCTGTTCGCGCGGCCTCGGCCGGAGAATCGGGCTCGGGTCGAAGTGATGACCATTCACAAGTCCAAGGGACTGGAGTACGACGTGGTCATCCTGCCGGCGCTGGATCGATTGCTACGCGGTGAGAGCCGCGAGCTGATGCGATGGACTCGAATCCCGGGGAACGACGGCGGCATCGTCTTCGCACCCATCAAAGCCGCCGGTGCCGACTCCGATCCGATGTATCGCTGGATCGAAATGCTCGAACGTGAGCGCAGCGCGCGCGAGCGCGGCCGATTGTTGTATGTGGCGGCGACGCGAGCCAAACGAGTATTGCATTTGCTAGGGCGGGTTCGCGTGAAAGAAACAGAGGAGGGCCCGGTCATTCGCGAGCCGCTCAACGGCTCGATGCTTCGCCTGCTTTGGCCCGAAGTGCAGTCTCACTTCGAGTCGAGCGTACAAACCAAGCCTCAACAGGATCTGTTCGCGAGCGCGTCCGGTCCGTCTCTGCGCGTACGCCGCCTGCCACTGCAATGGCAACCGCCCACCCCCGATGCGCCCGTGACTGCGAAGGCCGTCAACGTCAGCGATCTCGAAGCGCGGATCGAGTTCGACTGGGCCTCACAAACGGCGCGTCACATCGGCACGCTCGTCCACCGTGAGCTCGACCGTCTCGTTCGCACCGGCGCCGATCGTTCGAATCCCTCACCCAATCGCGCACGGCTGTGCGCCGAGCTTGCCGAGCTTGGCGTGCCGCCCGACCGATGCGAAGCGGCCGCCGAACGCGTCGTCGCGGCGATGGCGCAAACCCTTGCCGACGAGCGCGGTCGCTGGCTGCTCGGGTTGTCATCCACGCTCAGCGAGGCGGAGTCCGAGCTCGCGCTTACCGGAGTGTTTCAAGGCGAGCTCGTTTCCGGCGTCATCGACCGCACCTTCGTCGATGAACAGGGCGTGCGCTGGATCGTCGATTTCAAGACCGGTACGCACGAGGGCGGCGGCTTGGAGCAATTCCTCAACGCGGAAGTCATTCGCTACCGCGATCAGTTGCAGCGCTATGCGCGGCTGATGAAATTGTTTCGCCCGGAGCAGCCGGTGCGCGCCGCGCTGTATTTCCCGCTGATGAAGCAGTGGCGGGAAGTGACGATCGAGGCCTGACGGAGGCGTACATGGGACAAAGCCGAATTTAACATTCGACGTTTCCGCGGCAACGTCCCGTTACGAATTTTGGATATTGCGGCATCGAAGCCGGGGTGACGGCGTCAACATTAGACCCAGCTCACACTCGGCCCCCACAAACATCGCCTCCGCGCCGGGCCCCTGGCTAAACTACCGGTCGTTCCAATTCAGGTCTGCACCCGGCAGGAGCTTTCGTGCACATCGTCATCGCTGCAATCACCGCGCTGGCCGGTTTGCTCTGGGCGATCAATTCGCTGCAGCGGTCCGGATTCAGTGTGAGCTCGATCAATCCGTTCCTGGCGTACCGTCGCTGGAAATGGAGCAAGACGTACGGCGTCAAGCCGATCTACCGCTTGGAGCGGCCGATGGACGTGGCGGCGGTGCTGTTGTTGGGGATCGCCAAGGCCGATGGCGAGATCACATCGGATCAGAAGCGCGAGCTGCAGAACATGTTCCAGAGCGAATTCGAAATCTCACGGGACGAGGCGGCCGATCTGCTGCTCGCCAGCTCACATTTGATTCGGGACGAGATCTATATCGTCGATCATCTGGAGAAGATCCTGGAGCCGAGCGCGGCGCGGTTCGAGCCGGCGGCAGTGGGCTCGTTGTTAGGGATGATGCGTAAACTGGCGGCGCTGGACGGCTCGATCAACGGCGAGCAACAGAAGCTGATCGATGCGACCGATCGTTACTTCGCGGGCCGGCAGAAGGTCGCCGGCGGCAAGTGGAGCTAGCCGCGAGTTTCGATTACAGCGTGCCTTCGGTGTTGAATTCGCGGCGACCCTGCGCGTCCGGCGGCCCCAGGAATTCCAATGCCTGGACCAGATTGCGAGGCGCATCGGGACGCGCGGCGACGAACGCCGAGACGGCGTAACTGCGATCCGGCTTGAGCTGAATGGTGCCATTGACCTGGAGCGGTCCGTCACCGGCATCTGAAATCGCGCCCTTCAACACTTCCGGCGTCGACGCGGCGGGATCGAAAAGAATCCGGTAGCTGCCTGCTTTGGACGGCTGCCGCGCCGGGCCGTTCAGATCGAGCACTTCCAGGCTGCCATTCACCTTGGTCGGCCAGCCGTGGTCGAGCGTGAGCTCCGAGAACCGTCCGTTGACCGTGCCGGCCCAGCCGCCAGGAAGAACATTCGCCGGCAACGCACTGAGCGGCAGCGAGGCCGCGAGCGACTTGAACGTCATCGTACCGGTGGGGCCCACGCTGAGCTGCGTCTGAGCGAAGCCATCGATGCGCGTCACTTTCACATCGGCATTGGCATGCGCGGTGAGCAGCGGCAGGGCGTGCAGCTTCCATTCGACGCTGCCGATGTTCGCGCCCTCTACTTGTAACACTTGGGCACGGCCGTTCCAGATCGTGCCGGAAACGCCGCCGGCGTGAACACCGGAGGAATCCAGCCAGCCCATCACGATGCTGGCAGGGAATGTAACCACGGCGAAGAGAATGAATGCGCCCACGCCGAGCGCAATCAGCGGCCAGAGTCGCTTCATAGAGTTGTTATGCGCCGACGCGAGTCAGGACCAGGTTGGCATTCACAAGACCGGGTTTGCCGGTGCGATCGATGGTGGCGGACTCGACATCCACGGAGTGCACCTGCTGAAGCGTGCCCAGGCACACCATCAGCTTATCGAACTCGGCGCCTTCGAGCCGAACGCGGATGCCACGCTCGCCGTTCGGCGTCTGGCCGGTGAGCGAGGAACCGAGGCCGCACTCGCGAGCGGCGCGATCGATCAGCACGACCATCGATTCGTTGCTCGGCCCCGGACGGCTCGGCGCGTTCGCGCTCAGCACCGCCACTTCGCCGGACACGCTGCGCATCCAGGCGAGATCGCCTTCCTTCTGCGCGACGCGCTTGGCCTGCTTGTCGACCGCGCTATATAACGGCGAGAGCAGCAGAACATAGACCGCGACGATCAGTACCAGGATGGCGCCGGCGACGATCACGATGCGCTCGCGAGGCTGCAGCGCATTGAATTTATCTCTGAGCTGTTGCATCACGCGCCTGCCTTTTTGAATTGCAGCCGACCTTCGACTTTCTGGTCGCGCGGATTGGTGGATTGGATTTCGGCGGTCACGCCGCGTTCACCGGCGACTTGCCGGATGCGATCGAGCGCGTCGACCGAGGGCGACAGCACGCGCAGATCCGTGACGTTGTTTCGATAGGAAAGCGCTTCGATATCGGTGTTCGGCGCCTGCGCCATCGCTTCGCTCAACATTGCCAGCGTCGTGAGCATGCCGCTGGTCGGACCGGTGCCGCGCAATTGCGCGAGGATCTGTTCGACCTGACGCCGTGCCTCCAGCGGGTTGGGCACCGGTGCGCCGGGCAGCGCTTGCTGGAACGTTTCGGCGATCTGCGAATCGAGCATGCTCTCGACTTTCTTGTAATGGAAATACTGCCAGCTCTTCACGCCCATGTGAGCTGCGAAGAACACCGCGGCGAGAATGGCGGCGTAGCGCCACGGCGCAAAAGAAACATTGAGCTTGGTCTTGGCGGCATACGGACCCTGCAGCAGATTGACCGCATTGCTCTTGAGGATATCGGTCGCGAGCAACGGCAACGGACCGTCGGGCAGCAGCTTCAGTTGCAGGCTGGCGGTGAACTCTCGCAGTCCTTCGAGCAGTTCGCGCTCGCGTTCATAGTCGTCTTCGGAAACGAAGATGGTGACGTGCTCGCGGGACTCTTCGCCGCTGGCAAGTGCCATCTGCAGGGCTTCGATCAAGGGCTCGACTTCGATCACCGTGCCGGGTTGATGCTCACGACGCACGTACAGACGCTTGCCGTCGATGAGCACGGCGACCGCGCCCGTCACGGTCGGCAGCACGCTGGTCTCGGCGTAGATCGTGTCGGTGGACAAACCGGCCGACTGCAACAGCGCGACCCAGTCATTCATCCGATCACGCGCGACGGCGGCCACGGGCGTACCCGGACGCGAAGTGCGTTTGCCGACCGCGAAGTGCATGTCCTCGACGTCGGCCGCCAACTGTTCTTCGAGCGCGAAGGGCACGACCTGCGCGAGCTTCGCACCGCTCTTGAGCGGCAGCACCGGTTCGGCGAGCAACACATCGGTGCCCGGCACGAGCACGATGGTCTTGCGGGTTTGCGACTGGACGGCGGCGTCGCTGAGCGAGCCCCACGAGACATTGCCTCGACGGGCGCCGCTACTGTCGACGACCAACCATTCGGCTTGCGGGGGCGCCGCCTGCGAGGCGCCCGGAGAGGCGGCCGCGACGGGATGCAAGCGGACAACTAGGAGTTCCGGCATCAGAGCGTTCCGTAGCTTCTTAGGATGGGACGGACCTGGTTGGCGCCGCCGCTTCGATACAACAAACTGTACAGGGTGAACCTTTGAGTGCCAAGGGTGACCCAGATCGTGGCCAGGAAGTAATCGCTGGATTCACCGAGCATGTTGGCCAGTTCCTGCTTGCGGTCGTTCGACAGACTCTGTTCGAACTCCTGCGTCGTCGGAAAGCATCGTTGCGCGCGCGTCTGCTTGCCAGCCTCACGCCCCAGGGTGAATTCCCGATTGTCGCCAATCAGCGCATCGAGCAGTTCGGGCGACGCCGTACACAAATTGATCTTCTGACCGGGCGGCAGAGCGGTGACGAACGGCGCGAGCTTCCGATAACGCTCCGCGCCGAATTCCGGCAAGGCCAGCAACTCGCTCGCGCGCGTGATCGCCATATTCGCGGTGCGATAGGGCGGTGAGAGATTGGTGTACACCGGATCCTCGGCGCCATCGGGGAAACCGGCATTGTTGTCCGAGTCGATCCAGTCGGCGATGTAGCCGGCCCACTTCGGCTCGATCTCGAGCAGCGTGAGCAGGCGCTGGAAACGCTCCACCGCCTGCGGGTTGATGGTGCTCACGCCGGCTTGATCGAAGGTGACGAGGTCGTTGAGATTGAAGCGCCCCTGCATGTCTTCGAGCTGACCTTCGAATTCGCCGCCCACGTCTTCGAGCGGAATCGGCGGAATGGGCGTGGCCCACTCCTCGGTGAAGTCATCGGTGTTCTTGCCTCCTTGCATCTTGTCCCGGCGCAGCGCGTCCGAGGCCCACGCTTCGCCGCCCATCGCGATCTCGAACGCTTGATCGGCCGAGAACGTGTTCACGGTGCGGCGCTGATCCAGATAGCCCCTGAAACCCACTTCGGCGGCCAGAATGGTCGCGAGCGCGACGATGAGCACCGCCATCACCAACGCGACACCGCGTTGGCGGTGCTTGCCCGAAGCGCGCATGAATGCACCGGAGCGGCTCATCCAGCCACCTCCATCAAGCGCTTCAGCTCGCCCCAGTCTTCGAGATCGAGCGTGACTTCGACCGCGATCGGGCGCAGCCAAGGCGCATCGGCCGGCGAGTATCCCAGCGGCGGCCACTGGTCGTGCCAGGTGCGATTGGCATCGAGGAAGCGCAGCTTGATGCTCTTCACGTCCTCGAGCATCACCGCGCTTTCCGGCTGGCTGGTCATGGTGCGATCCAGGGCCAGCCAGTATTCACGAATGAGTTTTTTATCTTCGAGCCGATAGGCCACGCGTTGCAGAGTGGAGCGGGGCACGCCGGCCGGATTGCTCCAGCTCGAATGCGTGAACTCGACCAGTGAGTCAGGGTTCTTCTCATCGGCGCGTAGTGCCGGCAGCAAACCATCGCCCAAGGGCTGACGCACCGGACGGGGCTCGAGCGAGGTAAAATCCAGATTCAGGCGTTGCATGGTCGCTTGAATCGCGCGCGTGCGAGCGGCGCCACGATCGACGATGTCGCTTTGCTTGACCAGCTCGTTGTAGCCGCCCATGGCGACCGCACTGACGATGGCGAAAATAAAGATCGCCACCAACACCTCGACTAATGTGAACCCTGACGCGCGGCCGGGGCCGCACCCAGCTCGCAACGGCCGATGTCGAGCGGAGGCTGACATGAACACGCGCGCGAGCGCGCCTACCCTGTTCATGAAGAGGGCTCCTGGTTCGGCTCCGGATCCGGGGGCACCGGTTCACCGGGTTCGAGCGGAGTCTGTGGATTCTGCGGCGGCGGCTCGGTTTCCGAATCCCTGCGACGCTCGCCCTGACCACCGCCGCCGCCAGGTTGGTTGTTACCTTTCCAGGACACCTGGGTCACGCCCGCCGGAGCCACGGCGGTGCCGTAAAACCCGGTGACATAGGCAAGCGAGCTTTTTTCCGGCGCATCCGAAGGCCGCACGTTCACTTCGATGCGACGGATCGACTCGACCGGCGTTTGTTTCACTTCCATGGTCCAGCGCCACTCGCGGCCGGCCATTTTCACTTCATCGGACGATTTATCGAGCGCCGGCGCGTTGGGCAGCAAGCGCACCTGGGTAAGCTGATTCATCGCGATCCAGTGCGCGATGGTTTTGTCACGAATGTAAGAAGTGTTGTTGGCCGTTTGACTGACGGTCTGGATGACCGCGAGCATGCCCAGGCCGACCACGATCAGCGCCACAAGCACTTCGATGAGCGTGAAGCCGGACGTGCGATTACGAGTGTCAGCGCGCACTGGACACCCGTGTCGGCGGCTGCTTGTTCTTGTCGTTGTCCGGCGGCGGCTTGGTCTGGAACAGCGGCGTCCATTGATTGCGCTCATCGCGCACATCCACGCGCAGATTGTTGTCGGCGAGCCCGGCCACGCGCCACAGCGCGGGCTGGTTATCGCGCTCGATCTCCAACTCGAACGGGCTGACATCGCCGCTCGACAACACCATCACGTGCGGCGGGTTGCGTTTGTTCTCGTCTTTGTCGCCGCGATTGGGCAGGGAAGGCTTGAGCACCACTTCGCGCGACTCCAGGCGCAGCCGGAAGCGCATGCCTTCGGGCAACTCACGCTGCGTGAACAATTCATCGCCCTCGATGGGCTGCCACTCGTTCTTGCGGGAATCGAAGCGCAGATATTCGTAGGCGCCAGTGGACACGAAGATGCCGATGTCCTCGACCTGCAATTCCGCTTCTTCGCGCGCCTGCTGCAGCACCGTCCAGAACCGTCGCGATTCTTCCTCGGCCTGACGATCGCGACCGAGCACACCGAAGGACAGCGCCGCCATCGCCACCATCACACCGATGATCACCAGCACGACCAGCAGCTCCAGCAGCGTGAAGCCGCCGTGTCGCTGCGTTCGGCCAGGCGAGGTGCAGGTGTGGATAATAAGCGGACCACCGATATGCGTAAGGCGCCGGATCATAACAAAGCAGATCGTACCAATGAGTGACGGCTTGTCCCGGCCCGCCCTGTCGTTTTCGCGTCGGCTTCGACAATGGAGTCGGGAACGGTGGCTGCTTGGACTCCTATTCGTAGGGCTGGTTCTGTTGTCGCTGCTCGGCGAAAGCGGGCGCCTGCTCCTGCGCTACCAGCGCGAGGCGATATTGCAGGGAGAATACTGGCGGCTGATCACGGGTCATCTGGTCCATGGCAGCACTCAGCACCTGATTCTGAATTGCGCGGGCCTCGCGCTGGTCGCCGCACTGTTTCGCGATGACGACTACTCCTGGCGCGCCTGGCTGTTGGTTGCGCTGTTCAGCATTGCCGCGATCGATCTGGGATTTGTCTGCTACGAGCCACAGCTGAGCTGGTACGTGGGCCTGTCCGGCGTTCTGCACGGCACGCTGGCGGCCGGGGCGGTGGCCTGGTGGCGCAGCGAATCGAAATGGCTCGCACTGGGCTTGAGCGCGATTTTGCTCGGCAAATTGGCTTGGGAGCAGGGCATGGGAGCGTTACCGCTGTCGGGCGATCTGCCGGTCGTGGTGAACGCGCATCTGTACGGGGCTGTCGGCGGGGCGCTGGCCGGCTTCATCCTGTGGTTGCAGGCCCACAGACAAGTGGCCGTAAAGTCAAGGATCTAGCCACTCGGGGGCGGATGGATATAATCGCGCGCCGCATGCGGTTGGTCATGCACGGTCGGGTCGCGAAAGTGGCCATAAGACCCACAGGAGCTCAATGAGTTTTGCCTTTGTATTCCCCGGCCAGGGGTCGCAGTCGGTCGGCATGCTGGCCGCGCTGGCGAATGCCGAGCCGCTGGTTCACGAGACCTTCGCCGAGGCGTCGTCCGTGCTCGGCTATGACCTGTGGCAGCTGTGCCAGCAGGGCCCGGAAGATCAACTCGGCGCCACCGAGCGCACCCAGCCCGCAATGCTCACCGCGGGTGTCGCGACCTGGCGAGTCTGGCGCAAGCATGGCGGTCCGCTGCCTTCGGCCATGGCCGGTCACAGTCTGGGCGAATACACGGCACTGGTTTGCTCGGGCGCGCTGGATTTCAAAACCGCGGTGGCCCTGGTGCAGTTTCGCGGTCAGGCCATGCAGCAGGCCGTGCCCGCCGGGCAGGGCGCGATGGCTGCCATTCTCGGCGTCGACGATGCCGACGTAGAAGCCGCCTGCGCCGAAGCGACCGCCAGTGGCGCAGCCGGTGAAATCGTTCAGGCCGCGAACTTCAATTCCCCCGGACAGGTGGTGATCGCCGGCAGTGCCGTCGCGGTCGATCGCGCCATCGAAGTGCTGAAGAGCAAAGGCGCGAAGCGCGCCATGAAGCTGCCGGTCAGCGTGCCGTCTCACACTGCGCTGATGCAGCCCGCGGCCGATCGGCTCGCGCAGAAGCTGCAGAGCGTGTCGTTCGCGCAGCCCGAAGTGCGCGACATCTATACGGTCGATGTGAAAACGCATCAGGGCCCGGACAGCATTCGTCAGGCGTTGGTACAACAGTTGGTGAAGCCGGTGCGCTGGACCGAAACGGTACGCGCGATGCTCGCCGGCGGCGCCAAGGTGCTCATCGAGTGCGGCCCGAAGGGCGTGCTCACCGGTCTGAATCGCCGCATCGAGAAGAACAAGGAAGTCGCGATGCTCGCGATCGAAGATCCCGAGAGCTTGCAACAGGCGCTCGCGGCCTGCCGGAGTCAGTCATGAGCGCCACGTTGAATGAGGCAGGGGTGTTATCCCAGGACATCGCGCTGGTGACCGGCGCCTCACGCGGCATCGGTCGCGCGATCGCCGAGCAGCTCGCTCGCAACGGCGCGACGGTGATCGGCACAGCAACCACCGAGGCCGGCGCTCAAGGCATCACGGACTGGCTCGCCGCCGGCAATTACAAGGGCCGCGGCGTGGTATTGAACGTGGCTGACGCAGCTTCGACCGAGGCCGCTCTGAAGGACATCGAAGGCAAGGAAGGCGCGCTCACCGTTCTGGTGAACAATGCAGGAATTACCCGCGACAACCTGCTCCTGCGCATGAAGCAGGAGGAGTGGGACGACATCATGAACACCAACCTCGCCTCGGTGTTCCGGCTCTCCAAAGCGGTCCTGCGCGGCATGATGAAGGCCCGCCGGGGACGCATCATCAACATCGCCTCGGTGGTGGGCGTGATGGGCAACGCCGGGCAAACCAATTACGCCGCGGCCAAGGCCGGCATCATCGGCTTTTCCAAATCTCTGGCACGCGAGGTCGGTTCGCGCGGTATCACGGTGAACGTGGTGGCGCCGGGCTTCATCGCGACCGACATGACCGCCAAGCTGCCGGCCGAGCAACAACAGCAGCTGAGCGCACAAGTTGCGTTGGGACGACTGGGTTCCGTCGAGGATATTGCCCATGCTGTGGCGTTTCTTGCGTCGCCACAGGCCGGCTATATCACCGGTGAGACCCTGCACGTCAACGGCGGCATGTACATGGTCTGATCGACGCCAAGTCAGGCCGAACGTCAGGCAAGTTTCGTAAATGTTGGCCCCATCGGGCTCTTAACTTAGAATACGCCCCCCGTGCGACCCCACCCATGAACAAAAAGGGTCGGTCTCGAGCGAAGGGTTTAAGCACCTCATAGAGGACTCGTACACAAATGAGCAGTATTGAACAGCAGGTCAAAGCCATCGTCGCCGAACAACTGGGGGTGAAAGAGGAAGAAGTCACCA
>JAEWAF010000008.1 GCA_023391815.1 Pseudomonadota bacterium
GGGCCTTCCATCGAATCCGGCAGCCAGACGTGCAGCGGCACCTGCGCCGACTTGCCCATCGCGCCGACGAACAAGCAGATACAAACGACCGTGATCGCCTGCCATTCCACGCCCGGGAAGATTTCCATCGTGTTCGCGACGATGGCGTCACGCGCGTTGAACACGGTCGCGTAGTCGAGCGAGCCCGTGTAATACGCAACGCCCGCGATGCCGAGCACGAAGCCGAAGTCGCCGACGCGGTTGACCAGGAATGCCTTCAGGTTCGCGAAGATCGCCGACGGCCGCGTGTACCAGAAGCCGATCAGCAGATACGACACCACGCCCACCGCTTCCCCGCCGAAGAACAGCTGCATGAAGTTGTTCGACATCACCAGCATGAGCATGGAGAACGTGAACAGCGAGATGTACGCGAAGAAACGCTGATAGCCGGGGTCGTCCTTCATGTAACCGATGGTGTAGACGTGCACGCACAGCGACACGAAAGTCACCACGGTCATCATCATGGCGCTCAGCTTGTCGACCAGGAAGCCGACTTCCATGCGGATGCCGTCGCTCACCAGCCAGGTGTAGACGGTCTGGTTGACGATGGGCGCGTTATCGACCAGCAGCAGCTTCAGCACGTAGGCCGACAGGCCGAATGCGACGGCGACACCGGCGATGGTGACGGTATGAGCACCGGCGCGGCCAATCACCTTACCGGCAATGCCAGCGAGGATGGCCGCCAGCAGCGGTGCGAGGACGATGGTCAGGAGTACGGATTGCGAGATCATGAGTGGAAGCTGCGCTGTCTTTGTCGTGACACAACTGCGGTGCTATTCAGTCGCATTGCCGGGATAACCGTAGTAGCCATCGCAACGTTCAACCTTTCATCGTGTCGAGCTGCTCGACGTTGATGCTCTTACGTTCGCGGAACAGCACCACCAGGATGGCCAGACCGATGGCGGACTCGGCGGCGGCGACCGTAAGGATGAAGAACACGAACACCTGCCCGCCGAGATCGCCCAGCTGGCGCGCGAACGCGATGAAGTTGAAGTTCACCGCCAGCAGCATCAGCTCGATGCACATCAGCAGCAGAATGACGTTCTTCCGATTCAGGAAGATGCCGGCGACGCTGAGCGCGAACAGAATGCCCGCCAGCATCAGCACGAAGTTCAGGGAAATCATGACTGCTTCTCCCCTGCCTCGATCACCGGAGGCATCTTCACAACGCGGATACGGTCCTGAGCACGCACCGACACCTGCGCGCCAACGTCCTGGTACTTGAGGCCGGCGCGACGACGCATGGTCAGCACGATCGCAGCCACGATGGCGAGCAGTAGGATCACTGCGGCGAGCTCGAACGGATACAGATATTTGCTGTAGATCAGCTCACCGAGCGCGCCGGTGTTGCTGTAACCCTCTTGCACGGCGACGGTCGCCACCGGCGTCACTTCCTGACCGAGCGTCTTCACGTACACGACGCTGCCGATTTCGGCGACCACGATCAGCGCGATCAGAATGCCCAGCGGCGCGTAGCGGGTGAAGCCTTCCCTCACCTGCGCGACGTTGATGTCGAGCATCATCACCACGAACAGGAACAACACCATCACGGCGCCGACGTAGACCAGCACCAGCACGATGGCGAGGAACTCCGCTTCCAGCAGCATCCACAGCACGGCGCTGTTGAAGAACGAGAACACGAGGAACAACGCCGCGTGCACCGGATTGCGCGAGGTAATGACGCCGACGGCTGAAACCAGCAGCACGCCGGAGAACGCGTAGAAAAGGATTTCGGTGATGGACATGACTAGCGGTATCTCGCGTCGGCAGCTTTGTCGGCCGCGATCATGGCTTCGTAGCGGTCGCCGATGGCCAGCAGCTTGTCCTTGGTCATGATGTTCTCGCCGGGATTCTCCATGTGGTACTCATGGATCCGCGTTTCGACGATGGCATCCACCGGGCAGGCTTCCTCGCAGAAGCCGCAGAAGATGCACTTGAACAGATCGATGTCGTAACGCGTGGTGCGACGGGTGCCGTCGGCCGCGACATCGGACTCGATCGTGATCGCCAGCGCCGGGCACACCGCCTCGCACAGCTTGCAGGCGATACAGCGCTCCTGGCCGTTCGCATAACGACGCTGCGCGTGCAGGCCGCGATAGCGAGGCGATTGCGGAGTCTTCTCCTCCGGGTACTGGACCGTGATGTTCGGACGCGCGACGAACTGACGCATCGTCACGTACAGACCGACCAGCAACTCGGTCAGGAAGAATGTCTTGAAAAAACTAGCAGGCGTTTTCATGGCTAACTCTTGCTACCGCCTTACTTGGACCAGGGCCCGATGCCGTAGGCGAAAAACACGCCCAGCACCGCCAGCCACACCAGCGTGACCGGGATGAACACCTTCCAGCCCAGCCGCATGATCTGGTCGTAGCGATAACGCGGGAACGTCGCGCGGAACCACAGGTAGCAGAACAGGAAGAACGAGATCTTCAGGAACAGCCAGTGGAAGCCCGGCGCGGTGATGAAGCCCGGCAGCGGATACCCGTCGAACGGCGACAGCCAGCCGCCGAAGAAGAAGATCGAGGTCAGCGCCGAGATCAGGATCATGTTCACGTACTCGGCGACGAAGAACACGGCGAACGCCATGCCCGAGTACTCGACGTGGAAGCCGGCGACGATTTCCGACTCGCCTTCCACCACGTCGAACGGCGCGCGGTTGGTTTCAGCCACGCCCGAAATGAAATAGACCACGAACAGCGGAATCATCCACCAGAAGAAATAGCTGAAGTAGCCGCCCTGCTGCGCCTGGATGATCTCGCCGAGGTTCAGCGAGCCGGCTGCCATCACGACACCGACGAGCGCGAAGCCCATGGCGATTTCGTAAGCGACCATCTGCGCGGCGGCGCGCATGGCGCCAAGGAACGCGTACTTCGAGTTCGTCGCCCAACCGGCGAGGATGACGCCGTACACACCGGCCGAACTCAACGCCAGCAGATACAACAAGCCGGCGTTGATGTCGGCGACCGCGAAGCCCGGCCACAGAGGAACGACCGCCCACGCAGCGAGCGCGGGAATCACGGCCAGCAGCGGCGCGATGATGAACAGGAACTTGTTGGACGCCGAAGGAATGACGATTTCCTTCAGCATCAGCTTCAGCACGTCGGCGAACGGCTGTAACAAGCCGCCGGGACCAACGCGGTTCGGACCGATGCGCGCCTGGATCGAGCCGATGACGCGACGCTCGGCCAGCGTCAGGAACGCCATGGTCAGAATGACGCTGATGAACAGAATCAGCGCGACCACGCCGTAGAACACCACGGCGCGAATCCATTCCGGAAGGAATGGCAGCAGCGTGTTTACAAACTCAGGAACGCCGTTCACGCGCCCACTCCTCGTTCTTGGCGACCTTCGCGCGTGTTCTGCAACGCCGACGAACGACGCACCATCGCGTCCACCTGATAGATCGGAACGTCGCGCACGACCGCAGCTCCCGCCGTCTTCGCTTGCAGCGTGCGAGTCGAGGACTTCGCGACGAACGCGCCCGCCTCATCGAGCACCTTGCGGATCTCAGCGGTGATCTGATCGGCCGCGGTGAATTCGAAGCCCGGCAGATCCAGCAGGTTCGCCAGCACGCGCAACACCTTCCAACCCGGCCGCGACTCACCCACCGGCGCAGCCGCGCCCGGCACGCTTTGCCAGCGACCCTCGAGATTCACATACGTGCCGGCCGTTTCGGCGAACGTGCCGATAGGCAACACGACATCGGCGAACTGAGCAGCGGTCGAGTACGGCGACAGCGCGACGACGAACTCCGCACCTTCCAGCGCAGCGGTCACATTCTCGGATGCGATGTCGAGCTTCGGCTCGATGGCACCGAACACGATGTACGCCTTGAGCTTGGCCGCGAACATGTCGGCGATGTTCAAACCGGGCGACGCCACCGTCTGACCGCCGATCGTGCGACCCGGCAGGAAGCCGACCAGATGCGCGCCAGCGGCATTGCCGCCTTCCGGCAGATAACCGAGCGTCGCGCCCGTGACTTCGGCCAGCGCGCTCGCGACCAGACGCAGATCGGCGAAGGCCGGATCGCGCTGAGCGATCGCACCGAGCAGAATCAACCGACGCTCGCCTTCGCTCAACTGCTGAGCAATGGCTTTGTGAGTGTCGTTCGGCTGAGCCTGGCCGACCAGCGACGCAATCGAGGCCGGCGCGGTCTTGCCACTCGCATTCACGGCGGCAGCGGCGACAGCGACCAGATGATCGAACGAACCGATGCCATTCGACGCGAGATACCCCGCGACCGGGAACAGATAGTCGTAACGCTGCGCGTTGATGAAGGACACCTTGCCACCCTTCAGCGCAGCCTTACGGATGCGATGCGCGAGCAGCGGCACTTCCTTGCGCAGGTTCGAGCCGACGACCAGCACGCTGTTCGCAGTCTCGAGCTGCTTGATGGACACGCCGAGCGATGGGAACAACGCTTCACTCGCCTCGTCGCGGAAGTCACTGCGACGCAGCCGGTGATCGAGGTTCGCACTGCCGAGACCGCGCGTGATGCGCGCGAGCAGATGCAACTCTTCGAGCGTCGAATTCGGCGAAGCAATCGCGCCGATCTGGCCACCGCCATGTTGTTTGGCGATGCGACCGAGCTTCTCGGCGACCTTCTGCAAGGCCGTTTCCCAATCCGTTTCCTGCAGCACGCCGTTCTCGCGGATCGACGGCTTCAACAAGCGATCTTCGCTGTAGATGCCCTGGTAGCTGAAACGATCGCGGTCGGCGATCCAGGTCTCATTCACGTCCTCGTTGGCACGCGGGACGATGCGCATCACGCGACCACGCAGCACGTGCGCATAGATGTTCGTGCCGACGGCGTCGTGCGGAGAGATCAGCGGATGCTGAGTCATTTCCCAGGCACGCGCACGATAACGATACGGCTTGTTGTTCAACGCGCCGACCGGGCACAGATCGATGATGTTGGCCGACAGCTCGTGATCGACGCTCTTCTCGATGAACGTACCGATCTCGGTCATTTCGCCGCGACCGACGGTGCCCAGCTCCTGAAAACCCTGCACGTCCTGCGTGAAACGCACGCAGCGGGTGCAGTGAATGCAGCGGGTCATGTCGGTGGAGACGAGCGGGCCGAGGTTCTTGTCTTTGACCACGCGCTTACGCTCGGTGTAGCGCGAGATGTCGCGACCGAAACCCATCGCCAGATCCTGCAACTCACATTCGCCGCCCTGATCGCAGATCGGGCAGTCGAGCGGATGATTGATCAGCAGGAACTCCATCACGGCGCGCTGCGCGGCGATGGCTTTCGGCGATTTCGTGAACACCTTCATGCCTTCGGCGACCGGAGTCGCGCAGGCCGGCATCGGCTTCGGCGCCTTCTCCACTTCCACCAGGCACATGCGGCAGTTGGCGGCGATCGGCAGCTTCTCGTGGTAACAGAAACGCGGGACGTACACGTCGTTCGCGTCCGTCACCTGGATCACCATCTGACCCTTGCGTGCCTTCATGGGCACGCCGTTGACTTCAATGTTGACCTCGTCACTCATGCTGGGTCGTCTCTAATTCAGGCAGCCTGGGGACGGCGATCTTTGTCGACCATGCTGTGGCCGTGCTCGATCATGTATTCGAACTCGTGCCGGAAGTGCTTCATGAAGCTCTGTACCGGCCACGCGGCGGCGTCGCCGAAGGCGCAAATGGTGTGGCCTTCGATCTTGTTCGCGACGTCGACCAGCATGTCCAGATCCGACTTCTTGCCCTGCCCGGCCAGCATTCGCTTCAACAGGCGGTTCATCCAGCCGGTGCCTTCACGGCACGGCGTGCACTGACCGCATGACTCGGCGTAATAGAAACGGGAAATGCGCTCGAGCGCCTTGACCATGCAGGTGGTCTCGTCCATCACGATCATCGAGCCGGTACCGAGGCTCGAACCGACTTTGCGCACGCCGTCGTAATCCATCGTGGCGGTCATCATCGCGTCGCCGGGCACGACCGGCACGGAGACACCGCCGGGGATCACGGCTTTCAACTTGCGACCGCCGCGCACGCCACCGCAGATCTCCAGCAGATCCTTGAACGGGATGCCAAGCGGCAGCTCGATGTTCTGCGGCTTGTTCACGTGACCGGAGATGGAAAAGATCATCGTGCCGCCGGCATTCGGCACACCCAGATCGGTGAACCACTTCGGGCCGTTACGCAGGATGGTCGGCACCGACGCGTAGCTCTGCGTGTTGTTGATCGTGGTGGGCTTGCCGTACAGACCGAAGTTCGCCGGGAACGGCGGCTTGAAGCGCGGACGGCCCTGCTTGCCTTCCAGCGATTCCAGCAGCGCGGTTTCCTCGCCGCAGATGTACGCACCCGCGCCGACGAACGAATACAGATCGAAGTTCACGCCCGAGCCCAGCAGGTTCTTGCCGAGCAGGCCCGCGGCATACGCTTCCTTCAACGCTTCTTCGAAACGCGGCACGGGCTCATCGAGGAACTCGCCGCGGATGTAGTTGTAACCGACGGTGGCGCCCATCGCGTAACCGCCGATGGCCATGCCTTCGATCAGCGCATGCGGGTTGTAACGCAGGATGTCGCGATCGTGGCAGGTGCCCGGCTCGCTCTCGTCGGAGTTGCAGACGACGTATTTCTGCGGCGCCTTGCTCGGGAGCATGAAGCTCCACTTCATACCGGTGGGAAAGCCCGCGCCGCCGCGGCCACGCAGGCCGGACGCCTTCACCTGCTCGATGATGGATTCCGGCGTCGGCTTCTCGCGCAGGATCTTCTCCCACACTTCGTAGCCGCCCGTCTTCCGATAAGTATCGATCGACGACGGCCGATCCTTACCGAGCGTCGCGAAGCACACGAAGTTGCTCGCGTACTTGCCTAACAGCAGTTTGTTTGATTCGTCAGTCATGGTTGGCGATGGCTATGTGTATCGCGACCGTTACTTGTGCCGATCCAGAATCTCGTCGATCTTCTCGGGCGTGAGATTCTCGTAGTACACGTGGTCGACCATCATCATCGGCGCGTTGTTACACGCGGCCAGACATTCCTCTTCGCGCTTCAGGAAGAAGCGACCGTCGGGCGTGCTCTCGCCCACCTTGATCCCGAGCCGCTTCTCGACATGCGACAACATCTCCTCGCCGCCGCACAACATGCAGGAGATGTTGGTGCACACGGAGATGCTGTGGCGGCCGACCGGCTTGGTCTCGAACATCGAATAGAACGTCGCGACCTCGTACACCTGGATCGGCGGCAGACCGATGTACTCGGCCACCGCGTCCATCGATTCCTTGGTGAGATAACCGCCGATGTCGTGCTGAACGGCGCGCAGCGCCGCGATCACCGCCGAGCGCTTGCGGTCCGGCGGGAACTTGGTCAGCCAATGATCGATCTCATGACGGGCATGCTCGGAGAGCACGCCTTTGTACCCATGAGGTGCATCGTGACCTACATTGCCGGTGTCGATTTCGTCCAGCTCCGGCGCGCTCTTGCCGCCGTCGTTCGAGCCTGGGTCTTGCGTGCCGCTCATCGGTCGATTTCCCCGAATACGATGTCCTGCGTGCCGATCACGGCCACCACGTCCGCCAGCAAATGGCCCTTCACCATCTCTTCGAGCGAAGCGAGGTGCGGGAAGCCCGGCGCGCGACACTTCACGCGATAAGGTTTGTTGGCGCCGTCGGACACCAGATAGATACCGAACTCGCCTTTCGGCGCTTCCACGGCGGCGTAGGTCTCGCCCGCCGGCACGCAGTACCCTTCGGTGAACAGTTTGAAGTGATGAATCAGCGATTCCATGTCGCCCTTCATCTCTTCGCGCTTCGGCGCGGCGATCTTGTGATCGTCCAGCATCACCGGGCCGGGATTGGCGCGCAGCCAGTCGACGCACTGTTTGATGATGCGATTCGACTGACGCATCTCCTCGACGCGCACCAGGTAACGATCGTAACAATCGCCGTTCACACCGACCGGGATGTCGAAATCCATGCGGTCGTACACTTCGTAGGGCTGCTTCTTGCGCAAATCCCACTCGATGCCCGAGCCGCGGAGCATCGGGCCGGTGAAGCCGAGTTGCAGAGCGCGCTCGGGCGACACGACGCCGATGTTCACCGTGCGCTGTTTCCAGATGCGGTTGTCGGTGAGCAATGTTTCATATTCATCGACATTGGCGGGGAAGCGCGCGCAGAAGTCGTCGATGAAGTCGAGCATGGTGCCGCGACGACGCTCGTTGAGACGATCCACGTCGGCCTGCGAGCGCCACTTCGACGGCTGATACTTCGGCATGGAATCCGGCAGGTCGCGATACACGCCGCCCGGACGATAGTACGTCGCGTGCATGCGCGTGCCCGACACTGCTTCGTAGCAGTCCATCAGGTCCTCGCGCTCGCGGAACGCGTACAGAAACACGGTCATCGCGCCGATGTCGAGGCCGTGCGCACCCAGCCACATCAAATGATTCAGGATGCGGGTGATCTCATCGAACATCACGCGGATGTATTGAGCGCGCTCCGGCACCTTGATACCGAGCAGTTTCTCGATCGCCATCACGTACGCGTGCTCGTTGCACATCATCGACACGTAGTCGAGACGATCCATGTAGCCGATCGATTGATTGAACGGCTTGGACTCGGCGAGCTTCTCGGTGCCCCGATGCAACAGACCGATGTGCGGATCGGCCTTCTGGATGACTTCGCCATCCATCTCCAGCACCAGGCGCAACACGCCGTGCGCGGCAGGATGCTGCGGGCCGAAGTTCAGCGTGAAATTATGGATATCTGCCATGGCTAAACTTATCGATTCGCGGGCGAAGCGGCGGCGCCGACCGGCACTTCCTTGAGCACCTGGTCGTAGCGGTTGTCTTCGCGAATGACACGCGGCACGAGCGTACGAGGCTCGATCGTCACCGGCTGATAGACGACGCGCCCCTTGGCCGTGTCGTACTTCACCTCGACGTTGCCGATCAGCGGGAAGTCCTTGCGGAACGGATGGCCGATGAAGCCGTAGTCCGTGAGGATGCGGCGCAGATCCGGATGATTGCGGAACATGATGCCGTACATGTCGAACGCTTCACGCTCGAACCAGTTGGCGCTGTTCCAGATCTCGAACACGGAATCGATCACCGGCGGCTCGCCTTCGCTGGTGTGACAGCGCAGACGCAGACGCCAGTTGTTGGAGATCGACAGCAACTGATAAGTGACGGCGAAGCGCGCCCGCTTCGGCTCGCTCACCGTCTCCTTGATGCGATTCACGCCGCGGCTGAAACCGGTGGCGGTGGATGCCAGCGTGTTCCACTCTTCGCGGCCGTAATCGAGGAAATCCACGCCGGCCAGATCGATCAATTGCTCGAAGCCGAGCTCGGCGTTATCGCGCAGCTCTTTGCAGACGGCGAGCAGATTCGCGGCGTCCACTTCGAATGCCACTTCGTCAGGCAACGCCGGCAAGGGACGCAGCTCTTGAGCAAAGCGCGCCGTCAGCCGCGAGGCCAATGTCTCGGTACGTGAACTCATCCGGTTCTCGCTAATCCAATGCTCGCGTCAGCGAGCGATCGTGCTGGTGCGGCGGATCTTGTTCTGCAATTGCAGGATGCCGTACAGCAATGCTTCGGCACTCGGCGGGCAGCCCGGCACGTACACATCGACCGGTACGATCCGGTCGCAGCCGCGCACCACCGCGTACGAATAGTGGTAATAACCGCCGCCGTTGGCGCAGGAACCCATCGAGATCACCCAGCGCGGCTCGGGCATCTGGTCATAGACCTTACGCAGCGCCGGCGCCATTTTGTTCACCAGCGTGCCGGCCACGATCATCACGTCGGACTGACGCGGGCTGGGGCGGAACACCACGCCGAAGCGGTCGAGGTCGTAACGGGCCGCGCCCGCGTGCATCATTTCGACGGCACAACAAGCGAGACCGAAAGTCATCGGCCACATCGAGCCGGTACGCGCCCAGTTCATGAGCGAGTCGACCGTGGTGGTCATGAAGCCGCGTTGAGTTACCGCGGCGTCCGGCGTTTCCGCCGTGGGAGCAGTCAATCCCATTCCAGGGCCCCTTTCTTCCACTCGTAAACGAAGCCCACCACCAGGATCAGCAGGAACACGCCCATGGCCGCGAGGCCCACCATGCCGACCGCGTCGAGCGCCACGGCCCAGGGAAACAGAAAGGCGATTTCCAGATCGAAGACGATGAACAGAATCGCGACGAGGTAATAGCGCACGTCGAATTTCATGCGCGTGTCTGAATAAGCTTCGAAGCCGCACTCGTACGCGGAGAGCTTCTCGGCGTCGGGCTTACGCGGGCCGAGCAGGAAGCCCAGGCCGATGAGCACTGAGCCGAGCACGCCGGCCACGCCCAGGAAGATGAGGATGGGAACGTAGTTTTGCAACATCGCGTAAGCTGCTGACGCGCCGGGTCCGGCGGCGGCGCGCATTGTATCAGGCCGGTCCAAAAAGGGTTCTATAAGAATTGCACGAAGGCAGCCTTCTTCGGCGAAGAACCCTCAAACAAGCCGAAAAACAGCGGCACTCGAGCGAGTCGCAGCTCCCTGCATGCTTCCCGCCGGCCACTCGAAGGCGGGCGCAGGATACGCTGAATCAGGCAGTTGGCAAGCATCTGCGGACCTGGCGCCAACGCCCGGCCGCGGTGAATTCTTTGTTATCTACGATGCTTTGGAGAGTCATCGGCGAGCACGCGGACGCGCCTCGCCGATGTGAGAATGAATGGTGCGGCTGAGAGGACTCGAACCTCCACGGATTGCTCCACTACCACCTCAAAGTAGCGTGTCTACCAGTTCCACCACAGCCGCACTGAAATCGACTTTCGTTGTTCTCGCTTTTACTGTTTCGGCGGTTCGGTCGGTGCCGGTTGAGGTGCCGGCTCCGAAGGCTTTTCGACCGCCTGATTGTCCGTCGTCGGATTCGCAGGCGGCGCGGCCGGCGTCGTCGCGGGCAACTCGGGCGCCTTGTCCTGCAAATTCACACGATCGATCACACTCTTCGGCGCGGCCGGGGCGCGACCGCCCATGTACGCCAGCCCCAGGCTGGTCGCGATGAACAGCGCAGCCAGCGTCGCGGTAGTACGCGACAGGAACGACGCCGAGCCGCGAGCACCGAACACCGTGCCCGACGCGCCCGCGCCGAAGCCGGCGCCCGCATCGGCGCCCTTGCCTCGCTGGAGTAATACCAGCGCCACAATGGCTGCGGCGATCAACAGGTGAACAATCACCACCGCCGAATGTAACCAGTTCATACGATTCAATTCCGCTCTGAGTGAGCCCCGGCCTTAATGAGCTTGAGCCGCCGCGCAGATCTTCAGAAACTCATCCGCCTTCAACGAAGCGCCACCGATCAGCCCGCCGTCCACGTCCGGCATCGCGAAGATCTCCTTCGCATTGCCGGCCTTCACGCTGCCGCCATAGAGCACCTGCAAACGGGCCGCGATATTAGCATCACGAGCCGCGACCTCGGCGCGAATATGTGCGTGAACTTCCTGCGCCTGCTCCGGCGTCGCATTCTTGCCCGTGCCGATCGCCCAGACCGGCTCGTACGCGACCACTGCCTGCTGTAGCGCCCCGGGGGCCGCCACGTCCAACACCGCTTTCATCTGCCGCGAGACCACTTGCATGGTCTGCCCTTTCTCCCGCTCCTCGAGCGTTTCGCCGACGCAGAGGATCGGGATCAAACCCTGCGACTGCACCGCCAGGAACTTGCGCGCCACCAGCGCGTCGTCCTCGCGATAAATCGTGCGCCGCTCGGAGTGGCCCACGATGACATAGGTGCAACCTACGTCCTTCAACATGGCCGCCGACGATTCGCCGGTGAACGCACCGATCGACTCGGCGCACACCGACTGGGCGCCCAGCTTCACGATCGAATCCTTCAACAACCGCCCTACCTCCCAGAGGTAGACATTGGGCGGACACACGGCGATATCGAGCGGCACTTGCCCGGGCAACCCCAGCAGCAGGCCTTCGATCAACTCGGCGTTCTGCGCGCGCGAGCCGTGCATCTTCCAATTCCCGGCAATGAATGGCCGGCGCATGGGCAGTACCTCCACAGTTGGGTCTTCGAGCCGCCCCCCTGCGAAGGGCGCGGAAGCTTAGCGGCGAGTCGGCGCGAAATCAAACCGAAACCACAGCTTAGGGCGCGGCCACTAGCCGACGGCAACCTTCTGATCGGCGCTCGCCGCCACCGTGCTGGCCAATTCCCGGCAAATCTCCCTGACCAGCTTTTCGTCCCTGCCTTCGACCATGACACGAATCACGGGTTCAGTGCCCGACGGACGCAGCACGATGCGGCCGGTACCGGCCAACCGGGCCTCGGCGCGCGCCACCGCCTCGGTGATTTGCGGGGAGCTGAACGGGTCGATCTTCTTGGCGACCCGCACGTTCTCCATCACCTGCGGATACTTCGGCATGGGCGCGGCAAGTTCGGCGAGGCTCTGCCCGCTCTCCTTCATGATCGCCAGCACCTGCAAGGCGCTGATCAAGGCATCGCCGGTCGTGGTGTGATCGAGACACAGCAGATGGCCTGAAGTCTCGCCGCCCAGCGTGCCGCCGGTCTCCTTGAGCATCTCCATCACATAACGATCGCCGACCTTGGCGCGGCGGAATTCGATGCCCTCTTTCTGCAGCGAATGTTCCAGTCCCAGGTTGCTCATCACGGTGCCGATCACCGGCCCTTTCAACAAGCCTTTCTGCTTGCGGGCGCGCGCGATGATGTACAGCAGTTGATCGCCGT
Source organism: Pseudomonadota bacterium (assembly GCA_023391815.1). Taxonomy (GTDB): domain Bacteria; phylum Pseudomonadota; class Gammaproteobacteria; order Steroidobacterales; family Steroidobacteraceae; genus Steroidobacter. Next base: position 12,708 of record JAEWAF010000008.1, read on the forward strand.
CGACGGTGCGTCCGAGGTTGTCGACCATCACCAGCCGATCGCCGTCGCCATCGAGCGCGATGCCGGCATGCGCCTGCACGCCGGGCACGGTCAGTTGTAACAAGCCCGGCGAGGTCGAGCCGCAATTCAGATTGATGTTCCGGCCGTTCGGCGAGGAGCCGATCGGCACGATCTCCGCGCCGAGATCCGCGAGGATGCGCGGGCCGACTTTATAACCGGCGCCGTTCGCGCAATCGATCACCAGCTTGAAGCCCGACAGATCCAGGCCCGGCACGGTGCTCATCGCGAATTCCTGATACCGCACGCGCGACTTGTCGACACGCGTGGCGCGACCGAGCTCGCTCGAGCTGCGCGTGAGCGGCGGCTCGTCCAGATATTGCTCGATCTGCGCTTCGATCTCATCGCTCAGCTTGCCGCCGTTACGATCGAAGAACTTGATGCCGTTGTCTTCGTACGGATTGTGCGAGGCGCTGATGACCACGCCGAAGTCACATTCGAAACGTTTGGTGAGATAGGCGATGCCGGGGGTCGGCAACGGGCCGATCAGCATCACGTTGACGCCCGAAGCGACGAAGCCGGCTTCCAGCGCGGACTCGAACATGTAACCGGAGATGCGAGTGTCCTTGCCGACCAGCACTGTTCCGCCCTTCGGCGCGAGCACGCGCGCCGCCGAGCTCGCCAGCTTCAGTGCAAATTCCACGGTGAGCGGATGATCGCCCACGCGGCCACGCACGCCATCGGTGCCAAAGTATTTGCGGCTCAAAACTGCTCCCTCGAAAACTTGATTATTCGATCGGCCCGCGTGCGCTGAAGCCAGCGGCGCGGAGGGCCCGGGCGACTTTGACGGCGTCCACCGTCTCGGCCACATCGTGAACGCGAAGGATACCAGCCCCGGCCAGCACGGCGGCGGTAGCGACTGCCAGCCCACCCGCCAGGCGCTGCTCCACCGGCCTGCCCAGCAGGGTCTGGAACATGGATTTGCGAGAGACGCCGACCAGCACCGGCAGACCGGACCGCCCGAGCTCGGGCAGATGGGCCAGCAGCGCGAGATTATGCTCAAGCCGCTTGCCGAAACCGATCCCGGGATCGAGCACCAGCCTGTCGCGGCCGATACCGGCGGCCGCACAAGCCCCGGCCCGCTGCTCGAGGAATGCGGTCACTTCCCCTACTACGTCCTCATAACGCGGCTCGTGCTGCATGGTTCGAGGCTGGCCCTGCATGTGCATGAGGCACACGGCCGCGTTGGTTCGAGCGGCCGCTTCCAGGGCGCCTGGCTCGCGCAGCGCTCTCACGTCGTTGATGAAACTTGCGCCGGCGGCGACGGCGGCAGACATCACGGCGGCTTTGCTGGTATCGATGGAAACAGGAATCGAGGTGCGCGCGGCGAGCGCTTCGATCACCGGCACGACGCGGCGGATCTCTTCTTCCTCGCTCACATCGGCAGCGCCCGGTCGCGTGGACTCGCCGCCCACGTCGATGATGCCGGCGCCCTCTTCGACCATGCGAAGCGCGTGCTCGACGGCTTTCGATACGTCAATGAACTGACCACCGTCGGAAAACGAATCCGGCGTGACATTGAGGATGCCCATCACGATGGGATGGGACAGATCGAGGAGATGGGAGCCGCAGCGCAGCTGCATGAGTAGATCCAGCCAACAACAAAAAAGGCGCGTTACCGCGCCTTCTTTGTACCCGAGTTGAGGGTAATCGAGTTAGTGCTGGCTGGCCGGCTTGCCGATCGGGGCTTCGCCGCCCTTCTCGCGCTCGCGGCCCTTGCCGCTGCCATTGCCACCGAAGGGCGCGCCGCTGTCGTCCCAGCCGGCGGGCGGCTTCGGATCGCGGCCTTCCATGATGTCCTTGATCTGAGTCTCGTCGATGGTCTCGTACTTGATCAGGGCCTCGGACATCTTGTGCAGCTTGTCCAGGTTGGTCTCGAGGATTTCCTTGGCGCGCTTGTAGTTCGTGTCGATCAGCAAGCGCACTTCCTCGTCGATGGCGTGAGCCGTCACGTCGGAGACCTGCTTGTGCTGCGTCACCTGGCGGCCCAGGAACACTTCACCCTGGTCTTCGCTGTAAGTCAGCGGGCCGAGCCGATCCGACAGACCCCACTTCGTGACCATGTTGCGGGCGATTTCGGTCGCGCGCTCGATGTCGTTGGACGCGCCGGTCGTGATCGAATCGGGTCCGAAGATGATTTCCTCGGCGATACGGCCACCGAACAGCGTGCTGATGCGGCTCTCCAAACGGCGCTTGCTGGTGCTGTACCGATCCGCTTCCGGCAGGAACATCGTCACGCCCAACGCGCGACCGCGCGGGATGATCGTGACTTTGTAGACCGGATCGTGCTCGGGCACCGTCAAGCCGATGATGGCGTGACCGGCCTCGTGATACGCGGTGAGCTTCTTCTCCTGCTCGTCCATGACCATGGAGCGACGCTCGGCGCCCATCATGATCTTGTCCTTGGCGCGTTCGAACTCGTCCATCGTCACCGTGCGACGGTTCGCGCGAGCGGCGAACAACGCAGCTTCGTTGACGAGGTTGGCGAGATCGGCACCGGAGAAGCCCGGCGTACCGCGCGCGATCACCTGCGGCTTCACGTCTTCCGCGAGCGGCAGCTTGCGCATATGAACCTTGAGGATCTGCTCGCGACCGCGGACATCAGGCAGCGGCACCACGACCTGACGGTCGAAGCGGCCCGGACGCAGCAGCGCCGGATCGAGCACGTCGGGACGGTTGGTGGCGGCGATGACGATCACGCCTTCGGTGCCTTCGAAACCGTCCATCTCGACCAGCAGCTGGTTCAACGTCTGCTCACGCTCGTCGTGACCGCCGCCCAGGCCGGCGCCACGATGACGGCCGACGGCGTCGATTTCGTCGATGAAGATGATGCACGGCGCGTGCTTTTTGGCCTGGTCGAACATGTCGCGCACGCGGCGCGCGCCCACGCCGACGAACATCTCGACGAAATCGGAACCGGAAATGGTGAAGAACGGGACCTTCGCCTCGCCGGCGATGGCGCGGGCGAGCAGCGTCTTACCGGTACCCGGCGAGCCGACCATCAACACGCCGCGCGGAATCTTGCCACCGAGACGCTGGAACTTGCCCGGGTCTTTCAGGAACTCGACGATCTCGACCACTTCTTCCTTGGCTTCGTCCACGCCCGCGACATCGGCGAATGTGACCTGTACCTGGTCCTCGCCCAACAATCGTGCGCGACTCTTGCCAAAAGACATGGCCCCCCTGCCGCCGGCGCCGCCTTGCATCTGGCGCATGAAGTACACCCACACCGCGATCAATAGCAGGATGGGGAAGGAGGAAATGAACAGCTGCATCAGGAACGACTGACGCTCGGGCGCGGCCCCCGAGAACTTCACGTTGTGTTCGAGCAGCGTGCCGATCAGCTCGGAGTTCTCGGTCTCGGGATTGTTGACGGTGAACTGCTCGCCGTTGGAGCGCACCCCGCGAATCACGTCGGTGGTCTTGTTGAGGGTGACTTCGGCGATGCCGCCGTCTTTCACCTGCTGCAGGAAGGTGGAATACGGCATTTCCTGCACGCCGCCGGATCGCGCACTGAAGTTGCTGACCACCGTGGCGACAACCACGGCGATGACGATCCAGAGTACGATGTTCTTGGCTAGGTCGTTCAAAGTCCCATCCTCGTGCGTCCCGTCCTTCTTGACCTAGGACCGCAGCCTGGAAGTAAATAAGTAGGCGCCGATTGACACTACACCACCGGACCGGGACGCGCCATAACCGACTTCCTGATCCTGAGCAACCTGAAAAGTAAGACCGACCAGCTTAAGCCTTAAAGTCGCGGCCTAGCAGGTAAAGTTCCGGACTTCGCTGTCGGGAAGCATCCGGTTTACGAACCTTCACCGACCCGAAGCTCGCCCGCAGCTCCTTCACGAACGGCTGGAAATGCCGCCCCTGGAACACCTTGACCAGGAAATCGCCCCCGGCGCGTAGCCGTTGACGGGCAAATTCCAGAGAAAGTTCAACCAGATGCATCGAACGATCATGGTCCACATCGGCGATGCCGGTGGTATTTGGGGCCATATCCGACATTACAAGCTGCGGGCGCTCGTCCCCGAGCATTTGTTCCAATTGTTCGAGCACCAAGTTATCGGAGAAGTCGCCCTGCAGGAAATCGACACCGACGATGGCGTCCATAGGCAGGATATCGAGCGCCACGATCCGCCCCTTGCCCTGGAGCAGCTTGGCGGCCAGCTGGCTCCAGCCGCCCGGAGCGGCGCCCAGATCGACGATGGTCATGCCGGGACGGATCAGTCGATCGGCGCGCTGGATCTCCTCCAGCTTGAACACGGCGCGCGAGCGATAGCCCATCTGGCGTGCCTGCTTTACGTATGGGTCGCTCTCATGTTCGGCAAGCCATTCGCGGCTCGATTTAGTACGCTTAGCCATGACCTCAGCTCAGCAGCTTTCCGAAAAGCAGAAAAAGTACCTCCGTGGCCTGGCGCATGGCCGCGATCCCATCATCCTCATCGGCTCCTCGGGCTTGTCCCCCGGCGTGGCCAAAGAGTTCGACATCGCGCTCGGCGCGCACGAGTTGGTGAAAGTGAAAGCCCGCGTCGGCGACCGTGACGAGCGGGACACCATTCTCGCCGAACTGGCCAAACAAAGCGGCAGCGCTTTGGTCCAGCGCATCGGCAACGTGGGTGTGTTCTATCGCCCGCACAAGGACAAGCCGAAGATCATTCTGCCGGCGGATTAGCGATCTCGAGCTGGCGCGCCTTCCACACCAGCGCCAGCGCGCTCAAACACGCGGTGAAGAACAACACGGCGGAAACGCCGTGAAGCATTCCGAAGCGAGCCATGTCGTTCGCCTGGCGGGCTGCGTCCATCATCGGGCTGAGGATCAGTTCGCTCGCCAGCGGCGCGGCCGCGGTCAGCAGGATCAGCCAGAGAATCGTCTTGCTCGCGACGAAGACTTTGCGCGCGGCGAATAAAGTGATCAGCAGGATCGCGACGATTACGCCCAACCACGTTTCGATGTGAAACAACCGCGCCGCGATCTGACCGGCCAGCCGCCGCTCGGGCAGCGTCGCGAACAATTGGGGCGCGACGATGCCGCAAACGGTCCAGAGCGAGCCGGCCCAGAGCGTCACCAGAAACGTCGCACAGAAATCCAGCCATCGCCGGCCGCGCCGTGCCGGCAAAGCTGTCTGTTCCGTTACGCTGGCCATGAATACGGCGCCTCTACTGCTTTCCGAGCCGACCCGGGATACAGAGCCGACTCGATTTGCTTTCCGACCCGGCGCAAGACCAAGAACCTCGGCGCATCCCACTGGCGCGAGATGCAGACGCCGACCGCAACCTGCTGCCTTCAAATCCGGCGAGAGTAAGCCCACCGCAACCTACTGCTTTCCAATCCGGCGCGACCCGCGAAAGCTCACCGCAACCTGCTGCGTTCCAATCCGGCGCGAGATGCAAATCTACCGCTGCTTTCCGGACCGGCGACAAGCGCTGAAAAAGAAACTGCTGCTGCGTTATGCGCTATTGATAACGGACGCCGACGATCTCGTAGCTCTTGGTGCCGTTCGGGGCGACCACGTCCACGACATCGCCCTTCGACTTACCGACCAGCGCACGCGCGATCGGCGAGGACACGGAGATCAAACCTTGTTTGATGTCGGCCTCGGCGTCGCCGACGATCTGGTACAGCACCTTGTTGCCGGTATCTTCATCTTCCAGATCGATGGTGGCGCCGAACACCACCTTCTCGCTCGCCGGCATCGACGCCACGTCGATGATCTCCGAGTTCGACAGGTGCGCCTCGATGTCCTTGATGCGGCCTTCGATGAAGCTCTGCTGCTCGCGCGCGGCGTGATACTCGGCGTTCTCGCTCAAATCGCCATGCGCGCGCGCCTCGGCAATCGCCTGGATCACGCGCGGACGATCTTCGCTCTTCAAACGCTTCAGCTCGGCGCGCAGCTTCTCGGCGCCTTTCAAAGTCAACGGCAGACGTTTCACGATGCGATCTCCAAGGACAGGCCACCCTGGCGCGCACCGGCGCTCGCTCCGCTTTCGCGCGAGATCTCCTGATGCAGATCCTGCAATCGGTTCACGTCGACCTCGTTCATGTGGGCAATGGCATCGCAGGTCGCCAGCCCCGCCGCCACGGTGGTGTAGTACGTGACGCGTTTGTGGACCGCTTCGCGCCGGATGGAGCGCGACTCGAATATCGCCTGCTTGCCTTCGGTGGTATTGACGATCAGCGAAATCTCGTCGTTTTTTATCATGTCCACGATGTGAGGGCGACCCTCGCGCACCTTGTTCGCCGTGCGGCATGCGATTCCCGCATTGCTGATGGCTTCCGCGGTGCCAGAGGTTGCAACGATTTCAAATCCCTGCGCGACCAGGCGCCGCGCCAGCTGCACTGCCGCCGGTTTGTCGCGGTCGCGCACGCTGATCAAGCAAACACCGCGCGTGGGCAGAATCACGCCGGACGCGAGCTGCGCCTTGGCGTAAGCCTCGCCGAACGAACGACCGGTGCCCATCACTTCGCCGGTGGATTTCATTTCCGGGCCGAGGATCGGATCGGCTTCGGGGAACTTCGCGAACGGGAACACCGATTCCTTGACCGCGTAGAACTTCGGCACGCGCTCCTCGGTCAAGCCGAGCTCTTTCAACTTCGCGCCCGCCATCACACGCGCCGCCATCTTCGCGAGCGGCACGCCGGTCGCTTTGGAAACAAACGGCACGGTGCGCGAAGCGCGCGGATTCACTTCGAGGATGTAGACGACGCCGTTCTGGATCGCGAACTGAATGTTCATCAGTCCGACCACCTTCAAGCCGCGTGCGAGCTTGCGCGTCTGTTCTTTCAGATCGGCCTGCGTCTCGGCGGACAGGCTGTTGGGTGGCAGCGAGCAACCCGAGTCGCCCGAATGCACGCCCGCCTGCTCGACGTGCTCCATGATGCCGCCGATATAAACATCCTCGCCGTCGCAGATCGCATCGACGTCGACTTCGATGGCCTGATCCAGGAAGCGGTCGAGCAGCACCGGGCTGTCGTTCGACACCTTCACCGCATCGGTCATGTAGGTGCGCAGATCGTCTTCGTTGAAGACCACTTCCATGGCGCGACCGCCGAGCACGTACGAAGGCCGCACGACCAGCGGGAAGCCGACGGTCTTGGACATGCTGATGGCCTGCTCTTCGGTGCGGGCCGTGCAGTTCGGCGGCTGCTTCAGGTTCAGCTGCTGCACGAGTTGCTGGAAGCGCTCGCGATCTTCGGCCACGTCGATCGCATCCGGAGTGGTGCCGATGATCGGCGCACCCGCGGCTTCGAGGGCGCGGCACAGTTTCAGCGGCGTCTGGCCGCCGTACTGCACGATCACGCCGACCGGCTTTTCCTTATCGATGATCTCCATCACGTCTTCGAGCGTCAGCGGCTCGAAGTACAGACGATCCGAGGTGTCGTAGTCGGTCGAGACCGTTTCGGGATTGCAGTTGACCATGATGGTCTCGAAGCCCGCCTCGCGCAGCGCCAACGCGGCATGCACACAGCAGTAGTCGAACTCGATGCCCTGCCCGATACGATTCGGACCGCCGCCCAGAATCATGATCTTCTTGCGGTCGCTCGGATTCGCTTCGCACTCCTCGTCATAAGACGAGTACATGTAAGCCGTCGAAGTCGAGAACTCGGCGGCGCAGGTGTCGACGCGCTTGTACACCGGGCGGATGCCCATGGTGGTGCGCTTCCGTCGTACGCTCGCCTCATCGATACCGAGCAGCGTCGCGAGACGACGATCGGAGAAACCTTTGCGCTTGAGCTGCCACACCCGATCGCGCGTGAACGCTTCGAGGCCCTGCTCCTGCACTTTCTGTTCTTCGAGAACGATGTCGTGAATCTGCGCGAGGAACCAGGGATCGATACGCGACAGCGACTGCACTTCCTCGAACGACAGCCCGGCACGGAATGCGTCGCCGACATAGCGCAGGCGATTCGGCCCGGGCATACGCAGCTCTTCGCGCATCTTGTGCGTCTGTTCTTCGGTGAGCGGCATATTGAGCAACGGATCGAGGCCGTCGGTGCCGACCTCCATGCTTCGCAGCGCCTTCTGCAGCGACTCCTGGAACGTGCGGCCGATGGCCATCGCCTCGCCCACCGACTTCATCTGGGTCGTGAGGCGATCGTTGGCGCCGGGGAATTTCTCGAACGTGAAGCGCGGGATCTTGGTGACCACGTAATCGATGGTCGGCTCGAACGACGCCGGTGTGGCGCCGCCGGTGATGTCGTTGCGCAACTCATCGAGCGTGTAGCCGACCGCGAGCTTCGCGGCGACCTTCGCGATGGGGAAGCCCGTCGCCTTGGACGCGAGCGCCGAAGAGCGCGACACACGCGGATTCATTTCGATGATGAGCATGCGGCCGTCGGCGGGATTGAGCGCGAACTGCACGTTCGAGCCACCGCACTCCACGCCGATCTTGCGCAACACCGCGATCGAGGCGTTGCGCATCATCTGATATTCCTTGTCCGTGAGGGTCTGCGCCGGCGCGACCGTGATCGAGTCGCCGGTGTGCACGCCCATCGGATCGAGGTTCTCGATGGAACAGATGATGATGCAGTTGTCCGCGCGATCGCGGACCACTTCCATCTCGTATTCCTTCCAGCCGATCACGGATTCTTCGAGCAGAACTTCCGAGGTCGGCGATGCGTCGAGGCCGCGCTCGACGATGGTGACGAACTCTTCGCGGTTGTACGCGATGCCGCCGCCGGAGCCGCCCATCGTGAACGAAGGACGAATGATCGTGGGGAAGCCGATCTCGGCCTGCACCGCCAGCGCTTCATCCATGCTGTGCGCGATCTTCGAACGCGGCGACTCGAGGCCGATCTCACGCATGGCGTTGCGAAACTTCTCGCGATCTTCGGCCATGTCGATGGCTTCGCGAGACGCGGCGATCAGCTCGACGCCGTATTTTTCCAGCACGCCTTCACGCACCAGATCGAGCGCGCAGTTGAGCGCGGTCTGACCGCCCATCGTGGGCAGCAGCGCGCTGGGACGTTCCTTCGCGATGATGCGTTCCACCGTGCGCCAGTTGATGGGCTCGATGTAGATCGCATCGGCGGACTCGGGGTCCGTCATGATGGTGGCCGGATTGGAGTTCACCAGGATGACGCGATAGCCCTCTTCCTTGAGCGCCTTGCAGGCCTGCGCGCCGGAATAGTCGAACTCACACGCCTGGCCGATGACGATCGGGCCGGCGCCGATGATCAGGATGCTTTGTAGATCGGTACGTTTGGGCATGTGTGATCGGTCAACCTTCGGCGGCGCGGCGGCCGTCTTTGGCGGCGGCCGGGGACTGAGCGGACTGCTGCGAAGCCAGTCGCTGATGAATCATGGCGGTGAAGCGGGCGAACAGCTGGCCCACGTCCTGCGGTCCGGGGCTCGCTTCGGGATGGCCCTGGAAACTGAAGGCCGGACAGTCGGTGCGCTCGATGCCTTGCAGCGAGCCGTCGAACAGCGACTTGTGAGTCACCTTCACGTTCGGGCCGAGCGTGCTCTCGTCGACCGCGAAGCCGTGGTTCTGGCTCGAGATCAACACGCGCCCCGTGGCGATGTCCTGCACCGGATGATTCGCGCCGTGATGACCGAACTTCATCTTCACCGTCTTGGCATCGCTCGCCAGGCCCAGCAGCTGATGGCCGAGACAGATACCGAACACCGGAATGTCGGTCTCGAGGAATTTCTTGATCGCCTCGATCGCGTACGTGCACGGCTCCGGATCGCCGGGGCCGTTGGACAGGAAGATGCCGTCCGGATTCATCGCGAGCACTTTCTCGGCCGGCGTCTGCGCCGGCACGACGGTGACTCGACAACCCTGATCGGCGAGGCAACGCAGGATGTTGCGCTTGATGCCGTAGTCGTAAGCGACCACGTGCACGCGCTGCCCCGGGCGCGACTTCGGTCCCTGATGCTCGCCCCAGTTGGTGCCTTCGTTCCATTGATACACGCGCTTGGTGGACACGACCTTCGCGAGGTCCATGCCTTTCAAGCCGGGGAACTTACGCGCGGCATGGATCGCAGCCTGCGCGTCGGCCTTCTCGCCCGTCATGATGCAACCGGCGAGCGCGCCCTTCTCGCGAAGGATTCGCGTCAGCTTGCGAGTGTCGATGTCGGCGATGGCGACGATCTTGCCGCGCTGGAGAAAACTCTCCAGGGATTCGGAGGCGCGCCAGTTGGAATGAACGGCGGGCAAATCACGAATGATCAGACCTGCCGCGTACACCGATGCCGCTTCCAGGTCTTCCGGATTGGTGCCCGTATTACCGATGTGCGGATAGGTGAGAGTAACAATCTGTCTGCAATAGGACGGGTCCGTGAGGATTTCCTGATAGCCCGTCATGGCGGTGTTGAACACCACCTCGCCCGTCGTGTTGCCTTTGGCTCCGATGGATCGGCCGTGGAAAACGGTCCCGTCCTCGAGTGCCAATACAGCGGCCACGTTACCGGTGTGGTTCATGTAGCTCCCGATGTCAGCTGTTTCAGACACGCATGCGGAAGACGAGATGGGCGCCTAAGGCCCGATCCCGCCACAAGTGTTTTCACCGCGTGCTGAAGACGGAAGTGTACGCGAGTCGCCCAAGTGATGAAAGCGAAATGCGCGTGTCTGTCACCCTTCAGAGGGGACAGATTTCAAATCTGTCCCCGGATCGGCGCCAGGGTTGGGCAGGCTCGCTGGATTTAAAGGGCGAACGCGCCGAAAAGCCCAGCACTACAGGCCGAGCACGTCCTGCATCGAGTACAGGCCGGGCGATTTGCCAACGAGCCACTGCGCCGCTTGGACGGCGCCCCGCGCGAAAGCGAGGCGATCGCTGGCGCGATGTGTCAGCTCGATCCGCTCCCCGATGCCGGCGAACGTCACTGTGTGGTCACCGACCACATCACCACCCCGAAATACCGAGAATCCGATGGAGCCGCGCTTGCGCGCGCCCGTGTTGCCATGGCGGGAATATTCAGCGGCGTCCGCCAATTTGACATCTCGCCCGTCGGCAGCGGCCGCACCCAGTGCCAGCGCGGTTCCCGACGGCGCATCTTTCTTATTCCGGTGATGCGCTTCGAACACTTCGATGTCGTAATCGGCGTCGAGCTTGCTGGCCGCCAATTCAACCAGCTTGAGCAACAGGTTCACGCCCAGGCTCATATTGGGCGCCATGACGATGGGAATGGATTGAGCGGCGGCCAGGATCTGGGCACGCACCGCTTCGCTGTGACCCGTCGTGCCGATGACGACCGGACAATGGCTTGCGACACACGCGGCGAGATTCGCGGCCGTCGCTTCGGGCAATGTGAAATCAATGGCCACTTGAGCATTGCGCAATGCCACCGCCGGATCCGATTCGACCGTGACATTCCGATGCGCGCCACCACCACCCGCATCGCTCGCGTCTTTGCCCAACCAACGGCTGCTCGCCGAGGCCGTCGCGCCGGCAAGCTCAACGCCAGGCGCTGCGTCGATTGCCGTCAGCAATGCGCGACCCATCCGGCCGCTGACGCCGAGCACGGCGATCTGCAAGGAATTCTGCGCCATCTGGCCCAACTATCGATCAGTTACGAATGGTGTCGAAGAAACGTTTGACGCCGTCGAGCCAGGTGCTCTCGCGCGGGCTGTGGCTGCGCTTGCTGTCCTGCATGGATGCCTCGAAGGCGCGCAGCAGTTCTTTCTGATGATCGGTGAGATTGACCGGCGTCTCGACCACGACCCGACAGAACAAATCTCCCGTCGCCCCGCCGCGCACCGGCTTCACGCCCTTCTCACGCAGACGAAACACACGGCCGGACTGAGTCTCCGCCGGCACTTTCAATTCGACGTTGCCGCCGAGCGTGGGCACTTCGATCGCGCCGCCCAGGCTCGCGGTGACGAAGCTCACCGGCACTTCACAAGACAGATGGCTGCCATCGCGCTCGAAGATCGGATGCTCTTTCACCCGGATCTCGACATACAGATCGCCCGGCGGTCCCCCGTTGCGCCCGGCCTCGCCTTCGCCGGTCAGACGAATGCGATCGCCGTTGTCGACGCCTTGCGGGACCTTGATGTTGAGTGTTTTCTTCTTGCGCAGCCGGCCCTGCCCGAGGCAGGAATCGCACGGCTGACTGATGATCTGGCCCCGGCCTTTACAACGCGGACAGGTCTGCTGAACCGCGAAGAAACCCTGCTGCATCCGGACCTGACCGGCACCATTACAGGTATCGCAGGTGACCGGCTTCGAGCCGGGCGCGGCGCCCGAGCCCTGGCAAGGCTCGCACTCGGCCAGCGTCGTGAATTCGATATCCGCGGAGTGGCCGAACACGGCCTGCTCGAGATCGAGCTCGAGGTCGTAGCGCAGGTCCGCGCCACGAAACACTTGCTGACGTCCGCCGCGACGGCCGCCGCCGAAGATGTCACCGAACACATCGCCGAAGATGTCGCTGAATGCGTCGGAGGCGCTGAAGCCACCGCCGCCGCCACGAGCCGCCAGGCCGTCGTGGCCGTGCTGATCGTAAATGGCGCGCTTCTGCGCGTCGGTCAGCACCTCGTACGCTTCCTTGCACTCCTTGAATTTCTCTTCGGCTTCCGCGTCATTCGGATTGCGGTCGGGGTGATATTTCATCGCCAGACGGCGATAAGACTTCTTGATCTCGGCCTCCGTGGCCGTGCGGGCTACATCGAGCACCTTGTAGTAGTCGCGCTTGGACATTTCGCGGTTCAGACCCCATCCCAGACGTGGCGCATCATGCCTGCGAGCGCCGGCATCACGCCACCTGAATACAAAGATCGGGCCCGGCGGGCATCACACCCGCCGGGCCCGGCATCGCGATTACTTCTTCTTGTCTTTGACTTCTTCGAACTCGGCATCGAGCACGTCTTCATTGCCGCCGCCCGCGCCGCCACCGGCTGAGGCTTGCGGACCGGCTCCCGGACCTGCGCCTGCTTCAGCCGACTGCTGAGCGAGCGCCGCCGCCAGTCGGCTCACTTCGGCCGCCTTCTTCTCGATGATGTCCTTGTCGTCCTCGGTGAGGGCGCGCTTCAGATCGGACACGGCATTTTCGATGTTGGCGCGATCGGCGGGCGGAACCTTCTCGCCCAGATCCTTCAGCGCCTTCTCGGTCCCGTGCACCAGCGCGTCGGCCTTGTTACGCGACTCGACCAGCTCGCGGAACTTGCGATCTTCCTCGGCGTGCGCTTCGGCGTCCTTCACCATGCGCTTGATCTCGTCCTCGTTCAGACCGGACGACGCCTTGATGACGATCTTCTGTTCCTTGCCGGTGGCCTTGTCCTTCGCCGACACGTTCAGGATGCCGTTGGCATCGATGTCGAACGTGACTTCGATCTGCGGCATGCCACGCGGCGCCGGCGGAATGCCTTCCAGGTTGAACTGGCCGAGCGACTTGTTGTCGTGCGCGCGTTGACGCTCACCTTGCAGCACGTGAATGGTCACTGCGCCCTGGTTGTCGTCCGCGGTCGAGAAGGTCTGATTCGCCTTGGTGGGAATCGTGGTGTTCTTCTCGATCAGCTTGGTCATCACGCCACCGAGCGTCTCGATACCGAGCGACAGCGGCGTCACGTCGAGCAGCAGCACGTCCTTCACTTCGCCGGACAGCACGCCGCCCTGAATCGCGGCACCCACGGCCACGGCTTCGTCGGGGTTCACGTCCTTGCGCGGCTCCTGGCCGAAGAAATCTTTCACTGCCTTCTGCACCAACGGCATGCGGGTCTGACCACCGACCAGGATCACTTCGGAAATGTCCTTGATCGACAGGCCCGCGTCCTTCAGCGCGATCCGGCACGGCTCGACGGTCTTCTGCACCAGATCCTCGACCAGCGACTCGAGCTTGGCGCGAGTCAGCTTGATGTTGAGGTGCTTCGGACCGGAGGCATCGGCCGTGATGTACGGCAGATTGATTTCGGTCTGCTGGCTCGACGACAGCTCGATCTTGGCTTTTTCCGCAGCTTCCTTCAGGCGCTGCATGGCCAGCGGATCGCGACGCACGTCGACGCCGCTTTCCTTCTTGAACTCTTCGCCGAGATAGTCGATCACGCGCTTGTCGAAGTCCTCGCCGCCGAGGAACGTGTCGCCGTTGGTCGCGAGCACTTCGAACTGACGCTCGCCGTCGACGTCGGCCACTTCGATGATGGACACGTCGAACGTGCCGCCACCCAGGTCATACACCGCGATCTTGCGATCGCCGCCCTGCTTGTCCAAGCCATAGGCCAGCGCCGCGGCGGTCGGCTCGTTGATGATGCGCTTGACGTTCAGACCGGCGATGCGGCCGGCGTCTTTGGTCGCCTGACGCTGCGAGTCGTTGAAGTACGCCGGCACGGTGATGACGGCTTCGGTGACCGTGGTGCCAAGGAAATCCTCGGCGGTCTTTTTCATCTTCATGAGCACGCGCGCGGAGATTTCCTGCGGCGCCATCTTCTTGCCCTGCACTTCCACCCAGGCGTCGCCGTTATCGGCCTTGGCGATCTTGTACGGGACCATGTCGACGTCTTTCTGCACGACGGCGTCGTCGAAGCGGCGGCCGATGAGGCGCTTGATCGCGAACAGCGTGTTCTGCGGGTTGGTCACCGCCTGGCGCTTGGCGGACTGGCCGACGAGCACTTCGTTGTCCTTGGTGAACGCCACGATCGAGGGCGTGGTGCGATCGCCTTCGCTGTTTTCGATGACGCGCGGCTTGCCGCCTTCCATGATCGCGACGCACGAGTTGGTCGTGCCGAGGTCGATGCCGATGACTTTGCTCATGGCCCAATGTCTCCTGCAAATTTTCCGTTAGTAGTTAATTAAAGACCGGCTGCGAAATTCAGTCTGTAAATCCGGCCAGTGCGTGGATCGAAGCCCTCGTACCGGCCCTCTTGCCGCGATATCTGCGGATCGTGCCCGCGTTTACAAGGCCCCGCTGACAGGCGATCAGGGCGCGCGAGCGACGATGACCCGCGCCGGGCGGAGCAAGCGCCCGTTTAGTGCGTAGCCCTTCTGCACCACCTGCGTGACGCTGTCCGGGACATGCTCGGCCGAGGGCTGCATCGCCATCGCTTCGTGCTGCTCCGGATTGAACGGCTGCCCCAGCGGGTCGATCTCGGTCAGACCGTTCTTCTCGAACGCCTTGGCCAGCAATTTGAGGGTGGCTTCGGTGCCGGCGCGCAGGGTGTCGGGATCGCCGGCGGCGAGCAGACCGAGCTCGAGGCTGTCCTTCACGCCGATCAGATCGTTGGCAAAGCGGTCCACCGCGTACTTATGCGCCTGCTCTACATCGCGGGACGCACGCTTACGGATATTTTCCATTTCAGCGAGCGCGCGCATGTACAGATCGCGGCTTTCCAGGGCGCGCGCTTCGGCGGCCGCCAGTGCCGCCTGCAAATCGACCCCCTCACCTTCCCCGGCCGGGGCGCCGTTGGCGCCAGGCGGGCGATCCTGCTCGTTGGGCGTGCTCATGAATGAAAGTTCTCCTATCGAAAAAAGGCTCGTGCCCGGGCCCGGCAGCGCCGGGATCGGGACGCGGTTTCTATAAAGGGGCGGCATTCTGCCTGATCAGGCGGCCGACCTCATGCCTGACCGTCACTGGCGACGCGGGTGGTGTCGCCCTCGATGCCGGTCCAGGCGCGGGGGGTATTGCGACTCAGGCGCGCGAATTCAAGGCGGAGCCGAGCAGCTTCGCGGTGATATCGACGATGGGGATGATGCGTTCGTAGGCCATGCGGGTCGGACCGATGACCCCGAGCACCCCGACCACTTCCTGGTCCAGGGTGTACGGCGCGGTGACCACGCTGCAATCGTCCAGGATGGTGTAGCCGGATTCCTGGCCGATGAAGATCTGCACGCCGTCGGCCTTCAGGCTCAGATCGAGCAGGTGCAGGATGTCGCGCTGCTGGGTGAACGCCTCGAACAGGCGCCGCAGCTTTTCGACGTTGGACAACTCGGCGAAGCTCATCAGGTTGGTTTCGCCGGCAATGACATATTCCATGCGGCCGCCTGGCGGCGACGGCATGACCACGTGCTGCGCGAGGTGAATCGCATCGAGCATCACCTGGTTCAGCGACTCGCGTGTTTCCTTCAGCTGAGCGAGCAAATGCTCGCGGACCGCGCTCAATTCCTTGCCGCCGAATTCCTGATTCAAATAATTCGACGCGCGCCGCAGCTCGTCCGAAGTGTAGTGCCGCTCCAGTTGCACGATCCGGTTCTGCACCTCGCGACCGTTCACGACCATGATGGCCAGCACGCGGTTATCCGAGAGCGGCACGAATTCGATCTGGCTGAGCGCGGAGTGACTCTGCCTCGGCAAGGTCACGACGCCCGCCAGCCGCGTCACGCTCGACAACATCTGGGAAGCGGCGGCGACTAGCGCTTTATGGTCGGCGCTGTGCTCGCCGAAGCGCGACTGAATGGCGGCGATCTTCTCGTCGTCGAGCGGCTCGTACTTCAGCAGCGTGTCGACGAAGAAGCGATAGCCCTTGTCGGTGGGCACTCGACCGGCCGAGGTATGCGGTGAAGTGACGAAGCCGAGCTCTTCCAGATCCGCCATGACATTGCGGATGGTGGCCGCGCTCAGGTTCAGCCCCAGATCGCGAGACAGCGTCCGGGATCCGACGGGCTGGCCGTCGCGGATGTAATGCTCGACCAGCAGCCTCAGCAGCTGCTGCGAGCGTTCATTCAGCGATTCGTCGTTTTGGGTCGGCATCGTTCGGTTCGGGCGGCTTGCATCGGAGCGTAACGCCCCGGCCGCATCTAAGACTCAAACCTATGTGACAGAAGGCATTTTGTACCAGCCCGCGCTGCGGTGCCCAACTGTCCGAGTAAGCTAAACACGGCGCCGGGCGCGGATCAAGCAGCTCGCCCCCTAGGCGCCAGCCGCGTTCGGTCCGGGCGATATAGGGGCCGGCTCGCCGCTTCACAACCGGATTCGCGTGGCTGGCTGACATGGGTCCGTGCTACAAACCGCATCCATGCCCGCCGCGCCCCAACCGTTCCAAACCATCGCCATCATCGGCAACACGCGAGACTCGCGGGTCGTCGAGTCTTTGCAGGTTCTGGCCGCTCATCTGCAGAGCCGTGCACGGCGTGTGCTCATCGACGAGGCGACCAACGTCGACTACAGCGACGTGAGCGTCGAGCGCCTTCCTGAATCGGAGCTGTGTGCGACGGCGGACCTGTTGATCGCAGTCGGCGGTGACGGCTCGATGTTGCATGCGGCCCGGCTTGCCGCGCCCCGCGGCCTGCCGGTCCTCGGCATCAATCGCGGCAGACTCGGATTTCTCGCGGACATCGGCCCTACCGAACTGGCCGCGCGCGTCGATGAGATTCTTGCCGGGCGCTATGTGAGAGATCAGCGCGCGATGCTACAAGCAACGTTGATCTCCCCCGGGCAACCTGATCGTCACTGCAACGGCTTGAACGACGTGGTTCTGCAGAAGTGGCAAACCGGTCGCATCCTGGATTTCGAAACCTACATCGACGGCCGCTACGTGAACACTCACGGCGGCGACGGACTCGTGATCGCAACGGCCACGGGTTCCACTGCTTATGCATTGTCGTGCGGCGGCCCGATTCTGTATCCCGGATTGGATGCGGTGGTGCTCGCGCCCATCTGCCCCCACACGTTGTCCGATCGGCCCATCGTGGTCCGGAGCAACGCCGTGATCGAAGTGCGTCTGCTCGATCGGCCGGACAGCAACGGACAAGTCACCTGCGACGGCGTGTCGCTCGGCGCGCTTTCTCAAGGCGACCGGCTGATCGTGCAACCCGCCGCTGGCAGTGTGACTCTCCTCCATCCCGCCGATCACGATTACTATCGCACGTTGCGCTCGAAGCTGCGCTGGGGCCGCGGTGACCGAACCGCCCCGTACCCAACCTCGGAATAATTCCTTTCACGCGAAGATGCTCACTCATATTCAGATCCGCGACTTTGCCATCATCGACGCGGTCGAGCTGGAGCTTGGCCCGGGCTTGACCGTGCTCACCGGCGAGACCGGCGCGGGCAAGTCGATTCTGGTCGATGCGCTGCTGCTCGCTGCGGGCGGTCGTGCGGGCGCTGAAGTCGTTCGTCATGGCGCCGAACGCGCTGAAGTGTCGGCGACCTTCGCGATCGGAAAGAACGCGGCTGCCCATGCCTGGCTGAACGAGCAATCCATCGAGCACGAAGGTGAATGCGTGCTGCGTCGAGTGATTGCGGCGGACGGTCGCTCGCGCGCTTACGTCAACGGACAAACGATGTCCGTGCAGTCGCTGCGCCAGCTCGGCGAGACGCTCGTCGACGTGCACGGCCAGATGGAATATCAGTCGCTGGTCCGCCGCTCCGCTCAACGCGAATTGCTCGATCAGAGTGGCGAGCATCGCGCACTGCTCGGCGATGTGGCCGACGCCTGGCGCACTTTGTCGCAGGTGAAAGATGAGCGCGATCGTGCGGCCGCCTCCGCACAGGACCGCGAGGCTCGCCTCGAACTGCTGCGTTATCACTTGAGCGAGCTGCAAGCGCTGGATCTGAAGGCCGGCGAAGCCGAGGATCTCGCGGCCGAGCGGACGCGTTTGTCACAACGCGGTCGGCTCGCGTCCGGTGCGCGAGAAATCATTCAGCTGCTGCGTGAAGCGGAAGATGTGAGCGCTGAGCAGGCGATCTCGCGCGCGCTTAGTACGGCGCGACATGTCGGTGAGCTGGATGCGACCTTTGCACCGATGGCGCAGCTGATCGAGGAAAGCTTGATCGCACTTCGCGAAGGTGTCGAAGCGGTGGAGCGTTACGAATCCGATCTCGACGCCGATCCGCAGCGTCAGGAGTGGGTCGAAGAACGGCTCGCGACCATGGAATCGATCGCGCGCAAGCATCGAGTCGAAATCGGGGCCCTGCTCGGCTTGCAGGCGGATCTGCAACAGGAGTTTCAGCGGCTGGATTCGCTGGAAGCGTCCATGGCGCAGATCGAGAAGCGACTGGCGGACGCGCAGAAAAAATTCACCGGAGCCTGCGAGAAGTTGACGGCTGCGCGTAAGTCCGCGGCGAAATCGCTGGGCTCGAGCATCAGCGCACTGATGCAGACGCTCGGCATGCCGGGCGGGAAGTTTCAGATCGACGTGCGCCCGGCCGAATCCGCCGGCGTGAATGGTGCCGACGATATCGAGTTCCTGGTGAGCGCCAACCCCGGCCAACCGCCTCGCTCGCTCGCGAAAGTCGCGTCGGG
Source organism: Pseudomonadota bacterium (assembly GCA_023391815.1). GTDB lineage: Bacteria > Pseudomonadota > Gammaproteobacteria > Steroidobacterales > Steroidobacteraceae > Steroidobacter. The sequence continues at coordinate 31,878 of JAEWAF010000008.1, forward strand.
CGGCGAGTTGTCACGCATCAGCCTGGCCATTCAGGTCGCGGCTGTGCAGACCGACGCCCTCGCCGGCTCGCTGGCCTGCTTGGTGTTCGACGAAGTGGATGCCGGTGTCGGTGGCGGTGTGGCGGAGATCGTCGGCCGCCAGCTCCGTACGCTCGGTGAACGAGCTCAGGCCCTTTGCGTCACCCATCTTCCCCAGGTCGCCAGCCAGGCGCATGCGCATGTGCGCGTGACCAAGCTGACGGATGGCAAAACGACCCGCACGGCCCTGCACACCCTGACCGCGGACGAGCGCGTCGAAGAGATCGCCCGCATGCTGGGCGGGATCAACGTGACGGATAAGGCGCGGGAACATGCCGCCGAGATGTTGCGGCCGGTGCCGTCGAAGACCTCCGGCAAAGCGGCGGCGACCGCCAGCAAGGCTCCGGCGAAAGCAGTCGCGCCCGCCCCGAAGAAGAAGCCGGCCCGGCGCTGAGTCGCGTCAGTTGCGGCTCTTCTGATTCCTGGCCGGGCAATCCGGGCGACTGCAATAGCCATACAGGATCATGGAATGATCCTTGAGCTCGTACTTCAAGCGAGCCGCCACCTGCCGCTGGCGCTCCTCGATGCCCGCATCCATGAACTCTTCCACCCGGCCGCAGCCTAAGCACACAATGTGGTCGTGGTGCTGGCCCTCATTGAGCTCGAACACCGCCGTGGTGCCCTCAAAGTGATGACGCGTGACGAGCCCGGCGGCCTCGAACTGCGTCAACACCCGGTACACGGTGGCGAGGCCGATATCCTCGTGAGACTCGAGCAAGTGCTTATAAATGTCTTCCGCGCTCATGTGGCGCGGCGTGGCGGTACCGAGAATTTCCAGAATCTTGATCCGAGGCAACGTGACCTTGAGCCCGGCCTTGCGCAAATCGTTGGTTTCCACGTGCTTGGTCCTCAGATCGAACGTCGGCGCGCGTCCCGCTGCGAGACGCTGCGCTTTTGAGTATCATCCTGCCGCATTATCTCGCAGCCCAGCCGCTGGCTCCACCCCGAAATGACACGAATCAAGTACACCTGGTCCGGCCTTCGCACGCGAGCGCTGGCCTCGCTGATCGCAGCCGCGCTGCTGACCGGCGGCCTCGCTGGCTGCGTCCACCGCGTCGATATTCAACAAGGCAATTTCCTCGATAAGGAGGACATCGACCGCGTCGCGGTCGGCATGACTCGTGTCCAGGTGCGATCGCTCCTGGGGACGCCCATGGTGGCCGACCCATTCGTGAGCTCTCGTTGGGATTACATCTACTATTACAAGCGCGGCCGCTGGAGCGAGCCACAGAAGCGCCACTTCATCGTGTTCTTCGATGCGACCGATAAAGTGGAGCGCATCGATCGGCCGACCGACACGGTGCCGGTCCGGCAGCCGGTGAAGACCGCCGCGACCAGCTGAGCTACTTTCGTCGTCGAGCTTCGGCGCGGCTGCGCTCGGCCGCTTCGCGCCGGCTCTGCTTGGGATCGATCAGCAGCGGTCGCAAGATCTCGATGCGATCGCCCTGACGCAACTCATAGGTGAGCGGCACCGCCCGACCGAAAATCGCGCACTCCAATGGCCGCGCCGCCGCTTCCGGAAACTTTTGCAGCAACCCCGAGCGATTCACTGCTTCGGTAAGCGAAGTGCCGCGCGGCACTTGCAGATCGACACTCGGTTGTTGGTCCGGCAGCGCGTACACCACGCGGATACGCAGTAACTCACTTTTGTCCATAGATCGCGCGAGCGCGGTCGACGAATGCATCGATCAGCTCCGCGCAGTTCTTCTCGAACGTGCGCGACAAGAGCATGCCGAGCATGGCGCTCGCGAATTCGAAGCGGACCGTGAGCCCGACCTTCACGCCCTTGTCGCCCAGCGGCGTGAACGTCCATCGGCCTTCGAAGGTCTTGAAAGGCCCGTCCACCAGCGTCATTAACATCTCGGTGGGACGTTTCAGAAAATTGCGCGTCGTGAACGTCTCGCGAACGCCCGCTTTGTGCATTTCCAGCTTGCCGGTGACCTGCTCCGGCGTGCTTTCCAGCTTTTTCGCCGCGGAAATCCACGGCACAAACTGCGGGTACTGCTCAATGTCCTCCACCAGCGCGAACATTTGTTCGGCCGTATAAGGCACCAGGGCACTTCGAGTTACTTCACGCATGCGCCGGCACGGTACAATCCGCGCCCTCTATGAGCAAGCAGAAAGCCGACAATAACCCGACCATCGCCGAGAACCGACAGGCTCGCCACGAGTACTTCATTGAAGAGACGTACGAGGCTGGCATGGCGTTGCAAGGCTGGGAGGTCAAGAGTGCACGCGCCGGACGCGTGCAGCTGAAGGAGGCGTACGTGTTCCTGAAGAACGCGGAAGCCTTCATTTTCGGCGCGCACATCTCCGCCCTGCCTACCGCCTCCACCCACGTCATCCCGGATCCGATTCGCACCCGCAAGCTATTGCTGAACCGCGCTGAGCTGAGCCGTTTGGTCGGCGCCGTCGAGCGCAAGGGCTATACCCTGGTGCCCCTGGAGATGTATTGGAAGGCCGGCCGCGCGAAACTGCGCATCGGCCTGGCCAAGGGTAAGAAGGAACATGACAAGCGCGCCACGTCGAAGGATCGTGACTGGCAGCGCGAGAAATCGCGCTTGATGAAACATTCGAAGCGATGAAGGTGAGCAACGGGCCACGCATTCAGCCCTTGAGATCCGCGCGTTTGGCCTTACACTAGCGTCCGTTGCCACGAGTGGCGACACCTTACGGGGGCGACCGGCTTCGACGTGGGTGGCGAAACTCCAGGTGCATGCGGAGTTGTAGGTAACTCCTTAAACTGCTTACAAACTTACAGTTGCCAACGACGACAACTACGCTCTGGCGGCTTAATCCCGCCTAACCTCCGCCTGGTATGTGCTTGTGCATCCAGATTGGGGGACGCGCTCACAAGCTCGCGAGTCGGTGTGCTCCAGGCCGCCTCGTTAAAACGTTCTGAAGCTGGTCGTTCGTCTTCCCTGCTCCTCGGGTAGCGCGCGGCGAGATACAAAGAGTGGGCTAAGCATGTAGTGTCCTGTAGCGTAGTGCTTGCGGACGCGGGTTCGATTCCCGCCGCCTCCACCATCCCTCCTTGCAAATCAGTTGGTTACGCGCGATCTCGCGCGCTTCCCAACATCCCTTCCCACATCAGCGCGCCGCAGTCGATATCGCTCATTGCGAGCGATCAAAGCGGCCGAACCGGGCGCGACAACGCCCGGCCGGCCTAACCACAACCGCACTTATGTGGAGTGCAAGTCATGGGTACGCCGATTATCCCGCGAATCAGTCGCGGGCGCTTGTTCCATCAAATCGCTGATGTTTATCCGCCCTCCTGCGCCCAAGCCGCCACCGTTAGGAGCGCTGCCGAATCTCGCCGGCTGGAAATAGCTCGGGCGGGTCGCCAATGAGCGGCGCGAAGATGGCACCGGCACAGGCACGGTCGCCGCGCAGCTCCGGTGCGGAGACGGCGGTCACTCGCGATTCCCTCTCGGCAACGATTCGCAAGTTTCAGCTAGTGCACGCGGTCACGACCGTGGCGGAACGCGCAGCGACGCATGATCTGGTCGAAATGCACAGCCTTGCTGATGTGCTTGTCGTGCTTATCCCGCTCATCGAGACCGGACTGGCCGCACTGAACGATCTGGAGGCGCGGCCATGAGCACGTTACGCGCCGAATCCCGCGTCTATTTCCGTTCCTTGGGTAAGCACATCACAACGCTACGAAAGTCACGACAAATGACACAAGCTGAGCTTGCACGAGCTATCGGAGTGAGTCAGCAGGCTGTTTTCGCGTACGAGATCGGGGAGCGTCGGGTCAGTGTCCCCATGCTGGCCAAGATCGCGAATGTGTTCCGAGTACCTGCGGAAAACCTGATCGGCTTAACCGCGCCGGCATTCCGCAAAGGAAGATTGTCACCAAAGGCCATGCGCCATGCGGAGCGGTTGCAGGGACTTCGCAGGACAGACCAACGCTTCGTCATCAGGATCATCGATGTACTGGAAGCCGCGAAAGGAAGCTGACGCCAGCTTAGCGCTATGTACCGCCCCGGTGCTCGTGGCTGGGGCTTTCTATCCTCTGAAATGTTTCTCGACCGGCACGTCGATAACGTTCCATGTCCACCCCTTGAACTGAGAGTCCTTCTGCCATTCAGACATCGGCCGTGTCTTCGGCAGATCACCGCCCTCGTCGGCAAGTACCATGCAAAAGGCATCAATCGCCGCGCGTGCGTTGTCTAACGCATCCTCGATGGTATCGCCTGCGCTGAAACAGCCCGGCAGATCGGGCACCACAATGCCAAAGGCAGCTTCCTCAGTGCCCGGCTCGATTGCAATCGTGAACTTCATGGCCCTATTCCATCAGATCGACGTGATTGCGGCCACTGCCTGCAACAGCGGCTGCGTATCTAGTTCCAACCGATTTCCCTTTTGTAGTTGCCAACCTTCAAGTTGCCAACCTCATTTGCGGGCTGGCGCTAGGGGAACGACGCGGTTTGAAACACCCGCGCAGACTGCATCGGGAAGAACCTAACACCGGGGGCGGGGTGGGATGCCCCCATCTCGATGTAGTGCGGCATGCTTCGGGCCTGCGCGTGCGAGATTTCTGGAATGTATCGATTGCGGTCATGCTCGGTTCATCAAAAGCTCAGCAATGCGCTCGATGTGGCGGCGTTCGCTTCGCTCGGCGGCCTTGGCAACATACAGCGCGTGTCGAGGCAGTAGTCTTTCGATGCGCTCCCGTAGAAGCTCACGCAGGAGGTGTGCCGGCATGGCCTCGGCCTCGACTGTTTCGGCGATGTGAAGGGACCGCTTATCGGTCAGCTTGCGCGGCTTTGCCGGCAGGTCATGCAGCTTGATCTGCTCGGCCGTGATGCCGATTCGCTCGAACGTGAGATCGATGCCAGGATCGAGATGTGTACGTAACTCGCGTTCGATGGCCACATCGATCAGCACGCCGGCCGGGTCATAGTCGCCGATGTAGAAGATCGTGACCGGCTTGCCCGCGCTTTCGCTGTTGATGTACTGCGCGGACTCGAATGCAAGCGTAATGCTGCTGAAGCCGCCGGCCGGGTACAGGCTGACCGCCAGTTCCTGGCAATCGTCCTGAACGACGCCAGCGATCGAACGCGATTCGACCCAGATTTCGACGTAGTGATCGGCCTGCTGCCAAAGGTCGGCTCGGTAATGACCGGCGACACTGCGAAGGAAGTCGCCAGCATTGCGATACGTCGGCGTGAAGTAACCGCGCCGGGTCGCGTCCGTGATCCACGAATATTGAATCCGGCCAGAGCGGCGCAGCTCAACACAGCGGTGCTGGACGTGACGATAGCCGCGCTCGGACTTCTCCACCGGCTCCGGCAATCGCGGGTCGGTCATGCGGTAGAAGACATGCCGGACGCTCTGCGGATGATCCGCGGCCAGCACCGCCACGATCTGATCATCCAGCTGTTCGATCCGCTGTTTCGTGCGCCTCGCTCGTTTTATGGTGCCCGCACGATAATCCTGCACTCCATCGCCAGCGGTGGCGGTGGCGGCCTCGAAGATGTCCGCGAACTGGTCGCCGAATATTTCCCGGATGCTCATGCCAGCCCCCGATTGTTTGCAATCGGACCACCAGCGGATGAAGCAGGAGATTGATAGCCGGACGAGGAAGCGCGCGCCGCGCCAGTCCTTCGGTCCCTGGCCAGACTCTTAGAGTATTCCCGATTATCGGTGTGTACGTTGGCCGATTTAGGGGTGAAATCGGTGTGTAACTGGGGTGTGTTCACACCGGCCATCGGTGTGACTGTCCCCCGACTATCGGTGTGTAATTCTGCCGAGAGATCACGTTGATCAATCTGATCGGAAGTTGACTTCACACCGACTATCGGTGTGTTCTTCCATCTCAGATAGGCATGCGTTGCCGGTTCCGGGAATTCCAGAGGCTGCCCGTCGCGGTAATGAATTGGCCACCACGTGACGGCCCAGAGCGTGGGGATCTTCCGCAAACGCATTCCCTGCCGAGTGCGGACGATCACGCCGCGCTGTTCGAGCGCTTGAAGCGAGCGGTAGACCGTCTCACGCGAGGTCATGCCGAATTTCTCGGCATATGAATCGGTGCACATCATCGTGCCGTTTCGTTCCCTGGCTTTTCCCATGAGCAGAATCGCGAGGACGCGGAAGGCCGCATGGGGCGCGGTCATCAACGCCTCGCTCATCATCACGCTCTCGGGAATGCGAGCGAAGGGGTCTTTCTCGACCGCTGACTTACGTTTTGCCATGTCAGCAGCGCTCCATGCAGACGAACGACACAATGTAGCGGCCTATGCGGCGTGGCTCGACCTGCAAGCCAACGGCACGCAGTACCTCGGCAATGCGCGCGCTCGACCGAATAGATACAGTTCCGGCGTTCCCGCTCACGAGATCGCCAGCGCCAGTCCGCCGGGACTGGCGCGTGGCGTCCTGGGCAGGCATTTACGCCGCGCTAGGCTGCGTGCTGGCCTCGTGACGCTCGATGTCGTCCTTGCGCCAGCGAGTTGTGCCCGGTGAGAGTTGAACGGGCTTGGGGAAAAGCCCGCGCTGAGCCCATCGCCAAATCGTGGAACGGCTGACGCTATAGCGCGCAGCGAGCTGCGTATCGCTCAGATACTGAGTCATGGTTGCACCCTGTTTGTTTTTATTATTGTTTTTTTACCGCATTCCATCGCGGTGCAGCGCAAACATTAGCGGCGCGAGGCGACCAAGTAAAGAGGCTCAGTGCATCAGATCGTTGGCATTCATCGCCGCTTCGCCTTCCGAGCCACAGTGCCGCAGTACTTCGCCCAATCGGCCATCAGCTTCCGCCGCTGCTGTAACAGCTCATCGCGTGCATAGGCGGCCCGCGTGGCGTCGCTGTTCACGTGGGCCAGCGCGAGTTCTGATACTTCATCGGGGTATGCCGTTGACGTGCGACACCAATCCTTGAACGAACTACGAAACCCGTGCGGGACCACATCGAGCCCCATGCGCCGAGTCACAGCGCTGATGCTCATGTCCGAGAGCATCCCACCACGCGCGGCCGGGAAGATGTGGGGCGATCCTTCGAAACGAGGCAATGCCTTCAGCAACTTCAGCGCTGGTTCCGACAACGGGACGCGGTGCGGTTTGCCTGCTTTCATACGCTCGGCAGGAACCGCCCATACCTTCGCTCTGAAATCGATCTCGTTCCACGTAGCGCCGCGGACTTCGCCTGAGCGCGCCGCCGTGAGAATGGCGAACTCCAGCGCTCGGGCGCCCATGCCTTCGCGCTTGCGCAGATCGATCATGAAAGTGCCGACGTCATGCCACGGCAGCGCGGCGTGATGCGTAACCTTCCGAACCTTCGCGGGCTTCGGGAGTGCGTGCTCCAGGTTTCCTTTCCAGCGCGCAGGATTGTCTCCGCTGCGAAACTTGTTCACGGTAGCCCAGGCGAGTACCGACTCGATGCGCTGGCGGACGCGCGTCGCGGTCTCGGTCTTCGTCGTCCAAATTGGCTCGAGCACCTTGACCAAGTGTGGCAAGTCGATTTCAGCGACGGGAACCGAACCCAGGTCCGGAAACGCGTACCGTTCCAGCGAGTTGATCCAGTCGTCCTTGTGTTTTGAGTTGCGGAACTCGCTCGCTTTGGCGACGTGGCACGCCTTCGCTGCCGCCTCGAATGTCAGTGCCCTAGCTGTGGCCGCACGTAGAGCCGACGCCGCCGCTTTTTTCGCCTCTCGCGGGTCAATGCCACGTCGGATCTGCTCACGGGCTTCACGAGCTTTATCACGCGCCTGAGCTACGCCGATTTCCGGGTATGAACCCAGCCCCAAGTCGGCCCGGTTCTCACCAATCACCACACGGAGAATCCAAGACGATGCCGAATCCGAGGTGACGGCCAAATGCAGTCCGGCGACGCCGCCAACAGCATGAAAGCCGAGATTTCCGCTCAATCGCTTTACTTCGAGCGCTGACAACTCGCGCGCCTTCTTGGGCATGACCGAACTCTTGACCCCCACGTCGTTCCCAACATAGCATCGGCCATTGGTTGCGACAAGCTGAGATGGGAGAGGACGGGAGAGACGTTGAAAGCCTAGTAAACAAGGGCTTTCACGACATTCGGTGCGATAGGCTGCTACGTGCCCACGGTGGACGCCGCCTCCACCATCACCTGTTCCGAGGACATCCAAGAAGATCCATAAGTCCTCGGAATTACTCGAAAACCCCGAGAATTCCAGCTTCGGATGACTGCTGTCGTCCGTTGACATCTTAGACCTCGCAGGGGTATCTGCAAGGGGTAACTGAAGGCAAATTTTTTAGCGCCTACTGGCTACCCCCATGCCGCTAACAAACATTCAGGTCGAAAAAGCGAAGGCTCGAGAGAAGAAATGGAAACTCTACGACGAGAAAGGGCTGTTCCTGCTAATCACGCCGGACGGGTACAAATGGTGGCGGTTCAAGTACCGGTTCGGCGCGCGACCTGACGGTAAACCCGGCAAGGCCGAAAAATCCCTCGCCCTCGGCGTGTTCCCCGAAGTCTCCCTTAAGCGTGCTCGCGAGAAGCGAGACGAGGCGCGACAGCTACTCGCCGACAACATCGACCCGAGCGCTCGGCGGAAGCAAGAAGAACACGAGAGACGAATCGCTCGGCTTCACACGTTCGAGGCAGTGGCCCGTGACTGGCTGACAAAGCAGAACTGGGGCGAAAGTCACGCGGCCCGCAACGCGCGCCGCCTCGGACAGCACGTGCTTCCGTGGATCGGCTCACTCCCGGCGGGCGAGATCAAGCGCGCACAGATCAAAGAGGTTTTGCACAGGATAGAGAAGACCGGCCACATCGAGACCGCCTACCGCGTGCTGCAACTGATTAGCTCGATCTTCGATTACGCCGTCGCGGAAGAAATCTGCGAACACTCGCCGTGCCAAGGGCTGTCTAAAACGCTGGCCGCGCGCCCCACTCGTCACCACGCGAGCATCACCGATCCCAAGCAGGTCGGCGAGCTATTGCGAGCCATCGAAGGCTATGGCGGTACATTTCCGGTGGCATGCGCTCTTCGCCTGGCGCCTCTGCTCTTCGTTCGGCCCGGCGAGCTTCGCAAAGCGGATTGGTCGGAGTTCGACCTAGATGGCCCGCAGCCTCAATGGCGCATTCCGGCCGCGCGGATGAAGATGCGCGAGCAGCACATCGTTCCGTTGGCAAAGCAAGCAATTGCCATCCTCTTGGAACTGCGACCGTTGACCGGCCCCACCGGCCATGTGTTTCCCAGCGTGAGAAACGCATCTCGCCCGATGAGCGAGAACACGTTGAACGCCGCCCTCCGCCGCCTCGGCTACGACAAAGATACAATGACCGCGCACGGGTTCAGATCGCTCGCTAGCTCGATCTTAAATGAGCAGCACTGGCATAAAGATGCGATCGAGAGGCAGCTAGCACATGGCGAGCGGGACAGAATTCGCGCGGCGTACAACCACGCGGACTATCTGCCGGAGCGAAGGAAGATGATGCAGGCGTGGGCGGACTACTGCGACAACCTTCGGGCTCGACGCCGAATAGTCCCGGATCAGGAAGGACACGGCGGAACTTAAGATATTCATCGCCGACGACCAGCAAGAGTGGATCGCCGCGCAGGTGGCAGGCGGCTGGTACGCAAGCGCGAGCGACGAGAGCTGATCCGAGGCGACCAGCGAGCCCAGAAATCGTTACGGCTCGCGTTGATCGACGGCGAGCGCAGCGGCGTGAGCGAACGCACCGTCAGCGATGTGGCTCTCCGGGCACGGCAGTGGTTACGCAGATGAGCTGAAACTGGATGCGCCTGGAAATCCACAGACAGCTAATGAATCCGATCCCTGTCCATGCCAAAAGCGCCACGCCACGACATGCCTCAGCCAGAGTCCCATTTTGTGCAGCTGGCCATCTGCGAAGAGAGGCCGAGATCGCCGGATTTATCGAAGCAGCGCGGATCGCAGCCACCCTGGATTCGTTGCTGGTAACATCCGCAAACCGCAGTTCTTTCTCTACTTGTTTGCACGCAGATATCAGCAGCCGGTAACACTCTGTGAGCCTCTACGACTATTTATACGTAGACCTGGACAAGGTCATCTCATTGTATAGCCAAATGACGGGCGGCATCGTCGAGGTACTAGAGCGCAGCACTGAACACTCCCGCTCCTCGGACAACAAACGCAACTACGACTTCAAGGTATTTAGGCACGACGCAGGCGGGACGCAACACAATGCGAGCGCCTCTCGAGAGACCATCAAACCTCATCATGCACTCTTGAATGAGCTTGAGACGGCCCTCACGTCCGGCGGGTACCTCATCGACCTAACGAAGAATGAGAACGCGATATCCTTTCGGGATCTAGCATTCAGGGCCCGAATGAAGGATACGTTTTGCATCAAAGTCCGTGGCCGTGCGGTCATCGAAGATTACGAACGCATAAAAGCAATCGCTGCCGCCGTTCCCGATATCTTCAAGTTTGTGAACAAGAGCAACGAAAGCAAACTGCTCACCTCTTCCGCCTACTCTGATTTGAAAGCAGAGCTGGACGCAGCACAACGATCCCTCAAGTCCATCAAGGACCGAAACGCGCGCGCCAGTGAAGAACTACGCATAAAAGTAGCAAAGGAAAGGCTATCAACGTTGGTCGAATCGACGAGCAAGGTTGGCCAGATAGATCAATGGATTCTCGATGGGATGGCAGCGTGGATAAACACTTTCTTGCCCGGCATCATCAATCTACGAATCTATCCCAGCACTGCGCGACCGGACGAACACATTTTTGGCCACCTCAAGAAGCGCTGCTTTGAAGATCCGGAGACCAGCTCATTCCACTTCACGTACGGATCTTTCCCGACCGAAGAGTTAACGATGACCGGAATCATTACCTCCGTTCCCGATGAGTCAGGCGAAGTTTTTAAGCCCCTTGCCGAATTCGATAAGGGCGAACTTGCTGACACCGAGTCGGTTGAGAACGCCTTCCGGGGTATCTTTCGAGGGTTCGACGGACTGGAAGAAATGATCCGCACCTGCCGTTTTCCACGGATCCTCGTTCATCCACTAACTGTCTATCGCAGCGTGTCGCCCAATCAGGCCATGACCCACGAATCTGAATAAAGGCCGGGTCATTGCACATACTTACACTTCGAGCACTCCCATTCGCCGCCTGCAAGCGCTGAAAATGGCTTGGGCAGCGGACTCATGAAGAATGAGCTTGTTCTGGTCGAACAGTTGGGGCAGCTGGGCCTTTCAACAACAGCCGCTGACGGTGATTTAGCTCGCGCATGGAAGTTCGAATCTCCCCGACTACAGGAGTCTTTCCAACGCCGCAGAGCTCCGTTCACGGTCGGCTGCATAGACCAATTCACGCTCAATAGATCAACGCTGTAAAGGAAGGCATTCAGCACTCCACGGTCAAAAATTCCCCTTGTCACACTTAGATGATGTATGACTAGCAATGGCAACCCTGCGGCGTAGGCAAGACCCGCCTCCAAGTGATTCCATTCTGTACCTAATGTCAGCGGTGCAGAAATTCTGTCGCCTTTTACCGATCCAGTTTCAATCTCTATCTGTGGGACGCCGAGCACGATTGCTCCACAGCAGGCAGATAAGATGTCTATAACCTCGTCAAGGGGCGCTTTACTCGGATAGTCACTCACCCCGAGTGTCCGAGGAATCAATCCCAAGTTGTCCAACTGCGTAAGGAAGGTCGACACTCCGGGCAAAAACTCCGGCGCGATCCACGTCGGGCGACTCAAAAAGACCTGCACAAAGTGCCCCCAGTTGAGAGTTGAGAAGTCACTTGGCCGTTAGCGCTGCGGCGAACTAAATGACAAGGCGCAGTGGCAACTAAAGTTTCGCGACTGAGCGACGTCGAGCTTTGCCGCCCAAATTCATTGCATCGCTGCACAGGTGTACAGACGCTCAAAGAATCTCATGGCACTTCCCCAAGGGAAAGTCTTGAAAAACACAATCAAGTGCAGAAGCAGGAATACACCAGGAACCCAAGCCTCTATATGAGAGACAGGGCGATACAGTTTCGGATTTATTCCACGCTCAACAGCATCCCATTCAGCATCATACGGACTGATCGGAAGCCGCTTCTCGATGTCCTGTACTACCTGCCATTTCGCGGTGTTTAGCTTTCGATACGAGTGGACTATGTTGTACCAAAATAACGTCAGCATGCATCCCGCGATCGCAAGGAGCCACATATACTCTGGGCTTTTGTTCGTCGTTAGGTAGCCAACAAACGCCAGGATGGCGGAATTGACACTTAGAAAATATGTGTTTGCGTTCGTGCGTCGCTGACTGACTCTGTCGGCCATCTCCACGTAGAGCTTGTACTGATCAAGAAGATGAGAATGCCACTTTTCGTTGGGCGGGTAAGTAACACCTTCCTTTATGTCATTCCACAGCTTTCCTTGAGGAACCTCTACCATCAGCGGCCACCATGGATCAGCGATTTCAGATTGGGCCAAGTCCAATCGTACAGCTTGTCGCCCGCCAGTGCCGATGTCGGCCTCATGCATTGCTTGTCTTTGTAAGCTGCGAGCAAAAAGTATTCCTTGTTTTTTTCTCTTGCGATGTCGAGTTCGGCGGCCACTCCGGCGGCCGTATGAGTCTTCTGCCCGCACAGAACAATGACGACATCTACATTGTCCATTCTATTTCGAACCTTTGACTTCCAGTCGCCCGTCAGATGCTCCTTTACCGAGGAATCTTTGAAATCAAAAGGGCTGTCTGGATGCTTTGCTTGGCCCGCAAGCAAGACTTTAGCCTCTCCGTCGTTGTCATAATCAAAGCTGATGAAGACACGCTTCTTCCCGGCCATGGAAATCCACTCCTGAGCGTTGTTGTTCTACATACTTTATTACACGCTTCTTGCTCAAAAGACCATATCGCCCCTGATCGCCTTTCGAAACAATTAAAAGCCAACCTCACTTCAGACAATGCAGCGAGGCATTACCAGCTGTTGCTGTTCCGGCGCCGGCGAACGGCAGCATTCCTGGCCATAAGTGGACGGCGGCAACTGTGGATGAGAGTTTCGAAGAAACGCGCAGCTCCAAACTATCGATCGCGACTGGCCTGGCAATGAAACGCACGGTTTGAGGTTCTCCTGGTTCGCGCGCTCGCACGGCGCCTGGCTGAAGCCGGGCCTAACGCAAGCGCTGTACGCACCGCAATAAATCAGCTGATGGCCGCCGGCACGCCACGGAAGGGGCCAATTCTCAGCGCCTTACGGCACTCTGCCCTCGCGCAGGCTGGATCTTGATCTCCAAAGGGCTCGCGCCCAGACCACTAGATCGGCCTGCGATGATGTTTGAGGCCAGCTAGCACCGACCAGCCCTAGATCACACTAGCGTCGTACTACAGACTCGGCCAGCGCAGAACTTTGATAGGAGCGCCCGCAGGGATGATGCTTGCGGCACGATTGCTCTGCTCAGGAGAGCGACCAGAATCTTTGCAGCGTTTATTCCAGGCAGCCTGTCGCTTTCGCTTATCAGCGAACGGTGCAACGAACTCGTCGAGCTTGCCATTCATATCACCGAATCTGCCAAGGCCCCTATCCAGTGTCAAGGTGAACCTCACCCTACATCCGGCATTCGCGGCCTACAAAATTATCAACCAAACTCAGGGACATAGGTGAAAGCTGATGATCTAGTGACGATCACCAGGCGTGCTAGCAGATCTCAGTCCGGCGGGCAAGCAACAAACCGATCGAGCCGATTTCCGATTCATTGTCGCCGATCCGCCGCGGCGAAAAGCAGACTCCTCCTCGCGTGGCATGTCGCCACAGAGGTTTCCGAATGTCTGTTGATAGCCCCGAAGCAAACCGCCGCATTCTGCGTCGGCCAGAAGTTGAAGCCCGGTGCGGATTCAAGCGTGCGCATCTCTACAAACTGATCGACGAGGGCAAGTTTCCTCGCCCGGTCCGAATCGGCGTCCGAGCAGTTGGTTGGGACTCCGTTGAGGTAGATCAATGGATCGCCGACCAGTTGCAGCGGCGAAGCTAACCATTGCGGACATAAACGCTCGCGACGTAGCGCCCGCGACCATCACCGTGGCCGAGATCCAGGGAGGTCGCGATGCGCGCCTCCCGCTCACTCAAGCCTTCATTGCGATACGCCTGCATACGCTCCTCCGCGAATGCGTAGCGGGCAGCGTGACTTTGGACCCCGGCTCGGCCGCAGAATCTGCTATACACGCGCACCGCTTGTTCCAGTCCGGTGGTTTCAACGCCCTTGGCGCAAGCCAAGAGATAGACTCGTCCACTGGCTTCCAATATCTCCAACGCTCGCCGCACAGCTGCCAGCGCGCGCCCCACATCCGGAGGACGTACATCGCGCATGCGTCCGCCTTTGGGGCCCTCGATTATCCGCGCATAGCCTCGCTCGGTAAGTTCGCGGTGCAAGCGGAGAAGCGTATCGCTCCGGCCGGCACGGACAGCTTCGACTGCGCGAAGTCCAAGTGCTCGCTGCATCTCCAAAAGTACGCCCATGTCCGGCCTGCCCAATCGCTCCCCGCGTTCCTGAAACGCCCGAAGCACGGCGTCCGACAAAGGCTCTTTGGTGCCCTTGCGGCTGCCCTGCGCAATCCCGAGTGATCGATTGCTGTACGCGGGATTGTCCGCCAGCCCCTGTTTTCCGATCTGCCTCAATACCGCACGAAGATGGCCCATCTCTTTTGCTAGCGTGCGCCTTCCGATGCCGTTCTCTCTTCGGTAGTGGATGTACGCCTCCACATGTTTGCCGCCGATCTGCGCCGCGCAGTGAATTCCGTAGTTCAGCGCCCGCATCGCTTCGGCAAAGTTCTTGAATGTCCCGCTCCGCGACTCCTGCGTGAGATGCGCACGCGCCAATAGATAGTTGATCCTCTGAAGATCCGCCTGCAACTCAGTCTTCTTACTCATCACTCCTCCTCACTCGTTACTTCGATCCGCACATCCGGGCAATCCCGGCAGGAAACATTTCCTGCCTTCTTCCATCGCGAACGGCCGGATGTGCTTGTCCGGCCTGTTGAGTTTCGTGGCCTCACCACAGCACGTGCCGGTGGCATGTGCTGTAGCTCGCGCTTGAGCGCGAGATCGAGGCTGCCCTTGGCGGGCCGCTCGCGGTGGCTGACATCGACGGAAGGAGCTTCGTTGCGAAGCTATGGTTGATTGCGTCCGTTGCAGAAGCGGTGTCACTTTCCCGCATTGGTGAAATGCGTTGCGGTGACAGTAGGTTGCGGCAGTGGGCCGTGTGCGTCACTCTCCCGGCTTCGCCGAAGACAGTGACGCACGCGTAGAGGAATGCTGCTGTTGGCGCAGCTCTGTGTAGTTACGTTGTTAGAAGAATAGTTGCCGCAGGAGTCCACCGCTGGACAGCGGATTGGAGAAGAAAGGCGTGAGCGCCCGAGTGATGAGTCATGAACCACAGCCTGGTTGGCCGCGCAGCTCTGCCTGGTCTAAAGCTGCTTTGGGTTGCCTGCAAACGCAGGCGGGGTTACGACGATGCCCTCGTCGTCAGGGAATAATCGTCGAGGTCAAGAATGCGCCAGCGGCTAGCGATCTGCAAACTATCGTCATGAGTCCGCGCGGGCTGTGCCTGCTGAGTTCCGCCGAAGGCCGCGCGGCAGCGATTGACGATTCCGGTGGCTGAACTTTGCGCAGGCGCGGCTTCAAGATCGCAATTTGCGATTTTGGACGTTCAGCGCCGCGACGACGCGGGAGGGTCGTTCCCTCCCCTCTCCTTGGAAAACCTTCTTGATTCGGTCGGGCGAACCACCGCCGTCGCTATGCAACTTGCCCTGACTCGATGGGCCGGATTCTTGGCCGCTTTTTCTTCTGGGCATGCCATAGATCATAGGCCACTTGCATGCGCATCCAAGTCTCTGCCGAGCCGCCAAGCGCTGCGGCAAGTCGAATCGCCAATTCAGCGCTCACGGCCGCCCGACTGTTGACCACGCGAGTGAGCGCGACGCGGGAAACGCTGAGCCGCTTGGGGAACTCCGTCAGGGTCATCTCGCGCAGTACGGTGTCCTGCAGGACGCTTCCGGGATGGGGCGGGTTGTGCATCTTCATACAATGTTTGCTCTGCTGGCAGATGGCAATTTCGCTGTTGATCCCTATAATCGTCGCATTCCCCCGCCGGGCTGCGGACGGCGGAAAAAGGGGCTAAGCCTTCGGGTTGGCCCCTTTCCCTTTCTAGGCTCCTGTAGAACGGCCTCAGACAATCGTCGGAGGCCGTTTAGTCATTGACCGACTTCCGTGCGGTCCCTTACCCCTCCCCATTTCAAATGCGCGTCCCGCCCTTCGTTGCCATCATTCGGCGCCGCCTTGCGCGGCAAAGTACGCAGTGAGCGCCTCCATCACCTCTTCGACCAGCGTTCGAGCCGTCCGGATGACAGACGCGATGGCGCCGGGGTAGCGCTCGATGTTCTCCGGTTGCACCAAGTCTTCCGCGACCTTGAGGAGGTCGCTTGCTTGCTTCAGACAGACGAGTTCATCCGTGATCGGCCGGGGCGTCATCGCGCACCTCCCCGACGGCGGTTGCTGTCTTCGAGTACATCGATTATCCGAATGACGAAGCGCTGCTGCGTTTTGGAGAGCGCCTGCAGCCGCCCCGCGTGCCTCACACAACGCGGTGATAGTCGCCCCTCCGGCACGCGTACCGGCTTGGACAGGGCGACCATTTCCTCAACCGAGACCGCGAATATCTTCGCCAGCTTGGAAAGCACGAGCACGGATATCCTTCGTTCACCGAGTTCGTATGCAAACACGGCCTGCTGAGAGACGCCTGTAGCTCTCGCCAACTCAGCTTGCGTCATGCCGCGCGCCTTTCGCATCACCGCGACCCGAGCACCGAGCGCTTTGAAGTAGGCGCGGCTTTCTTGCTTCATCATGGCCGCACCTCCGGCTCGATCTCAGACGCGATGAAGCTCACCGCATCCGCCACGTCCTCGACCATCTCCACGACTACGCTGACCGCGTCGGCCAGACTGAATTTGAAATCCTCCTCGTACTCTGCGACGTACTGGATACATGCCAGGACAGCAGCAGCCTTCTGCAGACGCCGAACCTGACAGTTAAGACGCTCCCTTACCGAATCCTCTTGGTCGCTCATGCCGACCCACCCAGCCGCCCGACAATGGGCGGCAGATAGGCATCGGCCGGCAACCGGATAGAATCACCCGTAACCATGACTCGCACCTCTGCTGTGCTGTTGTGGCCAGGCCGTCGCCGGGGGTTTAAGCACCGGCGCC
>JAEWAF010000018.1 GCA_023391815.1 Pseudomonadota bacterium
CGGGAGCCCGGCGGAGCGGGCGCCTGCGCTGGAGCGGTATCAGAGCCGATAGGTCACGCCGAGCGAGAGCCGATCCACATCCGTCTCGCCCGTCTTATCCTCATCGCCCACGTCCTTGAACTGCTGCCAATCCAGGCTGAACGACCAGTTCTGCCCGACCTGCATGCCCACGCCCAGGCCGTAGAAGAAATCCTGTGAATTGGCCGAGAGGCTGCTGGTGCCCACCGAGGAACCGATCGTGGCGCGTCCGGAGACCTCGCTATCGGCAAAGTAGATGCCCGCTCGACCGTGCACATCAAACGAGTGCCCGATAGGCACCGCGCCGATGGCCGCCGCCGTGAATCCCTTCGATTCGAACTCCGCCGAAAAGGTCGCCGGGACAGACGGTGCGATCAACCCCGAGGCGCGGTACTTTTCCGTGCCGAGATCGACGTAGCCTGCCTCCACCGAGAAGTATTCCGAGATGCGATAGCCGCCGAACAACGAGAACGAAGTATCGCTGTCATCGAGCGAGGACGTGCCGGAGAAAACCGGCGCGCCCATCAGATCGAACGCGGAGAGTACCTCCTCGTCGAAGTCGGCCTTGCTCACATCGCCCTTGGCCTGACCGCCGGTCACGCCGAAATACCAGCCGCCGACCTCGTCCGCCCAACTCGCCGCCGATGCCATCGATAGGGCCAGCCCCATCGCCACGGCCAGCTTCGTTTGTCTGCTCATCATGATCTCCCTGAACTCGCTTTGTTTGTTTTATTCCGCTCCACGAGCGGAACGGCGCGAATTCTAGCGACGGGATCTGCGTCGACTTTGGGACCCGGTTCACAGCGTGCATTTGCATCATGAAAATGCTTTGCAACACGCAGCGATGTTTGTTTGCAGCGATGCTGCGACTAGTCAGCCGGTTGATTGCGCGCAACGTCGATGATTTTGCTTTCGTTGCTGTGCGCGTGACCGAGACTGCAAAGCTTCGCGTACGCGGCACTTGCCGTCGCGCCCAATGGTGCGCCGATGTTGAGCTTGCGAGCGAGGCGCAGCGCGTACTCGACGTCCTTCAACCGCAACTGCGGTGTGAACAGGACGTCCTGATCGTGATCGCCGTCGACGATCCGCCGAGCATTACGAACGACCTGTGGACTCGCAGCCTGGCCCATGGCGATCGCGTCCGCGACGGTGCGAAGATTCAATCCGGCGCGCTCGGCGAGCGCCATGCCCTCGGCAATCGAAGCAATCTGAATCGCTCCCTGCAAATTGATCATGAGCTTGTAGACGGTGCCGGCACCCACGGCGCCAAAATGGATCGTTTGTTTCGAGAACGCATTGAGTATGGGTTGCGCTCGCACCAGGTCTGTCGGGGACGCGCCGACGAGCAATGTGAGTTCGCCCGCGGCGGCCATGTCGGGCAGACCGGTCACCGGACAATCGACGTAGCTCAGCGAACGACGCTCAGCTTCGGCCGCCAGCTCGAGCACCCAGTCGTGCGACAAGGTGGAACATTCGATGACCAGCGTGCCGGTCGGTAGCACTCCACTGAAGACTCCTTCCGCGCCGAGCCAGATCTCGCGCGAGGCGGTATCGTCCGCGACCATCGAGATGATCACCTCGGCGTCCTCTGCGGCCTCGCGCGGGGAGGCGCAGAGCGTCGCGCCCTGCTGCACCAACGACTTCGCACGCCCCACGGTGCGGTTGTAAATGCGCAGACGATGCCCGGCGCCGAGCAATCGTTGCGCCATGCCGAGCCCCATTCGGCCCAAGCCGATGAAAGTTACGTTTGCCACATATCATCCGCTTGTTTGGAGCAGGTCGAGATCGCCGAGCGCGCGCTCCAGGGCCGAGATCGAGTTCCACGAGAGAATCTTCGAGTTCTCTCGCTCATCCGGTGGATTGCGTTCCAACTGATCCGACCAACCGCCGCAACCGGTGAGCGGCAGCAGCGGACGACGATGCAGCCACGCGAGACACACTTCGGAGATCGTTCCGGCACGCCCGCCGATCACGATGCAGGCGTCGCCCGCGAGCGCCATCATCAGATTGCGAGCATCACCCATCCCGCACGGAATGAGCACGGTGCACGGCCAGTCGCGCAGGCCGATGTCATCCGAGGGCACGATGCTGACGACCAGACCGCCCGCGGCCAGCGCTCGTTCGGCGGCATGTCGAGTCGCGGGACTGCCGCAGCCACTGACCACGGTGATGCCGCGACGGGCTAAAAATTCGCCCGCTGCGCCGGCCAATTCGTAGGCGGGCGAGCCGGGCTCGGCGCTGCCAAGCACACACACTTGCGGGGCTCTGGATTTCATCGAGGACGTGTTCGCATTCATGGGACAACATTAGCAGAGCGTCGGCGCCCGGCTATAGAACTCGCGACCGGTGGCATGGGCAAGCCGCTCCGGTTAGTCCCTAATTCCGTGCCGCGAGGGGCTGGCGTACGGTCCCCGGCTACTCCGCGACAGAATGCGACGTGAATATGCAGGCGCGCGCGTGAACGCTCGGCAGAGGACGATGCATGTCGTGATGGCGATCCACGCGATCGCGGCAACGGGCAGCGCGCTGGCGGACAACGTCATCATCCGCAACCCGACCTTCCAGAAGCTCGCAAGCCTGACCGTCACATCCGTGACCGGCACGGCGCGCCCGCAGTTCACCTCGCCCGCACCCGCAACGGTGCTGACGGCCGAGGAATTGAACTACATCGGCGTCAGAAATATTCCGGATGCCTTGCGCTATGCACCCGGCGTGCAAGTGTCGCAGTTCAACGCTCACCAATGGTCCATCTCCGCGCGCGGCTTCAACACCATCGCCGTCGACAAGCTGCTGGTGCTGGTCGATGGCCGCTCCGTGTACACGCCGCTCTGGTCTGGCGTGTATTGGGAACAGCACGCGTGGCTCGATCAGGATCTCGAGCGGATCGAAGTCATCAACGGACCGGCGGGCTCGGTGTGGGGAGCCAACGCGATGAACGGGGTGGTGAACATTCTCTCGCGATCCGCACGCGATTCGCAGGGCCCGGCGTTGACGGCAGGCATCGGCACCGAAGAGAAGCTCTTCGGCAGCTTCAGATACGGGGGCACGGCCGGAGACAAGGCCTGGTATCGCGCATACATCGATTACACCAAGCACGACGACACCGAGCTCGGCAATGGCAGTGCGACTGGCGATGCATGGCATATGGCGCGCATCGGCTTCCGATATGACCGCAACGACCAGCCCAATCGGATCTTCGTGAAAGCCGAAGCGCAGTCCGGAGATTTCGACCAGCCCGGCTTTCTGCCCTCGCCCACGCCGCCCTACCAGACGTTGCCGCCGCGCGGTTTCAATCGAGGCGGCTTCGTGCAGGCCAGCTGGACGCACCGGCTGGCCGAGGATACGGAGGTGGCGGTCGGCACGTGGTACGAACGACTCGAACGTCGACTGGTGCCCACCGATGAGCAAACCGACACCTTCGATATAGGCGTTCGCTACGGCACTCGACTGGCGAACGCGCACTCGATCACCACCGGTGCGCTGTTCCGCTACACCCAAGTGGACACCACGCCTTCCTTCACACTGAGCTTCACGCCGCCCGAGCAAACCTTGCATCAATGGTCGGGGTACTTTCAGGATGAAATTCGACTGACCAGGCAAGTGGGCGCGGCGCTCGGCGTCCGCGTCGAAGACAATCCATTCACCGGCGTGGAATGGCAGCCCGACGCGCGACTGAGCTGGAGTCTCACCGACTCGCAATTCCTCTGGGCCGCGGTCGGCCGCGCCGTGCGCACGCCGACGGTCGGGGATGAATCCCGAAACTTCGTCAACGAAGTGTTGCCGCCCGGAACGTTCGGCCCCGGATCGCCGCCGGTGATCCGGCGGGTGTTGGGCAATTCGAATCTGGAGTCCGAAGTCCTGGTGGCCTATCAGCTCGGCTGGCGCGGTCGTTGGACCAACGGCGCGATGCTAAGTGCGTCGGTGTATTACAACGATTACGACAGCCTGATCCTGTTTACCCCGCTGCCGCTCGACACGGTGACGCTCGCGCCCGCCTTCTGGAACCTGTCACTGCTGCCGGTCAACATCGGCTCGGCGTACGCGCATGGCGCGGAACTCACGGGCGTTTGGGAAGCCAAACCGCGATGGCGTCTGCTCGGCGAGTTCTCCTACCTGGATCTGAAGGTCCTGCCGAGCGAGGTGCCCTTGGCGGCAATCATCACCGGATCGTCGGCACAACTGCAGGCGTCGCTGCGTTCCTATCTCGATGTGGGTACGGACTGGCAGATCGGCGTCGGCCTGCGCTATGTCGATGAGTTGCCGGCGCTGAACATTCCCAGCTACGTGGGCGCGGAGGTACGCGTGGCGAAAACTTTGACCGAAGGCGTGGAGCTTGCGCTCGTGGGTCAGAATCTTTGGCAGAAGCGGCACGCGGAGTTTCGCACCGCGTCTTTTCCCATCGATTCTTATATCCAGCGCAGCGTATATCTGTCCCTGACCTGGCGCAGGTAGGCGATGCGGCGATTGTGGCGGCTCATGTTTCTATTCGCCGCGCTGCTTGCCGGGCTCGCGCACGCCGCGCCGGAATACAGCATCAAAGCCGGCTACATCCTGTTGTTCACCCGTTACGTCGAATGGCCCGAGAGCGCGTTTCCCTCCCCCACGGCCCCCATCGTGATCTGCGTGCTGGGCCTCGATCCGTTCGGCTCGATCCTCGATGAGACGGTGGCCGGACAACACAGTCAGAAGCGCCCGCTCAGGGTGCGCCGTGTCGCCAACGCCCAGGAGGCGGAAGACTGTCACGTCGCTTTCATCGCCACCCCCGAGGACAGACAAGAGCTGCGCCAGCAGGCGGGCGACTGGATCGAGGTGCTCGCCGATCGTCCGGTGCTCACCATCACCGAGCATCTGGCAGCCCTCGATCGGGGCGCCATACTGAGCTTCGTTCACGAGGTCGACGGCGGTCAGACGCGCATCAGTTTCGAAGCGAGCCTGCCCTCGATGCGACGGGCCGGCCTGACCGTGAGCTCGCAGATGCTGGTCGCGGCCCGCAAGGTCCATCGCAGCAGTCTCTGAGGTTGAGCAACGCCCATGAGCCGCTTCGCCCTCGATCACTTGCCCCTGCAACGCCGACTGCTGTTGCTGGTCGGTCTTGCGGCGGTCGTGGCCTTGCTGCTGGCAGTGTCCGCCGCGGCCATCTATGACTTCAGCACCTACCGACCGCGAGCGATCGAGGACGCTCGCGATCAGGCGCAAAGCATCGCCGCCATCGTCACTGCGGCGGTGGAGTTTCAGGATGCCCGCACCGCGAACGAGTACCTGAGCGCGCTCGGGCGCGATCCGAACATCGAAGCGTTGGCCATCGTGCTGGAGAACGGCACCGTGTTCGCCGAATACCATCGCCCGGGCATGGAACGTCTGGATATCTCGGATGCCAGGATCCAGGAGCGGCTCATCGGCACCGGTCGGATACTCACCAAATATCACATCGATTCGCGCGGTCCGGTCGATGCCGATCTTTGGCTCGCGACCGCATTGACCCCGTTCGCCGACCGCGTCTGGGAATACGCGCCCTTGCTCGGTGCCGTCGCGCTCTCGCTGTCGGCGTTGGCGATCATGTTATCCATCACTCTGCGTCGAGCCATCTCCGAGCCCGTACAGGCGCTCGCCGCGACCGCGCGTGACGTGACACGGTTGCAGGACTATGGACGCCGAGTGTCGAGCGACAGCACCGATGAAGTCGGCCAGCTGGCGCGCGACTTCAATGCGATGCTCGATGCCGTCGAGGAGCGCGAGCGCGCGCTGGCACACAGCGAGGAAACGGCGCGTCGACAATTGATCGAGATCGAAGCCATCTATGCCAACGCCCAGGTCGGGCTGTGCGTGATCGATGCGCAGCTGCGCTACGTTCGAATGAACAAGCAGATGATGGAAATGATCGGACACGAAGCGGGCGCGGTGATCGGCCACACGCTCGAGGAGGCAACACCGCAGCTTGCGGTCCAGCTCGCCCCGATCTGCCGACGGGTGCTGAGCACGGGCGTGGCGGCCGCCGGCGTCGAGTACAACAGCGTCGTGCCATCGACCGGGGAGCCCCGCAATTGGCTCGGCAACCATCACGCGCTGCGCGACGAGGTGGGCAATATCATCGGCGTCAACGTTGCGATCCACGACATCACCGAGCTCAGGCGCGCGAACGAGGAACGCGCGGCGCTGGAAACTCAGCTGCGTCAATCGCAAAAGATGGAAGCGCTCGGTACCCTGGCGGGCGGCATCGCGCACGATTTCAACAACGTGCTGACCGCGATCTCCGGCAACGCTCAGCTCGCGCTGGAGGATCTCGGCCCGAATCATCCGGCCATCACCTCGCTGCAGGAAATTCAGCGCGCCACCGGACGCGCCAAGGACCTGGTGCGCAGAATCCTCGCGTTCAGCCGGCCGGAGCAGAGCATTCAGCATCTGATCGATCTGCGCCCCGTCGCCGAAGAGGCGCTGCGGCTGTTGCGAGCGACGGTGCCGAGGATGATCGAGATCCGGCTCGAAACCGAAGTGGATCTACCGCTGGTGATGGCCGATGCCACGCAGGTTCACCAGGTACTGATGAATCTGGGCAAGAACGCCTGCGACGCCATGCTGGGCCGGGGCGGAACGCTCACCATCCGATTGGCGAGCGAACGGATCGAATCGCAGCGGGACAGTCCGTCGCCGGAATTGCACCCGGGCTACTACCTGCGCATTTCGGTCGAGGATACCGGGACGGGGATTTCACCGGAGGTGCTCGAACGGGTGTTCGAACCGTTTTTCACCACCAAGGGCCATGGCGAAGGCACGGGGCTCGGGCTCTCGGTCGTGCACGGCATCGTGCGCGGCCATCACGGCGCCATCATGGTTCACAGCATCCTCGGTGCGGGCACAGTGTTCGATTTGTTTTTGCCGGCCGCCGAGCATGAAGCCAGCCGCGCGGCGAAGGCGGCCTCCGCCATCTCCACGCCCGCCGGCAAGGGCGAGCGCGTGCTCTATGTGGATGACGAAGAACAGCTGGTGCTGCTGGTCACCCGGATGATGGAGCGCATGGGTTACCAGGTCACCGGCATGACCCGCCCGAGCGATGCGATCGATGCCGTGCGGGCCGATCCCGGGCGCTTCGATCTGGTTCTCTCCGATCTGGGCATGCCCGGCATGAGCGGCATGGACCTCGCCGAAGAGCTGCTGCAACTCCGTCCCGACCTCCCCATCATCATTACTTCCGGCTACGTGCGCGCCGAGGATGCGCGACGTGCGGAGCAAATCGGCGTGCGAGACGTTGTAATGAAGCCGAATACGGTCGCCGAGATCGGTCAACTCATTCGAGACCGGCTCGATGCCCTGAAGAAATGATCTTGGAGCTGAGCATGGTCGGGAACACTCGTCACGATCGCACCTGGTTCACCCGTTTCGCCAAAACGACCGCGAAGGCCGCCGGGCATCCGGCGACGTTCTGCGCGGCACTCGCCATCATCGTGATCTGGGCCGTGAGCGGTCCGCTCTTCGGCTTCAGCGACACCTGGCAGCTGATCATCAACACCGGCACCACCATCATCACGTTCCTGATGGTGTTCTTGATCCAGAACACGCAGAACCGCGACTCCGAGGCGATTCAGATCAAGCTGGACGAGCTGATCCGCTCCATCGACGGCGCGCACCTCGCCCTGCTCGATCTGGAGGAGCTCGAGGCAGAAGATCTGGCCCGCATCAGCAAGGGCTATCGCGAGCTCGCCCGCCAGGCCCGCCGGGAGCTGGACGAAGGCAAATCCGATACCGACGTGCGCGAAGTCGGCACGGCCCATCGCAAGGAGCTGAGCGAACGGCAGCGCGCCCATTCACGCAAGAAAAGCCACGGCCGAAAGCATTGACCTCGGACTAGAGCTGCGAGGACAGCGCCGCCGCGGCGTTCTCCATGATCTTCTCCGTCAGCGGCCGGTGCAGCCACGCCTGCAACGTGATCTGGCGAGTGTGTTGCAAGTCCCGCTCGAAGACTTCGGTCAGGGCGTGTGCGAAGGCGGCATCGTAAACATTCAGGTTCGCTTCGTCGTTGAGCCGGAACGATCGGCTATCGATGTTGGTCGAGCCCACCGAGACGAGCAGCCCGTCGACGATCACCGTCTTACAATGGAACATCGTCGGCTGGTACTCATGGATCTGCGCCCCCGCCGCCAGCAACTGGCCCCACGAGGCTCGCGATGCCTTGCGCACGATCTCGGTATCGATGTCATCGCCCGGCACGATGATCCGCACGCGCACGCCCCGCTTGAGCGCATCGAACAACACATCGAGGGTGAGCTCATCGGGCACAAAGTACGAGGCGGAGATGTCGATGGTCTTCACCGCCGATGAGAACGCGAGGAGGTACATCAGCAGCATGCTGTCCGCGCCGCCGCTCGGCGAACTCGTGAAGACCTGCCCGGCCGCATCGCCGACCGGCTCGAGCGGCGGGAAGTAAGCCTCACCGCGTAACACATTGCCGGTCGCCTTGATCCAGTTGTCCATGAATGCCGCCTGCATCTGCGCGACCGCGGGACCTTCGATGCGATAGTGCGAGTCTCGCCAATGCTCGTCGTCCTGTGCATGGCCCTGCCACTGATCGGCGATGCCGACGCCGCCGGTGAAGCCGATCTTGCCATCCACCACCAGGAGCTTGCGGTGGGTGCGATTGTTCATGCGAACCAGGTGATACCAGTGCAGCGGGTGATAACGCTCGATGCGCACGCCGGCCTCGGCCATTTCGTGGACCAGCGTTTCATCCATCTTCTGGCTGCCGACCCAATCGATGAGCACGTGCACCGGCACCTTGGCGTGCGCACGCTCGATCAAGGCATCGGCGAACTCGCGGCCGATCTCGCCCGACCAGTAGATGTAGGTCTCGAAGTTGATGCTATGGCGCGCGCCCCGGATGGCTGCGAGCATCGCCGGAAAGATCTCATCGCCATTCTCGAAGTTCGCGACACGGTTGCCCTGAAGGATCGGTGGCCCGAGCAGCGTGCTCAGCTCATGCCGGAAGCGTGCATCGCCGGTGGTGTAGCGATGCTCCACCTGCCGCTGGATGCGGCGTTCGGGCTGTAGAAAATTCAGTGCGATGATGGTGAGTGCAATGGCGAGCAGCGCGCCGAACACCCCCGCGGCAACGATTTGCCTTCGGCTCCAGGTCATGAGAGACAAACGCCCTCGCCCCGGCGCCCGGTTCCCCGAGCTCACATCGCATCACTTGCCGGAGCTGTCCCGGTTCTTGCCCACGATGGCCCCGACGATCAGCAGGAACGCGACCAGCCGCACCAGATAGATGATGGGGCTGCCCTCGCTCGGCTTGTCCACCAGCAGAAACGCCATTCGGTTGATGCCCTCGATGGCGAAGGCCGCGGCGAAGGCCAGAAACAGATTGTCTCGGGTCTGTCGATAAAAGCGCCAGAAGAAGCCGGCGGCGGTCAGCGACGCGGTCACGATCACGCCCAGTAAAAAGCCCTCGATCATGCTCAATCGCTCTCGAATACCAGGCCGTACACCAGCAACAGCATGGCCCCCGCGGCCGTGCCGAGGCGCCACATATACAAACTCCTCTCGGGCCCGAGGATACCGAGGTCCACGAACAGCAGGACGTTCGACAGCGTCAGGCCGATGAAACAAAGCCCGCTCCACAACAGCAGGCGACCGCGCGAGCGCGCGAAGCCACGCAGCAGCAGAATCGCGCACGTGGCGGTCACGATGGCACCCAGCAGGTAAACGAGGCTTGCCATATCGTCAGTCCTTGTCCTTGAGCCGGAAAGCTCGCGCGAAATCGCGCACCGAGCCGGAGGCGTTGGAATGGATGAAACGCGTGACCTGGACCAGTTGCGTGCGATAGGAGCGCGCCACCGTCTCGAGCAGCGCGCTCTGCTCCGGCGAGCGCGGGATGTATTCGTACTTCGCCGGGGTCTGCTCGCTGCGAGAGATCAGTGAGCGCCGCGTGAGGTCTTCGAGGATGCCATGGGCCTGCTTCTCGTTGACATAGATACGCGCGGCCAGCTCGGCGACGGTCCAGCCGGTCCCCGGCGACTGATAGAGCAACAGTAGCGCCTCCAGATGAGGCACCGTGTCGATGCTGTCGAGAAGAAATCTCTCGACCGCCGGATCAATCGCTCCTGCCGTCATCTCCCGTCCGTTCGACCTTTGCTGCTCTGACTCGTTATAATTGCGCCCCGCTGAACCGTGTCTAACGACTCCCTACGCACGAAAGTTCCAGCTGTCAGGAACTTTCTTTCAGAGGTAGGCGTAACCGACGTGTAAGGGTTGCACGTGTCGCATCGAATGGATAGCTTCCCTCCCGCCTCCCCCGCAACAAAAACAGATACTTGGTCCGCGTGCGCAAGGTTCGCGATCGATCGCCTGACGAGCAGGTCCGCCAGTAATTCGGAGTCTTAATGCAAAGCCCCGCGAGAGTTCGTCGTCGGATTGCCAAAGCAGCGCCCGTGAAAAAATTACCCGCTGCCAGGACCGTTGCCAAGGCCGGCCGAGCCAAAGCGCCGGTGCCCTTCGATCTGAAGAATCTGCTGCTCACACTGCAGGCGGTTCGCGACGGTAACTTCTCGGTGCGCATCGCCGGCGATCACGAAGGTATCGAAGGCAAGATCGCCGAAACGTTGAACGACATCATCGCCTCCAATCAGCGCCTCTCGGAGGAGATGTCCCGAGCCGGCCAACTGGTCGGCAAGGAAGGCAAGACGCGTCACCGCGTCGGCATCGATCGACGCTCCGGCGCCTGGGGCGACATGGAAGGCTCGATCAATACCCTGATCGACGATCTGCTCTGGCCGACGACGGAAGTCACGCGAACCATCACCGCGGTCGCCAAGGGCGACCTGTCGCAGACCGTGCGTCTGGAAGTGGATGGCCGGCCGTTGAAGGGCGAGTTCCTGCGCTCGGCGACGATCGTGAACACGATGATCGAGCAGATGGGGCTGTTCACCTCCGAAGTGACGCGCGTGGCGCGCGAGGTCGGCACCGAAGGCAAGCTCGGCGGCCAGGCATCGGTGCCCGGCGCCGCCGGCACCTGGAAAGACCTCACCGACAATGTGAATTCGATGGCCGGCAATCTCACCGGCCAGGTGCGCAACATCGCCGACGTGGCGACCGCCATCGCCAGCGGTGACTTGTCGCGCAAGATCACGGTCAACGTGCGCGGCGAAATCCAACAGCTGAAGGAAGCCATCAACACGATGGTGGACCAGCTGCGCTCGTTCGCCTCCGAAGTGACGCGCGTCGCGCGAGAAGTGGGCTCCGAAGGCAAGCTCGGCGGTCAGGCCGTGGTGCCGGGCGTCGCGGGCACGTGGAAAGACTTGACCGACTCGGTCAACTCCATGGCCGCGAACCTGACCGGCCAGGTTCGTAACATCGCCGAGGTGACGACCGCGGTGGCGCGAGGTGACTTGTCTCGCAAGATCACGGTGGACGTGAAAGGCGAGATTCTGCAGCTGAAGGAAACCATCAATACGATGGTCGACCAGTTGAACGGCTTCGCCGCCGAAGTGACGCGCGTGGCGCGTGAAGTCGGTACCGAAGGCAAGCTCGGCGGTCAGGCGACGGTGCCGGGGGTGGCGGGCACGTGGAAGGACTTGACCGACTCGGTCAACTCCATGGCGTCGAACCTCACCGGCCAGGTCCGAAACATTTCCGAAGTGACCATCGCGGTCGCGAACGGCGACTTGTCGCGCAAGATCACGGTGGACGTGCGCGGTGAAATTCTGCAGCTGAAGGAAGCCATCAACACGATGGTGGATCAGCTGCGCTCCTTCGCCTCCGAAGTGACGCGCGTGGCGCGTGAGGTGGGCTCCGAAGGCGAGCTCGGCGGTCAGGCCATCGTGCCGGGCGTCGCGGGCACGTGGAAGGACTTGACCGACTCGGTCAACGCCATGGCGAAGAACCTGACCGGTCAGGTGCGTAACATCGCCGAAGTGACCACTGCCGTGGCGCGCGGTGACTTGTCACGCAAGATCACGGTGGACGTGAAAGGCGAGATTCTGGAGCTGAAAGAAACCATCAACACGATGGTGGACCAGTTGAACGGCTTCTCCGCCGAAGTGACGCGCGTGGCACGCGAGGTCGGTACCGAAGGCAAGCTCGGCGGTCAGGCGATCGTGCCGGGCATCAGCGGCGTGTGGAAGGATCTCACCGATAACGTGAACTCGATGGCCGGCAACCTGACCGGCCAGGTCCGAAACATTTCCGAAGTGACCATCGCGGTCGCAAACGGTGACTTGTCACGCAAGATCACGGTGGACGTGCGCGGTGAGATTCTGCAGCTGAAGGAAGCCATCAACACGATGGTGGACCAGCTGCGCTCGTTCGCCTCCGAAGTGACGCGCGTCGCGCGAGAAGTGGGCTCCGAAGGCAAGCTCGGTGGCCAGGCGCTGGTGCCCGGCGTCGCGGGCACGTGGAAGGACTTGACCGACTCGGTCAACGCCATGGCCA
The DNA here is from genome assembly GCA_023391815.1 of Pseudomonadota bacterium. Lineage (GTDB taxonomy): Bacteria > Pseudomonadota > Gammaproteobacteria > Steroidobacterales > Steroidobacteraceae > Steroidobacter. The sequence goes on from JAEWAF010000018.1 coordinate 12,436, forward strand.
CGAACCTGACCGGCCAGGTGCGTAACATCGCCGAGGTGACGACCGCGGTGGCGCGAGGTGACTTGTCACGCAAGATCACGGTGGACGTGAAAGGCGAGATTCTGCAGCTGAAGGAAACCATCAACACGATGGTCGACCAGCTGAACGGTTTCGCTGCCGAAGTGACGCGCGTGGCGCGTGAAGTCGGTACCGAAGGCAAGCTCGGCGGTCAGGCCGAAGTGAAAGACGTGTCGGGTGTGTGGAAGGACCTCACGGATAACGTGAATGCGATGGCCTCCAACCTCACCGGCCAGGTGCGCAACATCGCCGACGTGGCCACCGCCATCGCCAGCGGCGACTTGTCGCGCAAGATCACGGTGGACGTGCGCGGTGAAATCCTGCAGCTGAAAGAAACCATCAACACGATGGTCGATCAGCTGCGCTCCTTCGCCTCCGAAGTGACACGCGTGGCGCGTGAGGTGGGTTCCGAAGGCAAGCTCGGCGGCCAGGCGAACGTGACCGGCGCCGGCGGCACCTGGAAAGATCTCACCGACTCGGTGAACTCGATGGCCGAAAATCTCACCGGCCAGGTGAGAAACATCGCGGAAGTGACGACGGCCGTGGCGCGTGGTGACTTGTCACGCAAGATCACGGTGGACGTGAAAGGCGAAATCCTGCAGCTGAAGGAAACCATCAACACGATGGTCGACCAGCTGAACGGCTTCTCCGCCGAAGTGACGCGCGTGGCGCGTGAAGTCGGCACCGAAGGCAAGCTCGGCGGTCAGGCCGAGGTGAGAGGCATCAGCGGCGTGTGGAAAGACCTCACGGACAACGTGAACTCCATGGCCGGCAACTTGACCGGTCAGGTCCGTAACATCGCCGAGGTGGCCACCGCCATCGCGAACGGCGACTTGTCGCGCAAGATCACCGCGGACGTGAAAGGCGAAATTCTGCAGCTGAAGGAAACCATCAACACGATGGTGGACCAGCTGAACGGTTTCGCCGCCGAAGTGACGCGCGTGGCGCGCGAGGTTGGCACCGAAGGCAAGCTCGGCGGTCAGGCCGAAGTGAAAGACGTGTCGGGTGTGTGGAAAGACCTGACCGACAACGTGAACTCGATGGCCTCCAACCTCACCGGTCAGGTGCGTAACATCGCCGAGGTGGCCACCGCCATCGCGCGCGGCGACTTGTCGCGCAAGATCACGGTGGACGTGCGCGGTGAAATTCTGCAGCTGAAAGAAACCATCAACACGATGGTCGACCAGCTGAACGGCTTCGCCGCCGAAGTGACGCGCGTCGCCCGTGAAGTCGGTACCGAAGGCAAGCTCGGCGGTCAGGCCATCGTGCCGGGCGTCGCGGGCACGTGGAAAGATCTCACGGACAACGTGAACTCCATGGCCTCCAACCTCACCGGCCAGGTGAGAAACATCGCCGAAGTGACCACCGCCGTGGCGCGCGGTGACTTGTCACGCAAGATCACGGTGGACGTGAAAGGCGAAATCCTGCAGCTGAAGGAGACCATCAACACGATGGTCGACCAGCTGAACGGCTTCTCCGCCGAAGTGACACGCGTGGCGCGCGAGGTCGGTACCGAAGGCAAGCTCGGCGGTCAGGCGGCCGTGCCCGGCGTGGCCGGCACCTGGAAGGACTTGACCGATAACGTCAACACCATGGCGAACAACCTCACCAACCAGGTGCGCGGTATCGTCAAGGTGGTGACGGCGGTGGCGAACGGCGATCTGCGTCAGCGTCTCACCGTGGAATCCAAAGGTGAAGTCGCGGCGCTCGCTGAAACCATCAACAGCATGACCACGACGCTGGCGACCTTCGCCGATCAGGTGACGAGCGTGGCCCGCGAGGTGGGCGTCGAAGGCCGACTCGGCGGTCAGGCGAACGTGCCTGGCGCCGCCGGTACCTGGAAAGACCTCACGGCGAACGTCAACCTGCTCGCCGCGAATCTCACAACACAGGTGCGCGCCATCGCCGAGGTGGCCACGGCCGTGACCAAGGGCGACCTCACCCGCTCCATTCAAGTCGATGCGCGCGGCGAGGTCTCGGAGCTCAAGGACAACATCAACGCCATGATCGGCAACCTGCGCGAGACCACCGAGCGCAATACCGAACAGGACTGGCTGAAGACCAACCTCGCGAAGTTCAGCCGCATGATGCAAGGTCAACGCGACCTCGTGACCATGGGTGAGATGCTGCTGGCGGAATTGGCGCCGCTGGTCGGCGCGCAGCAGGCGATTCTCTATATCGCCGAGATCGACAACAATGAGAAGGTGCTGAAGGAGTTCGCAACTTACGCCGATGCGAACCCGGGCGAACGACGTCAATATTCCCTGCGCGAGGGCCTGGTCGGCCAATGCGCCGCCGACGGTCGACGCATCCTGCTCGAGAACGTGCCGATCGATTCCATTCACGTGCGCAGCGGCCTGCTCGCCGCCCGTGCTCGCAACGTCATCGCCCTGCCCATCCTGTATGAAGGCCAGGCCAAGGCCGTCATCGAGCTCGCCTCGTTGCACGAGTACACCGCCTCGCAGCTCGCGTTCCTCGAACAGCTCGCCGGCAGTATCGGCGTCGTGCTGAACACCATCGAAGCGACGATGCGTACCGAAGGCCTGCTCAAACAATCGCAGGAGCTCGCGGGCGAGTTGCAGACTCAGCAGAAGGAGCTGCAACAGACCAACGAGGAGCTCGCCAACAAGGCGCAGCTGCTCGCCGAACAGAACGCGGAAGTGGAGCGCAAGAACGAGGAAATCGAGCTCGCCCGACGCGCGCTCGAGGAAAAAGCGACCGAGCTTGCGCTCACCTCGCGCTACAAGTCCGAGTTCCTTGCGAACATGTCGCACGAGCTGCGCACGCCGCTCAACAGTATTCTGATCCTGGGCCAGCAGCTGGCCGAGAACGCCGATCAGAACCTCTCGCCGCGTCAGATCGAGTTCGCAAAGACCATTCACGGCGCCGGCACGGACCTGTTGAACCTGATCAGCGACATTCTCGACCTCTCGAAGATCGAGTCCGGCACGGTGACGGTGGAGTCCGAGGATCTGTTGTTCTCGCATCTGCGCGAGACCATCGAGCGCAACTTCCGTCACGAAGCCGAAGCGCGCGCCCTGCAGTTCACGGCGGATTTCGATCCGGCGCTCGGCCGACAGATTTCGACCGATCCGAAACGGCTGCTGCAGGTGTTGAAGAACCTGCTCTCGAACGCGTTCAAGTTCACCGCGCAAGGCAGTGTGACCTTGCGAGTGCGCCTGGCACAGTCGGGCTGGAATCCCGATCACCCGGTGCTCAATCAGGTGGCGACCGTCGTCGCCTTCTCGGTCACGGACACCGGCATCGGTATCGCGCCTGAGAAACAACGAATCATTTTCGAAGCCTTTCAGCAGGCCGACGCCGGCACCTCGCGCAAGTACGGCGGCACGGGCCTGGGTCTTGCGATCAGCCGCGAGCTGGCGCACCTGCTCGGTGGCGAATTGCGTCTGGTCAGCGCCCCCGGCCAGGGCAGCACCTTCACGTTGTATCTGCCGCTGACCTTCGTCGGCTCCGCGTATCGTCCGGTGAAGACGCAGCCGGGCAATGGCACGACCCAGAACACGCCGTTCCAGCCGCTCTCCTTGCCGCTGCGGGCCGAGGAGCTCATCGACGATCGCAACGATCTGCAGCCCGACGATCGCGTGCTGCTGATCATCGAGGACGATCCGCATTACGGCAAAGTGCTCCTGAATCTGGCGCGCGACAATGGCTTCAAGGTCATCGTCGCGAAGACCGGCGCGGACGGCCTCGCGATGGCACGCAAGTACCATCCGACCGCGATCTCGCTCGATGTGTTCCTGCCCGACATGCTGGGCTGGACGGTGCTCAATCAGTTGAAACAAAGCCCGACCACGCGCCACATCCCGGTGCAGATCCTCACCGTCGAGGAAGAGCGGCAGTACAGCCTGGAGCGCGGCGCGTATGCGTTCATGAACAAGCCCGCGACCACGGATGAGCTCGCCACAGCGCTGCAACGAATTCGTAACTTCGCGGCCGCGAATGTGCGTGAGTTGCTGGTGGTGGAAGACGATCCGGCCGAACAGCTCAGCATCGCCGAGCTCATCGGCTTCGACGATGTGACCATCACGGCGGTCGGCAGCGGTCAGGAAGCGTTGCAGGCGATGCGTACCAAGCAGTTCGACTGCGTGGTGCTCGATCTGCGGCTGCCCGATGTCTCAGGCTTCGAGCTGCTGGCCGAGATCCAGACCGACCCCCGGCTGCGCGATACCCCGATCGTCGTGTTCACCGGGCGCGACCTGTCGCAGGCCGAGGAACAGGAACTGCGCACCAAGGCCAAGAGCATCGTGCTCAAGGGCGTGCGCTCGCCGGAGCGGCTGCTCGATGAAACCGCCCTGTTCCTGCATCGGGTGGTCACCAACCTGCCGCCCGCCAAGCAAAAGATGATCGAAGCCCTGCACGAGGGCGATGAGCCGCTGCAGGGTCGGAAGGTCCTGGTGGTGGACGACGACGTACGTAACATCTTTGCGTTGAACAGCGTGCTCGAACGGCGCGGCATGCAGGTCATCAACGCCAGCAATGGCATGGATGCGATCAAGCTCGTCGAATCGACCGATGACCTGTCGCTGGTGCTCATGGACGTGATGATGCCGGAGATGGACGGCTACGAGACCATGCGGCGGATCCGCGAAAACAGTAAATTCCGGTTGCTGCCGATCATCGCTTTGACCGCCAAGGCCATGAAAGGCGACCGGGAAAAGTGCCTGGAAGCGGGCGCATCGGACTATGTTGCGAAACCCGTCGATACAGCGCAGTTGCTGTCTCTGGTAAGAATGTGGCTGCAACCGTAGGCGATAGACCCAATTGAGCCAAACCGTGAACGCCCCGCCCATTCAAGAGCGAGTCAATATTCTGCTGGTCGATGACCAGCCGAGCCGGTTGCTCTCGTACGAATCGGTTCTGGCCGACCTCGGGCAGAACCTAGTCAGCGCCCGCTCCGGCGAGGAAGCCCTGCAGCGCCTGCTCGAGGACGACTTCGCGGTCATCCTGCTGGATGTGAGCATGCCGGGCATGGACGGCTTCGAGACCGCGGCCATGATCCACGATCACCCGCGCTTCGAGAGCATTCCCATCATTTTCGTCACCGGCGTGCACGACTCGGAGTTCGATGCCCTGAAGGGCTATCGGCTGGGCGCGGTCGACTATGTCTCGATCCCGATCGTGCCGGAGATCCTGCGCAGTAAAGTGTCGGTACTGGTCGAGCTGTACATGCAGCGGCGGGAGCTGCAGCGGCTGAACCGCAGCCTCGCCGAAGCCAATGTGACGTTGCAGGCCGAGAAGGCGCGGGAGCTTGAGCGCGCCAATCAAAACCTGGAACAGGCCAACGCCGCCCTGCGCGATGCCGACCGTCACAAGGACGAGTTCATCGCCATCCTGGCGCACGAGCTGCGCAATCCCCTCGCCCCGATCCGCGCCGCCGTCGACATGATGTCGCTGATGCCGCTGGAACAGCCCCAGTTGCGTTGGGCCCGAGAGGTCATCGATCGTCAGACCATGCATCTGAGCCGTCTGGTCGACGACCTGCTCGATGTCTCGCGCATCTCTCGCGGCACGATCAAGCTCAACAAGGAACCGCTCACCTTGCGCACCATCCTCGATCGATCGGTCGAGGCGGCGCAGCCCATCATCTCGGCGCATCACCACGAGCTGCAGATCGAATGCCCGGCCGAAACGGCCACCGTGCAGGGCGATCCGACCCGTCTGGTTCAGATCCTGAGCAACCTGCTGAACAACGCTGCCAAATATATGCAGGCGAGCGGCACCATCCTGCTTCGAGCCAGCGTCGATGGCGACCATGCCGTCTTCGCGGTCAAGGACTCGGGCATCGGCCTGACCTCCGAGGCGCTGCCGAAGCTGTTCAATCTGTTCTCTCGCGTGCACGAGGATGAAGGTCAGTTGCCCAGCGGCTTGGGTATCGGCCTCGCCCTGGTTCGTCAGCTCGTCGAGCTGCACGGAGGCACGGTGAGCGCCACGAGTCCGGGCCCGAATCGTGGCAGCGAATTCACCGTCCGCCTGCCGTTGTCCGCGAACGTCGTGCCGGTGGAGGAGCATCTCGACATTGTGCGTCCGATGCCGGCTCAAACGCGGGCACTGCGCGTGCTGGTCGCCGACGACAACGCCGATGCGTTGGAAAGCCTCGCGCTGCTGCTCGAGGTCTGCGGCCACGAAGTTCGCAAAGCCTCGGACGGCCAGGAGACGCTGCAGGCGGTCACGGCCTGGCGACCGGACGTGGCGCTGCTCGACATCGGCATGCCGATCCTGGACGGTTATGAAGTCGCCCGGCGAATCCGCGGCGAGCCCTGGGGGCCGCAATTGTTCCTGGTAGCCGTAAGCGGCTGGGGTCAGAGCGAGGACCGGCAACGCGCCACCGATGCCGGCTTCGACCTGCATTTCAGAAAGCCGATCGGACTGCCCACCCTGGAGGGCATTTTGGAAAAAGCGCAGCGACTGAGCGCCGAAACCATCGTAAAGTCCGACACCTGATCGATCCCCCGCTACTGTCGGCACAAAACTTACAGTGAACGATATTCTTCTGCTGGAGGACGCCCTGCGGGCGCACCTCAACCGTCGCTGTCGGCGTGCCTACGCGCATGACCTGCGGAATGGGTTGCAAGGCATCTTCGGCGGTGTCGACGCGCTGGCCCGCGCCGCCCGCACGACTCTAAGCGGCAAGCCCCTCAACGTGCCGCTCGAGCAGCTGACCACCTTCGTGCAACAGGCGATCGCCAATCACGAGCGCGGGTTGGAGCGTGTGCTGGAGAGCATCGCCCCCGAGCAGCAGGCGCCCTCGCCTGTCTCCTGTCGGGAACTGCTGATCGAGCTCGCCCGCTTCCTCGCGAACGACGCGGCTCGGAACAGCGTCCGCATTCGCCAGGACTTCAACGACGATTTGAAGACCACGACCGTGATATCGCGGCTACGCTTGATCGCGCTCGGCCTGCTGACCGATAGCATCGATGGTCTCGCAGGCGGCGGCGAGATCCGGATGGCGGGCCAGACGAGCGAGGGTCGCGTCCACATCGAAATCATCGATACACGCACTCGACCGCGCACCGCCTCGTTCGTCACCGACACGATCGAGCGGCTGGTGGCCGAGCTCTCCGGTCGCATCGAAAGCAAACAAAACGAGAGCGGCGGCTGCACGGTGCGGGTCGAGCTGCCCGCGATCTGAGTCGGCGGGCCCGGCGCCTGTCATGATTTCCTCTCGAATTGCGTAACAGCAGGTAGGCAAACGCAACTCGAGGATTTTCGATGAGCTTCCATCGCGCCCTTCCGGTCCTGGCACTGGCAGTACTCAGCGGCGCCTGTTCCGAAGGACCGGATCTCGATGCGGCCCGCACCGAGCTTCAGCAGCTTTCCGGCACAGCCGACTCGCCGATCTGCAAGCTCCTCACCAGGCAGCAAATCGCCGCGGCCCTCGGCAAACCGGTGGATGAAGGCCACACGGCCGGCCCCCTTGGCAGCGGCTGCAGCTGGCCGGTCAAAGGCACAGAACGCAGTGTGATGGTGCAGGTCGTGCCACGAGATTACTGGGAGGACGGCACACGCCAGCCCGGCGGCGAGGCGCTCGAGGGGATCGGTGAGAAAGCGTTCGTCGGGCCGTGGCTCGATGACTATCGGGCCGGCGCGCTGACCGCGAAGGGCGCGGTCTACGTGATGAGCCCGTCGAAAGCTGCGTCGGTCACGCTGTTGCGAGACGTGGCTCCCCGCATTCCCCAGCAATGAGCAGATGGGAGCTCGCACATGACGATCCGGCTCTGCTTCGGTGTCCTGGTCACCCTCGTGGCTCTGAACGTTCAGGCCGGTGGCGATCCCATTCCGGTGTGCGTGGGCTCGGGCGGCACGTTGCGTCTGATCGACATGAACCTCAGCTGCCGGGCCGGCGAACAAAAGAAATTGTTCGCCGAGTGGGAGCCCGAGGCCGCCGAGCCGCCCGATGAAGAAGATGAGCGCATCCCGAAGCTGCAAAAACAATTGCAGGAGATGACCCGGCGCGTCGCCGCGCTGGAAAAAGAAAACGAACAAGAAAAAGGGAGACCGAAAGAGCCGCAAACTCGGACCAACACTCAGCTTGCCGCGCGCATTACAGCGCCGTTCGAAGTGGTCGGCCGCTCCGGCAAGGTCATCTTGCGAGTGGCCGAGAAGGTCTCATCCACTTCCGGCCAAGGCGCCCAGGTGACTATCGGCGCGGGAGATGGGGGCAACTATGCCGTCCGCGTTCACAAAGATGGCGGCTCGTTTGTCGCGGGTGTCGGCCAGGCGCGCGGCGGCAGCGGCCTCGTCACGGTCATGGATGATAACGGCAAGATCGTCGCGAGCATGAGCGCGCGCGATCACAGTGTGTCTGTCTATAAAGACGACAAGGCTGCCGCAAGCTTGGTATTGGATGAGCGCGGTGGCACCGTCGCCGTCTATCAAGACGCTCAGGCGGTCGCCTATCTCACCCGCAGCTCTCATGGGAACGGCGGCAATCTCACCTTGTCGGACGGCACAGGTTTCGGCGTGTTCTCGGCGGGTGCCGCCTCCGACGGCGGCGGCGAGGCGTGTCTCAACCGAGTCACCGGCGGTGGCAAGCAACGCAATGTCTGCCTGGGCATCGAACTGCCCAGCATGGGGCTCGGCAAATGAGGCGATCAACCCTGCTCGGCCCCCAACGGCAACGACAGGATCCATAGGCCCACGATGGTATAGGCGACCATCAAAACCAGGGTCGGCAGCTGGCTGATGACCGGCCGCCGGTTTGCAAACATTCGCATCGCGGTCACGTGCGCGAGATAGATGCTCGCGACGTGACCCGCCAGCAACACCGCTACCTGCGTGTGCCACACGATCCCCATCTCCATGCTCGACGGCTCGGCTTGGGTGCCGCGAGCGAACGGCAACAGGCTCCACCCGAGCCCCAACGGATCCGACAACAACTGCGGCAACGCCTTCACCTGCACCCAAAGAAACGTGAAATAGTGCGTGAAGTGATACGCGATGGCGATCGGCAGCAGCGAATAACAGAACTTCAACACCAGCGTGCGCAGCGGCAGCGCGCTTCGGGTCACGATCTTCGCCAGATACAGCACCAGCAGATAGAGCGCGAGATACAGGAACGGAAACAGCACCAGCCCCGCTTTCCGATACAGCAGGTACCAATCCATCAGCACGGTCTGCGCCCGACCCAGATCGTTCCCCCACAGCGGCTCGAAGAGCGACAGCGCGTTCCTCCAGAACAAACCGACCCACAGCACGGTGTCCAGAATCGCATCGTAGGTGGTCGAGGAGAGCATGAAGAGGACGAATAGCACCAGCGCGATATGCGCCGGCCTTGCTCTCAGCACACTTTCAAAGGGAGAACGCAGGCGCACCCGCCAACGCGTCGGCGCACCGGGCAGTGGCCGATATTCGACCGGTGCGAGTTTGCCGATCAATTGGAAGTAGACGCTGAAAAAGTCGGCCCTGCGAAACCACCTCGCTGTCCCAAACGCGAAGCATCCCAGCAGCGTGATGGCGGTGTAGATTAAAAGGCCGATCGCGGTCGCGCGCGGTGAAGGTTTCACGAACAACTCGATCGCGACCAGCGCCACATAGAACACCACCGCCGGCCAATAGCCGACTCGTCCTGACCAGCTCACCCGGCGCACCGTGAGATTGCACCCCATGCGCTGCAGGGCGTCGACCATCGTTCGCCACGGATTGATCAGTGCATACAGATCGCCGGCCACGAGGGTGAAGTAAGCAAAGCCCAATAGAAACATCACCCAGAAGAGCGTCATGCTGATGTTGCGAGACGGATCCTCCGTACCGAACCACCCGGCGACTACGCTGAGCAGTAAAGTTGCAATCGCCCCCGCCCGGAAGAGGCTCAGCGTTAGCGGAGTGAGCACAAAGCCCCGCCGATTGCGTTCCAGACTTTCTACGGCAGGCACCCGCGCCGGTGGCGAGGTGACCAGAAATCCCAACAACGAAAACGTGATCAGCAGCGTTGCGACACACGCATAAACGTACATCCAGAACGGCACGGGCAGCACATACACCGTGCCGAACGAATGCGCGTTCGACAGCGTCGGCAAAAAGCATGCGAACAACATCCAGCGTCGAGGGAGGTGCAGGCTTGGCCTCATTCCGACTTCACCTCCAGCACCGCCAATTGACGATGAACAATCGGACTATCGGCATCCGCCGGGTTCAGGTGCTCATGCAGATGAATGGGATAGAGGCCCGAGGCTTTCGTGACGACGCTGAGCACGACCTCCGAGCCTGCCGTGACGACCACATTCTGGTCGTAGCCATGCACATGAACTTCACCCGCGCGGTCGGAGCGAATGCGCAATGTCACGGTCTGATTCTGCTTCGCCGGCAGGAGGGTCATCGCCTCGTCCGGTCGAGGGGCCGCGATCACGAGGTTGTAGGTTGGCTGGGCGGCGACAGGCGCCTCGCGCTCGCCGATCCACGTGCGCAGGCCCACGTACAAAATCGCCAATGTGACGAGGGTCGCCGCACCCCATCGCGCGCGACTGCTTCGCTGCCCTGCTCCTCGAGACGCCGTTGTGTTCATCCCGCCCGCCCCTCCGCCCATAACGATCGTCCCGGCAGCCGATACCGACGAGGCGAAATGGTCGCTTCAAGCCTTATCGTGGATTGAACCGCTCAGCAAGCCCCGGCGGCCCCTGCACGGCTTGTGGTCCATGAAGCTCACAAAATATGCAATGAGATACGCCGGCGTATCGAACATCAGCTGCGAGCCGGCGCCTCGTTATTCGTGAGCGACGGGCAAACGCCATTTCCAGTGAATGGCCATCACTCGCAGACCAAAGCAGGTGAGTCCGCCGCAGATCGCGGCGACCACAGCCGATACATGCAGCATACGACCGCCCGCGACGACAGCAGCACCGGCGAGTGCCGCCACTGCATACAGGTCGGACTTCAACACAGCAGGTACATCGGCGAGCAGGACGTCACGCACGATCCCTCCTCCGATGCCGGTCAACATCCCCATCAACGCAGCCATCACCGGGCTCAGCCCGAACGCCAGCGCCTTCTGCGTCCCTGCGACCGCGAAAAAGGCGAGCCCGATCGCATCCAGCAGCCGTACCGGGTTACTGAGCTTGTCGATCAGGGAGGACCAGAAAAACACGATAAGTCCCGCCGCGAGCGAAACCGCCAGATAACGCCAGTCCTGTAAGGCAGCAGGAGGCGTCGCTCCGATCAGCACATCGCGCCCTATGCCACCGAAGCTGGAGGCCGCGAACGACAGTACTAACAAGCCAAACACATCGAGGCCGCGGCGAATGCCAGCCATCGCGCCACTCAACGCGAATGCAAACGTACCGCAGAGGTCGAGAACCAGCACCAGCGTTTGCTGGACGTCCTTCGCTGTCTCGGGGTCGAACGTGGTCACACAGCACCAACGTCACTTAGCTTTGTTCCACGCCAGCGCGGCGACTACCATCGCCTCCACGCCCGTTTCGAGCGTCGGATGCAACACCGGCAGAAATCGAGGACTGTGATTGACGGGCAGATCCTGGAGCCTGCCTGCGCTTTTCGTCTTGGCATACAGCGCCGGATCGGTGCCGCCGACAAACCAATAGACCGAAGGGACCTGCCACTCGGTACCGAAACATCCGAAATCCTCGCTCGCCGGCGCGGGCCCGGAATGGAACACGCGCTCCGGTGAGAAGTGAACGCGGAACGCGGCCGCCACCCGCTCGCTCGCGGCCCTGTCATTCATGTTCAGAGGATAACGATCGAGTGGGGTGATTTCAGGCGCCCGCGGCGCGCCCGACGCTTGCGCTTCAGCGTTCACGATGCGCTCGATCGCGGTGAGCACGCGATTGCGCACGCCTGCATCGAAGGTACGCACGTTCAACTTGATGAGTGCGTCTTCCGGGATAACGTTCTCCTTGGTACCTGCCTGTAACACGCCTACCGTGATCACGGCGGACTCGGTGGCCGCGACTTCACGCGATACGATCGTTTGTAATCTCAGCACGACCGACGCAGCCATCACGACCGGATCGATACTCGCTTGTGGCATCGACCCATGCGCGCCGCGACCGAATAAACGAATCTGCAGGCTGTCGGCTGCCGATGTGATCGGCCCGGCGCTGCCGGCGACCGTTCCAGCCGCACCGACCATCACGTGCTGGCCGAGCACGATGTCGGGCTTCGGAAACCGCGTGAACAAGCCATCGTCGATCATGGCTCGTGCGCCTTGCGCCGTTTCTTCGCCGGGCTGGAAAAGTGCGATCAGCGTACCCTTCCATGAATCGCGCGTCCGCGCGAACAAGGCGCTCGCCCCCATCAGCCATGCCACGTGCATGTCATGACCGCAGGCATGTGCGACCGGCACCGTGTTGCCTGATGTGTCCGTCGCTGATTGGGTGCTCGCATAAGAAACCTCGCTCGCCTCCCGAATCGGTAGGGCATCCATGTCGGCACGAAGCATCACGATCGGGCCTTCGCCGTTGGATAGCACGCCGACCACGCCAGTCTTGCCGACGCCCGTCGTGACTGCGTAGCCATTGTCCGCCAGATGCTTGGCAGCGAGGGCCGAGGTCCGGATTTCCTGCATGGACAGCTCGGGGTGAGCGTGGACGTCCTTGTACACCGCTTCGAGCTTCGGCAGCAGCGCGGACAAACCCGCCAGGACTGGATTCAAAGAGGCCGACTGAGGAGCGTTCATGGGGTGCACCCCCTTTCAAGTGACTTTTGCTACGGTCGCCGTTGCACGTACGCGAACCGAGCACCTCAAGCGATCGCCTCTTAAGTCGCCGGAACGGTGATCGGTTCACGTGTGGTGAGATCTCCGTCCTGCTCGTACCGCGTAGTGCAATCCAGGAGAACCCGTCGAAGACACTCGGGATGCAGCGCTCTGCGTGGACCCTGAGAGAGCGCCCGGGACTTAGGGCTATATATTCCGTCCTTTGCATCCGGTAGCGCTTGTGAGACTCGCCCCACCCTTCTCTCGCCTGGCAACCGGGCTGTGGTTCATCCCGCTGATGTGCGTGATCGCCGGCATGGGCGTGTCGTTCGGCACGATTGCGATCGACAAGGCTTTCGACCATCAGCTCGTTCCCGAGTGGATCAGCGGCGGCCCGGATGCCGCGTTGGAGATTCTTGGGACGGTCGCGGCCTCGATGGTCAGCCTCGCCGCGCTGGTACTGACGATCACCATGGTCGTCGTGCAACTCGCGATGGGGCAGTTCTCTCCAAGAATCGTTCAACGCATCCTGCAGGATAAACCGAGCCAGCTCGCCATTGGCATATTCGTCGGCACGTTCGCGCACGCGATGCTGACACTGCGCGAAGTGCAAACGAGCGGTGGCGGCGTCGTGCCTGGACTCGCCGTGCTCGTTGCGTTCCTGCTGGTCGTCCTCAGCATCATGGTGCTCGTCTGGTATGTGAACCATATCGGGCGCAAGCTGAGAGTGTCGGCGCTGATCGAGCTGGTCGGCGCCGACAGCCGTAAGCTGCTCGACGCACTGTATCCGGATGCCGGCCCGCCCCGGCGCTTCGAGCGACCAACGATCTGTGCGCCTCGCTCCGGTGTCATCACGCAAGTCGACTATCCTGCGCTCGTTCGAATTGCCGCGGCAGGCGATTGCGTACTGGAACTGAAGCCGATCATCGGTGAGTTCGTTCCCGCCGGCGCACCGCTGCTCGAAATCGAAGGTTCGCCCGAGAGGCTCGATGAGCAAGCGGTCGCGCGCTGTGTCGAGATCGGACTCGAACGCACGCTCGATGAGGACCTCGCCTATGGATTGCGAATGTTGGTCGACATCGCCGAACGATCGGTATCCGACTCCCCTTTTCTAGATCCCACCACCGCCGTGCAAGCACTCGACCGGCTGCACGACTGCTTGCGTCAGCTGGCACCTCGGCCTTTTCCAGACGGCCGACATCGTGACGACAACGGCGTCGAACGCCTGTTGACTCGGGTCATGACCTGGGATGACTACGTCCACCTCGCATTCGACGAGATCCGCATGGCCGGCGCAGGCTCGCCGCAAATCGTACGCCGCATGCGCGCAGCACTCGAAGACTTGCTGACCATCGCGCCGCTCGATCGTCAGGGTGCAGTACGAAAGCAGCTCAGCTTGTTGGAGTCCGGCGCTCAGTCCACGATGAGCGAGCCGACCGACCGTAAGCGTTCCTCGAGAGGTGACTCACGCGGCCTTGGATGACCGCTGCCTGTCTTTGGAGGCGCGAATGAGTGAGCAACATCGATACTTTCCCGACTGGACCCTTCGCTCTCTGGCCAACGGCCCGGAGATCGAAGCCGAGGACAATTCTTATCTCGCCGGAGGCTACGCCGAGGAGTTCGGCTACCGTGCGCTCATCAGCTACTCACCCGATGTGTCGGAGCTCGATGGCGATGTGCCGGAGTCCTTCCGAGAGCAACGGGCGCAGGCATCTCCGGTTCATCCAGGCTATCCGCTCGAAGCCCACCCCGTGACCAGTGACTTGGAAGTCACGCGCGATGGACGTGTCATCGGTGTACTGACTAGCGCATTCGTGCACGAAAGGGTAACGGCAGGCTCGAGCACATTCGTCAGTGTCTCGAATCGCCCGCGTCGTCTCGACGTATTACCACGAACAACCGTTGTTTCCATTCACCTGGCCGCCGCATTGGTCGCCCTGCGACGGGCACTCCGGCGTCGGTGAGGAAACCCAACTCGCGCAGTGACTTCGCCGCCGCGGTCGGCGCGAAGATGCAACTTCGCGGTCTGATTCTGCCCTGACAAAGAGCAAGTTGAACGACACTCTTGTCCGCGCCCACAGGTTAGACTCGGGCGCAAGCTGCCCTACGAGAACTCTTCCATGACGCTGACGCGCGATACTCACCGGATCGAATCGGAGCGATTGATCCTGCGAAGGATCGCACCGGATGACTTTGAGTTCTTCAGTCAGGTCCATGCCGATCCGGAAGTAGCACGCTACCTTGCGCACGGAAAACCTCGCTCCGCAGAGGAGTCGCTCGCCTGGCTGCGCTCCGTCCTCCGTACTTACGAAGATTTCGAGCTGGGGCAACTGGCTGTGGTTCGCAAGTCGGACGGCATGCTGATCGGCCGCTGCGGGTTGAGCGATCTGGCGGTGGAAGCCAACGCCCGCGCAACCGGAGTTCTACGCGGATGGTTTCAGCGCGAGGACGCACCCACCGACGTGGAGCTCGTGTTTGAACGAGAGCTTGGGTACACGTTCCACCGGAGCAGCTGGGGTCACGGCTATGCGAGCGAGGCCGCGCGCTGCGTGTTCGACTATGCGCGGGATGTGTTGAAACTTCGTCGCGTGATTTCGCTCATTCATCCCGAGAACGTCCGTTCCATGCGCCTCGCTCAACGCTTTGGGGTTCAACGCGAGGACGTCGTGGAAGTATTGTCGCGCCCCCTCGTTCGGCTTGCGTGGCCGATGTTTTGATCGCCATTCGCGTCGGATCTTAGAAATCGATGTCCCATAGCCCGGCGGCCCGCTCCAAGGCGATCAAGGCCGCGGCACGCTCGGATAAAGCTTCGTAGTAGCTCAAGTGCACCTCATTCGAGGCGCGCTGGGCTTCGATCAGGTCGAGCAGTGGGGTTGGCCGCGCTTTTCAATGCCTGCTGTAATGCCCCATCGACCTCATCCATGGCAGCGCATGAAACAAGCTCATCAGCAGATACATGACGGGCATCCCGGTCAGCTGCGCGGCGAGCGTGGCCCCGCCGTGAAGATGATGCTCGCCCCCTCCAAGCGATGCCGAGAGCACCGCCATGACAGCGAAGGTGGGCGTCGCTGCCAGGCAGAGCCAGGAAGGCCGATCAGTCACGGTCGTATTCATCATGACGACGCCACCAGAAACCCTGTTCGTTGCGGCCGAGCGGCGCCCGATCGAGCAATTGGTAGGAACCCCACACGCTATCCAGCCCTCGGCCATACGTTGAATAACAGTGATAGACCTCGCCGTTCTGTAGCGCGAACGCGCTCATGCCAGGCCGGTCCCGGTGAAAGGTGGCGCGATCCACGCCGCACATGCCGGCCATCTTGCTCTCGGCGACTTGTCCGCCACCGGCTTCGTCCGTGCGCCATCCAAAGGCAGCCTCCTGACGGAAGTTGTAATTGACCGCGCCGGAACGCTGCTGATCCTCGTTGAACCAGACATTGAAGTCGGCGTTGAAGTCGCTTTCAAACGAGGAGGCCCAGGGAAACTGCCAGCCCATACGACGCTTGTAGGCCTGCAGCTGCATCAGCGGCGCTCGCGACACCGCCCAGAGCATCACGTCATGATTGGCCAGGTGTACTTCGAGGCCGCTGAAGCCGTCCGCGATCATCGAGCACGATGGGCAGCCCGCCGTGAACTCCGGGCCGAACATGAAGTGATAAATCAGCAGCTGCGAGCGTCCCTTGAAGAGCTCCATCAACGTCGCCGGGCCCTCATCCGTGGCCAGTCGATATGTCTTGTCGATACGCACCCATGGCAATGCCTGTCGCTGCCGCGCTAACTCATCGCCGCGACGGGTGTGTTCTTTTTCCGCCTGCAACAGTTCCAGTCGTGCGGCAAGCCACCCTTCGCGTGTGCCGGTTGGATGTCTGGTCATGATCGAAGCTCCTTGTCGTTCCTTGAGGCGAACGGTACGGCCGCACGAGCAACGAATGGGAGTAACAAGCGTGACGCGAGCGGAGAGCAGGCCGTGACTTAGGCTGTGAGCTTGAGCGAGTTTCTCAGCACCGGGGAGCGAGGCTGGCAACAAAGGTGGCAACGATGCCTGGTCCGCAATATTCCCCAAGTTTGCACGGCCGACTATTGCAATGCTCGCTCAGGTCGTCGCGCCGTGGTCCACGGCGCGGCTGTGAACAGTTCACCGGAGAGCCATCGTGCGAACAGAACTCAGCTCACAACGAATCATGCAACAGCCCGAACTGGGACCCGCGATATTGGGATTCGCCACGGTGTGCTTCGGCATCGCCTGCTTCCTGCAGCGTGATTTCACCATGTACTGGCAGCCCGTACCGCAGGATTTCCCCTTTCGTCAGCCGCTTGCGTACCTCTCGGCTGCGGCCCTCGTCATCTCAGGCATCGCGCTGTGCTTCGCCTCGACTCGCAGGACCGCGGCGCTGGTTCAGGTGGGTTTGTTCCTGGCGTACGCGCTCTCCTGGCTGTCAGTGAGCCCCCGAGGCGTGCAGCCCTGGCTGGGCATCGCCGAACACGTCGCCATCGTTGCCGGAGCGGCCGCCTTGTGGGCGAGGATGTCTCCCGAAAGCGCCGAGCGACTGCATTTCACTCCCGCCGTCGCTCGAATCGTTTATGGCTGCTGCTCGATCATGTTCGCGCTTGCGCACGTGTTCGCCTTGGAGGGAACGGTTCGGCTGATTCCCGAATGGATGCCGGGCGGCGGCGTGTTTTGGGCGCTGTTCACGGGGGCAGGCCATTTCGCCGTCGGAGTCGCGTTGCTCGCAAACAAGCTCGTCGTCCTCGCCACGCGTCTGGCGGGCCTCATGTATCTCTGCTTTGCCTTGTTCGCCTGGTTGCCGGGTGCCCTCACCCACCCCGATCAATGGCTGCGTTGGGCGGGGGTTGCGATCACTTTAACGATGCTGGGGGCCGTGTGGTTGGTCGGCGATTATCGACGTGTTCCTCGAACGGGCGGTGAGATTGCCCGGGTCTCGGCCACTTTGACCCCTTGATCCGGATCAACCCGTGCCGCAAATCCGAGGTCTATACTTCGATGGTCTTCGGCGAACCCCGTTCGCAAGAGCCCGATTTTTATCCAGTGACTGCTACGCCAGACGGATGTCCGACACTACCGCTACCGATCAAGAACGGCGTGCCGCCATCGTTCAGCAGATGCGCGCACAAACCGGCATTGACGAAGCCATGATCGAGCAACTCGTTCGTGGTTTCTATGCGCGTATCCGTACCGATGAGCTGCTCGGTCCCATCTTCAATTCGCGCATTCACGACTGGGAGCCGCACCTGCAACGCATGTGCGCCTTCTGGTCGTCCGTCGTTTTGGCGAGCGCCGATTATCAAGGTCAGCCGATGCGCATGCATTTGCCCCTGCCAGTGGACGCCCGGCACTTCGATCGCTGGCTCGGATTGTTCGAGCAGACCGCCCGAGGTCTGTTCACTGACCAGATCGCAGAATATTTCGTGGAGCGTGCGCGTCGTATCGCAACGAGCCTTGAACTAGGCATCGCCACCAGCCACGGCGTCCTGCTTGGCAGAGGCGAGCGATTCCATCGCCCTCAGCACGAGAATTCTGGAAGCGTCTGAAGGGTGCGGACAGGTTTGCTTCAGCAAACCGCTTCTACGCACCTGTAATCAGCAAATCCAGCGCCGAAACAATCGCGCTTCTTTGATCCGCGACGCTGCCGACCGCGGGTCCGAGCTCCGAGCAAGCGATGCCGGCCAATTGGGGCGTCATCAGCAGGTACCGCTCGCCGTCGATCTCAATGGCCGGTGTGAGACGGCCGATGGGCTTTTTGGTCAATGCCGCCGCCCTGGTCAACGGAATTACGAGTCGCGTCTGAAGGTCATCGAGGAGGTCGGCCTGGGCATCCACCAGCAGCGGGTAAGTCGTCTTACTACGCGGATTTTTATTCTTGTAGACCGTGAACTGCGCCATCAGAAGCCCCGAATGCCGTCCGAAAAGACACCGTGCTTCTCCACGTGCAGGTTATAGGCCGCGATCGCTTCGCGGTTCTCCTCCCGCCACTGGCGTTGCTGCGCTTCCCGAAGCTTCTCGATCAGCGCCTGCTCGAGCGTGGCCGATAAATTGATTTTGGAGGCACGGGCTGCTTCCAGAAGATCACGGCGAATACTGACGTTCGTGGCACTTTTCGGCTGGGCGCGCTTGGGGGAGGACATCAGACAGCTCCGGGCTATGACCGCGACGCTCCACATTATAATGTGGATGCGTCATGCGCACCAACCCTCCACATGGACCCTGGCAGGTGGGGCAGCGATCAGAGCTGATCGTGCACTTGGTACACCAGCCAATCGACCGCCCGGCTGTACCACGGCCGTCGTCGCCAGGCATCGAGCGTGAGTTCTTTGCTTCGTTTCAGATCGTTCTGGAACGCCGTCTTCAGCTCCCTGGCGATTCGTGCATCGCGGATGCCGATGCCGACCTCTTCGTTCAAGGACAGCGAGCGCGAATCGAAATTGGTCGAGCCGATGTGCGACCAGATCTCATCGACGATCACGATCTTCTGATGGATCAGTGTCGGCATGAACTCGTACAGGCGGACGCCGCCTTCCAGCAGTTGCTCATATAAGCGGCAGCCGGCGCGGCGAACGAAGGGGCTGTCGGTATGCTGGCCCGGAAGCATCAGATGAACGACGACGCCACGCTTGACCATCATGGCGAGCAGTTCGCACACGCCGTCATCGGGCGCGAAGTATGGATTCTGGATGATCACCTCCCGCTTCGCGCACGCGATCGCGACCGTATAAAGCAGCGCGACCGCGGACACGGCATCGCCTGAGGCGCTGCTCACGACATGCGCATCGATGTCGCCCTTCGCTTCGAGCGCGGGAAAACAACCGTCGCCGGCGGGCACGCAGTGGCTCTCTTCGATCCAGTTCTCCATGAACACCGACTGCAATGCCTCCACCGAGGGGCCTTCGACGCGCACCGCGGTGTCCCGCCAATGTTTCTCATCCTGGCCGTGCCCGAGCCATTGATCGGCGATGCCATGACCGAATGTGTAACCCACCACGCCATCGACGATGAGGAGCTTGCGATGGGTGCGATGGTTGAAACGACGCAAATTCCACCAGCGTGGCTTGCAGTAACTGGACAACTGCACGCCTGCCGCGACCAGGCGTTTGAGATTCTCCTCATCGGCGCCCGAGCTGCCCAGTGCATCGATCAGCACCCGCACCTTGACGCCCTCACGCGCTTTACGGCTCAGCAGTTCGACGAAGCGGCGCTCCACTGCTCCGGCCGTCCAGACGAACGTTTCCAAGTGAACGGCACAGCGGGCGGCGGCGATGTCGGCCTCCATCGCAGGAAACAACGCGCCGTCCTGCAGGATCTGGCACGCATTGCCGCTCGTGACCGCGCCGTCGGTCAACCCCGCGAGCGTGCGAAGCTCCTCGCCAAGGTCGGGCAAGGCATCG
This sequence comes from Pseudomonadota bacterium, assembly GCA_023391815.1. GTDB lineage: Bacteria > Pseudomonadota > Gammaproteobacteria > Steroidobacterales > Steroidobacteraceae > Steroidobacter. The sequence continues at coordinate 32,558 of JAEWAF010000018.1, forward strand.
AGGTCGAGCTCGAGATACGGCGTGTTACGACGATTCTTGAGCAGGAAATATGCGGTGGCGAGCAACGCGCCCGCCACAAACGCCAATACTCCTGCCCACACGTGCGGCTACTCGGCAACCTTCGCCCCATCCACTCGGAAGCGAAGATACGGTAGCTGCTCCTGCGCGATGCTGGCGATGCCCGTCTGGGCCGCGGCCTGCTGCCCGGGTTGCACGGCCGAATGAAACACCACGGGCTGACCTTGTTGAACGATGCGACCGCCCGCATCGACCAGCACCGGCGTCACTTGAATGCCGACCAGGGGCGCCGGCGCGCGATTTTGAATCACGACCACCACGCGGCCCTGCGGATCGATCTGCCCCTGGGTCGCGACATAGTTGCCGGGATTCTGCGGCAGATCCATGCGCACGAACTCCGCCGCCGCGCGCTGGCCGATCTGACTCTGCGAGCCGGCCGCGGCCCGGAAATATTCCATCGCCTTGTTGCGATCACCCCGATCGCGTGCAATCGTGCCCAAGTAATACGCAGCCGGCGCGGTGGGCAACAGATCGACGCTCTTCGTCAGCCATTCCTCCGCGCGTGCCTTGTTGCCCGTCTGATACTGAGCCACGCCCGCACCGAGATACGAGCCGAAGTAGTCCGAGTTCAGATCGATGGCCTTTTGATAGTGGGGCAGCGCCTCCTCCGGCTTCTTCTGAGCAAGCTTCATCTCACCGAGGAACTCATGGAAGCGCCCCTCACGCGGTTCGATCTTGATCGCTTCCTGGACCAGCGACTCGGCCTTGGTATATTCCTTCTTGCGCGCGGCGACCATCGCTTCTTCGAACTTGTCGTAAGCCGGTTCGATCTTGCGGAACGGCTGCAAGCGGGCCTGGTATCGGTCCTTGCCGAGATCTCCGCCCGCGCCGAGCCGCTCCGCTGTCGCCTTGTTTTTCGCGACGCGCTCCTCCGACGGCGGATGCGATGCGAACAGCCCTTCGAGAAAGCTCTGGCTCTTGGCGCCGCCTTGTTGAGACAGGCGCACGAATGTTTCCTGCAGCGTGACGGCGCCTTGCGGGTCGTACCCGGCCAGCTTCATGTACTTCATGCCGTACTCATCGCTCTCCAGTTCCTGGTCGCGACCGTACTTCTGCTGAATCATTTGAGCGCCGATGCCCGCGCCCTGGACCGCGAGGTTCGCGACGGTCGAATCGACATCGCTGATGGCGGCGCCGATCTGGGCCGCGGCGAGCCCGACCTGCATGATCGTGCCGCGTTCTTGCGCCTTGGCGCCATGCCGTGCGGCGGCGTGAACGATTTCGTGGCCGAGCACGGCGGCCAACTCCGCCTCGTTCTGCAACTCCGACAGGAGCCCCACGTTCACCGCGATCTTGCCGCCGGGCAGCGCCCAGGCGTTGGGCACCGGATTGTTCAACACCACGAATTCATACGGCAGCTGACGATCGGAGACGGCCGCGAGCTTCTTACCGACTTCGTTGATATAGACCGTCAGATCGGGCAGTACATCGAAGTCGCCGCCCTCGCTCTGCTTGGTCGGCGCGTAGTTCTGCTCGCCGATCTTGATCTCCTGCGCCTCGGAGACGAACTGGATCTCCTTCTTCCCGGTCACGGGGTTGACCCCGCACGCGCTCAGCCAGAGTGCCAGTACGGTCAAGCACAGAAGCTTTGCGTTGCGCATCGGGGTCCTCGCCGTCAGGGATGATGGAAGATTCTACGGCCCTCCTGCTTCAAGAGCGATCAATGACGGCGATTTGTTCCCGAGAACGCGCGTTCAACCCGCCCCTTCCGCATACAAACGTGCGACGACCTCAGCGGTGACAGCCTCGTCATAGACCTTGAGCTGATCGACCAGGCCGGCATACGGCGCATCCCAGAAGTTCACGCCGATCGCGAACTGCCGCTGCGCAGCCGGTGTGAAGACATCCGGAAAGCCGGTCATCGTGTTGACCAAGGCGCCGTTCAGATAGAGCCGCAACGTTCCATGATCGACGGTCATCACCAGGTGCGACCAGGCCCCGAGCGGAATCGGCGAATTGAACGTGCCGTCGAACCACGCCGTGCCCGACCACAGCATCGTCGGCTGGGTCGCACCCGGGCCGCGGGGCACGACGCTGATCCAGCTCGTGGGGCTGGCCCAACCGAAGAAGGCGCTCGTGAATTGCGAGCCCGCACTCGGGTGCAGCCACATCGCGATCGAGTAGCTGTGATCGCGAATCAAGCCGTCAGGCAGCCGCACGCCGGAGGCGCCATCCAGCACCAGTGCGCTGCCTGCCGCCCCGGGGGCAAACGATACCGTTCCGCCCGGCTGATCGACACGCGGCCCCAGCACGACGCCCGGGCCGAACCCACCGCGCGATGCGTTCAGATCGTTCTCGAAGTCATAGGCGGCGATCGGCGCAGGCGGCGCGAGCGAGCGCACCGTCACCTCGAACGTCTTCGTCGTCTGCATACCATTGAGCGCTATGGTCGCCGTCAATGTCACATTCACATCGGGCGAGTCACGCCCCGGACGCGTCACTTTGCCCGTCGGGCTCAACACGTCCGGATGCGTGGACTCCCAAGTCACGGCCGACGCGTAGGGCCCGGTGCGTCGCAGATCGAGATCCGACTGCACGGCACTCACATCGCCCAGATCGAGAATTTGAGCGGCGGATTGCAACAGCTGCGGCCCGGACAGCCGATCGATATCGAGGCCGCGGATTTCGGCCGCCGACAGGCTCGCCTCGTAGATCTTCAGCTCATCGATCAGGCCGTTGAACGGCAGATCCCAATAGTTGACGCCGAGGGCGAACTTGCCTCGCCGGGTGCTGAAGAAGTCCGACAGAGTTCCGGCGCCGAACTTGCGCACGCCATTCAGATAGACCAATACGACACCGCGATTCACCGAGAACGCAACGTGCGTCCAGGCATTTGCCGGGATGCGCTCACTCGCACTGCCATCGAACCATGCCTCGCTGCCACTCCAGAGCATGGTGTTGCCGTCCCAGCCGTGCGGTACGAGGCTGATCCAACGATTGGAGAACGGCACCCCGGCGGCATCGGTCTGCTCATCCACCGCACCGAAGAAGGCCGGGGTGAACTGCGAAAGCACGCGCGGATTTGCCCAGAAGGACACGGTGTACTCGTAGTTGTCGATCACCCCTTCGGGCAGCAACACGCCCGAGCCGCCCTCGAGACTGACGGCCTGCCCTTGCTGACCGCTCGCGAAGCTCACCGCGCCCGAATTCCACAGGCGATTGCCCGTTGCGGTCGCTGCGTTGAAGCGACCGAGCTGCTCGGTCAGCGAGTTCTCGAAGCTGAACTGAGCGACGCGATTGAACGGCAGGCGCGCAGGCACGGTGACCTGGAATTGGCGCTGCGTGCTTACGCCATTCAATGTGATGGTCGCGGTGAGCGTGACCGTGCGATCGCCCTCGCCCACGTTCGGCCGAATGACCGTGCCATCGGCTTCGATGACGGACGGATCGCTGGAAGTCCAGACGATCGCCGTCGCTCGCGTGCCGCGCGCCGGTAGATCCAACGTGCCATCTTTGATCGTCTCGGGCAGCACCAGGCTATCTGCGACGTCCTTGAGCACCTGACGCGCGGTGCGCTTCTCCAGCTTCGAGCCCCAGAGCGACACTCCTTTGTTCGACAGCGCCGTGAATACCGGCACGAGCTTGCCTGCAGCTTCGTTCCACTGCCACGCGAGCCGGCCTTCGTAGACATCGTCGCTGCCGGTGAGCTGAATGCTGATGCGGTTGGGATCGGTGAAGTAACGGCGGTACTGGCCCGTGACTTCGCCGGTGATGCTGTAGTCCGCATTCAATGAGATGTACACCGATCGTTTCGGCTCGCGATTGATGTCCTTGCCCAGATTGATGAACTTGTAGTCGCCGAGCGCGTCGTTCGCATCGACCACGTTCTGACCTTTGATCGGCACGTAACGATGCGGTGAAGCCACGAGCCAGCCGTCGGCGTTCACGAACATCTCGTGCACCCGAATCGAGTGCGCTTCGCCCCGATTCGGGAAGCGCGTGTGCGTGATCAGGAAATGTTTTTTGCTCGCAGCGTCGTAGTACGCCGAGTTGTGGCCGGGTGAGAGATAACCGCGAGCGGTCTCGCGATCGCCTGGCGCGGAGACGAAATCGAAGCCACCCATCAGCTTCACGCCGTACGGTGCGATGCTGTCCCAATTGCCGCGAGCGCCGGCCATGTCGCGACCTTCCGCATCCAGGTACGGTCCGTCGGGATTGCGCGAACGGGAGATGCGGATGTTGTAGCCGTCGGTGGAAACGAAGCCGCCAAAGGACGTGAACAGGTAGTAATAGCCGCTCTCGGGGCTATACAGGATGTAGCTGCCTTCGATGGCGCTGTGATCTCCGCCGGCGAGATGCTTGCCATAGCCCTGCCCGGGCAGTGGCTTGCCGGTCGTTTCATCCATTTTCAAAATGAAGATGCCGCCGGAATAGGAGCCATACGTCATCCACAACTGGCCCTGCCCGTCGTAGAAAACATCCGGATCGATGGTGTTCGGATGAATCGTCGCGTCGTAGCGCGCGATGCCTTCGGGTCCATAGCCTGCCGCGATCTCCGCGGCCGACATGCCGGAGCGCAGGAAAATGCCTTGGTTGACGTACGGACCGTCGATGCGATCCGACGTCGCGACACCCAGATAGGACCGAGGCCCCGTGCACTCCCCGCTCGGCGGGATGCCGCAAAAGCTGTAATAGAAATTGTATTTACCGTTCTTCAGTTTGATCACGTCGGCGGCCCAGGAACCGGGTGCGCCGGTCCACTGCGTGCCCTCCGCGGGAATCGTGCTCCACAACGGATTTGAAGGCTCGACGCCATTCGCGACGAATTGCCAGTTCATCAGGTCCGTGCTGCGCGCCGCGGCCAGATGGGAGCCAAAGACGTAGAAGCTGCCGTCGGCGGCGCGAATCACGGAAGGATCGTGGACTGGCAGATCGTTATGAGTAATCGAGGCGATATCGACTGTCGGGTCCGGCGCATCTAACAGACAGCCGCCCACGATCAGCAGCACGCCCGCGGCGAGCGCCGTTCTTATCGAATGCATGGTTGATCCCCCGTCTGGTGCCGACTTTATAACTCAGACAAATAATGGATGGCAACAGCCGTCGCATCGGGGCCGCCGGAACGATTCGTGGGGGCTTGCGTTCAGGGGTGAGGCAGGCTTCGGGGGGAACGTCCATGACACCCGCGATCGGTCATGCAGCGATGGTGACGGCGCTGTTCAAGGACGCGCATGGCGTCGAGCGCGCCTACGATGTTGCATTGGGACGAGGTTATGGCCGCAATGACATCAACCTCGTGATGTCGGAAGAGACCCGCCAGCGACATTTCAACGTCGATCAAGTGGAAACCGATCTCGCCGACAAGGCGGCCGAGAGCACGGAAAAGAAACATCCGGCAGCCTCGAAACTGGGCGGGCCCACCGGCGGCACGGCTGCGACCATCGCCCCCGCCCTTGCTGCCATCGGTTCGGCTGCGCTGCTGCCCGGGCTCGTGCTCGCGGGGCCCATCGCGATCGCCTTGGCCGCCGGCGGCGCGGTTGCCATTGCAGGAGGACTGATCACCGCACTGACCGACTGGGGGATTCCTCACAGGCGCCTCGAAGAATACGAAGCGCAGATCCGCCAGGGCGGCATTTTGATCGGCGTCAAAGCGCGCGACGACGCCGACACGAGTTACCTTCAACACGAGTGGCAAGCCGCGGGCGGCGAATTGATTCGCGCGTGAGCAAGCCGGAAGCGCGGCGTGCCGGAGAACCCGGCACGCCTTGCTAATTCACATCATCAAACGATCATTTACTCCGAGGGCGCCTCGACCGAGCACGTGGCCGGGCGCTTGAAGCTGACCACGTTCACCGTCGCGTAACCGCCGCCATTGCCCGCGACCCAGAGGCGTTTGATATTGGCGCTCGCGGAAGTCACTTTCACGCTCTGATGGCCGTACTGAGTGCTGGCCGTATAGTTCTGGAGCGTGGTTGTCTGCTTGGTCACGGTCACGACGTTGCCGGCGGCATCGAAGGCGAGGACATCGGGCCGGTCGCTGCCGTACGTGGAATCGAACTGAATGAAATCCGTCTCCGTATCGAAGCTCAGCTCCAGAAGGTGTTGAGGCACGCTCGCACAGCGCGAGGCTGTGGGGTTCGTCAAGCAAGTCCGAACCGTGGCCATGCCGTCCGAGGTCCAGTTCCTGTTATACGTGCCCGTGCCGGTCGGCCAGGCGAACGCGGCCAGGCCCAGGCCGTCACAGAATGGGTTTGGCGCGGTCCCACAGCTCGAGGGGTAGACGGGAGTGGACTGATAGCCGCCACTGACCCAGGTGATATGAGAGAGCGCGACATGCTCGAAGACATTGCTGATGTCGGTCCCCGCTGAATAGAGATCCGCGTCGATGGTCGTTATGTCCGAGGGCTCCTCGACCGGGCACGTGGTCGCGGGACGCTGGAAGTGGACGATATTGACGTACGAGTTGCGCCCGCTATCGCCCGCGATCCAGAGACGTTTGATATTGGCGGTCGCGGAAGTCAGGGTCAGGAGCTGATGGCCGAACAGATTGCTCCCGGTGAAGCTCTGCAGGTAGGTCACCTGCGCGGTCAATGTCACAACGTTGCCGGCGGCATCGAAGGCGAGAACGGCGGGATTATTGTTTCGGTAGGTCGCGTCGAACTGGATGAAATCCGTTTCCGTATCGAAGCTCAGTTCCAGGATGTGTTGAGGCACGCTTTCGCAGCCCGCGTATGTCGGATCCACGAGGCACGTCTGAACCGTCGTCATGTTATCCACGGTCCAACCCTGACTGATCCCGCCCGTGGGCGTCTGCCAGCCGAGCGAGGCGACCCCCAGGGAGTTGCAGAATGGGTTGGGCGCAGTTCCGCAGCTCGCGGAATAAGCAGGCGTGGATTGGTAGGCCCCACTGGCCCAGGTGATGTGAGAAAGCGTGACGCCGTCGAAGGCATTGCTGACATCGGTGCCCGGCGTATAGGGATCGGCGTCGATGGTCGTGAAATCGGCTTGCGCCACTGCGCTCGCCATGAGTCCCAGCAAAGCACCCATTGCAATCCAAGGTCCGTGAGTCATAGGTCCGTCCTTCTTGTGTGATAGGCGGCGCTAGTACAGCAACTTCGGTGTCAGTGGTGCAAGCCCCGCACCGGCCCGGCCGGTTTAATCAACTCCCCGGATCGCGCCGATCCGATACAAGGTCGTGTGACGCTTACGCACGAGGCTGATAAGAATGATCGAGCGACTCGGCATCCTCGTCCTGGCCATGGTGGCACTCACCGGCGCCGCTCAACCGGAAGACGATTTCCGGCCGACGCCCGAGGAACAAAAGCGTTTCGAGCTGATGTCTCGCCCCGAAAGCTGGTTCCTGCAATCGCTCGCCGGGCCGCGCGAGGTGATCGATGGCCAACGCCTCGATCCCAAGCTGCAGTACTACTTCGAAGAGCGCCGCCGACGCACCCCCGAACAGGTTCAACGCGGCCTTGCGACCTTCCTCGATCCGCAAGCGCGCATTGCGACCCGCGAGCGACTCACGCGGGAATGGGCACTGTTCACGAAGGTGACCGCACCGATGAGCAAAGTGGAGGATCGAACGATCGACGGCCGCGGTGGTCCGATCCCGATCCGAATCTACACACCGAAGACGGACACCCACGAGCCGTTGCCGCTGTTAGTGTATTTCCATGGCGGCGGCTGGCTCTACAGCGGCATCGACGCGACCGATCGATTCGCACGCTTGGTTGCGAATGAAGCACAGGCGGTCGTCGTGTCGGTCGAGTATCGGCTCGCACCGGAACATGTGTGGCCGGCCTCGAACGATGACGGCGAGGATGTCTTTCTCTGGGCGCGCGCCAATGCGAAACAGCTGGCTAGTGAGCCGGACCTCGTTGCGGTGGGCGGCGATAGCGCTGGCGGACACATCTCGCTCAACATCTCCCTGCGACAGCTCGCGGCGAAGCGGCCGACGCCCGCCTATCAACTGCTCTACTACACCTCGAGCGACTTCGCGACCAGCGATGAGTCGTATCGATTGTTCGATGAAGGCTACGGCCTCGATGCAACCTTCCGTGCGTTCATGATAAAGACGGTATTTGCCGGCGATCTGCTGCAGAAGGCCACCCAAGAGCTCGACAACGCAAACTTCGCCGGCATGCCCGCGACGATCGCAGTGTCGGCGGGCTTCGATATGTTGCGAGACTCTTCGCGTCGCCTGACACAACGGCTGACGAAAGCAGGCGTCCCTGCGATGTATCTGAACTATCCGACGCTCGCGCACGGCTTTCTGCAATGGTCGGCCGTCGTTCCGGACGCCGAGCGCGCCTCGATCGATACCGCTCGACTCTTCGGCACGGCCATCCGCAGTCGCGCTGCCCTGCTTCGTCAGCAAGCCCGAGCTCGGGAGTGAAGCTCATGACAGCAGCCATCGCTTCCGAGCGCATCAACACGCTCGATGCCATCCGAGGCGCCGCGGTTCTCGGCATTCTCCTGATGAACATCGTCGATCTTGCGATGCCGGGTTGGGCCTATTACGACCCGTATTACTACGGCGGCTCCGAGGGCGTGAACTTCGCGACCTGGGCCATCAACTACGCGCTCTTCGACGGCAAGATGCGCGGGCTGTTCACGATGATGTTCGGCGCGAGCACCGTGCTCATCGCCGAGCGTGCGCTGAAATCCGGTGAGAACCCTGCTCGCATCCACTACGCGCGCATGTTCTGGCTGCTCGTGTTTGGGATGATCCACGTGTGGTTCATCTGGTATGGCGACATCCTGGTGCTCTATGCCGTCGCCGGAATGATCGCGTTCGTCGCCTGGCGCTGGTCGGTGCGCACGTTGATCGCGACCGGCATCGTGCTACTCGCGCTGAAACTGATTCTCGCCACCTGGACGTACACGGGACTGCGAAACCTGGAGCAAGCCGCGAGTCGATCCGATGCGCCCGCCGAGGTGCGACAGCAGTGGCGGTCGGTGCAGGAAGAAATGACGTTCTTTCCGCCGCAGACGCAGCTCGACGGCTATCGCGGCAGCTATATCGATGCGTTCAAAACGCGCGCGCCCGTCACGATTTATATCCTCACCCAGGCGCATCCGCTTGCGATGAGCGACACGCTGGCGCTCATCGCGTTCGGCATGGCGCTGTTCCGACTCGGCTTCTTCTCCGGTGCTTGGTCGACGAGAACGTATCGACGAATCGCGTTGTGGGGCTTCCTGATTTGCGTGCCGCTCCACATCCCGCTGATTCTCTGGAACGATGCGGATCGCTTCTCGCCGATCACGCTGCACATCACCGAAGCGCTGCACCTGTCGCTACTTCGACCGTGGCTTGTGCTCTCGCACGCTTCGCTCATCGTGCTGTTCATGCAGTCGGGCTTGGCCCACGGGTTCGCCGATCGATTGATCGCGGTGGGGCGTATGGCGTTCTCGAACTACATCGCCATGAGCATCCTCTGCGTGCTGCTCTTCCACGGCTATGGACTGGGGCTGTACGGTGAGCTCGAGCGCTGGCAGTGCTATCTCATCGTGCCGCTGATCTGGGCCGCACTGCTGCTCTGGTCGAAGCCCTGGCTCGAACGGCACGCGTACGGGCCGCTCGAATGGTTGTGGCGCGCGCTGGTTCGCGGTCAGCGACCGGCGCTGACGCGCCCCGTGCTCGATTCGCGGCCTTGATCAGACCGCGTTTTGCCGATCCACGCGCCGGAGCACATGCGGTGCGAGCTTCTCTTCAAGCACGCTCGTGCGAGCCTCGCCGCGCTTGGGCATGAACACGGAGATGCCGAAGCTCACATCGCCCTTGCGAACCGCGAGCCCGTCGCCCCACCAGAGCGCCTCATCGCCGAACTTGCGTGGCACCGGCTTGCTGGCGATGACGCCTTTGTCGGCGGATTCGTGGAACGCCTCCAGGAACTTCTTCGCCATCTCCGGCGCCGGCCAGCGCTGTGCGTTCAAGATCACGAAACGCCGTCCGCGGGCGGGCGCCGTTTGATCGGGCGCCTTGCCGGGCTCGATCGTCCAGAAACACGTCGATGAGTACTGTCCGTCGCGCGCCATCCCTTCGTCCTCGCGACGGCCCTTATCGACGGGTAATCCAATCGCGGCACTGATCTCCGCCGGCGTGAGCAGCTCGCACGCGTTGATTTCAAGCGTCGACTCCGCGGACGGTGCGGCGGAGAACATCGTCATCAAGGCAGCGGCGAGCAGCGTACGTTTCATGAGGCGAGGTCGTGCTGGTGCGTCGGTGATGGCGAGGACAAACCCTCGCCGCAGCGTTTGAGCGAAATGCCGTGCATGGTCGCCTTGTTTCTGATGGCCGAGCGCGTCCTTCTCAGCGTACAACAAATGGTATCGAGCGATGCGCCCGCCCCGGCCAATTGCCGCAGCTGACGAATCTCTTCGATGGACCAGGTGTTGGCCGGAATCGATCTGCGAAGCGAGGGGTTGATCATGCGGCTCCTCGAGCCGGCGCCTCTGAGCTCGGCGGCACCGGCAGGCCTTGCACGACTCGCATGCACACGCGCGCGGTATCGGCGATCACGATCCAGAGAATCAGCGTCAGCACGATGGCGAGCACGGCGTCGAGCCGTTGGTTGAAGATCAGCTGTGGCGCGACCGCCGCTTGTTCCGGGGTCAAGGTGCCAGCAGCCAGTTTCGATGCGATCTGGTCGGCAGCGGCCAGGAAGCCGATTCTCACATCGTCGGAGACGACCTTCTGCCAGGTCGCCACGGTGGTCACGAGCGTGAGCCACGCCAGCGGCACACCCGTCACCCACGCATACTTCAGCTTGCCGTGCTTCACCAGGATGCCCGTGCAGATACACAGCGCGATGCCGGCGAGCAGCTGATTGGAAATACCGAACAGCGGCCAGAGGATGTTGATGCCGCCGTTCGGATCGATCACGCCGATATACAGGAAGTAGCCCCAGCCCGCGACGATCAGCGCGCTCGAGATCAGCACGGACGGATACCAGGAGGTCTGACCCAGCTTCGGCCAGATATGACCGAGCGCGTCCTGGAGCATGAAGCGGCCGACGCGCGTGCCGGCATCGAGCGTCGTCAGGATGAACACCGCCTCGAACATGATCGCGAAGTGGTACCACAGCGCCATCATGCTTTGACCGAAGGTCGAGGAGAAGATGCTCGCCATGCCGACCGCCAGCGACGGCGCGCCGCCGGTGCGAGCAAATAACGTGGACTCGCCCATTTCTTTCGCAAGGAACGCCATCTGATCGACGGTCACCGGGAAGCCCCAGCTCGTGATGGTCGCAACCGCAGCTTCGGGCGTCGCGCCCACGGCGCCCGGGCCGCTGTTGATGGCGAATAACACGCCCGGTTCGAGCAACGTAGCCGCGATCATCGCCATGATGGCGACGGCCGACTCCAGCATCATGCTGCCGTAACCGATCAGGCGCACATCGCCTTCATCGGTGATGAGCTTCGGCGTCGTGCCGCTCGAGACCAGCGCATGAAAGCCCGAGATGGCGCCGCAGGCGATCGTGATGAACACGAACGGGAACAGCGCGCCACCGAAGATCGGACCGGAGCCGTCGATGAATTTGGTCAGCGCCGGCATATGAATATCCGGGCGCATCACGATGACCGAGATCGCAAGCAAGGTCACGGTGCCGAGCTTCAGGAACGTCGAGAGATAGTCGCGCGGCGCGAGCAGCAGCCACACCGGCAACACGGCGGCGATGAAGCCGTAGCCGATGACGAACCAGGCGAGCGTGATCGCATCGAGATCGAAGAACTGACGAATCGTGGGATGGCTGTCGACCCAGCCGCCGCCGCCGACTGCAAGAAGCAACAGCACGACGCCGATGACCGAGGCTTCCAGCACGCGGCCCGGACGAATGTCCTTCATGTAGATGCCGACCAGGAGCGCGATCGGAATGGTCGCGAACACCGTCGAGGTGCCCCAGGGGCTGTGGCGCATGGCGTTCACCACCACGAGGCCGAGCACCGCGATCAGAATCACCATGATGACGAGCGTGCCGATCATCGCGGCGAAGCCGCCGACCGGGCCCATTTCATCTTTTGCCATCTGGCCGAGACTGCGCCCGTTACGCCGCGTCGACAGGAACAGCACCGTCATGTCCTGCACGCAACCGCCGAGCACCGCGCCGACCAGAATCCAGATCGTGCCCGGCAAGTAACCGAATTGAGCGGCGAGCGTCGGACCGATCAGCGGGCCGGGACCGGCGATGGCGGCGAAGTGATGGCCGAACACGATCCATTTGTTGGTCGGCACGTAGTCGCGGCCGTCGTTCAGCCGAACGGCCGGCGTGACGCGATTCGAATCCAACGTGAGCACGGTGGCCGCGACCCACGCACTGTAGAGGCGATAACCGATCGCGTACACGCACGCCGCCGCGACGATCAGCCACATCGCGTTGATGGACTCGCCGCGATGTACGGCGAGCCCGCCGATCGCGAACGCGCCGACGATGGCAACCAGCAGCCAACCCAGTTTCTTCATTCAGCCCCCCGCACTCGAATCGCGGGTGCTTGGCCGCGATTCGCTCATCATGCCGCTCGTTGGTTCACGCCAGCCGCACGGGGCTGGCGTGCATCAGGCCGTTATCGCGCCTCAGCGCTGCTTGGCCACTTGCTCTTCGGTCACCGCGCCACCGACGTTGCCCCAGGCATTGCGCATGTAGCTGGCAATCGCCGCCACTTCTTCATCGGCGAGCTTCTCACCGAAATTGCCGGGCATGTCCTTCCAGCGCTTCGGTCCCGGCAGCTTCGCCAGGTGCGGTCCGTAGAGAATCACGTTGATGAGCGAGGCGGGATTGCTCGCCTGCACCATCGGATTGCCGACCAGCTTCGCGCCCGCATCGGCACTCATCGCGCCGAGGCCGCTGGGCTGATGGCACGTACCGCAGTGAAGGTTGTACAGGGCTTCGCCATTCTTCAACACCGCCGCGCTCGCGGGCTTGCCGATGTCGCCTTCGTTCGCCGGCAGGCTCTTCAGATACGTGGCCATCGCCAACGTGTCCGCCTCGCTCAGATGGCGTGTGCTGTTCATCACCACTTCGTTCATCGGGCCGTGCGTCTCGCTGAAGGAGTTCCGGCCGGTCTTCAGATACGCCGCGACTTCCTCGACGGGCCAGGGGCCGAGGCCGTTCGGTGCGTTGGTGAGATTCGGCGCGGACCATTGGCGGATCTCGCCGGTCGGCACCTTGTCGTTATATTCGCCGCCCGTGTACGCCATGCTGGTCTTCTCCGCGCCCATGAAGTTGCGGGGCGAATGACACGCGGAGCAATGGCCGAGACTCTCGACGAGATAAGCGCCGCGATTCCACTCGGGCGATTGCGCGCTGTTGGGCTGGAAGCGGCCTTCGTCGAAGAACATCGTCTTCCAGATGCCGAGCGCCCAGCGCTGGTTGGCCGGGAAGCTCATCTCGTTCTCCGGTGGCTTGTTGTTCACCGGCTTGATGACCTTCAGATACGCGTACAACGCCGCGACATCCTCATCGGAGAGCTTCGTGTAAGCGGTGTAAGGGAATGCAGGATAAAGGTGCGCGCCATCCGCACGCACGCCTTCGCGAACCGCGCGAGCGAACTGCTCCTCGGTCCACTTGCCGATGCCGGTCTCCGGATCGGGCGTGATGTTGGTCGAATAAAGTTTGCCGAACGGCGTCTCGAATGCCAGGCCGCCGGCGAAGGCTGGTCCGCCCGCCGCGGTATGGCAGCTGACGCAGTTGCCGGCGCGCGCGAGATAACGGCCGCGCTCGACCAGCGAATTGCCTTGATCTCCGGTCGTCGGCGCGGTGCTGTCCGCTTGGCTGGACTCCGCGATCGATAGAGCTGCAACACAGGCCGCACCGAATGTGAGACCGAGCGTTACCCAGGTGGCGGCGACGCGTGAGCGTCGGCCGCCTGCAGTGTTCAATTTCGTCATTTGTTATTTAAGTCCGGCGCTGCGGCGTTACGGTTTGAGCTGGCCCCGGATCTCGCCGCCCTTGTGCGCGGCGCTGTGTACGTTCACGTACAGATGGCCCGCCTTGAAGGCCTGGTATTGCTCGTCGGTAAGCTTCGAGCCCTCGGGAGTGGACCAGGAACCGTCCGCGCCCTTGGTGAGCGTGATCACCGGCGGACCGTTCTTGCCGGGCTCGGCCAGATGAATGTGGGCGGCGATGCCTTCGATGCCGGTGGTCTTCACGGTGCCGCTGACCGAGTGGTCCTTGGCGATCGTGATCGTGCCCTCGCCCTTCGCCTGGGTGGTCACGGCCGGCACTTCTTCGGCGCCGGTGAGCGTGACTTTCACGTCTTCGGCGCGCGCCGTCAGGCTCACGGCAAGAACGCCCATCGCGAGCAATGAGCTACCGAAAATCTTTCCGGCTCGATTCATCCTCATGGATCCCCCTCAAGCTGTTGCTCTAGTGAGCCCTCGCGGGCTGTTGTGACAGTACCGTCGTGGATACCGTTCGTTGCTGGAAAAGCCTACTCCTGCCGCTGGGCAGGAACTTCGCGGAAATGCGTCCCCAGCTCGCGCCTTGCGCATGATGTATGCGTGTTGCCACGAGCTGGCGGCGGACAGCATGCGCCCGTTCAGATCTTCAGCGGCAGCGAGGTCGTCGACTTCACTTCCCACGCAGCCACGAAGGAATTCACCTCGCGGATGTTGGGCACCGTGGAGAGCTTGCCGAAATAAAACTTCTCGTAAGCCTCCATGTCGCGCACGACCACGCGCAACAGGAAGTCGTAGGCGCCGAGGATCACGTGGCACTCGAGCACTTCCGGAAAGCTGCGAATGTATTCGGTGAACTCCTGCAGGCTCTGCTGGTCATTACGGATGACCTTGACCTGCACGAACAGCTGCGTGAGCAGGTTCAGTTTGCGGCGATCGAGCATCGCCACGATCCTGGTGATGTAGCCCTCTTCCTTCAGGCGTTGGATGCGCCGGTAACACGGCGATTGCGACAGCCCGACCGAGTCGGCAATCTCGGCGGCTGAGTGCGAGGCGTCCTCCTGAAGCGCACGCAAGATTTTCAGATCGATCTTGTCCAGACCTTCCATCATTCCCCCTCTCAATACTCTCGGCGGGCCCGCGTGTGCTGGTCGGGCGCTGCCTCTACAAGGCATGTCTTAGGACGATTTTGTGCGTTGGGCGTTTTCGGTGCGTTTACTTATCAACCTCGGCGGCTTTGGTGGCGTAGTGATGCACGTAAACTGCGACAGTTGCAAGACGCTAACGTCGTTCTAGGGATTTTATGAAGAAGGTTTCAGGTAATGGAGGAACGAGCCCGCCGCGCCTGGCGCGGCGGTGTTGCGTTCCAAGGAAAATTTCGTTGCTAGACGTGCAACGGCCAGGCGGTCGTGGTTTTTATTTCCGAGGCGGCGACGTAGGAAGTGACCTCGAGGATGTGCGGCACCCGAGAGAGTTTTTCGAAGTAGAAGGTCTCGTAAGCGTCCATGTCCTTGGCCACCACGCGCAACAGGAAGTCGAACACGCCGAGCACGACGTGGCACTCCATCACTTCGGGGAAGGCGCGGATCGCCTCGGAGAACTCCGCAAGGCTCGCCCGATCGTTTTTCATGACCTTGACCTGCACGAACAGCTGCGCGCGCAGGCCGAGTTTCTGACGATCGAGCAGCGCCACGATCTTGGTGATGTAGCCGTCGTCCTTGAGGCGCTGAATTCGCCGCCAGCACGGCGATTGCGACAGCCCGACCGCTTCGGCGACCTCCGCCGCCGAGAGCGATGCATCCTGTTGCAGGACTGAGAGGATCTTGTAGTCGATTTTGTCGAGACCGCCGTTGCTCATCGCGCCAGGCTCCTCATGCGGCCATTACACGTGCAAGGCGTGGCCGAGACCGGCCAGCGATGCCTCGAAGAACGCCTCGGAGAGCGTCGGGTGTGCGTGAATCACGCCCGCCACGTCTTCGAGCGTCGCGCCCATTTCGAGCGCCAGGGCAAACTCGCCGGACAGCTCGGACACGTGCGCGCCGACCGCCTGAATGCCGAGCAGGCGCCGGTCGTGCTTGCGTGCCACGATGCGGACGAAACCGCCCGCCTCGCCCGCTTCCATCGACAGGGCACGGCCATTGGCGGCGAACGGGAATTGCGAGGTGATCACTTCGATATCGCCCGCGCCGGCGTCGCTCGGAGAAAGACCGACGCTGACGATCTCCGGTTCCGTGAAGCACACGGCCGGGATCGCCACCGGATCGAAGCGACGACGGTGACCTGCGATCAGCTCGGCGACCATTTCGCCCTGAGCCGCCGCTTTGTGCTCGAGCATGGGCTCGCCGACCAGATCGCCGATGGCCCATACGTTGCGCATCGAGGTACGGCACTGATCGTCGACATGCACGAACTTACCGCTCATATCGACGCCCATGTTCTCGAGCCCCCAGCCCTGCGTGCGCGGACGGCGGCCGACGGTGACGAGCACCTGTTCGGCCTTGAGCGCAAGCGAGCGGCCCTCCGGGGTCTTCGCGAACAGCGTCCCGGCCTCGAAGCCGACGACCGCCGCGCCCAGGTGCACCGGCACGCCGTTCTTGTCGAGCCAGCGCGCGACCGGTTTCACGAGCGCACTGTCATAGAGCGGCAGGATGCGATCCTGAGCCTCGATGATGGTCACATCGACACCCATCTTCCGGAACGCCGAGCCAAGCTCGAGGCCGATGTAACCCGCGCCGATCACCGCGAGGCTGCGGGGCAGGGTCTGCAACGACAAGGCTTCGGTCGATGAAATGATCGGTCCCCCGAACGGCAGCCCCGGCAGCGATACGGGCTCGGAGCCGGTCGCGAGCACGACATGTTCGGCCGTGATGCCAATCTGACCGCCGGTCGTCTGCACCACACAGGACTTCGCGTCGACAAAGCTCGCCCACCCGGAGATCACTTGCACCTTCGCCCGCTTGAGCAGGCCGCCGACGCCCTCGTTCAAGCGATTGACGACACTGTCTTTCCATTTCACCGTCTCGGCGAGATTCAACGTCGGCGGAGAACTCAAGGAAATGCCTAACGTGCCGCCCTGCTTCGCGGCGTCCCGCACGGTGGTGAATTTCTCCGCCGCGTGGATCATGGCCTTCGAGGGAATGCAGCCGCGGATCAGGCAGGTGCCGCCCAATCGGTCGGCCTCCACCAGGGTGACCTGCACGCCGAGCTGTGCGGCTCGAAGCGCGGTGACATAGCCGCCCGGACCGCCGCCAACCACCAACAACCGTGTCTTGATTGCTTCGCTCATGGGATCACCGGACGAAAATGGTGGCGGGCTGCTCGAGCACCGAGCGCAGCCGTTGGATGAACTCGGCGGCCTCGGCGCCATCGATCACGCGATGGTCGAACGAGGACGAGAGATTCATCATCTTGCGAATCACGATCTGACCGTCGCGCACCACCGGGCGCTCGACGATCTTGTTCGGACCGATGATCGCGACCTCGGGGCGATTGATGACCGGCGTCGCGGAGACGCCGCCCAACGGGCCCAAGCTCGTGATCGTGATCGTCGAACCGGTGAGCTGTTCGCGCGAGGCTTTGCCATCGCGGGTGACGGTCGCGAGCTGGCTCACTTCGCTGGCGCAGTCCCAAATGTCGCGCGCTTCGGCATGTTTGATCACGGCGACCAGCAGGCCACGTGCGGTTTGCACGGCCATGCCGATGTGCACCGGGGCGCTACGATGAATGACGCCGGCTTCATCGTCGTAGGTCGCATTCATCTGCGGGAACTCACGCAGCACCCGAATGAGTGCGCGCATGAGGAACGGCAGCAATGTGAGTTTCGGCTGATCCTTGGTCCGGGTCGCGTTCAGATGAGCGCGCAGTTCTTCCAGTTCGGTAACGTCCACTTCCTCCACATAGGTGAAGTGAGGGATGTGACGTTTCGCCGCCTGCATGCGCTCGGCGATCTGCCGGCGCAGGCCGATGACGGGGATGTCTTCGCCGCCGGAGAGTTTGCTGTAGAGATAGTTGTTGCCGCTGCCCTGACTCGGTTCGGCGTGGCCGATGCGAGAAGGGCCACGCTCGCCGGACTCTTGCGCAAGATACGCATCGAGATCGGCGTGCAGAATGCGACCGGTCGGGCCGGTGCCGCGCACGAACTGCAGCTTGATACCGAGTTCTTCGGCGCGACGACGCACGGCGGGCGAGGCCGCCGGACGCTCACCACGACGCGGCTGCGTGCCCGCGTCGATCGCGCGGCTGAAGCCGGAGCCGGCGTTCGCGGAAGAATCGCCGCCACGGCTTGCGCCTGTGGCTGCGTTTGCTTCGGAGTTTGCGCTTCGCTTCGAGCCCACGGAATCGCTGCGACCGGCGCTATGAGCCCCGCCCGTGCCCAAATCCGCGCTGCGCGCGAGCGCATGCGCGGCGCCGGAGGCTACTTTGCCTGCCGTTGTCGCCAATGCCACCGGACCAGTGCCCGTGCGACGCTGCTCGGCGTCTGCTGAGGTAGCTTGAGTCGACGGCGCCGTTTGTTTGTTTTGTTCGGGCGTCGAGGCGCCCGCCTCCCCCGTGTCCAACACCACGAGCACCGAACCGACCGCGGCCTTCTCGCCCGCCTTGCCGGCAATACTCTGCACGATGCCCGCGACCGGCGAGGTCAACTCCACCGTCGCCTTGTCCGTCATCATATCGACGAGCGGCTGATCCTCTTCGACGCGATCGCCGACCTTCACGCGCCACTCGGCGATCTCCGCCTCGGCCGTGCCTTCGCCCACATCGGGCAGTTTGAAACTGTACTGGCCCATCGCCTTATGCCTCCATCGCCTGACGCATCGCTGCCGCGACGCGCGCCGGGCCCGGGAAGTACTGCCACTCGAACGCGTGCGGATAAGGAATATCCCAACCCGTCACCCGCTCCACCGGCGACTCCAGCTGATAGAAACATTCGCGCTGTACCAGCGCCGCCAGCTCCGCACCGAACCCGCTGGTCTTGGTCGCCTCGTGCACGACGATGCAACGGCCGGTCTTGTTGACCGAGCTCATGATCGTATCCACATCGAGCGGAATGAGACTGCGCAGATCGATCACTTCCGCATCGACGCCGCTCTCCTGCGCGGCCGCAAGCGCGACGTGAACCATCGTGCCGTACGCCAGGATCGTGACATCCGAGCCGGGACGCACGATCGATGCCTTGCCGAGCGGCACGCGGTAGTAGTCTTCCGGAACCTCTGCCGCCGGATGCGTCGACCAGGGCTTCACGGCCACATCGTGGCGGCCGTCGAACGGACCGGTGTAGAGCCGCTTGGGCTCGAGGAAAATCACCGGATCGTCATCCTCGATCGAGCTGATCAAGAGGCCCTTGGCATCGTAGGGTGTCGAGGGAATCACGACCTTCAAGCCGACGACATGCGTGAACAACCCTTCGGGACTCTGGCTGTGCGTCTGTCCGCCGAAGATGCCGCCGCCGTACGGCGTGCGCACCACCATCGGAACGTTGAAATCGCCATTGGAGCGATAGCGAATGCGTGCCGCCTCGGAGGTGAGTTGATCGAACGCCGGATAGATGTAATCCGCGAACTGGATTTCCACCACCGGGCGCATGCCGTAAGCCCCCATGCCGATGGCCGCACCGACGATGCCGCCTTCGGCGATCGGCGTATCGAAACAACGGTGCTTGCCGAATTTCTTTTGTAATCCGTCGGTCGCGCGGAACACGCCGCCGAAGTAGCCCACGTCCTCGCCAAACACGACCACGCTCGGGTCGCGCGCCATCATCGTGGCCATGGCCGAGTTCACGGCCTGAATCATGTTCATCGTCGCCATGATCTAGAATCCCGCCTCCTGACGCTGCTTCAGCAGCCGCGGATCGGGCTCCTTGAACACGCCTTCGAACATGGTCTTGGGGCTCGGCGTCTGGTTGTTTCCATGCACGCCCTTCGCCTCCGCTTCCTTCTGCACGTTGCGCACTTCCTGCGTCACTTCCTCCTGAAGCGCCGCATGTTTCTCTTCGCTCCACTCCCCACGCACGATCAAGTGCTGCTTCAAGCGTGCGATCGGATCGCCGAGCGGCCACTTGCTGCCTTCGTCGGCGGGGCGATAGCGACTCGGATCGTCACTCGTGGAATGCGCCTCGGCGCGATACGTGAACAGCTCGATCATCGTCGCGCCATGATTGGACCGCGCACGCTGAGCGGCCCACTGGGTCGCTGCATACACGGCGAGGAAATCGTTGCCATCGACGCGCAGCGCCGGAAGCCCGTAACCGATGGCACGCGCCGCGAACGGCGCTTCATCGCCGCCGGCGATGCCCTGGAACGAGGAGATCGCCCACTGGTTGTTGACGACGTTCAAAATGACGGGGGCCCGATAGACGGACGCAAAGGTGAGCGCGTAGTGGAAATCGCCTTCGGCGGTCGTGCCATCGCCGATCCAGCTCGCGGCAATCCGCGTATCACCGCTCAACGCCGAGCCCATCGCCCAGCCGACCGCTTGAATGAACTGCGTGCCGAGGTTGCCCGAGACCGTGAAGTAGTTGTGCTCGCGGCTCGAATACATCACCGGCATCTGCCGGCCGAGCAGCGGATCGAGGAGATTGGAATACACCTGCCCCATCATCTTCAGGATGGGATAGCCGCGCGCGATCAAGAGCCCTTGCGAGCGGTAGCTGCCGAAGAGCATGTCGGAGCTTTCGAGCGCAGCCGCCTGCGCCGCGGACACCGCTTCCTCGCCCGTGCTCCTCACGTAAAAGGAACATTTGCCCTGACGCTGCGCGCGATACATGCGCTCATCGAACACCCGCGTCAGCATCATGTTGCGAAGGCCGGCAATGAGCGTCGCACTGGAGAGCTCGGGCGCCCACGGACCGACGGCGTTGCCGTTGTCATCGAGCACGCGGATCAGTTCGTAAGCGAGATCGTGGATCGAGCGAGCCTCGACATCGAGCGAGGGCCGGCGCACCGCGCCCGGCGCCGATAAACGCAGTTTACTGAAGTTGGCCGGCTCGCCAGGACGGGCGGCAGGCTCGGGAATCCTGAGCGCTAGCGGCGCGTTGCGCGCGGGTCTGAGCGCCACCGCCTGACGATCCAGGCGGGTTGAATGCAGCATGACGGCCCCCTAACAACGTTTGTTGTCTGCATGTTGTATTGGGGCAGTCTAGCTAGCGCATCGCGGTTATTTCTTATCCAAATTCGCGCCGTGAAGGCGCCTCTGCGCATGATCGTGGCAAGCGCGGGTGCGCCCGTTGAAAATTCCTGCGTATGGGGGATGCTCAGCATCCCCCATCGCTTCAGGTTATTGCTTCGACACCAATTCCTTCTGTTCCGGCTGCTGCACGTAGACTTGCGTGAACTTAACTTTCACCGCCGAGGAAATCGCCGTGTTCTTGCCGGTTTTCGGATCGGGATAGCCGTCCGCGAGACGCATCATCGCCTTGTACTGCGAGGGCGATGAGAGCTGACCGTAACTGTGGTGATGCGTCGACCAGGAAGTATTCAAGTGATGATTGAATGCTTTCACATCGACGAAGCCCGCCATCAAGCCTTCGGCCGCTTCCGGATCGAGCTTCAACTTCAACTGGAAGCCGCGGAACACGTGATAGCCGCTGGTGCCGAACGTCACACCCCACGGCAACATCACGCGATCGGCAGGCTCTGTGATGAGCACGCCATCGACGATCTTGCCTTTCAGCTTGCTCACATATTCCTTGCCCCAGCGCAGATCGACGCGTTGCGTGCCGCCAGGAATGAAGCCCTCACCGGTCGCATCCTGCAGCAGGCCGTCGCTGCCGCGATAGGTCGTGACCACGACCGAGTCGTCGTTCTTCAGATCGTCCACTTCGGTGAGCTCGAGCACGATGCGCGCATCGTCGTAGCTGCGCATGAACAGATTTTCGAAGTGATTGATCGTGCCCATGGTGCGGTAGTGGCCGATGCAGCCGATCACGCGATACAGCTGGTTGTCGATGCCTTTCTCGCCCTCGGGGCTGGTGAAGTCCTCGGGGCCGACCTTGCCGTCCAGGTTCAGACCGTAAGAAACATTGCCCTGCGCTTCCTTGAAGACGAAGGACTCGGGCTCGGTGGTCGGATGCCACTGCTCGCCCTCGCGCTTCAACTGCGCCTCGACGATGCTGCGCTTCTTGCCATCGTCATAGAGTTTCTTGAATTGCTCGCGCGGACCGTCGTTGAAGCCCTGCGGGCATTCGGTCTTCGCGCCTTCGGTCTCGTACACGGCCCAGTATTTGTGGGTCATGACGTAACCGATGCGACGATCCTTCAACGCACCGCCGCCTTCCTGTAAGGGCGCCGGCTGCGCGCTTGCCGTGCCGAGCGCGATCGTCACCGAGGCGGCCAGCAGCGAGCCAGCGATGCTCATCATCCGAACTGCATTGCTCTTCATATCAGCTCCTAGTCTCGCCAAAGCGGTTAGCGGTCGTTCGACGTGCGGCCAAGATTGTTGTTGCGATAATCGTCCCGCACCCAGAACGCGCGGAAACCATTGCGCTGGCCGTTGAACTCGCCGTAGTTATCGCCATTCGCGTCGCCCGGCTTCAAATCATCGCCATAGGTGTACACGGGGCGGTTACGGTAGGCCCACACCTGGATCGCGCCGGCATCGCCGGGCTTGGCCCACTTGCCGGTCTTCGGATCGATCGTCACCACCGTCCACAGGCTGCTGTCGGACTTCGCGCCGGCAGAGGCCTTCACGTACGGGAAGGTTCTGTTACAAACATCGGGATCGAAGTTGCCGCAGATGGCCAGACGATAGACCTGCGGTGAATCCGGGTGATCGCAGGTCTGCTGATCCATCGCATCGTCGTTGCACTGATACAGATAGATGGTCTTGCCATCCTTATCCGCGAGCACCTGGCCGATACGCGAATCCTGCACCGTGAATTCCGCCGGCGGCGGCAGCGCACGCTGGGTGTACACGTTGTGCCAGCCCGGGATGTCGCTGCCGGTCACCGCACGCGCCTTCTTCTCATGCACGTAGGTGTACAGCGGCTGACCGCGATACGCCCATTGTTTGATACCGGGCGAGCGCTCGACCACGCTCCAATCGCCCTTGGCCTTCGCGGTCTGGGGCGCGATCACCGGATCCCAATCCGACAGGCACTTGCCCGTGCAGTTGGACTTGCCCTGCGTGTCGGCATCCGAGGCGTACACCGAGAAACCTTTGTACGTCGTGATCATGTGGCCGGTGCGAAACGGCACCACATCGAGCTCGGGCGGCACATCGGGCGGCGGACCGATCGGCTGACGTACGATGCCCTGCGCACCGCCATTCAACGCATTCGTACCACCGAGCACATCGCCCGCTTTCTTGTCGAGATCGGAGGTGTACACCGGATAGCCGTCGTACGCCCACTGGCTCTGACCGTTCTTGCGCTTCACCACGGTCCACTTGCCGACGGGTTTTGCATCGGCCGGCGCGAGCACCGGCGGCCACAACTGTTCGCAGCTCCTGCGAGTCTCGGGTTCGGGGAGCAGGAAGCCCGGCGGATACGGGCTCATGTAGCCCGTCGTTTCTTTATAGATCGTGTCATCGCAGCTGGAAACGCCGCTGTTACGACGATCGCCCGCGTTGCCGTTACGCAGATTGCCGAGCGGCCAGGTGTAGAGCGTCTTGCCTTCGGCGGTGGCGAACACCGGACCTTCGAGCTCGGTCGGGATGACCTGGATGCCGGGCGGCATCGGAACCTTCAAATACGACTCGGTATCCTTCGAGTCTTTCGACTGCCAATACGGACCGGTCGCGGCCGTTGTCGTCTGGCTGACGCCGGCACCGAGCAACAGTGCCGCCGACAACAACCATCGAAGTCTAATCATCGTGTATCCCCCTCACCCCTCAGGGCGGCAGCCGAACGAGTCGACTCCCCTGAGCATCATGGTCCCGCCGATCGCGGGACCTCTCAATCAAGCCTCGACCCCAGCGCGCCAAAGACGAGCCGGGGTCGGTGCAGGCACTCAGCTCAGACGAGAAACGAGAATCTCGCCGACTTCCTGCGACGTGTTGTTGCTGTTCACGCCCCACGACGGCTTGTCCACGCCCATCAGTTTCAGCGCGGTGTAGCCGACGCGACAGCCCGTGGTGCCCTTGCCGTCGATGTGCAGGCCCGTCATCACCTTGCCGCCGCAACGGCCGGCCGTGAAGATCGGAATGTGATCGAGGCTGTGCACGCGTGCGTAGCCGTGGTCGGTCGTCGCCATGATGAACACGTTGTCGAGCAGCGTGCCGTTGCCTTCCTTCACCTTGGTGAAGGCATCGACGAAGTACGCCCACGACTCCATCGCGCGCCGCGTGAACCACGAAGCGGTCGGCTGATAGCCGATGTGCATATCGACCGGCTCTTCGTGAGTGGTCGTGTGGTGCGGCTTCTCGTAGCCCGGCTTGATGGTCGAGGAGTTCGCGTTGGTGTACGCCATGTTGAAGACGCGCGTCTGATCGCATGCCAGCGCCATCACCAGCAACTGAGTCATCATCTCGTGACGAACCCGGATCGCCTCGGCTTCCTGGCCCATGGCCGGATCGACCTTGATCTCGCCCGGACGCACGCACGCTTCGATCGGCTCGGGCTTCTCCAGGCGCTGCTGGAACTGCTGCTCGAGGTGACGGAGCCCCGTGAAGTACTGATCCAGACGCGCGCGGTCATCGGCCGGCACGGACTGCATCAGGCTCTTGGTCTGGTCCATGACGCCGGAGAGCACGCTCCGACGCACCATGATGCGCGGATCGGGCGTGAAGGTCTTCGCGTTCGGGTCCGGGAAGTCCGGTCCGAACAAGCGCGTGTAGAACTGCAACGGCGACCACTCGGGCGCGTTCGGGGTGTTGCTGTTCTCGTAGCTGTAGGTGTTGCGCACGTCGCCGGTCGCGGTGGCGGTGAGCGACTTGAAGCGCGTGCCGCCGCCGATCTGGTTCGCGATCGTCACGTCGATCGTCTCACCCGGAATGTCCTTGGTGTCCTTCGGCGCGGCGCCGGTGCGGGCGATGACCCAACCGGTGTAGTGACACAGGTTCTGGTAGTTGTCGCGGAACGCCTGGGTGTTGGTGATGAGGTTGATGTGCTGCTTGATCGGCGCGAGCGCCGAAATCTCTTCCGGCAGATCGAAATCGGCGCCGTACTTCTTCGGTACGAACACGCTCGAGTTCATGCCGAGGCCCCAGCCCCAGGTGCCGAAACGCACCGGCATCGGCTTGCCGTCAGCGAACGCGGTACCGTTGGTGTTGAGCATGCAGTTCAACAACGGTAGCGCGACGTTTACCGCGGCGCCGCCGACCATACCTCGCAGGACTGTCCGTCTGGTCAACTTGCTCATGTGTGATCTCTCCGCAACGGCAATCAATTCTTGTCGTGGCTGTTAGTCATCGCCACGGTTTGTGTCTGGCTCGCAGGGGCTGACGTGTCCACGGTGGTGGTCGTCGGCAACTGCTCTTCGATGACGATTTCCTCGGTCGGCTCGCGCGCTTCGGTCGAAACCGTCTTCTTCGCATCGGTCACGTGCTGGAAGGCATCGGACATCACGATAGTGCGCAACACCTCCGGCAGTTTGTAGCCGGCCTTCTGGAACTCGGCGGTGTAGTACTTCAGCAGCGGCCGATCGGAGGGCTTGGCAGCGCCACCGGAGCCGTAGCTGTAGAGACGATCGACGAGGCAGCTCGGCAGCGCCGGGTTGTCGTGCAATGCCTTGCCGAGGCCGACCACGTCGGTGAAGTGCACGCCGTCGAGCTCGCCGTTGGTATCGATGACCGCGCCGTTCTCTTCCTTGCGGAAGCGGCCCGCGCCATCGAAGCTTTCGAGGGCCAGTCCCATCGGATCGGTGATCTTGTGGCAGCCGGCGCACGCAGGATCTTCCAGGTGCACGGCCACGCGCTCACGCTGGGTCTTGTAGTGCGCATCGGGGTTGTTGAGCTTGCCGAAGTCCACGTTCGGCGGCGGCGGCGGCACGACCTGGCAGAGGATGCGTTCACGAAGTGCGCGACCACGCAGCGTCGGTGAGCTGCGGCCCGGGTGGGCGCGAAGCGCAACGAAGCTCACTTGAGTCAAGAGGCCCTGACGCGGGCTGTCTTCGGGGAACGTATATTCGGTCCAGCCGCGCGAGGCCGGGATCTGATACAGCGGCGCCAGCGCCGGGGACATGAAGGTCTCGCGCGTCGTGTACAGATCGCGATAGTCCTCCTGCTTGTGGATCAGGTGATCGACGATCGTGCGCATCGTCTGCTCGCGGGCATCCGCGGCGGTCGCACCCGTGAAGAACGGGTAGACCGTCGGGTCCTTCGAGAGCGCATCGAAGTCATCGAAGCCGAGCATGTCATCGAAGAAGGCGCGCATGCCGTCTTCCAGGCGGGGGCTGGCGAGCATCTCATCGACGACCTTCTTCAGGCCGCGCTCGCTGTCCAGATCGCCCTTCTCGGCGGCGGTCAGCAGCATGTCGTCCGGACCTGCGTTCCACAGGAAGAAGCTCAGGCGCGAGGCGAGCGAATAGGCATCGAGCTTGCGGGTGCCGTTCTTATCGGGCTTCTCATCGCTGGTCTCGACGATGAACAGCACTTCGGGGCTGATCAGCATCGATTCGAGCGTGAGCTCGAGACCGGCGTAGAAGTCCTTCAGCTGATTGGCGGCATCGTTGGCTTCGGTGACGTATTTGTTCAGCTGCTCATCGGAGAGCTTCTGCCGGTGCAGGAGTCGACCGGTCTGCGAGAAGAACAGCTTGGCGCACTCGGCATCGGCCTTCTTTTCATCGGCCGGTGCGCACGGGATGAGGTAGTTGCGGCGCTCGGGCGAGACGACCTGGGCTGCGATGCTGCTCGCGGCACGCTGGAACGTTTCGATCTTGCCCGCGGTGACGCCGGCGAGCGCCGCGCCGTTGGCGAGCAGACCGTCGGTCCGACGCAGCGGCGGGAACTTCATGTCCATGTTCACGCTGGAACCGAACACATTCGCAACCGTGTTCAGATACTGCTGGGTGGTGATGATTCGCACGCGCGGCGGCGTGCCTGGATTCTGGGGCTCATCCTTGCCCGCGCAGCCGGCAAGGAGCAGGCTGGACAGGGCAACAGCGCCCAACGCACGGATACATGACTTCACTCAACGTCCCCCTCTCAACCTACAGCGATCGAACGGTATCCAGTTCTTACTCGAGCTAGACCTGTTCTATCTGCTATTCAGAATGTACGCCGAAGGCGCTACATGAACTTTGTTTTTTTTGCCTGGAATGTGGAAATTTTCCGTCCGGTGTCAGGCGTTTACCCTGAGTTTCGGACACCCTTCCGAAGGCTCGTCGGCGGGCCCCGTTGGACCGCGCCGAAACCCAAGTAGTTCCACAGTGCGGCCCCGGCAAGTCAGGTCTCCGGCAGCTTGCCTTCGAGCTCGAGGTATACACGAGCGATGGCGAGCGGTGCCTGCGAGCTGCGTAATGCCCAGTCCGTGTACGGGCCCCAGTTCGCATGTTCGGCTGCCGGACAGTTCGCGGCAGATTCGCACTTGTATCCGGCCGTATGCAGGCGTTTCGCCTCATCGATGACATAAACCAAGGCCTGTCTCGCCTCGTCCAGCTCGCGCCTCATGATGGGCGCCTCATCGATGAAGCCATGCCCCGGCACGACCCATCTTGCATTCAAATACACCGACTTTCGAATCGTTGCCAGCCACTCGGTCGGATATGCCGAGCGCATCGCCGGAAACACGTCTCTCAAATAAATCTCGCCCAGGAACAGCACCCCGCTCTGGGGCAGCCAGGCGACCAGATCGCCGCCGGTATGCGCGCGACCCAGATTGAGAATCTCGATCTGCGCTGCCCCTAAACGCAGCGAGCGCTGCTCGGAGACGAGCATGGTCGGCGGATTGGGATCCTTCGCCATGTGCTTCTGAGAAGCCGGCGAGGCGATGAAAACGACGTTCGGATAGGCCTCTTTGAAGGCGGCATTGCCGCCGATGTGATCGATGTGATCCGAGGCGATCACCACATACTTGATGGGCTCATCGGTGAGCTTGCGGATGTTCTGGATCATCAGCCGGGTCTGGGCCGGATCGCCCTGCCCGTCCACGACCACGACGCCATCGCCGGTGACGACGATCAGGCTGACCGTGTTGACGATCGTGCCCTCCTTGTCGGCTGAGTGCAGCCCTTCATAGGCATACACGTTGGGCTCGAGTTCGCGCCAACGGGGAAAGTCTTTCGGTGTGAGATTGCGTTTGGAAATATCCGCCGAATGCGGCGGATCGACGCTCGGCGTGGCGACGCCCGGCGGGTCGGCGCTGAAGGCGCTCGATGACAATAGCGTGCCGGCCAATGCCAGCATGATGGGCGCGAGCACGGTCGCTACTCTCATCGTCATCCCCCAAGGGGGCGGGCCTGCATTGGGCCCGCC
>JAEWAF010000050.1 GCA_023391815.1 Pseudomonadota bacterium
TCGATGTCGTGGGGCGCCTTGCTCGCCATCTGGGCGAGTTCGCGGGCGACGTCGTAATAGCGCGCTTTCTCGATCAGCCGCTCGGCCACGATCTTGCTGAAATCGTCGGTCGCGACCTCCCGCAGCACGCTTGCCTTGGCGGGCTCGGGGATGCGCGCCGACCCGTAGAACACAAAGGTCGAGCCGATCCTGGCCTCGTCGAGCATCAATTCGGGCTTCAGCAGCTCGAGTTGGAAGCGGACGGGCCGTAGATCCTCGCGCAGCAGGAAGTCGATGTCCTGGAAGGCCAGCCGATAGGCCGGGTGCATCGTCTGCGGCGTCTGGGTGAGGTTCTTGGCGGCTTCGGCTTCGTCTAGCGCGTTCGGAAAGACGCGCGCGGGAACGCGTGTATCAGTCATAAGCGATCCGGCTTAGGCCGGGATCATGGCGGCTGCAATCACCTGCAGAACGGCCCGCGTCCCATGTCGAGATGGAAATGATCGGCATGGAGCGCATTATAGTCGGGGCTCAGCACCGTCTTGAAGCGCCGGCAGGCCGAGGTGCGTATGGCCAGCAGGAAGCTGCGCACGCTCGGGTCGGGCGAAGTCCAGTCCTGCTTGAGCGTGATGCGGCGACCGCCGGCCAGCACGAAACCGCTCACATCGACGGCATTGGCCGATGCGTGTTCGGAAAGCCGTCCGGCCTGCGCGCCGTTGATGTTGCGGCAGGAATAGCTGCCGAACGTCTCGACCCGGGCCAGCTCCGCTCCGAGGTAGAGCCGCGCAGCCGGCATGACGCTGTTGCGCACCCAGGCGGTGAAGGTCGCAGCCAGCGAGCAGTTCATCGGTCCCAGATTGCTGACCGGCACACCCACTTGCGTCAGCCTCACGCTGCCGAACGTGTAGCAGCCGCCACCATAGTCGCGGTCCGGAAGGGTCTGGAACTGCGCGAGCTGGCCGAGATTGGCGAGACAGAGGCGCACCTGTGGGGAATCGAGCGTGGTGCGGGTCGATGGTTCGGGGGCGCGCGCACGGCGCTCGCCTCCGCCGGCGCATGCCGCGAGCACCAGGCTCGACGCGATGATGATGCTGCCCCTTCGCCCCATGCAGCGATCCTGCCGCAAGCGGGCCTCTGCTGGAATCGCAGCGGCGATCAACCGTGCCTCGACCGAGTCGAACCGCGCAAAGAAAAAGGGCGCCCGAAGGCGCCCTGATCCGTTGAGCTCCGCGATACTCTCAGGCGGTCGCCGCCGCAGCGCGGTGCCGTCGGCGAATCGCCGCACCCATCAGCCCGAAACCGCCGATCATCATCGCCCAGGTCGCCGGTTCCGGAATCCCGTTCACGAACACCGTGCCGCGGCCGATCGCCGATCCGGACGTGGTTGCTGTGCTCTGATACCGCACCACCCAGTTGCTGAGGGCAAGCTGCGTAGCTGCGTTCTGCAGGCCCAGCGCGATCGTGCCGACGGTGGTCGTCGCGCCATCGTTCACGCCGAGCTGGCCGTTGTTGCAGTTATTGCCTTGGCCCTGATCCTTGAAGCAGACCGAGATCGGCAGCGCGCCGCCGTTCGGCAGCGTGAAGCTTCCCACCAGATTCACGTCGAACGGCACGCCCGAGATCGTGGTCGATGCCGAAAGCGGCGCCGAGGTCAGGAAGCCGAAGACGGTCAGGCGCGAAGCGATCGCGGAGTTGTTGGTGATCTTATAGGTCAGGTTCGCGGTCTTCCCGCCGTTCGTGAAGTTCACAAAGGTGAATTCGATCTAGCTTGTCAGCCCCGGGATCACGCCCAGGCCGGGGTTATCGCCGTAACCGTCATAATTGACGGTCCAGCTGCCGCCGGTGCCGCTCAGGAGAACCTGATTGTTCGTCACGGTCACGGCCGCGGTGGCCGGCTGCGCCAAGGCAACCGCCGCAGTCATCGCGACAGCCATGCTGAAGCCGAGCTTACTCATGTGAATAACCCCCACACATTGTCCGATGCGGATGCCGGACAGATTTTCGTTCAACTGTTTTAGTTCTTGCCTCGGCGACTAGCAGATTACCGCTTTGACGGCGAGATGATTCGGGCGTTCGACTGTCCCGCTTCAGGACTCTGCGCCAAGAAATTGCTCCCGAAGCAGTCTTTCTCATAGATATGCTTGTGCTGGGGCAAACGTCACTGGCGTCCAACGCGGACGCCGCCTCGCCTCGCCGAAGTCCGCTGGATAGCTCAATCCCGCCGTTTGACATTCGCGCGCATCGCCTTATTGCCGCCGGCGGGCCACGCCGTCCCAACGCGGCGCGTGCTCTCTGCGAGGAGAGTTGCATGACTGATATCGTTACTGCCGCGGCGCCCGAATTGCGCCCGGATCGTCCCGCCGAAAAGCCGAATCGACCCTATTTCTCGTCGGGCCCGTGCGCGAAGCCGCCCGGCTGGGCGCTCGAGCGCCTGCCGCATGGTTCGCTCGGGCGTTCCCACCGCTCGAAGCTCGGCAAGAGCCGGCTGCAATATGCAATCGACCTGACGCGCGAGATCCTGCAGGTGCCGGACACC